>CAIVAT010000177.1 GCA_903903985.1 uncultured Bacteroidales bacterium | reverse complement strand
CACTGAATTCAGAGTTCCTGCATGCAACCTGCCAGATGATCAAATTGCCTGAGTAGGGACTGGTCCTTTAAGGGTATATTTTTAAACCCGGTTGAAGATTTTTTCAGCTGGGTTTTATTTTTATTAAATGGTATGAACCCTGTGGGAAGTCCCGGCCCCAGGTCAGGCATCAAGCTGAAGGGAATTTACCTGGATGGATTAAATGTTTACAGTTGAAATTACAATTGTAAACCAATTAGATGGTATTCACCGAGAGGCAAGCCCAGGCCCCAAGCTCGCCCGGTAGGCTGAGCGAAATTCAGGCGAAGAACGGATTAAATAAAAGGCAATTTGATACTTACAAAGAACGGACAAGTCTTTGTTTATGTTTTGTTTTATTCAATTCAGCGAATCATATCAGTAAACAAATAATTATAATGTTTACAATTCTAAATTATGTATATTTACAATACGATTTAATAAGATTACATATGTAAATCAATTATACTATTTAAAAGTTACAAATGTAAATTAATTTATATTTTGAATTAAATATTTTCTATAAGACAATAAACCAGTCAGTTAATGAAGATTAGTTAAACTTATAAATGAAGTAAGTATGATTGAGAGGCTTAAGAGGTTAATGCAGATAAAAAACCTGTCACCTTCGCAATTTGCGGATGAAATCAAGGTGCAGCGTTCCGGGATTTCACATTTAATTTCAGGCCGGAATAAACCAAGCCTGGAATTCATTTTAAAAATTTTGAATCATTTTCCGGATGTTAATCCTGATTGGCTGCTTTTTGGAAACGAACCTGTTTATCGGGACGGGACTTCAAATTTGTCTTTTGAAGAGAAACCTGAAATTTCAACAGACAGTACTAAGATATCCCGGAATGAAAATAATCCGGTTCCACAACCTTCATTCATGAATGGATTATTCAGTGAATCAGGCAAAGCGGGTTTTGATAATGAGAAAGCAATTATGCAAACACCTAAAGATCAGACGACCCGGCAACGGCAAACCCAACTGAAAGACACTGCAAACGGGAAAAAAGAAGCGTCAGGAGAGGGGCAAACTGCGTCAAATCCTGGTAATGAGGAAGAAATTGAAAGGATTATCATATTTAATAAGAACAAGACCTTCGTCCAGTATTTTCCTCAGTAACATATTATCAGACGTTTTCAATCGAAGAGAAAAAGAAATTCCCTTCCCTTTCAGCAGTTGCATCGGCATCTGAGCCATGCACTGCATTTTCTGTAATACTTTTACCATAAAGGTTTCTCACAGTTCCTTTTTCGGCTTTTGCAGGATCCGTGGCACCGATCAGCTTACGGAATTCGGCAACTGCATCGTCCTTTGCAATTATTGCCGCGATGATAGGGCCGGAAGACATAAACCGGGTGAGATCTTCGTAAAAGCTTTTGCCGTTGTGTTCTGCATAAAACAAGCCGGCCTGGTGTCTGCTCAAATGGATGAGTTTCATTGCAACTAACCTGAATCCGGCTTTCTCGATCATCGCAAGGATATCTCCTGCATGCCCGGCAGCTACGGCCGAAGGCTTTATCATTGTAAATGTGAGTTTCCCTGTCATAGTGACATCTTTAAAATTAGGTGGCGGCAAAAGTAAGACTATTTTTAAAAATATGTACTTTTGTCCCTTCATTCATGGAAAACTATTTAGAAAACTCAGATTTCATTCAGGTTCGGGAAATCCTGGACAAATCAGGCAAGATAATTATCTCGACCCATACAAATCCCGACGGAGATGCGATAGGAGCGAGTCTTGCCCTGTTTTTGTATTTAAAAAAGCGGGGATTCGTCGTCACGGTTATAATTCCAGATCCCTACCCTGAATTTCTTGCATGGATGCCCGGTGCAAAAGAGATTAAGGTCTTTGAAAGTGATCAGGAAAGATGCAAGGAATTAATCGGGGAATCGGACCTGATTGTATGTGTTGATTTTAATAATTTAAGCAGGCTGAATGAACTTCAAACGGAAGTAAGGAATTCCGGTTCCGGGAAGGTGTTGATAGATCATCATTTAAATCCTGCTGATGAATTCGATTACAAAATATCATTTAACAAGATATCATCCACCTCTGAAATGGTTTATGATTTTATCGGTGAATCGGGTTACAGGCACTTGATTGATAAAGAGATTGCGGAATGCTTATACACAGGTATTGCCACCGATACAGGATCGTTCAGTTACTCATGCAATTACGTTAAAACATACCTTATAACAGCTGAACTTTTCCGCCTGGGCATTGACGGGGAGCATATTCACCGTCTGATTTATGACACATATTCTGAAAGCCGTTTAAGGCTCCTGGGATATGCCGTCAGTGATGGTCTTATCGTTCTTCCTGAATATCATACAGCATATATTGTTCTTACAAAAGACGATCTGATCCGATTTAACTACGAGGTTGGTGATACCGAAGGGGTTGTTAATTATGCTCTTTCAATCAGGGACATCAATCTTGCCGCTCTTTTTATGGAGAGGGATGACCAGGTGAAGGTTTCCTTCCGTTCGAAAGGAAATTTTTCCGTTGATCGCCTTGCACGTGAACAT
Organism: uncultured Bacteroidales bacterium; assembly: GCA_903903985.1. Taxonomy (GTDB): domain Bacteria; phylum Bacteroidota; class Bacteroidia; order Bacteroidales; family FEN-979; genus CAIVAT01. The sequence continues at coordinate 741 of CAIVAT010000177.1, read as the reverse complement.
TTCGGAGGGGGAGGGCATCGTAATGCTTCCGGAGCAAATTGCTTTATGACCTTAACAGAGACTGTTGAGAGTTTTCTTAAACTGCTCCCGGAATTCAGGATCAGCCTTAAAAATGTTTATAACGACTGAGGATGTCAGATTCCAATCATCCTTTACTTTCATCGGGTCGCAGGATGCTTCTCCTGGCTTTTTCAGCCATCTGTCTTTCCTTTGTACTCTTCTCATGTGAACCTGAAACAAGACGGGCCCGTTCAACAGACCATATCCTCATGATGGACGCTAAACTGATCGGGTATAATCAGCAGCTTGTAAAGTCAGAGAATAGTGAAATTGAGGATTATATCATCCGGCATCATTGGAAAATGCAAGAGACCTCTACAGGTTTGAGGTATATGGTCTATAAGAAAGGAAACGGCAGAAAGATCATTTCAGGAGATGTAGTCAGACTGAAGTACAGCCTTTCCCTTCTTAATGGGAACACAGCCTACAGCTCCGATTCTCTCGGCCCGAAGATCATTTGCCCCGGAACCTCGGAAGGGGAAACCGGGCTACAGGAAGCGCTGTTACTTATGCAGCAGGGTGACTGTGCAAAACTGATTGTACCATCGCACCTGGCATTCGGGCTGCTTGGAGACCTGAAAAACATACCTGCCGGCGCCGCCCTGGTCTATGATATTGAAATCCTTTTACCTGCCCGTTGAAATCGTTAATAACCTTTATAAAAGTGTTAATAAGTAGCCT
>CAIVAT010000176.1 GCA_903903985.1 uncultured Bacteroidales bacterium | reverse complement strand
GTCCGGTTTTTTCTTTGCCAAATCTTCGGTCGAAAACAGGCTCATTTATTTAGCCTTTCCGTTATTTCATCCAATTCCATTTGAAATTTATCCAACAACTCATGGTTCCTGGGCAATGTTTTGAGTTTCTTTGAATCAGCCACCAGGCGTTTGTACCTGGCGATATAGGTACGAACATTATTCTGCCTGATGATCAGCTCAGCTTCACTCATTTCAGAAACCTTCTTGGGTTCATCATTGACCGGCGCCGGGGGGATCACACCATTTGTCTCATAATGGGCAATCCTTTCTGTGATCTCCTTGAACTGGTCATCAATGTCCAGTATTCGAAAAGCAATTTCTTTTCGCTCCTGGATTTCCCGGTAAGGAAGAACAGCATGAAGGTTATCGAGCATCTTGTAACACATTTTCTGCTCCGATCGAAGTCTGTCAATAGTGGTAACCTCCGGAGGCATTGGCTGCTCTGGTTTTGTAGTTTCCTTTTTTACGGGTGGTTTCACTAAAGCAGAAGCATTCTCGAAAGCCGCTAAATGCTTGGCAATTTTGCTAGGTTCATACGAAAGAGTCAACCGGTTTTTCACGGTTGCTCCCCCAATGCGCAGCATCCTGCCGATTTTAGTATTGTGCGTGTAACGTTCAAAGAGGGCAAGACCGGCTAAGTAGTCCTGGTCAGCCTTCATCCAGAAAAGAATGTCATGATCCATGCAGCGAAAATATTGCTGCAATTGCAATGATTAAAGGACATAAAAAATGCCTGCTAAGTTTTTAGCAAGCATTTCTTACTTTAATTAATCCTAACGGCTGACGGCTTTTTACAGACAGGTTTTAATCACTTTCTTTAAAAATCATTTTTTTTGCATATTCATTTTTAATATTTGATTTTACAGACTCTTTTTGGTCTGGATAAAGTTCGAGGAATTTCTTCAATACCTTAATCCCATTAAATATCTGATAATCGCCTATTAAAGAAGCACCATAATAAAACATGGCATCCTTATCCTTCTTATTAATCTTCAAAATTTCTAGGTTATATTGGATTGCAAGTTTGAAATTGTTTGAGAAATACGCATTTGCAGCGTTTATTTGTAAGCTTTTATTTCGTGTATAGATTTCCTCATGTGCATATTTATCAAGCTTTTGAAGTGCTTGATAAAATTCAAATAATGAAAATTTGAAGCCAGATAAGTCTTTACGTTCTGCTTTGAATATCTGACCATCAATATTCATTATTTCAGGGAATCGTGAATTATGCCACGTTTCAAATAGGTCATTCCTTAATAATTCGTTAATAATGTTAATCTCTTCAGGATCTAAATAAATAATGTAACGAAAAAGAACTTCGCTATTCCTCTCAATATTTGATAAATAGTCCGAGACGAAATCACCTATATTGTACCATTCACCTTTTTGATTGACACAGATATATCTCAATTTTGTATCAAAGTAAATACCTTGTAAAGCGTTTTCAATTTCTCTTATTGTCAGTACTCCCTCATTATATTTGTTCTGAGTTAAATTTTGATACGTCATTTCTGTGACAATAAACATCCCGTCCGAAAGAATCTTATCTGTTAAATATTCGATTTGAGGTTTTACTTTTTTTAATTCTTGATGACGAGGGAGTACGCTGAAGAAATAGTAAAAAATTAACCCGGAAAATATTGAAAGGATTAATGGATACCAGAAAATACTGGTTCGAGGGAAATTAGCAATCCATTGAAGTAATTTAGAGTTTCTCAATATCTTGTAAAAGACAAATATTTTTGAGAAAATGATTTTCATATTTTGGTGTACTCTAAGTTTTTTAAAAATTGTGTGTGACGATTGTATATACTCAATTGACTGTGGTTATTTTTGCAATAGTAAAATTACAAAGATATCAATACTTAGATCGGGCAACAGTAAAAAAGCCTGCCAGATCGCTCCGACAGGCTCAACTAACCAACACTTATGAAAACACTACGAGAGGTCCATTTATAATCCTGCTGGTGGGGCGGTGTCTATCACCAGTACTCCTTCATAAAAAGCCATTGGCGAACCCTGTTTGCACAGGAACCCGAACTTGTGGCCTTTGTCTTTGTCGATCTCTTCACCCCAGGTCGTTTCTATGGTTTCGATATGCACCAGGTTGCAGGGTTCACCAATCAGGTAGCGCTTGTTTGATGCGCAGTTCTGAATAATGACAATCCCTTTGAAATCGATGCCGAAGTTCTGAATCCATTTCTGGACAGCCTTCTCAATGCCCGGGTAAAACCCTTCAAGGCCGATCTCATATCCACCGCAGTCCTGGTTGGAGCCTTTGAGTTTTTTCTGCGATGGTTTGATCGTCCCCTGGGTCATATAGAAGCTATGCATGAATTTACCGGTCATCATCGCGATATCCCCGGCAATGGTCACTCCATCGACATCTCGTTCCGGGAAAGCATCCCAATCGATATCCGCTTCCTGGATCAGGATGATCTCGGATTTTATTCCGCCGCCACCTCCGGCATTTCTTATGGTGGGCTTTGCAAGGTCAAATAATGCTATGGTCATGATTTTTTGGTTTTAAGGGTTAAGCTGCAGGAACGTAAACAAAAACCGCTTCTTCAATCCCAAAGCCAACCGATTCATACCAGTCCGCGAAAACCTTGATCTGGCGGTCGACGCTTTCGATAGAAATATTGGAGGCGCCATTGTTGCGGTTCATCAACCGGATGAAGTTTTCCTTGGGAGTGGTGAAGATGATATTTTCGCCAGCCATGGATGGCAAAGGAGTAAGCGTAAGGTTGGTACCTTCCAGCATGGTTTTCATGCCATCGTAATTCGTGTCGGTACCATGAAGATCACGGCGTTTTTTGTGATAAGCTGCAAACCATTTGCGCGACAGGAAGATATTCATCGCCATATCCTTGTATAAGTCTCCCACCTGGTCACCGAAGGACTCGAGTTGATCAAAGACATTATCCACGGTGAGGGGTTCCAGATCAATGAAATTGATATTTGATCCCCC
>CAIVAT010000175.1 GCA_903903985.1 uncultured Bacteroidales bacterium | reverse complement strand
GGAATAATTCTTACTGAAGAACCGCTAAACGAAGAACAGACATATAAATATACGGATTATGATTCTAAAAAATCTAATTCTAATCTACAGAGTTGCGTTTTAAGAATTTCATTGTAAACCTTATTTCTGGCTTGATCGCTTATTCCTTCCTGCCTAAAAAACCTTCAATCCGGTTTGAAGTTGTCAAATCAGAACAGCTGGCATTATTTTACTAACCTTACATCGAACTCACGTTTTATTAATAAACAAATTTACATTCGTTAACGCATTGAAAACAAATAATATCTATAACCCGACTTGAAAATCGGATGAAATATGGAAGAGAAAAGATGAAGCGCAGAATGGGAATTGTACTGTGGAAAACAATCGGTAAACCGGGGGAATTATCCGGTCAACTCATCAACGATTATTTTGCGGGGCCATTGCTGTTAAGCTGTTGTACTTTGATTTTATCATTTTTACCAAGGCCCGATAAAACCTGGATATTGATACCATCGGAAAGACCGGTTTTGATGAATCTTTTTTCAAATTTCTGAGAGGATGTTTCAACCTCCACATAAGCGGAATCGCCCTGGAAAAGCAGGGTTGCCTCTTTAACAGCGAGTACGTTATCCTGGTGGTCGAGCACGATATCGGCATTCGCACTGTATCCGGCGCGTATGAATTGTTCCTCTTTCAATTTCACATCTGCCTTAATCTCAAACTGTACTGCACCGTTCTCCAGAATGCCTTTGGGTGAAATGTATTTCAGGGTCGCATGGAAGGTGTCGTTCTCGATCGCTCCGATGGTGAGCATTAAGTCCATCCCAGGCTTGATTTTGCCAACTTCTGTTTCATCAACTTTTCCCTGGAAGATCATATCGCCAACGTCAGCGACGGTTGCGATGGTTGTACCTGCATTGAAGTTGTTGGTTTCGATGACGCTATTCCCGACTTTTATCGGTATATCAAGCAACATTCCGTCAATGGTGGACCTGATCAGGGTATTGGTCGTTTTTCCCGATTTTTTATTTACCCCCTCACGGATCAGTTCCAGGTTGGCTTCTGCTGCGTCGACCTCCTGCCGGGCATTTTTATAGCTCACCTGGGTTTGTTGATTCTCTACGGCGGAGATCACCCCCTGGTTGAATAATTTCTCCTGCCGGTCTGCATTTAATTTGGCATCATCAAAAGCAATTTTTGCCCTTTCAAGACGGGCCTCCGCATTGTTCAGGTTGATCAGGTCGGGTATGATCCTGATCCGGGCGATGACATCACCCTGCCTGACTTGCTTTCCAGCCTGGACGAATATTTCTTCGACAATTCCAGATACCTGCGGTTTTATTTCGATCTCTTTCCTGGGGATGACTGAACCCGTTGCAACGGTTTTCTTGATAATATTCGTCATGAACGGTTTCTCCGTTTGATAAACGATCGGTTTTTCCTGGGATTTGCGATAGAGGTATACAATGGTTAACACGAACACTGCAAGAATGACGACAAGAACCGATATCTTGATGATTTTTTTCATAGAAATATTATTTATTGACTGGTAATCTTATTTAAAACCCCACCCTAAATCCCTCTTCAAAAAGTGAGGGACTTGACTCCCCTTCCCTTATTGGGGAAGGGGTCAGGGGGTTGGGGCTATTCATATCGCAGTGCATCAATGGGTTTCACCGATACCGCTCTCCGTGCAGGAATCATCCCGGCAAGAACACCGCAGATGACCAGGATCGTAAGTGCAGTAACAGCAACGGAAAAATCGATCCCGGGATGGACAAACATCTCGGTATTGGCCCCGGTCGATCCGAGCAGGAAATTGATCAGTTCGAGCAGCCCCACACCAACCACCAGCCCAAAATATCCGGCAAAAGTGGTAAGCACAACAGATTCCATGACGATCTGGCTGATGACTTTCCAGGGTGTGGCGCCCAGGGCCCTTTGGATGCCTATCTCTTTTGTTCGTTCCCTTACTACGACCAGCATAATATTGCTCACACCGATCACACCGGCGAGCAACGTACCTGTCCCGACAATCCACACCAGAAGCCGGATTCCAAAGAATAACCCTTGCATCTTGTCATACTCTTTCTTCAGGTTAAAATGGCCTACTGCAGTTTCATCCGCCGGGGCGACTGCGTGCCTTTTCTTAAGCAACCTTATTGTTTTCTCCTCTACGACCGATACAGGAATATCATCCTGGGAGGTGATGGAGAAAAAGCCAACTGCATTTCCATAATTGTAGGTCTGTTGAAGCGTGGTGAACGGAAGATAGATGTTTTGATTTTCCTGGTTAGCCTGTTCTCCTGTCCTTTTTGACGTGAAAATTCCGATTACCTGGAAATAAACTCCCTGTATCTGAATATACTGATTGATGGGATTTTCATTTTTGGTAAACAGAAAATCGACAACCCGGCTGCCTATCACCGCGACCTTTCTTTTGTCTTTGATATCCAAGTCGTTGATGAATCGTCCGCTGGTAAAGTTCAACGGGTCTATTTTGTTAAAAGCCGGGTAATCACCCATGATGTTGAAAATTCCCGATTTTAATCCCCTGATGACGTTGTTGGTCTGCATGAAACCGCCGGCCTGGATGCGCGGGGCAAGGTATTTTATTTCAGGGATGGAATGACGGATAGCAATAACATCTTCGTTATCAAAGTTATATTGTCTTCCCCTCGGGAACCCTTTATAAGGAATAGAAGTCTGCTGGGTCCAGATAAACACGCTGTTGGTAGCCATGTCCCCAAAATTCTGAGTCACCCCGCGCTGCAGGCCGTTGCCCGATCCCAGCATGATCACAAGCATGAATATGCCCCAGAAGACCCCGAAAGCGGTAAGGAAGGTCCTGAGTTTGTTTTTTCTCAGCACATGATATATTTCCTGCCAGCGATCGATGTCAAACATGGTTCATTATTCGTTATCACCAGGTTAAAACCCGGTGTTACTCATCTCTCAATGCTTCCACCGGATTTACCCTGGCGGCTTTCATTGCCGGGAAAAAGCCTGCAATGGCGCCGGCAATGATCAGTAAAAAAGTAGCCATCACCGCCACTGAAAAATCAGCTTCAGGGTTTCTGAAAAAATCTGAAGGGGGCATCTTAGTGGCAATAAGTTCAAGCAATCCAACGCCCAGCACCAGTCCGATATACCCTGCAAAGGAAGTAATCACGATCGCTTCCTGCATGATCAAGGCAACAATGGACCACGGGGTAGCGCCGAGTGATTTCCGGATCCCGATCTCCTTGGTTCGTTCTTTTACCACGATCATCATGATGTTGCTTACCCCCACGATGCCTGCAATGATGGTACCGATGCCAATGATCCAGATAAAAAGCCGGATACCTGCGAACAGGGCCTTGAATTTGCGGACCTCCTCATTTTTATTCCAGACATTGATGGCCCGGTTGTCCTCGATATCGAAAGTGTGCATTTTTGAGAGGACCGCTTTTGATTTTTTAATCATCAGATCGGCCTCAGCAGCAGAAGCATCGCCGGTTGTAAATGATATTTGATTGATTTCATTTTTACCCTGGAACACGCGCTGTGCTGTCGATATCGGGATGTAAACCCGTTTCTGTTCATCGTCGTTCCTGCTGTAATCCCTGAAAACTCCCACCACTTTAAATAACACGCCGTTGATTTTTATGTACTTACCCATCGCGACCGAGTCGACCCCTTTAAACAGCGATGACTTTACCTTCTCGCCAATGACGGCAACTTTCCTGAACTCATTGATATCAATGTTGTTAAGAAATCTTCCCTGGATGATATCCACCTCTTTGATGATTCCATAATCTGGATGACAGGGAGATAAAAAGAAAGAACCATATTCATTTTTGTACGAGATCAGGTTGTTACCCAGAAACAATCTTGCAGAAATATGATCCGGACCGGAAACAGTGGATTTAATCGATTTATAATCTTCGTTGGTGAATTTAATCTGTCTCCCTATTTTTAATCCTTTGTATTGAATGCTGGTCGTTCCACTGCTGATCCAAACGCCATTGGTCGCCCCGCCTTTAAATTGTTCCTTCACACCGTTTTCAAGCCCTGCCCCTGATCCAAGTAGCAGAATCAGCATAAAAATCCCCCAGGCGACACTGAAGCCGGTGAGGAAAGTCCGCAATTTATTTTTCCGGACCGTGCTGTAGATCTCTTGCCATTTGTCTATCTCGAACATAGCGTTGATTCAGGTGTTTGCCATTGGTTTGGCGATAAAGACTTGGGGTAACAGGGTAACAGGGTAACAGGGTAACAAAGTAACAGGGTTACAAAGTAACAAAGTCACAGAGTTGCAATCACACTTTATACCATTTCTATTTTGATTTTGCATTTTTAATTTACAATGACTTCCGTAATATTCCCATCCGTAATCCTGATGGTTTTTCTGGTGCGCATGGCGATATCATGTTCATGGGTGACAATGATCACGGTAATGCCGGTAGCATTGACTTCCTGCAGAATGTCCATAACCTCCAGTGATGTTGTGGAATCCAGTGCACCTGTTGGTTCATCGGCAAGGATAACTTTTGGTTTCCCGATGAGTGCCCTCGCAATGGCCACCCGTTGTTTCTGGCCGCCCGACAACTCATTCGGCAGGTGATGCGCCCATTCTTTTAAACCCATCCGTTCGAGGTACTCCATGGCGATCAGGTTTCGTTTTTTTCGCGGTACATCCTGGTAATACAAGGGCAGGGCCACATTTTCCATGGCATTTTTAAACGATACCAGGTTGAATGACTGGAAAACGAAACCGAGCATTTTATTTCTCAACTGTGCCGCTTTTCGTTCACTTAACCGGTTTATTTTCACGCCATCCAAAAAATATTCTCCTGAATCGTAATTGTCCAGAATTCCAAGAATGTTCAAAAGAGTGGATTTCCCTGAACCAGAAGCACCCATGATGGAGATCATTTCTCCTGCTTTTATTTCCAGATCAATTCCTTTCAGGACATGCAAACTGTTCTGGCCGGTTATATATGATTTATGAATTTGTTTGATCTGTATCATCGGTTCATTTTTCAATACAAAGTTGGATTTTAATCCATATTCAATAAAAAAAAATCGACATCCTGCTTACATCATCCGTTAAAATGGTCAATATTCCGGATTTTGACAAACTATAGATGCTGAATTGTGAAAAAGGTTACAGGATTTCATATGATTAATCAATCTTTCCGGTAACTTTGTGTCCGAATCTTAATTTATTTTCTCATGAAAACCCGATCGATAACGTTGCTGGCTATGGCCATGTTGCTTTTCTGCTCATTTATGCCTGGAAAAAAAAGAGACAACCCCTTTTTCTCAGATTATAAAACGCCTTTTCAGGTACCACCGTTCGATAAAATTGATTCGACGGATTACCTGCCGGCATTTCTGGAAGGGATCAAACAGCATAATGCGGAGATTGATGCGATCATTTCGAATTCCGCAGCTCCTGATTTTGCAAATACAATTCTGGCTTTTGATAAATCAGGCAAACTGCTCACCAAAGTGAGCAAGGTATTTTATAACCTCAACGAAGCGGAAACCAGCAAACAATTGCAGGCCATTGCACGCCAGCTTAGCCCGATCGTGTCGAAACATGGCGATGATATCGCATTGAATGAAAAATTATTTGCGAAGATCAAGGTTGTTTATGAAAAGAGAAAAGCGATGAACCTGGATAGTCAGCAATTGAGGGTTGTTGAAAAATATTTTCGTGATTTTGAACGCCAGGGGGCCAATCTTTCTCTTGAAACAAAGGACCAGCTGCGAAAACTGAATGCAGAATTATCGATGCTTTCGCTTACTTTCGGTGAAAACCTTTTAGCTGAGACCAACGAGAATTTTAAACTGGTGATCACTGATAAAAAAGACCTGTCCGGATTGCCACAAGGGGTCATTGACGGAGCTGCCGAAACAGCAAACGAAAAAGGGATGAATGGCAAATGGGTGTTTACTTTGTCGAAACCCAGTATGATCCCATTCATACAATACGCAAAAAACCGTGGCCTGAGGGAACAGATTTACAGAGCATATTTCATGAGGGGGAATAATGGAAATAAAAATGACAATAAAGAAACGGTAGCAAAAATCGTAAAACTCAGGGTTGAAAAAGCAAGGTTACTCGGATATGCCAGTTATGCTGCTTATATTGTGGATGATAATATGGCCAAGACTCCAGGAAATGTGAATGAATTTCTTGGAAAACTTTGGTCAGCCTCCTTGCCTGTTGCTAAAAAAGAGGTGGCTGAAATGCAAAAAATCATCGACAGGGAAGGTGGAAATTTCAAGTTGCAATCATGGGATTGGTGGTATTATGCAGAAATCATCCACAAGGAGAAGTACAGCCTCGATGAAAGTGAATTGAAGCCTTACTTCAGTCTTTCCAATGTTCGGGATGGCATGTTTTTGGTTGCGAATAATTTATATGGTATCACCTTTACAAAACGCACGGATCTTCCTGTTTATCAAAAAGATGTAGAAACATATGAGGTCAAGGAAGCTGATGGCAGCCACCTTGGGGTTTTATACCTCGACTATTATCCGCGCGATGGGAAACGTGGAGGTGCCTGGTGCACTGATTTCCAGTCAGCCGGATGGGAAAACGGGAAAAAAGTAGACCCTGTGGTTTCTGTTACCTGTAATTTCACTAAACCCACTGCCGACACTCCTTCCTTGCTTAGTTGGGATGAAACAACTACTTTGTTTCATGAATTCGGACATGCCCTGCATGGTTTGTTCACCGTGGGGAAATATACCAGAACAGCCGGGAATGTACCCCAGGATTATGTTGAAATGCCTTCCCAGATTAACGAGAACTGGGCGGGAGAACCAGCTGTGCTGAAATCATATGCCAAGCATTACAAGACTGGCGAACCCATTCCTGATAACCTGATTGAGAAAATTCAAAACAGCGCCCTGTTCAACCAGGGATTTGAAACCGTAGAATATCTTGCGGCTTCCATTCTCGACATGAGTTATCATGGGATTACCGAACCAAAGGATATTGATGTGTTAAAGTTTGAAAGTGAAGAGATGAAAAAGATCGGACTGATTTCAGAAATCATACCGCGTTACCGTTCTACCTATTTTGCACATATCTTCGGAGGGGGGTATGCTGCCGGATATTATGTATACATATGGGCTGCCGTTTTGGATGCCGATGCATTTGATGCCTTTAAATCATCTGGTGATATCTATAATAAGACGCTTGCCGCCAAATTCAGGAAATATTGCCTGGCTGAATCAGGTAATGATGAAGGCATGGTTCAATACAGGAAATTCCGGGGTAAGGATCCATCGATTGACCCTTTGCTGAAGCGCCGTGGGCTGAAATAATGTAGACATCATGAGCAAATTGCATGTTTTATGGACTTCAGGCGAAAAAGAGGTCGCAATGAAGGTTATCTTCCCATACCTGATTAATGCAAAAGCCAACGGCTGGTGGGATGACATCAACCTGATCATTTGGGGTCCTTCGGCAAGGTTAGCCTCCACCGATCTGGAAATAGATCAGCAGCTGAAGGATACCATGGACAGCGGGATCACGGTTGAAGCATGCCAGGCATGCACTGACGCCTACCGTGTCACGGAAAAACTAATCAGCCTGGGTATCCTCGTCAGATATATGGGAGCGCCTTTCACGGAATATCTGAAAGGGCAGGATCAGGTCGTAACATTTTAATTCTTTTTTCATCCGGCCTGGTCGTATTGAGTTCATGGACGATTTCTTCCAATTCAAGCAGCATTCAATCATGTGATGCGCAGGCAATGATTTTCCCGTATCGGGAATTTTATTCCTCAGATGGGAAATTCCATCAGAAACATATATGGCAATTGTCATAATTTCAAGCATTTGCATATATTATTTCCCTGGGCATGATTTTAGCTGAGCTTAAGTGTCACCCAAAGGATATTGATACGCACTCCTTATTAATAAATGAAACAAAAATTGTTAAAAGCAGTATAAATATCGTTGAATGCAGTTGACGGGATAATTTTATCAATGTGAAGAAGGATCAATCCATTATTAAAACATCT
>CAIVAT010000174.1 GCA_903903985.1 uncultured Bacteroidales bacterium | reverse complement strand
ATGTGCGGTTGGATGTGCGGTTGGATGTGCGGTTAAATCCGCTTGTTTTGAGCTGACAAGCAAATACTTGACCCGCTTGATCGACTGTTCCAGGGTAAAGGCGGAACCCGGGGGTTGACTTTCAATCTGACCCAGAAGCTTTTTCAGCTTTTTTTCCAGCATGGACGAAATGATCCAGGATGCCTCCAGGTAAAATTCATTTTTCATGGCTTGTGCAGCTTTTCCAGCTAGTTTTCCTCCCTGTTTATCCGCTTGTTTTGCTGCCTTTTTTTTCTTTTTCATTTCCGCTAAGTTAAATATCTGCAAAGTTCAAAAAATCGTTTATCACTTGTAAATCGAAAATCGTATTTATTTTTGCTCTTCCGTCATATCCAAAGGATTATCGAGATCGGGAGACCTTGAAATCGCTTTCCAGTCGAAATGCTCATCCAGCGGGGTCAATGCTTTTTGCGGATCGAAAACCCGTAAATCGGAAGGCAAAGCATCATAGGGAGTAAAATCCGGCTTTGGAGAGAACATGTCGGAAAGATCGGTTGCCGCTGCATCATACTGGTTCAGATATGGCAGTCCCAGGAGATTCCAGAAAGTTTTGAACAGACTCCCGAAACTATAGTGGACATGGCTCACATAATCCTTTTTTGCGTAAGGCGAAACAACCATCAGGATGCTCCGGTGGGCATCTACATGATCCACCCCGTTTTGAGCATCATCTTCCGTGATCACAACGGCCATGTTCTTCCAATAGGGCGTGTGAGAAAGAAACTCAACGATACGGCCAACGGCCAGGTCATTGTCGGCCATATAGCTCTCCCTGAAAGGATAACCGGCATCAGGCCGTTCGCCGGCGCCATGGTCGTTGGGAAGAATGACCGTGAGGATACCCGGCAGGTCTTTCCCCTTGCCGGTCCATTTTTCATTAAATTCCTTGATGAACTGGCTCACCCTGAACTGGTCGGGGATCGCCATGTTGAAAGTGGCATAGCTTTTTGATGTCCTGGAAAACATGGGTGCCGGCATCGGAAAATTTGCAAAATACCTTACACCGAAATACTTGAATGTATCGGCATAAAATGCCGGTTCGAACATGACGCCAAAACCAAAGTTGAAAAACTCAACACCATTGCGTTCAAGATGCTCCCACATTGAACCTGCCTCGTTGTAATCTTCCGGGTATATGGCGCCTGCCGATCCGGTCATGCCAAGACTGCCTGGCGCACGGGAAGCAGGTTTATAGGTTCGGTTTCCGCCATAACTCGCGGGGACGGTCGCCTCCACCCACTCGTTCGGAAAGGTATTCACCAGCCATCGGTGCCCATCGGCTGAAACATCGGAATCAACATAAAAATTATCGGCAACCGAGAACAGGGACGCCAGTTTCAGATGGTTTGGCATCACGGTTGATTTTTCCACATGCCGTGTGCGGTCTTTATTATAAAACCCGACATCTTTCCCGTAGCGGGCAAGGGAGGCATCGCCATTGCTTTTTTCAAGCTGTCCGAAAATCTCGTCGAAGGTTCTGTTTTCTTTCGAAATGAACACAATATACCTGATGGGCGACGCTCTTTCTCCACCATAAACCGGGATGGGATTTCCATTGCGTGCCAGCCGGGCATCTTCCAGGGTCCCGATCCTGAAATTATTCATGATCACCCGCCTGGTATAGCTAATCAACCGGGCATCTGAGGGAATATCGATGACTGAAACCGTCCCTTTCATCAAACATCCGATATAGGTTCCTTCTTTCCCTGCTTTGTAAGATTTCCCCCCGTTGGGGCCACTCCCGAATCCTTTGGCATTGGCAACGACAAGCTTTTTCCCGTTTTCTGTAACTGCAACCCTCGACGGAAACCAGCCGGCCGGGATGTGCCCGATCAGGCTGAGTGATGAAATATCGATAACCCCGATGGCATTGATTCCTGATTCTGCTACATACAAACGCTTTTCATCCGGCGATACCGCCAGTCCGAAAGGAATGATCCCACGGAAATGATTGATGGCTTCGTGCAATTGCAAGCGAATCTCCTTTACAATACGGTTATTCCGGGTGTCGATGACGGAGATATTGTCATTGTTGCCATTGCTTACAAACACATATTTCGAAGTTGCCACAATCGAATTCGGGCTGGAACCGCCCACTGCAGGGATGCCTTCCACTTTATCACCAACCAGTGTGCCTGTTTTAACCCTTGCAACAATCTGGGGATGCGCTGCGTTATCGACCGAAACCGACCATACTGAAAACGATTCCGGCACATTGGGGTCACCTGTTCCCGGAACTTTCACCCCTCCAAGGGTCACACCCTCCTTCATCTCCCGCGAACCGTAGGCAAAAGGCGGAAATTTCAAAGCCCGTCCATGATCGTTTTTTGCTTCAATGGAATCGATCGTCTGATAAGCGAACATGCCCACATTGGCCACATAAACCCGCTTTTCATCCTGCGAGAGTGCAATTCCAAAAGGATAACGGCCAACCCCGATGGTGGCTGCGACCCTCTTTTTTTCCGTATCCATGATCACCAAACGGAAGTTGGTCTGATCTACTGCAAACAAGTATCTGCCATTTTTCCCAAGCACCATATCCCCGATATAACCGTCAGGGCGTTTCACTCCTCCGGGTTCCACCGAACAATCAATAGAATCAATCTTTTTGCCATTGTCTACCGAGAAAATAAATATTTTATTCGCCTGGCCTCCGGCTACATAAACATGCTTGTGATCGGGAGAAATCGCCAGTCCCATGAAAACCGACTCCAGGATTCCCCTGTTGTTGTCAGGTCCGGGCGGGACCTGCATGACCGATGGATGTGCACTTAGCAATCCCTTGATAATCGAGATGGAAAGTGGCCTTACCCCAGAATTCGCCGTAATGGCCAGATCCCCGTCTCCACTTACCGCCAGCCCGTAAGGATGTGGCGCCACTTCAACCGAAACCCCTGCCGGGGTGAGAAACCTGCCGTTTGGGATGACCGTAATTCCATCCTTCCTGATGGCTGTAAATTCCGTCCCCGCCGGAGTTGACAATACCGAAAGTTGCTCATTCCGTTGGGCACACCCCGTTTGCAAAAGAATCACAACAATCAGTGGAATAAGTACTTTCAACATATGCATTTCAAATTTAACCTCGATTTAACATCCATTTAAAAAAGATTTAGTAATTTTGCACTAAATTTAGTTTTAATAAACATATCAATTATGAGTATCGAGAAAAAATTTGTAAAAACAAAATCTGTTTGTAAAGTAAAATTCTCTCTCTCGGGAGATCAGTATAAATCAAATTCATCCATCCTCCTGGTTGGAGATTTCAACAACTGGCAGATCGGCGAAACCCCTATGAAAAAAGCAAAAACCGGTGTCTGGTCAGTATCCCTTGATCTGGAAACCGGCAAAGAGTACCAGTTCCGGTACCTCATCGACGGCACAACCTGGGAAAACGATTCAGAAGCCGACAAATACGTACCAAGCGGGCTGGGTTCCGAAAATTCTGTGATCACCATCTGATCCTGCCGCTTAGGCATTTTCTGATTTTTATTTCCGGAGGGTATTTGCGGCTTGTCGCTACGAGAGGATAATGTCCTGACGGTTGTCAATGTTTTTCCAGCCGCTGCTTGACTCCGCGGATGACCTTGATCGGGGTTTCGGTAATGACCATGTTGTATATCCAGTCGGGAACACTCCCACCCGGGTCAACATAGCCTTGCAGAACCACATGAACCAGGTCATTTCCCTCCGGTTCTAAATACCAGCTTTGCCAATAGTCCTTGATCCGGATAAGGTCCGGGCGTTCAGGAACCATACCCGAAATCGGTTTCGCATTGATGGTGCGTATCCGGGTCACCGGGTCTGTCGTGATCAGTGCTTCCACACACAGGTCACGGTCTGTAACAGGCCACGGGGCATCATAGACTACATAATACTGCGACCGGACTTCTTTTTCATAGTAAAGTACCTTGATCTCCTTTACGTTTTTATCCCACCACTGAGTGTTTTTAACATTCCCGATCAGGTTGTAAACTTTTTCAACCGGTGCATGGATGTCGGCGACCCCTTTAAATGCTTTCAGCGATTTCCCGGGCTCCTTGCGTGTATATATTTTAATGCCATCCTTCTCCTTGATAAAGGTCCATGCCTGCGCTGCCACCGAGGTTGGAAAGACAAGTATTGGAATGAACAGCAGAACGAATAAAAACAGGAATTGCCTCATCAACGGTTGCAATTTTTTCGCAAAATAAGGGTTTTCCGGTTACAAAGTCATATTTCACGCAGATTTTCGCAGATTTAAGCGCGGATTTTCGCAGAAGGATTTCATCATTAATTCTGAAAACACCCCCCTTTTTCCCAATCTCATTCACTTTTATTGCAGATATTCAACAACTTATCAGATGTAATCCATTTGAATTTTTTTCGCGAAAATCCGCGCTTAAATCTGCGAAAATCTGCGTGAACTATTTTTTTTATTATGCACACACCACGTCATGTTTTGGCGTAGCCTATTATTAATTTTACATTCGACAAACAACGATACCCGGCAGATGATCATTGTTTCATAACTTTAAATATTGGATTATGATTTTACTTACTGTTTACAAGGAACCCGCAGGGAAAAGAGAAAAGAGGGAATTCGCCCGCATGCAGGAGGCGATTGAATTCGGACAGAAAACCGGATCGGACTATGAGATATATGACCCCCTGACCGGCAAAGTCATCGACTGGAACGAAATCAACATCCACGAGGATGATGGCTGGTATTACGATGAAAAGGAATATCTGTGGAAAAAATTCAGACC
This sequence comes from uncultured Bacteroidales bacterium, assembly GCA_903903985.1. Taxonomy (GTDB): domain Bacteria; phylum Bacteroidota; class Bacteroidia; order Bacteroidales; family FEN-979; genus CAIVAT01. The sequence continues at coordinate 5,385 of CAIVAT010000174.1, read as the reverse complement.
CGATGAAGATCCCGAGGATTGTTTTTCAACCGGAGATTTACGGCATGAACCGATCATCAAAAACCGTAACTTGCGCTACGCAGGATGTTAACTTGAAACCGTCCCCACATGGCTAAACAGGATTACATTTTCAGGTACCTCACCATCATCAAAAAGCTCCGCCGCAGCGGGGAGGCTACCTTCAGAGAGATCAATGAATACCTTGAAAAGGAGTCGGAATTCCTCGACCGGCCTTTTTCGGTCTCCAACCGCACCTTCATCCGCGACCTGAACGAAATCAGGACATTGTTCAAAGTAGATATCCGTTACGATTTTACCCGGGGGGTATATTTTATTGCAGAAGATCAGCAAAGCGACCTGAACAACCGCATGCTTGAATCGATCGACACCCTCAATTCACTGAAAATGGTGAACGACATCAGCCGTTACATGTTTTTCGAAAAACGCCGGGCGCATGGCACCCACCACTTTTACGGCCTCCTACATGCCATCAAAAGCCATGTCGTGATCCTGCTGATCCATCAGAAATTTGACAGCGATGAGCCAAAAGAGCGCCTGGTGGAACCCATTGCCCTTAAAGAGTCGAAAGGCAGGTGGTACCTGCTGGCCAGGGACCGGAACGACCGCAGGATAAAAACTTTCGGCCTCGACCGGATCCTCGATTTTCAGACCACTCCGGGCCGGTTCGATTACCCGGCACACCTCGATGTCAACGAAATGTTCCGGTACTGCTTCGGGGTGATCAACCCCGATGACATGCAGCCCGAAGAGATCATCCTCTCTTTTGAGCCCGAGCAGGGGAAATACATCAAAAGCTACCCCATCCACGAATCGCAGGCCATACTCACCGATACCGCGAAAGAACTCAGGATCAGGCTCACCCTCTTCATCACCCGCGACCTGGTGATGGAGATCCTCTCCTACGGCATGTCGGTAAAGGTCATCTCCCCGGAAAAGCTGATCGCGGAAGTGAAGGCCATTTATGCCGGTGCCGCCGAGCAATACAGGAGAGGGTAAAGATCCCATACCTGTTTATGATTCCCCGATCCTGACACCGATGATTACCCTGCAATTGTTGAGGATTGGCGCGACTTTTACATTTTTCGGGAACCCTGAATTTAAAAATTCGGGAAGATGGCCGGGAATTCCCTCGATCTTCAGGCCGGGTATTTTGTGCAATTCCTCGTCTGCATCTTGCCTGTACCATTTTTTTAACTCGTCGTCATTGGTGGTTGCAATGTAATGCAGGAGATTCCTGAATTCATTGATGATCAAATTGTTTTGTTTGTTGATTCTATTCACCACCGAATCGGGTGGGCAACTGGTGTTTTTAACCGGTATCACCGCCGTTTTGATGGCAGGAAGCTTTTTCCCTTTTTTCACCATGCGAATTGAATCTTGCAATGAACCGGTAGCGGTATCAACTGTCCCGGGCGGCGGTATCAAAACCAGGATCAAAGAGGTGTTGTTGAGTTCTTCCCTCGTTTTTCCCCTTAAAAGTGAAACGATTTTGCAGTTCAATTTAGCGAAATCACCAAAAACCTCCCTGGCGCTCCCGTTGATTTCGTATGTTTTCATCGCCGTATCGGCACTGATGAGATAAACAAGGGCGTTTTTCCCGTTTCTTGATAAATAGTCCCCGATTACTTTAGGCTGGTCCTCTCCCCGAATCATCGATTCGGTTAAAAATGGCCTGTCGGGATTCTTTTCAAAACAGGTATCCCCTAAGTACAACAGGTTTTCACGTAATGATTTTTTTGCATCCGGGTTGTTGCTGCCAAAAAAATCCCTCCAAAGCTTTGGAGCAATGACAAATTCCCTTTTAAATGGCACTTTCAAATCTATTCTTTCCAGGAAAATCTGGTCCTGGATAAATGCGGTATCATGACACTGAACCGGGTACAACAAATGCAGGGCAGCCTTGAAATTCTCGTCTATCTTTTTTTCAACAACCGGGATTTTCTGCACAATTACAAGAGTAGAGCTGTTGATATGATCTACCGACCCGTTGTTGCAGGAAACCACCAGTAAAAGTCCGGCGATCATAGGGAATGACTGAAAAATTGCTTTCTTCATAATTCGATGTATTAACAAAACCATCAAAAATCGTAAATCGTAATTTTCCCCGATCTACTCAATAATCCTGATCGGAAAAGGTGGCGAAGAAATGCCCCTGATGAAAGGCACGGAAAGATTTTTTGCAAAAACACTCAGATAATAGGTGTTCCCCGCCTTCAGCCCTTCAAAATTGACTTTAACGTTCAGTTGATTCACCCGGGTTATTGCATTGGGAATAGTGACAGTGGTTGCGGGATGCGTTTTGTCATCAGCTGGCAGATGCTCCTCCAGCACCCATTCGTATTCCCAGCAATAGCCTGCTTTTTCCTTCCTGTTTTCATCCAGGTCATTGCCAACCCTTGCAACGCTGTAATCCGCAGTCGGTTGTTTCCCCGGCTCAATGGCGCCAAAACCGGCTATATTTCCCGCCGGGAACGGAATTGGTTCGGTGTACCGGTCAATTCCGCTGTCGATTGAAAAATTTTCAAGCTGAAAGTCCAGTAAAACGAGCCCGAGAATCAACCTTGCATCAATATTATTTGCGTGGCTGTTCACAAAAGCATTCAGGTCGTCATCGGTGACCACGCCGTATACATACAATTTATTGTTATGAATAAAATGGTTCCTGACGCTGCAGTTGTTAAACTGTGGCAGGCTTTCCCGGCTCCTGTGATGAAAGCCAAGTTCATTGTATTTGGGATTGGTTAAAAGCAGGGTATGAAGGTCAATCCCTTCAAATAAGTTTCTGGTGGGCGTTCCTGCATCCACTTCGGCATAGAGCCGGCCTTGCTGTTCCTTGTGTTTTGACAGGTTTCGATTGAACATGATAAAGAACAAAGAAGAAAAGGCAAAGTACCCCGTGGTATAGATCTGAAGAACTGCAACCAAAATATAGGTCAGGCATATGGTAACGCTGATGCTGTTAACCGAATCTCTTCCGGGCCAGTTCGCAATGAAGCCAACAATTTTAAAAAATGCCAGCAACGAGATCAGGGAATAAAAAAAGGAGGAGAAGAGCTTAAGCCAGAATAACTTCCATTGCTCTTTGTTAATCTGGCCCTCCCTGGCCAGGGTGAGCACTTTCTGACCTCGCCGGCTGATATGGATTTTTATACGTTCCCGCAATAAGAACAACCTGTTTTTGGTCTTTGAAATTTCACCATAAACAAGATGGGCTGAAATTGCGAATATTACATCTGCAAAAAAGAAGGCGATGGCAAAGGAAAGATTTTTAACATATTCATAAAAGAGGTACAGGCCAACAATCTCAAGAAGAATAATTATAAAAAACCAGGTCAGATCCCACTGTTTCGGTGAACATAATAAACCCGGAGAGCCTATTTGGGTTTCTTGTCTTCGGCAATAGAGCCAAAGTTTCTTGGTTTTCGAGCTTGGTTCAAACTGAGGGTTCTGATGAAATAAAGACCTGATTTCCATGGTGATTTTTTTTCTTATTCCCGTTTTTGAAAAACAAATGAACTATTCCATCCCGATGAACAACCTGGCCAATGCGTGAATCAGTCGCGCTCATAAACCAAATCACCGGGAGTGTTTTTTAATATTTTTTTGACAGAAATGTATGTTCTTATGATGGCCACAAATAAAATGATCACAAGGAAAAGTGCAAACCATGAATTTGTCAATGAAAAGTAATCCTGGGTTGGATCTACCACCAGGATTTTGCCCAGGAGATGTTTTTCAAAGATCTCACCGCAGGCATAGGCAAGGATAATTGCAGGCAATAATGCAGCAGCAAGGATGAGGATCGTAACCCAGGTATACAGCCAGATCAAGGTGCCGTTTTTTACGCCAAAAGCCAGGAAATCTCCCAGGTTCTTTTTAACCCGCAGGAGATGGTTCCGGATGATGCCGGATAGGTATATCGACACGGAAATAATTGACAACAACATCAGGAGGATTATTGAACCGGCGGCAATGTTGCCCGTATAAAGATAATTTTCCCGTTCTGAAAGCACCTCCAGGTTAAGTTGTAAAGCAAAAGTTTCATTCAGGAATTTTGAAAAATCCCTGATTTTTTCCAGATCGACGAATTCAATTGCCAGGTAGTCGTGAAAAAAGGATGTATTGTCGCAGGTTGTATCTTCCGACAATTCATAATATTGACCATAATGATGGTTTTTCAACGAAACCATTTTATCGATTCGCTGGTTCATCACACCAGCCGGAATGTTATTTTCCTGGGTCCCGATTTCAATTTTCCAGGTCATGACAGAGCTGTTGCCCGTTTTCAACAAAGTGGTTTCAACGGTGGAAGGATCATTGATTTCCAAGGCAGGATATAACTCTTGGAGGGTGTTAAGAATTTCAGCTGTATCCATGTTTTCAATAAAAAGCCTGTAATAGGGGCTATCCCTGTCGTACAGCCCTGTGTTCATTGATTTGCAATAGAACAGGTTGGTATAAACAAGATCGGCCAGATCGGGCAATTCTTTTACGACGGCCAGTACCGGAACTGGCAGAATGTCGCCCATGGATGATTTTATCCGGATAAATGACAATGTTTGTTTGTCCAACCCGATATCACCAAGCAATTTCTCGGAAATGATCACCCCGTTGGGCTCATAGTTAAATGCATTTTCAACTGAATCAGGAAAATATTTCGCGCATACCCCTGTCTGCAGCAGATCTTTCACGATTCCACTTGATGGATCTATGGTCCTAGCTTCATATTGAACAACCGGGTTGTCATGTGAAGCAGTAATCACGGGGATCATCCCTGTATTGTAAAAATATGAACCCATGATATGGAATCTGTCACGGAAATTTTTACAGCAGATTTTGTCATGTAATGTTCTCAGGGAATCCCTGGTGCCAGAATGAAAATTGAGGTTTACCCAATTGGAAAAAGGGTCGGAAGAGAGTTTCTGTTGGTAGTTTAAAGTGCTTTTCGCAAAGCCAAAGGCCAGAAAAGTCATGAATAGAACAACAAAAAGGTAAACAATGGTACTGTTGTATTTGCCTTTTATTGCCTTATACTCATTGCGGAGAACAATTGCCCGGAATGACCTTTTTGCATGCATACAATTTTCTGGTCTGGATCTCCCTTTTTTAACCTGCTTTCTTTACAAATAACAATCTGTTTTCCTTTTCTCCGTGTTTCTCTGTGACTACCCTGTGGTTCTCAGTGTCATTTTTATTACACAGCGTTACACGGAAAAGTCACAGAGATTTCTATGATTAAAATAAATGTTCTTTGAAATAAATACTAAGCAATTTGGAAATTCGTATAAAAAGGAGTTTCTCTTCTGATCACTGCGCAAAGCCTATGTAATATTTTGTTTCTTATTGCATTGAGGACCAGCATCT
>CAIVAT010000173.1 GCA_903903985.1 uncultured Bacteroidales bacterium | reverse complement strand
CTGGAACACAGACTAATTCGCCCCATAAGGTGGTCACGTTATTAACAAGAAAACAAAATTAACAAAGAAAAGAAAAAGTAGCAAAAAGAAAAGAAAATCAACTACTTACACCAGTATGTCAAAGAACTATTAACAATTATTGTTTAAAAGCTTACAAATCTAAATGAACCACAGAGGGAATATTCATGAAAAGCCTGATCGAACATTTTCATTGGAATTAACAACCTTTCTGATTTTCACACCAAGCTGCTCATCAGTTAATACATCCCGGTTGCCATTTAGCCAACCTGCTGCTGTTCTTGAAAAAACATTGCCGGGATGAATCTCGTACTGGTCTCCCGAAACCGGGGAAAGCACGATAATATATCCCGCTTTTGCGATGGATAAAGGGATGTTGTGCGAAACCAGGATAGCAGAACGCCGGTTATCCTGGCTGATCGACTCATTTAATACATCCATGAGCAAAGCTGAATTGACCTCGTCAAGATTTCCCGTCGGTTCATCACCAAAGATCACCGAATATTTTTTTACGATGGCCCTGATGAATGACAGGCGTTGCCTCTGTCCGACAGATAGTTCAGACGGTTTTTGCCTGTTGATCTCATCAAAATTCAAACCCATCCTCCGGCAGAATTTTTTCATTTCATCCCTTGCCTCCGGTGATTTCCGGTCATGCTCCTGGATCAGCCTGCCAATCAGCATGTTTTCTTCCGGGGAATAATATGGCATGAGAAAATCGTTCTGGAAAACAAAAGAAAAGTGACGATTTCTGATTTTAGTCAAATCCGACGGGCGTTTCCAGATTGTGTGGTCGATGACCACATGGTTTTCCGCATGATGGTAAATGATTGATCCCCGATGAATCGTATTGTTCATCAGTCCCAGTGTCTCTATCAGCGTTGATTTTCCACTTCCCGACAAACCCAGGATCACCGATACTTTTCCCATTGGGATCGCCAGGTTTTCTATGCGCAGGACCACTTTTTTCTCTTTTTTTTCTTTGTGATCATAGGTACATTCCAGTCCTTTGATCTCAAATACATTTTGGTTCATGTCCACCATGATTTTTCAAGGTAAAATCTCGATCGGAACCCAATAGTAATAGATCCCCTTTTTATTCATTGCCTGGTTTGCATTGGCAGCGTCTTCGTCGAGACTGAACTTCAGCCGTCCGGAGGTTAAAATTTCCTTGATGTTGTTTTTACATGCTGTCAGTTTGACTTTGTAATCGTCATAATATTTCTGGATTTCCTGGTCATTGGCAAGGATCCGTTCAAGCGGGTAACGTTTGATCGGGTCCGTCAATGCATATCCATAGGGTTCCCCTAAAATCTTACCCATGATGATTTGCGGCGTGATCGGCAACAGGTCGGCCGGCATCAGATTATCTCCTACGAACCGGTTGAACAAAGCAACCCATAAGTCGTATAATGATTTTGAAAAATTGCTGTTATTCGACCTGACCAGCATTTTATCAAGCAACGATCCCACTGCTTCCAATTCCGGTTTTGTCATCAGAACGTCCGCTTTCCAGATATCCCGGGAATATGTATTATGGGGCAACTCAAATTTCATGGCCGAATACCCTTCTTCCAAAGCCCTGATATATTGAATATTTCCCTCCCTGCCCGGAATTTCCCTGAGGGCACGTTCAAAAGGGTCCTCATGGTGATTTCCATTATTCGCTGGCTGGCTTTCATTAAGACATATATGTTGAATTGTCCTGTTGATCGTATTCACAATTTTGGCGTACCCGGTTTGTAAAAAAGATTGCATCTGCGCAGCCGCCAGCTGATTGGAATCGGTTTGTTCAATAATGGAAAGGAAACAGGCATTCTCCAGTTCATATCCTATTTCAGTTCTCCGGAAGGCAACATTTTTTAAATTGATTTTCAGCCTGTCGGCATATTGCCTGCCGGCCGCCAATGAAATTTCCTGGATCTGCTGCACCAGGTTGTTATCACTTTTGTAATCAAAGGCAAGCAAATAACAATTTTTCTCAACAATTTTATCCTGGATATCACGGCGCAGAATGGCAAGCCCCGTATCCGGAATATTGATACGATGGTTGTTTACAATTACAATGATGTTGGTTTGCCTTGCATCGAACCTTTCATTGTTTAACACGTATTTCAATGTACCCAGTACATTGTCGTTTTTTGATTCATACGTTTTATCCGGAGAATAATTCTGTATGTAATCCCTTACAAACTGATAATTGCCAAGCCCGTCAGGCAATCCACTTTCATCAATTGAAATTTTATATTGCCCGAGCTGCGGCCGCGGGAAGAAGCAAACGCCAAATTTCTTTTGAAATTCAATATAATCCTGTTGAATCTGGCCTATCACATATGTTAACCGGTTCCTGTCAATCGAATTGTCGAGAATGAAATAAACAGCGATTTGTAATTTATTTGCCCTGAGTGAATTGCAAAGCATTTCACGTGTCTTGTTGTCGTTTTCAAATCGACCCGTGACCCCTGTGATAAATATATTATCCGGTAAATTTTCGATCCGGATCAGCGGGAACCTGAATTTATTTCCCGGCAATGGCCTTCCTGTTAAAATCTTGCTTTGCTTGATCTCATTGATTTTACCATCAAACTCACACAATTTTTTCAGGAGCAATCCTGAAAAATTTTTCTCATTAATATCAATGGGCTCTTTTATTCCCTGATTATCCGGCGCATACTGCGGATTTCGAAAAAAATAATATTTCGGTTCGATCCAAATCGGGGCCAGGGTCGTGTCTCCTTTCAGGAAACGGGCCAGTTCGCTTTCAAATTCAAAGACTTTTGCCGCAAAAAGAGGGTGACACCGCCTGTTAACGACCGCCGATTCGTCAAAATTCGGTTCAAAACAGATTCTGTTGTTGTAGTCGAACACCCTGTCCCGGTCTATCCATCCGATAATCTGATCGGCAAAAGGCAGGTCAGGATCGAATTTATAGTCCTTACCAAGCAAATACCTGTTGTTTTCCGTTTTATAAATGAAATAAATCAGATACAGCGGAAGATTATCCGTGGAGTTCAAGGCGGAAGATGATTTATATAAAGGAACTTCCGATTCATTTATCTCGCCTCTTTTGATTCTTTCAATCGTTTTATGGTGGTTTAATATCACGCATTTTTTATGAATCAATGAATTCTCGGTGAATTCGGCGCCAAAAGAAACCAGCAATTCCGATTTATTCCGCCACCCCTTGTCTTCCGCAAATAGCAGCTTTCTCTCTTTGCTTCTCGATGCCTTATAAATATGCAGCTCTGTTTCCCTTTCAGCAACGACATAATACTTTTCCCCGAATGTATTGCCCGCGTTTTCCCGGTCAGAAAACACGACCCAGGACTGGGGCAGCTGATTACCTTTCTTGCCCAGCAGGCAATTGGTCGTGATCCTCTTTTCTGCTTTGGTCAGTATTTCCGGAAGTTTCAATGCGGTTTGGCCAAACGCCGCAACAACCATTGCCTGGGTGATAAAAGCAGTTATTGCCATTTGCTTTGTCATATTCCCGTTTTAATTTTTAAACAAATAGCTGATGATAAACCGGATGCCTGCTGCAAACTCAACAGCAGGCATTTTGGGCGATTCAAGAACTGAGGTGAAATGTTTTTCGCTGTACGCTTGATAAAATCCCGGTAATGAGCAGTGATAAAGGGGATTCATCCCGATACTCATATTGGGTTCCAGCCCGATGCTGAAGTTGCTGAATTGCTTTTCAAATCCAGCTGCGAACTGAAAGGAAAAATTTATTTTATTTAAGAATTTTTCCAGGGGAAAACGGTAATTCCTGTCGCGGTAATACCCATAATTGCTTTGATCGAGTTCGTGATCAACATCGATGAAAATATGGTCAAGGGTCCTGAGGTTTGTCAATAAATCTCCTCCGGTTCTGCTCATCACATAGTGTACCTCCGAGGTTCCGGTAACATAAGCGATTGCAGGGCCGGCTTTTAAATAAGCCCAATTGCCGAAGTGAATATTTAACAGGAACGGGATTTCCCATTTTGTCAATACGATTTTTTCCTTCATCTCCGGAGATCTTTCAAAGGTTGTGCAGGTAAATGGATTGACAGACTTTTTATCAAGCGTGTCCGGCATTTTTTTTGAATACTCAATCATTGAGGTGAACACGGGTAATTGTGAATAGGATATTCCCGATGAAAAGGATATGCCATCCATTTTATTTTTGCTGAGCCTCATTTCAAACAGGGCTCCGATCTGTATGGCAATTCCTGTGGAAAGTTGAGATGCTTTATACTTTTCATCAGGTCCTACCGGGATGTCGGGTTCGCCGGTGAGCGTTGTGAAAACACTGGACCATGGGATATAATTAAAATCAACTGACATGCTTCTGAAAAAGGTGTTCCGTTTAACCTCAAAAATGTTCTGGATCAATGGCCGGTCTTTGTCAAGGCTCATGTCGATTCTCAATTCTATTTGGTTCTTATACAATGGTTTATCATCGGCATTCAGAATCTGGTTCGTTTTTTTAAGATAAATGCTGGCATATTTTTTATTTTTAAGAACCTTGATTTTAACATCGGAATAATCAAGCAATGGTTGTTTCAGGTTGTACTTTTTTTTAGCAAGGTCGATATACTCTTCAAATGTCAGGGGAGGATATAGCCTGTCAGCATCTGACAGGTACAAATCCCAGTATAAAAAAGCATCCCGTTCAAATTGTGTTTTGAACTGATCAATGACATCCTGGGATATTTCCCTGGAATACCCGGGCCCAAGGCGCGAAAGCTGCATGTACTCCTGGATGCATTTTTCAACCTTTTCATAGACCTGACCGGTATTCTGGGCATGAAATACATGGCAATGAAACAGGCAGAAAATCAATATTGCAACGGTTTTTTTCATGCACCGGTTAATTTTTAAGAAATTTTATAAACTTTCCAGGGTTGCCTTCTGTCCGGATATAAAGGAAATATAACCCCACGGCGAGTCCGGAAAGGCCAATCTCGGCAACCTGGTGGTCTATGATGCCACTCTTGACAATGCGACCCATCGGATCAACGACTCCATACATGCCTTGATAACCTGCCTGGGAATCGTTTTTTAAATAGATCATATCCCTTGCAGGGTTTGGATACAACATCACCCGGGGCTGATCCACTTCGGTTGTTGCAGCCGTTTGTGCGTGAAAATTAAAGCGGGAAGACTCATTGCAACAGGTCCCCAGGCAGGCAGTTACATAATAGTCCTGGTAACTGGATGAGTCGGCATGGTAATCCTGGAATATTGCGCCCGGGATGAGTTGGATTGTTCCATCAGGAGTTCCATGGTACCACTGGTAAGATGAAACGGAAGAATCGCTGCAAACCAGCAGGTTGTAGCCAAAAAGCCAGATGTTCGGCGGAAAGGGAGCCGACCCGTCGTTTTTTATTACCCCGTAATTTGTTGATGCCATGCAATCATGATCGTTGGAAACCGTCAGGCTGATCTGCCCCTGGGGAGTGGCATCCCAATCAACCGTTGCCTCTTTCTTCAGTGCACCGGTCAATTTGCCTCCATTTACCATACTCCACGAATAGGTTTTATAGTCTTTATCAGCAGTGTACATCAACCGGGCATTTTTACAAACAATGTTGCCGGTGTCGGCGCTGATGATGGAAGGCGTTGGGGTGGGATTTACTGTGATGGGAAGGCCAAGAAGAGAAAATTCACCCTCCCCGCATTGATTGATCCCTTTCACTTTAATAATTCCCGGGAGAACTCCGGAAAGAAAATTTACATATACAAAATTTTTTGAAGGGTCTGTGATGGTCGTTGCGCCTACCCCTGAAAAATCCCACTGGTATGCGGTGGCATGGTTGATGGGTGCGACGTTATATAAAATCGCATGATAGTTCAATCCCTGGCAAAAGGTGTCTCTTCCCTCCGGGTCCTGGTAAGAAGGAATTGTGAAAACGGTGATGTAAAGTGAGTCAAGGGCAATGGTATCCTGGTCGGGAGTGATGGCATTTACAAATAACCTGCCTGAAGCTGAATTCTCAAACCTGGCATCGACAACAGTATCTGCTGCAGGATTCGGAGTAAACGAAACGTGCATGCCATCAGAACAGGTCCAGTAATAGTTGCCGATACCAGGTTGGGGACGGATCCCGTATTTATAGACCGTCCCCATGCAAACCGAATCGGCTCCGATAATTCCTGAATTAAAAATACCTTGCTGGCATTTCCCGGAAACTCTCAACAATAGGGTGATCAGTATGACAACCAGAAGTCTTATCATGCAACAGATTATAAAGTCTGTCTAAAATCCTAACCGCTCCTGCCCCTTTAAAACCTATAAAACAGGCGATTGCCTGCTCCCGACTATTCAAATTTTGGAAATCTGAGACCAACATGCTTCGATTCTATTTCTCCGGCAGCATTCAGTTTATCGCATAAACTTGCGGCAATTGACCACGAGAAGGGGATATTTGATTTGCCGTTCTGCAGTTCAACCACATCAAAACCCTGCCGGGTTTTATTTGTGACGAAGAGTCCTTTGCAATCTCCTTCCGGCTGGATGAAGACTTTGAGTGGAAAGGTGTCGTCAACCGTGATGCTGTTCGATAATGCAGCATCAAATGCGACATGGCATTTCCCGGAGATCAGCCTCCCGGTACCGTAGTCATTGACAACAAGTTCTGGTACCGAAGGACAAAACATGGAAACCTGTTCGCCATGGCCGCTTTTTACGATCGGGCCATTGACAACTCCTGTCCCGTAAATTTTATAGTTGGTCCATGCCGAGGTGGATGGATTCTGCTTGTATCCGCAAACGAAGGTATAATAGGTGCCATTGGCAAAATAACCGCTAAACCTTTCAGTGGCACTCCCGGAAGCCGAGGCGGAGACATACAAACCATAGGTAGTTCCAAAGAACTGCCCTCCGCAGCCTCCCGACATAAGAAAAGGTTCGGTAATCGCATTTCCGGCTCCAACGATCCCGGTTCCGGCTGAATTTGAGTTTACTCCGAGGATGGCTGGAGCTGTATAAGCATGCTGTAAAACATCAAGTTTCGCGGTTGGCGAAGAATTGCCAATACCTAAACGGTTGTTGGTATTGTCCCAGTGAAGATCGGTTGGCATCAATATCCCGGATGTGCCATTTCCTACCAGTACCTTGCCTGGAGAAATCGTGCCTTGCCCGGTGCCGCCATTGGAAACGGGTACAATTCCTGATAAAGATATATTGGGCGTTACGCCTCCCGAGCTGGCAATGGGCAAGCTGGCGGTTACAGCGGCCAGGGTTTCACCGGAAGCAACCATCACCCAGTTTTTTGCAGCCGGGGTACCCTGGTTGAAATACAACCTGTTATTATCCGTACAAAAGACAAGAAGTCCATTGGCTGGCTGGAGGATGCCATCGCGTTGCAACAGGGTCATCCTGGGAATCAACAACCCTTTCGACGAGGATTTTACATCAAGCATGGCCGAATTGTCGGGAAGGATGCCGTTGGAATTAATTGAAACCTGTGCAAACAGGCTGTTCGCCATAAACATGAGAAAAACGGCAATGACAGTTTTCATGACCGGTTTCATTCATAACATGCCCTGAGCCTGACGCTTCTGTCAGATCAATTGTCTTTAAAACTCCCTGAAAAGGATTGATTCAAAATATGTGAGCCCGGATATGAATCTGGCTGGAGGATGTCATCAGCGAAACACAAAATTTCGGAAAAAAATCTTTATCAAGATGTCAAGGAACATTGGGGCAATACGTTTAAAAATACATCTGCCGAATGATCGCCTGGAAAACCATGTGAATCAACATACTGAGAAGCAAAATGAATGATTGGTTTCCACAAACAAAGATAATCGGCTGAATCCTGAATGTCAATAAGCCTTTTGGGCAAAAAGTCCTAAATCATATAATATCAGGTTGATAAAGTTTTAAACACTTTTTAACACACCGGCACATTGAATCAAAAAAAATTGCAATTCGCTCCTTCTATATGTTCATTCTCCCCGGTTGCAAAATTTAGAAGGAATCTAAACTCCTGCGTTTGAAGCACAACTGGCATGAAAGATGCAACGGGGTTGCATTGCGCATCCCGGGCTGCCCTGAAAATAACAGCACGTTCAAAGCAAATAAAGTGGTACTTTTATGCCCTAATTCATCAGTTGGACACATTTTAATTTAATAATGAAATAATAATGAAACAACAATCATTGCAGTTATTATACAAGACCCTGGGTGTCCTGTTCCTTACCCTGGTAATCGGTACTTTCGCATTTGCCTCCCCAGGCGGATCTCCCGCATCAAAAACCGGTTCCCCGGGCGATAATTCGAATTGTGTGAGTTGCCATGGCGGTTCTGCCGTCGCTGTTTCGGGCTGGATCACCTCCAACATCCCATCCGGGGGATACGTTCCGGGTACGATATACACGATTACTGCGACCGCGACCGGTACCGGCAGAAAAGGATTTGAGGTCTCCCCCCAGAATGTCACGGGGACCCAACTGGGTGTTCTTGCGGCCGGCACGGGCAGCAAACTGGTGGGCGGAACAAAATATGTAACCCAAACAGCTGCCGGCAGTTCGTCGGGCACTTCCATCTGGAATTTCACGTGGACTGCACCCGCAACGGGAACCGGTAATGTCACTTTTTACGGAGCATTTTGCGTTGGGAAGGCAAACACCAAACTTTCTACCCTGGAGGTGACTGAAAGCGCTGGTGTTCCATTAACTGCAACAGCTTCTGCAACACCAGGCCTTATTTGTGCCGGTGAGACTTCCCAACTCAATGTCGTTCCGGCAGGCGGGAGCGGGAACTATACCTATTCATGGACCTCCATTCCGGCAGGATTCACATCTGCCGCCCAAAATCCAATGGTTACCCCGGGTATCAACACCCAGTATATCGCTCATGTTTCAGACGGATCGCTTGCAGCGGATGCACCGGCAAATGTGACGGTAAACCAGGTCCCGGAAGCTTTTGCGGGTTCCGACACCACCTGTGCCAACGCAGTAACACAGGTACCCCTCCATGGCACTGCCACCAGCTATTCGTCCGTATCATGGCTCACGTCAGGCACCGGCACCTTCAGTAATGCGGGAGCGCTCACAGGATATTATTTTCCAAGTGCAGCCGATAAAACCGGAATGAATGTTACACTGACGCTGTCGGCTGCAGCCGTGTCGCCCTGCGCAACTGCTGCTACCGATGCAAGGACCATTCACTTTGACTTTCCGGCAGGGGTTCCTGCCGATCAAAGGAAAGGCATCAACATGGTCATTTCGCCAAACCCTTCACACGGGCAATTCACAATTCAGATCAGCGGGCTTGATAACAAGAACGCTACGATCACCGTTTCGGATATCACCGGAAGAATGATGGTTCAACGCATTTTGGCAGGATCAGAAAACGGAAGGGAGCAGTTCGATCTTTCCGGACAGCCTAAAGGGATTTATTTGATTAAAATTCAGGCAGATAACGATTCCATGGTTCGTAAAATGATCATCGATTAATTGAGCACGCCCTTCTATGAGTGATTTTGATGAAAAGGCACTGCATTGGGACCAGAACCAGATGCACCTGCAACGGACCAGGGCGGTAGCCCGGGAAATGTTGAACCACATTCCCGTGAATCCATCCATGAAGGCGCTGGAATTCGGTGCCGGAACAGGATTACTGAGTTTTTTCCTGAAAGATTATTTTTCCGGTATCACCCTGATGGATACCTCCATGGAGATGTTGAAAATGGCAGAAACAAAACTCACTGCCGGGGACAAGGGAAAGATTGAAACCTTGTTTTTTGATCTTGAAGAATCAACCTATGACCAAAAACGGTTCGACATCGTCTTCACCCAAATGGTATTGCATCACATCAAAGATGTGAACGCCATTCTTCAAAAATTTTACGCCATGCTGCTCCCCGGAGGATATCTTGCCATCGCCGATCTGTATTCCGAGGATGGCTCTTTCCACGATCCCGGGGTGGAGGTACACCATGGGTTTGACATCACGGAACTCATCCACCAGGTTGAAACGTGCGGATTCCAAGTAATTGACGATCGTCAATGTTTTATCATCCGGAAAGAAACAAAACCAGGAACGGCCAGGGAATATCCGGTTTTTCTGTTAACTGCGAAAAAGTAATAAATTTGCAGGATAACAATTTACGCTACCTAAAATGAAACACACTGTTAATACTTCCTGGAAAGGAAACATGTTGTTCGATGCCACTGTGAGCGGACACCAGGTGATGATGGACGCCATGCCCGTGGTGGGAGGCGAAGACAAAGGCTGCCGCCCCAAGGAATTGATGCTGGCTGCCCTGGCCGGTTGCACCGGGATGGATGTGGTTTCCATTTTAAAAAAAATGCGGGTGGAATTCACCGGGCTGAATATCCGCGTGGAAGCCGAAGTAACGGAGGAACATCCTAAGCACTATGACAAGATGCATGTGGTTTATGAATTCTCAGGCCATGATTTACAGATGGAACAGTTAAAAAAAGCGGTTGAGTTATCACAGGAAAGGTACTGCGGCGTTTCATTTGTTTACAAAAAAGCCATGGAAGTTACCTATGAAATCCAGCTCCTGGCTGAATAAAAACCAATAATCATGGAATATTATTTCACAACCATCCTCGGCTGCAGCTTCGAGGAAGCTGAGTTAAAAGCGATCAGTGCGCTGAAGGAAAAGGGGTTTGGCATGATCACCGAGATCGATATGCGACAAAAATTAAATGAGAAACTGGGCGTGGACATTCAGAAATATAAAATCCTTGGAATGTGCAATCCCGGTTTTGCTTACAAAGCACTCCAGGCAGAAGAAAAAATCGGGACCATGCTTCCCTGCAATGTCCTGGTAATCGACAAGGGGAGCGGAAAGACAGAGGTTTCTGCTGTAAACCCTCTTGCCTCCATGATGGCCATTCCGAATAAGGAACTTGGGGTATTGGCAGCGGAAATAACGGGGATCCTGCAAAACGTCATCGCTGGCCTGAAATAAGGTTAAGGCTTGCTTTGCCCGCTTTCCTAAACAATCAGCAACCTCCTGACGCTTTTTTCTTTTTCTGAACCGGCACCACACCAGGTTTTGGTGTTCCTGCAGGTGCTGCAGCCGACGGGGCAATGGCCGATATATTCCCACCTCCCATTGCCATGGATGCGGCTTTCCGGAAATCATACCGGGCGATTTCATCATTTGAAATAACATTCCCCGGTGGCATTGGGTTCAGGATGGTTTCCATCCAGTAATTCAGCCCCCCCTGTAAAACATAATTGTTCTGGTATCCGAGCTGCCGGGTAAGCAACCAGGCTTCATTGGCTTCGGTAGATCCATTGGAGTAAAAAATATTCATCTTGGTTCCCTGGTTCAGAAGGTCAAAATTTGTTTCGGAAAGAATATCCTGGAGCGGAATATTGATTGCCCCCGGGAGGCTGAACATGTCAAATTCCCTGGGATTGCGTACATCGATCATCTGGATCGAAGGATCTTTCTTGACAATTTTATCGGCCACTTCATCCGGACTTACAAATTGTGTTCCTGCGCGGATTTCAGTGAGCATCTGCAAGGCAGTCAGTTTATAGGGGCGCGTTGTATTCTGGGGCACCAGTGCGATGATCAGCGCCAGGATCATCAGGATTAATGTGAGATAGTGTAACGGTTTCATGTTTCTTTTTGTTAAGTACTGTTTTAACAACCTCTACTCCCCTCCCTTCCGGGGGAGTGGCCGGGGGCGGGGTCTTAATATTCCTCCCTCGGAAACTTCTTCTCCACCCATTCCGCCAGATAAAACATACCCAGGGCAACCACGACAAGGATAAAAGCAAAAACGCCATCGCTCAGGTTCAGCATGGTTGAAATTTTGGGTGAACTCATGGGTGCCGATTTGTAAAGCGTTTCGAACATAGGGTAGCCAAAAGCAAAGAAATAGACCCCGATGAACAATCCCAGGATGAAAATCATGGCATCGAGTTTGCCAATGGCGGCACCGCAAAAACTGGTCCCGGGGCAAAAGCCGCCCATGATGAAACCGGCACCCATGATCAACCCTCCTACAATGGCTGAGGTCAGAAAGGTTGGATTTACGTAAACGAGGTTGAGATCAACCCAACCGAAAAGGCTGAAAAATAATAGGCCGAGCATGGCTGTTACCCCTCCTGTGAAAAAAACTTTCAGCACGACCATGTCGTATCCGTAAAAGAGTCCGGCCAGTTTCCGGCTGGATGAAAAACCGCTTTGCTCAAGCACAAAACCAAACCCGATGCCGATGACAAAAGCCAGGAAAAAGTTCGTGTTTGGGGAGATGATATCGTTGACTGCTAATGGACCCATGTTGATTTACGATTTATGATTGTTAATTTTCACTTTGAACTCCCCTCATGCTCCCCCTCTCCTTCAGGGGGGTGAGGTCATTCGGGGGTGAGGTCAAATCCAGTTTTTCCTGAAAAACCACGCCAGTGCATACGCCCCTCCAAAGATGGCCATCATGGTGATGATCCCGCCAAATGAGATGACCGCGATCCCGCTGAGCGCTGATCCGCTGGTACAACCTCGTCCGAGTTGAGAACCCACTCCGAAGAAAATTCCCCCGAGCAATGCAAAGACCAGCCGTCGCCGCGAAGTGATTTCAGGGCTGTGTTCCACTTTAAATTTCAATCGGCCGGCAAATGCGCCGGAGGCAAAACCTCCCACAATCACGCCCAGCATCTGAAAGACAAGCCAGTTTTTCAGGGGCGGTCCGGAATGTTCCTCATGATACTCCTGGAAGTATTTCGTACGTGCTGCATATTTTGGGGCAACGGTTTGGGTCGTTGCCACCACGACACTTTTTATTGCACCGCTCGCCCCCAGTCCGCGTCCGGAAATAAAGTTTGCCGCAAGCAATACCAAACCAAGCAAAACCCCTCCGATGTAGGGATTCAAGTACCTGGACTTCTTCGGTTGATTCATTTTCTCCATTTTTTTAGTACAAAATTCATTGTTCAATATTCAATAGCCGATATTCATTTCAGTACAGGTACCTGCTCGCCTGTCCGGCATATACAATGATAAACCTGAGGAAAAACCCGCCCGTCAACACAAGGGTCGAGGTAATGGCGATCGGAATTTTATATCCCAGCAGTTCAAGGACTTCAAGAAACGCGGGAAGAAGCATGCCAATCAGGACCACGAAAATCCAGAAAACTTCTGTATACGGCCCTCCCAGGAACATATTCGCCGCATCAATCTGAACCTGTGTACTGGCCTGAAACCCCATGAACATGTGAACGATCAGGAACAGTTCGATCCCGATCATGATCAGGTCGATGCGACTGAAAATGTTCCGTTCCAGATGACTTTTGGCCATGAGCATGATCACTGCCGCCCCGGTAGAGAGACTTGATGCAAGAAATAGAGGTCCGAGAATACTTGTATTCCAAAGGGGCCTGGCATTGAATGCCGACAACAGGATTCCGGTATACACTCCCAGGACAACTGCGTAAAACAGCATGATCCAGGCGAAGATGAGACGATATTTGATAAACCATGTCTCCAATTCTTCCAGGAAGGTATATTTCCAATGCCATCCGGGAAACAGCTCCTTAAGCCAGCTTGCCGACCAGGCAATGGACAAAGGGGTGATGACCATCAGGGCCCAAGCGCCCCATGACATCGGCGATTCAATGCGTATGGCCAGGTATAGCTGCCAGAAATATGCTTTATGGTTCAGGTCAAGAAATAAGGCCGCCAATCCAAGGATGAGTAAAAATGGAGTCACCATGGGTGCCCACTTGATCGCGGCGGGATATTTTTTCTCCCTTCCCATGATGTAATAAAGCGATGCAAAAAACAGGATGCCGGCCGCAACCCCTCCTAAAAAGAGATACAACGGAATCTGCCAGTGCCAGATGTTCAGGGTAGGATCCACCATGGGATTCATGCGACCGCTGATGATTAACTCTTCTCTCATGGCGCTCAGATTAAAAAGTAAAGGTTGGGGTTGGTACCGGCTTCCGGGATCAGCCTTTTATATTTCCGCTTTTTCAGCACCAGCGATATTTCACTGCGTGGATCGTCGGTATCGCCGAAGTACAGGCATTTGGTAGGACAAACGGCAACACATGCCGGGGGAAGCCCCTCTTTAACACGGTGAACGCAGAAAGTACACTTGTCAACATATCCTTTTGGATGGGGGTACCTTGCATCATAAGGGCACGAAGCGATACAGGCCCCGCATCCGATGCATTTATGCGGAGTTACCAATACGATTCCCCCGTAATCATAATGGCTTGCCCCGGTCGGGCAACAGCGCACACATGGGGAGTTGGAACAGTGGTTGCATCGTTCGGAACGGATCTCCATTACAAGTTGCGGATAGGTTCCGTCGTTCACCTCCACAATCCAGTCGCGGCAATAACCGATGGGCACTGCATTCTCTGTTTGGCAGGCAACGACACAATCGCTGCAGCCGACACATTTTCTGGTATCAATGGCCATTGCGAATCTCATGCCTTCACCTCCTTATCCGGATTTTCAGTTAAAAATGTAACAAAATTTCCCCTCATTCCGGTGGCTCCCATCACCGGATCTATCAATATCTTGGTGATGAGTGCAGCATCGCTCACCCCTTTCCCATATGCTCTTGTGAGCAATGGATTTGTATGGCCAAACCCATGCACGATGTAAACCGAATCCCAGCGTATCCGCTCAGTTATCCTCACCTTTGCCGGGAAGCTGGTGGTTGAGCCATCCTGGTTTTTCAGCCAGACCTCCTGCCCCTCCTTCAGCTGCCAGTTGGCGGCAACTTTTGGGTTGACCCACACTAAATTTTCCGGCATGATGGCAGACAAATTCGGGTTATTTGAAGTACGGCTGAAAGTGTGGGATTGCGTCCTTCCGTAATTTAAGCGGTAAAATCCTTCAGGTGGTTCTTCATGGGGAGTGAACCTTGGGAAGGGATCAAAACCGGCCTGTTCCAGTTGACTTGAATAAAGTTCGATCTTCCCGGATGGCGTGTCAAATACAGGTGGATTGTCTGCTGAAAAATAGAGGTCGCCGGACGTCCGCTCATATTTTTTTACCCCGATTTTTTTCATCTCCTCCAGGGATGAACCCATCCGCTTCAGTTTGTAATCCAGGAATCCTTCAAACGATTTCCAGTCAAAGTACCTGCCCAGGCCCATTTTGGATGCAAGTTCCTTTACAATCCACCAGTCGGGCCTGGTATCATACTTTGGTTCGGTTGCCGGCATACGCAGGGCGATCACGGGTTCGCGGTTATGATCGTTCCGCAGCACATCATACCTTTCAAGGTAAGTGCATTCGGGCAGGATCACATCGGCCCACCCGGTGATTTCCATCGGCATGGTATCAATGACAACGAGCAGTTCGAGTTGCTGAATTGCTTCGAGGGTCTTGCGTGTATCCGGCATGGTCATGTTCAGGTTGCTGCCATTGACGATCCAGCCGCGGTATTGAAAATCCTTCAGGTTTCCGGGAATGGAACCGTCCACGATGGCATTGGCCAGGGGAAGTTCGGCAAACGGATATTGCCCGCCGAGAATGTCGCGCCATGATTTATTCACCGGGGGAAACGGCGGATGCGGATATTCAGGGATCTCTTTTAGTTCAGGCAGGTAAAACCCTCCACGGCGGCCCCATGATCCAAGCAGTGCGTTCAGGATTGCGATTGCCCGCGACCGCTGGGTGTCGTCGCCATACCAGGTGACATGCCGGCCCGGATGAATGATCACCGCCGGGGAAGCATTGGCCATCTCTTTTGCGGTATCGCGGATCATATTGGGATCGAGGGTGGTTATGCCATACGCCCATTCCGGGGTAAATGGCCGGATGTATTCTTTCAGCTTGTCAAACCCCGTAGTGTATTTTTCAACATAATCCTTGTCATACCAGCCATTGCTGACGATTACATTCGTCCAGGCCAGCAACAGGGCAATGTCTGTAGCCGGTTTGATGGGAAGCCAGAATTTGGATTTACTGGCTACCGTCGAGTACCGTGGATCCACGGTAATAATGGTAGCGCCACGGTCGATGGCATCGGCCATTTCCTGTACCTGGGTGTTGTGCATATTCTCTCCCAGATGGCTGCCAATGAGCACAAGGCAACGGGTGTCGCGGATATCGGTAGGCTCCGGAGATTCAAGCCCTGTGCCAAACGTGAGTCCGAAGGCGACTTCCCGTGGGCCCTTGCACTGTGCGTACGACGGACCTGCGATGGAGTCGGATCCATACGCTTTCATCAGGGTGGTAAGCAGTTTGCCCCCGGAACCATGGGTAATCAGGGCTACCGTTTCGGGCCCATATTTTTTCCCGATGAAATCGAGTTTTTTTGCAACAAAATCAAGCGCTTCGTCCCAGCTGGCACGTTTAAACTCCTGTTTGCCCTTGCGACCTGTGCGGATAAGTGGGGTTTTCAGGCGGTCCTGATCGTAATACATGCCTACCCCACCGGTTCCGCGGGGGCACAACCGGCCATTGCAGTGCGGGTCATTTTCATTGCCGATGATCTTCCAGATTTCACCCTGGTCGTTTTTATATACCCACCCGGCACATTTCCAAAAACAGATCTCACAATAGGTCGGTGTCCGGATGTACTTTGACTCTTCCGGATGCACATTGCCTGTAAGCCGGTCGATCAGGGATGGTTCCCTGCCACTTCCGAAACCGATGCTGCCAAACATCGCACCCCCGGCGCCTAGCGTTGAGATACGGATAAAGTTTCGTCGGTTCATTGATCTGGGTTTATGCTATTTTCTTAAAAAGCGGACAAGCGGATTTATTTCGCTGCCTCACTCCCTTGCTGCCTGTTTTCAAATACAATTATCTAATTTCATCAATATGACAAAAGTGCATAAAAAATATTTCTTAGTTTTGTGAAAATATTAACCCCTTTTTCAATGGTTAAGAAAAAAATGGTGGTTGCCGGCAGGCTCTGGATCGAAATTGACGGCATGAATTTCCTTGGATCCGGAAGAATTGAACTGCTGGAAAAAATCGAAGTATTTGGTTCTCTCAGGAAAGCCGCCAGTTCCATGGGGTTGTCATACCGCAAAGCATACTATGCGATTCGTGCAATGAACAACCTTGCCCCAGCTCCCGTGGTCGAATTCCGCCAGGGCGGTAAGGGCGGTGGCTGTGCAACGTTGACAGAAACGGGTCGACAATTTGTGTTAAAATACCAAAAACTATCACATGAGTTTGTGATATTTCTGACAAAGCAAACTGGTGCATTTTAATCGGATTTTTGTTTAATTTAGCTGCGTTATTCCTCATGATGAATAACGATATCTGCATGGAGGCGACACTTTTGTTTTTCTTTTCCTTACTGGCTGTTTCAATCATGTATTCCATGGTAGGGCATGGGGGTGCCAGCGGGTACATGGCGGTAATGTCCATTTTTGCGGTCAGTACGGTTTACTTCAGGAGCTCAGCACTGATAATGAATCTTTTTGTTGCCTCCATCGCTTTTTTTAGTTTTCACAAGGGTTATAAAATCCGGTGGCGTCTCTTTCTTCCGTTCCTGGTTCCCGCCATCCCCACCGCTTTCATCGGCGCACTGATCCACATCAACCCGGGAACCTATAAACTCATCCTTGGCATTTTATTGATGCTGGCTCTGCTGCGGTTGTTGTACCGTCCATCCCGGGCATATGAAACAAAACCTCCTCCCGGGATCCTGGTATCGGCCATCATCGGATCAATTCTTGGATTATTGTCGGGCATGATCGGGATTGGCGGAGGAATCCTGCTCAGCCCGATATTCATCCTCATGAAGTGGACGCAGGTGAAAGAGACGGGCGTATATTCCTCCCTGTTCATCCTGTGCAACTCCCTGGCAGGACTGATCGGACTGCGGTTCAGCGGCATCCTGTTGCCCCCGCACTTCATTTACTGGATCTTTGTGGTCGTCGGGGGCGGTCTTCTCGGGTCGACAACTGCCATGAAGTTTCTACCGGTCAAGTACTTTAAAATCTCTCTTGGCCTCGTGCTGCTATTTGCTTGTTTTAAACTGCTCATTCCCTGAAGGTTTAATGTTTTATGCCCGGAAAAGCCTGCCCTCATTTCATCATCATCTCCGGCTCCGGGAAAAAGGTTGGCAAGACATACCTGGCAACAGCCCTGATCCGCGCATTTTCAGTAACGTTCCCACTGATCGCCCTTAAAATTTCACCCCATATTCATGATTCCCTCGGAAATGCAAGATTGTTTGCGACCTTAACCGGGATGCGCATCTTCGAGGATCTGGCGCCACACCATAAAAACAGCGGGCAATTCCTTGAAGCCGGTGCCTTGCGGTCATTCTTCTTGGAAACGGATGACGAACATCTTCCCTTGGGGTTCGATATGTTTCTCAAAGAAGGCAATCCGCATAATTATCCGGTGATTTGTGAATCGGGAGCGCTCGGAAATCTGGTCAAACCGGGCCTGCTGGTCTTTATCGGCCGGTCAACCGGAGATCTTCCGCTGCACAAAGCAACCACCCTGCATCAAGCTGACCTGGTGCTTCCTGCAAAAACATTCTCAACTTCCGAAGTCATCGACAGGATCAGCTTCCGGGATCATGGCTGGCATTACATTGCCTGATTTACAGAATCCTTGAGGATTTGCAACACCGCTCAAGGTTTTTTTGCACCTTTGCGGTTGGTTCTTTCACCTGAATGAAGCTGTTTCTGCCCATATTGCTTCTGGCACTTTTCCCGGCCTCCCACGCGGGGGCCCGGGAACCTGCAATTCCCGTTTCAGGTAAAGCGGTCTATTTTGATGTTTCACCCCCGTTGAGGAACTTGTCCATGCAGCAGTCATCAAAGGCCGACTGCAGCTGGAAAGACGGGTTTGTCTCCAATGCATTGCCATCCGGGAGGTTAATTAACAACACAGGATCAGTGAGTGGCGATACCGTTATCCAGATTCAAAACGGTCATGTACCGCTGGATACAACTACCAGGAATTTCGACGGCCTTGACAACATCAACAATGTTGTGCCCCCGGATACCCATGGCGATGCAGGGCCTTCACACTTTTTCCAGCTCGTAAACCTCTCCTTCGCCATCTATGATAAGGCAGGAGTGCGGCTTTTAGGTCCGCTGAACACCAGTTCGATCTGGGAGGGATTGCCCCACAATTCAAACAACGGTGATGGAATTGTGCTGTATGATGAGCAGGCCGACCGGTGGCTGATCAGCCAGTTTTCTTTTCCAACATTCCCGCAAGGGCCCTTTTACCAGATGGTGGCTGTGTCGCAAACCCCCGATCCCCTGGGATCCTGGTACCGATGGGAATTCGCTTTTAGTGATCTGCCCGATTACCCCAAGTTTGGTATCTGGCCCGATGGCTATTACATGTCTGGCAACCGATTGAAATCTAAAACATTACAATGGGATGGCGCCATGGCCGTTGCTTTTAACCGCACCGCCATGATCAGCGGCGAGGCTGTTCCGGAAAACATACAATTCGCACTGTCCTCTTCAGAAAGTCCGGCATCGCTCCTTCCAGCCGATTGCGATGGACCATTTCCGCCTTACGGAACGCCAAACTATTTTGGATACCTCCGGAATGGTTTTTTGTGTATCCGTGAATTTCACGCGGATTGGATAAATCCTTCCGCCTCTTCATTCAGCAATCTCCTGCAATTGCCCGTCAGTCCTTATTCCAATTTCAGCCAGGGGGGAATACCGCAAAAAGAGTCTGATAAACTGTTGACTCCCCTGGATAACCGGCTGATGTACCGCCTTCAGTACCGATCGTTCAACAATTACCAGGCAATGGTGGCTAACCATACCGTGGGTGTTGGATTAAATACCGGAGTAAGGTGGTATGAGTTGCGGAAGACAAACGGGAACTGGTTCATCAACCAGCAATCTACCTATGCGCCCGATAGCCTGTCGCGGTGGATGGGAAGCATTGCCATGGATGCCACGGGGAATATTGCCCTGGGGTACTCCGTTTCGGGATACTCCATATTCCCATCCGTAAGGTTTACCGGCCGGATGAGCCATGATCCGCCAGGGCAAATGACCATCGGGGAGACCCACATCATTGATGGTACTGGCAGCCAGACCGGTATATGGAACCAGCAAAGCCGCTGGGGCGACTATAGTTCAATGTCGGTCGATCCTGCCTCCCCATCTACTTTCTGGTACACCCAGGAGTATTATGGAACCTCCTCCTTTAACAGCTGGAAAACACGGATCGCCTCCTTCTCTTTTGCAGGGATCCTCGATATCAAGGCAACGGCAACGCCATCTGAAGTATGTGCCGGTGACACTACCCGGCTTGGGGTGGATGTTTCCGGCGGATCAGGTCCATACACTTATTTGTGGACATCTGACCCGGCGGGGTTCAGCTCCGGCCAGGAAAGCCCCGTTATCACGCCCGCTATTCCGGCAACTTACATCGTCCGCGTCACATCCGGTGCCCAGGTTAAAACAGATTCGGTCATCGTACCGGTAATTCCCGGCCCGGTGGTTTTTGCAGGCAACGATACGGTCATCTGCCGGTATTTGTCCCAACTTCCCCTTACAGGTACGGTAACCAATTGCACCACTCTCCGGTGGTTTACATACGGTGATGGCTATTTCACTCATCCCGATGAACTGAATACCACCTATTACCCCGGATTGAATGATAAATTATCAGATCGTTTTATCCTGAAACTTTCAGGATACCCAGCAGCCCCCTGCATGCCTGTATCGGCAACACTAGCCGTGGCCATTGATACCTGCACCGGACTGGATGACCCTTTAAAAGATGCAGTCAGGGTCAAGATTTATCCGAATCCTGTTCATGACATACTAACGATCAATATTGCTTTCCAGAAAGCTGAGTTAGTGAACATCAGCATTTTCAATTTCCTTGGCCAAACCCTTTTTTCGGATTCCTTTGAACTCACCCGCCGCACGAACCCCCGCCAGGCAGATGTTTCCCGTTTTTCAAAAGGAATTTATTTAATACGGATACAAACAACATCCGGAATCGTTGTGAGACCTTTCCTGGTGCAGTGATTTGAACTATATCACCTTCGTGGTTTAATATTGTCAACAATTTATTTCTATGAAAATCCAACCCTGCGGGCTTACTAAAATCGAAAAGTTTAGGAGTCGGCAAATACAATCCCAAGGGGAGTCATGATTACAGCATAAAGCGGATTGGTGGTCAGGCAAACCCCAAAGAGGTGCCATAATCTTTGTGGTTATGGACAATTGACGACAGAAAGCTTTTTTATCCAGTGAGATTTCAGTCCATTGAAATTAAGCATGTATAAACCTGAAGGATAGTCCGAAATATCAATCCTGGTCTTCACTGTTCCTTTCGGGAAGAAATAACGACCCGTTACCTTTCCTGTGGAATTGAAAACATCAAGGATGGTATGCTCCACCAGCGGGGTAAAAAACTCAATGGTTACAGCCGAATTGGCCGGATTCGGAAAGATACTGCAGGTCGCGCCGGAAGGACCTTTTTGCTCCTTCACTCCGAGGAAAGCCCCACCGCCCGGGAGGCTGTTGGTCAGAAATGCTTTTCTCACCGTGTCAATCATGGCGCGCAATTTAATCACGGAAGCAAGGGTGTCATCACTGGTGTAATCGCGTGCCCACACAAAAGCAATGTCGATTTCCTGCATTTCACCGGGGTGGAAAGTAAAGGGGCCGGTTGTGCCGAAACTCCTGATATCATGGGGGAGGTTGTGGGCTGTTCGTTCAGACCAGTTAACCGGCCCGTTGGGTGGATTGCAACCACAACCCCAGTTCAGGGTGTCCGATTCACCGGGAAACATGAATGACGCTTCAGGCCCGTAACCGCCATAATCAGCATGGCCATTTCCGCCGTAAATCATCCGGGTACTATCCATCCATATCCCCTTCATATAATTATAATACTCAACCGCCTTTGAGGGGTCGTCCATAAAGGCAGGTGTTCCATAATAGGAATTTGACAAGACAGAAAATGCCCTCAGTCCCATCCGTTCATTATCGGCAATCCCGTCGCCAAAACCAGTGCCATTGATGCTCTCGTTGCAAAGGGGAAGGCCGTTGTTGTTGTAACGTGGCCGGTCGGTGCCGGTCGGTGCCATGCGGGGCCCGGCAAGCATGGTTATTGATTGGGCTGGCGGATGCGCACCATACGCTCCCGTCTGGCCCCAGCCATCGATGGCCTTTCCATTGTAACCAATGATGCTTCCGCGGCCAACATCGCATTGCAGGTAATCATCCAGCGCATAACCCAAATCAAAGTCAGTAAAGGTCCCGATATAGGCATCGTGATAAGTATGAACAGCCCTGTTGTAAATCTGGTAATTCAGGAAAATGGTCTTACTGAAAGCCGAATCCATGGGCAAATCGAAGGCATAGGCCATCGCATGAATTTCAACCCCTAACTTCTTGCCTCCGGTTTCGAGGTGCTGCCCCCTGTCATCATTGAACATGAAAAACAGGGCCTGGTCACCACGGATGGCCGGGCAATCGCCTTCCATGGGATTGTAGATCCCATCCCCGTTCGCATCATGAAAAGGAGCCAGTTTACTTGATTGGCCCAGCGTGACATTGCCATTCCCTGGCCAGGTCAATATGCTTGTGACCGGATGGTACCCGGGATCGTTCCAGTGTGTTTTATGATAATCGATATCGGATTTTTTCAGGTTCCAGACGATGCTCCAGGTCGTATCCTGGTATATGGAATAATTGGAACTATCCATGATCGGGCCTGCATAAAAATCGGGATTCTTGCCCGCCTGAAGGTTTGACCCCTGGCGGTAACGCTCAGCAGCAACATGCAAACTGTCGTGCTCGTCAAGCCCCCCGATCCAAAGGGTATTGGCAAAAATGGTGCTTTTTCCGGAACCTTTCGGGATGAAAAACCCCAGTGAGTAGTCCCTGTTCAGTGGCAACATAAAATTGTATCCCGATGCAGTAAACAAGGCTTCCACATCATTTATTTTCAGGGTATCATAGCTTTTATCCCGGATCCTGAAAATCATATGGGCAGCCGAAGATTGCAGGGAGGAGAGGTTTACCAGGGTATAGGTTCCGGTCAACAGTGTTCCGACACCCCGGTTCGGAACGAGATAGGTGACCATTCCCTGGTAATGCCATGTTGAAATCACGCTGCCGTTGCCGGCACTGATCCCTCCCGACACCCGGATCGAGTCACCGGCGGGAATGAGATCATTTGCCAGCAGGTTGACTGTTTTCGGAAACCCGGGCACCATGTCGATGGTATCGTCAACGGCCTGGAAATTCTGGCTGAAAACCTGCGGTACCGACAGGAGTATCAGGCTTAGCATGGCGAAACAGCATACCCTGGAAGTGATTTTCATATAAAAGGATTGTCTTTATAGGATTAGAAATTGCAAAGCACCCATTAACCACAAAGTGGTGACATTATATGTCATGCCTTCAGCATTGTATTTAAACATGTTTCAACCCTTGATTCGCATTATTAACAGGCAAAAGTAAATATGATTCGATTACATTAAAATTATCTTATAGTTTATCATGCCCTCTTTCAGGCATATTGACAAATAATAAATCCCTCTTCTCTCACCAGACAGGTCGATCCCGATCGTTGTTTCCCTGGACTGGATCTTCCGGATGAGTCTTCCCACTTTATCGTAAATCATGATGCTTTCGACCGGGATGGGCGATTTGATGTTAACAATACCGGAGGCGGGATTCGGGAAAACCCGTATTTTAAAAGCAATATGATCTGCAACCACTTCCGATTTTCCCCTTTGCGAAACAGTAAAACTGATGTTTTTCGCCTTCGGCGAGAAAAGGTAAAAAACAGCATCCCGGCGAGCCGACGTGGCATTGGCCTTGAGTGACCTGAAAACAAGTGAATCGTTCCCGGTACCACCTGTTTTACCTACCGACAACCAATTGGGCATATACCCCTGAAGCGACCATTCGACACTGGTTTCAATGAAAAGGGGTCCTGTACTCCCCGCATCCCAATCCAAAACCAGGGTATCCGGATCCGTTTTCATGGTGAAAATATCAGACAATGGCCTTATCCATACCCCATTCCCCGGCGTTCCTGCAAAAATGTTCATGTTATTCAGGGCGATGACATGGATCGAAGAATCCGGCAACCCTTCATTCAGGCTTTCCCATCTTTCGCCATGGTTGGTTGATATGAAAACCCCGTGACCCTCCGCGGCGGCAAATACGGATTCGAGGCAAAAGGCAATTGAACTGACATTATAGCCGGGCAACCCGATGCTGACATTGCTCCAGGTCAATCCCTGATCAGAGGAACGATAGACCCCGCTGGTGGTTCCGGCGAATAGTTCCATTCCGTTGGCTGATATCGCATTGATCTGATTGCAGTTTAGCCCGGCACTGCATGACTGCCAGCTGTTTCCATCATTATCGGAAAAAAAGACCCCAGCTCCCCAGGTTCCGGAAAAAATCCGCCCTCCGGATGTTGCCAGCGTGGTAATTTTCAGGATGGTCAGCCCGTTATTCGATGCCGACCAATGTTTTCCTGTATCCGGCGACGAAAAAATCCCTCCTCCCTGTGTACCTGCAAAAAGGTTTCCATCAAGATTCACAAGAGAAGAAGTATAGGGGTTTGTCAATCCGTTGTTCAAAGGATTCCATTTATTCCCGTTATCGCCTGAAATGAAGATGCCTGACCCCATGCTGCAGGCGAAGAGAAGGTTTCCGGTTTTCAGCATACCAGATATATACGGGCAGGAGATTCCATTGTTCATGGACTGCCAGTTATACCCATTGGAAGCTGAAAAACTGATTCCGCCGCCCCAGGCACCGGCGTACATCCCGGCACCCGATATGAGCAAAGACCTGATCGCGGTGTTGACCATGCCCTGGTTTGCTGCTATCCAGTTTTCACCCTGGTTGGTTGTGTAAAAGATCCCTCCCCCATCGCTCCCGGCAAAAACCTTTCCCCCCGTGGTGGCCAGGCAGTCGATTGTGAAATTGGTCAGGTATTGGTTTACCGGGGTCCAGGTGCCGCCGTTTCCGGTTGATCTGAAAATGCCCTGGCCCGATGTTCCGGCAAATATTCCGTTCGGCGAAATGGTCAATGAATTCACGATTGCCTGGCCGGGCAAGCCGGTGTTCAACTCCGTCCATGTGTTGCCGGAACCCTGGAATACACCGCTGCCGTCGGTCCCTGCGAAAACCGTATCCCCTGTAACGGCCAGCGACAGGATGTTCAGATTGGTCAGCCCCGCGTTCATCAATGCCCAGTGTGCTCCGGCATCTTGTGAATGGAAGATGCCTGCGCCATAGGTGCCGGCATACACGGATGATCCGGTTGCAGCAATGGCATAGACTTTCGCACTCCCCGGCCCGGTGATCACTTGATCCCAGTTGTTCGCTCCATCTGCCGAAATAAAGATCCCATCGTCGGTTCCAGCCAGGAATTTCGTGCCGGAAACTGCGAGGCTGTGTATGTTCAGGTTGGTCAATCCATTGCCTGATGAAGACCAGGTGTTCCCTCCGTCTGACGACAAGTAAACACCCCTTCCATAGGTTCCTGCAAGGATAACCGGCCACATCACGGCTAAGGAATAAACCGGAACAGCAGGAAGGCCCTTGTTCATCGCAACCCAGTTCAGCCCTTCATCGCCCGAATAATAGACCCCGGCCGAGGTTCCGGCAATCAATTTCAGTCCGTCGGTGGCAACAGTATATACCGTTCCGCCACAAGGACCCTCCGTTTGCCTCCATTGAGCCCTGGCAAAAATAGAAGTGAATAAAAGGAAAATCAGAAGAAGTTCTCTTTTCATAACGCCTGCGCAACACACAAAGCTATGGGTTTTTACGGCGTTTCAAAAATTCTTAACTTAAAATTGAAGAACTCCGCGACTTGCCGCGAGGATTCTTCGATCCCATGGGATTTTATCTTTTTGCTCACCACCCCCGCCGCAAGCGGGGATTGAGCTCGCGGGGTTCAGGCGGCAGGCGGGGAATTTGCATTTTGACATTGCCTCGGTTTCCCAGGCTCTTAAGAACCATTTAGTTATGAAAATGATTTGGAAACTGACACAAAATATGATATATTTAACCCCGGATTAGTACTTCGTTCTTAAACACAGCTTATGAAAACTTTCTACAGGTTTCTTTCAGGTTCTTATCTTGGCCTTTGCATCCTGGCTATTTCCGGCGGTATTTTTCCCGGTGGTTATGCTCAAACAACACTGATGACAGAAAGCTTTGAGAATGGTGGCAGTGTTCCAACAGGCTGGGTAACCGAAGTCGTATCAGGAGCCAATACCCTCTCCTTCCCTACCTTCACCAGCTGGCCTGCAGGCTACACGGCTTACGACGGCACCTACCTGGTTATGTTCAACTCTTTCAGCGCCAGTGGTGGCGTTAACCGGCTGAAAATGACCACTCCTGTCAGGACAATCGGATACAACAGCGTGACCGTCGATTTTGCATGGCTCGAAAGCTCAGGTTATGCTGGAGTTAATGATCATGTCGATGTTCAGTATTCAACCGACGGAACGACCTGGAACACGGCTGGCACCTTTCTCCGCTACAATACCGTGGAGGGCTGGAAGATCAAAAGCCAGGTCCTGCCCCCGGATGCATTGGGAAATGCTACACTTTACTTCGCATTCCTGTTTACATCAGCATACGGGAATGATTGTTATCTTGACTTCACGCACATCACTGCAATTGCGCCTCCCCTATCACAACCCCAATATTATAATTACAATACAGGAGGTTCAGGGTCAAATTCATTTCCGTTTAATATTGCCGGAGGGAAAGACATACAACTCCTCTATCTTCCCGGAGATTTTAATCAGCCCACCCCGGCCCCGGCTGGATACATTACAAGCGTATCTTTCAGAATCAGTGACATTTATCCTTTAGGCCCCTGGACTTATACTGACTTCACAATTAAAATGGGTCAATCGGCCATTACCTCTTTTGCCGACGGCAGCTTTTATGCACCGCTTACCACCGTTTATTACAAGGCTTCAGTATCTTTAATTGGAGTAGCAGGCCAGTGGATGACGATTAACCTGGACCTCCCGTTTGAATATGATCCATCCCAAAGCTTAATTGTCGACATCGGGCAATGCGGGGTTCCCGGAGCAACCGGATTTAGCGCCTGTTATACAAATTTAACAGGCAGCAGGAGAAATTGGTCGGTAGGAGGGTGTCCTTTTGTATATTCCGTTGCAAACACATCTATCTACCATTTGGGTTTGAATATTGAAAGCGTCCCGGTATTGTATAACAATGGCCCTTTATTCAACAGTTACGGAACCGGAGACGGCGGGGCAAATGAAAGCATTTATTACCAGGGAGGCACCGGAACATTTGGATCAGGGTGCCAGTATTCATCAGGCATTTATCTGGCCGATGACTTCATGGTGCCGTCAGGCAGGGTATGGTCCGTAGCATCTATGAATTTCTATGCTTATCAGACCAATTCCACCAACCTCTCGACGATAACGGGCATTTATGTCCGCATCTGGAACGGCAAACCGGGTGAAGCAGGCTCCGGCGTTATCTGGGGCAACCTGACGACGAACCGCTTCGAGAGTTCTTCCTTTACAAACGTGTACAGGGTGCTTGCCGCTAATGGCGGCGCATCCCGTCCGTGCATGAAGGTGATCGCGAAAACCCCGGGCCTTATGCTCACCTCCGGCAGTTACTGGGTTGAATGGTCCTGCGTTGGCACAGTTTCCCTTTCTGGCCCTTGGGCACCGCCGGTGGTAACCCAGGACAATGTCACCGGAAACGCTGTTCAGACAAACGATTATGGTGTTACTTACAACGATGTTCTTTATAATAATTATGCCCAGGGATTTCCGTTCCTTGTGAACGGCTATGAAACCATAGTGCCATTCATGATCATTCAAAACTATACGGTCCCCTCCGGGCAGACAAATTGCTTTAACGCGACACAAACCATCAGCGTTGCTGGAAACGGCACAGCTTTCGTTGTTGAAAACGGAGCCAGTGCAACCATGATTGCCGGACAAAATATCCAGTATAATCCCGGAACTGCTGTTCAGGAAGGCGGTTATTTGTGGGGATATATTGCACCTGCGGGACCCTATTGCGCAACGCCCCTCATGCCCTTTGCTGTTTTAAGTGAAATGCCTTCAGCAGCCCCGGGTGAACTCCCATCCATCGTGAGGAACGAGACTGAACTTTCAGTGGTTTCCGATCAATCCTCTTTTAACATCTATCCCAATCCCACTACAGGCAATTTCCTTGTTGAGCTAAAAGGAGATATCCCGCCTGACGAATTGAGGATTGATGTTTATGGCATCCGGGGGGAAAAGGTGTTTTCATCCGTATTGAAAGGAGTGCACAAACATATGTTCTCGTTATCAGACATGCCTGCAGGGGTTTATTTTATCCGTCTGACAACGGGGGACAAGGCAGAAACCGGCAAGATCATCAAACAGTAGCGCGGAATCCATGGATTTAAAAACCCTTCCGGAAAGCCTGTTGATATTGGCTTTCAGGAAGGGTTTTGCGGAGAGACTGGGATTCGAACCCAGGGTACACTTTTGGCGTACACACACTTTCCAGGCGTGCTCCTTCGACCACTCGGACACCTCTCCAGGAAAATTGGCGAAATTGTGAATAGCGGGATCGCGAAAATCGGTGCTTAATAAACGCTATGTAAAATTTCGGAGTGCAAAGGTATGAAAATTATTGTGATTTCAAACAGTCATTTCGCCACGGAGGGAAGTTTGCAGCAGCTGCTTCACGCTTTCGTTTGAATAACCGCAGCCAAGCAGGTACATCAGTTTGGTTACCGCCGATTCGGTGGTGATGTCAAATCCGCCGATCACCCCGATTTTTCCAAGCCCGGCGCTGGTTTCATATTTCCCCATGTCCACCGCCCCGCCTTTGCACTGGGTTACGTTGAAAATCACAATGCCGCGTGCCACAGCTTCCTGCAACTGATCAAGAAACCACGGAACGGTGGGGGCATTCCCGGCGCCAAAGGTTTCCAGGATCAAAGCCTTCAGCCCCCTGGTGTTCAGGATTGATTCCACCGCATTGGGAGAAATCCCCGGAAATAATTTCAAAATCGCGATGTTTTCATCCAACTCTTTTAAAACCCGTAATTTTTTAAAATTGGGTTTCATGATGAGGTTGTGATGATATTTGATATGTACACCGACTTCACCGAGCAATGGATAATTTCCGGAAACAAAGGCCTTGAAATTCTCCGCATTGAGTTTTGAAGTACGGTTTGCCCGGTAGAGCTTGTTCTCAAAACAGATGGCCACTTCAGGCACGACAGGTGTATCCACCTCCTTTGCAGCAGCAATTTCGATCGAGTTGATGAAATTTTCACGGCCATCGGTGCGCACCATCCCGATGGGAAGCTGAGAACCCGTGAAGATGACGGGTTTATTGAGGTTTTCGAGCATGAAACTCAATGCCGATGCCGTGTAGGCCATGGTATCGGAACCATGCAGCACGACAAAACCATCGTAATCCTCATATTTTTCTTCGATCACGCTGGCCAGGTGGATCCAGAAAGCCGGATTCATGTTTGATGAATCAAGCAAAGGCTCGAAAGTGTAAAAGTCGATCCTGCAATTGAAATTTTCGAGAACAGGGAGATATTTGTATAAAATGTCAAATGTCAATGGCCGCAGGCTCATTGTTTTCGGGTCCTGGACCATGCCGATGGTTCCACCGGTGTAAATTACTAAAATGCTTGTCTGGCCGATCATGGGGTTTACTAAAAGGGCAAAATGCAAAATTCAAAGTGCAAAATTACAACTAAAAGTGGTAGCTCCTTACTAAAAAACTGACAACGCATCATACTGTTTGTTTTGCAATCAGTGGATAACAGTCAATTGAATGAACCTGTTATTGCAGTCAAATCTTCTTCATAATATTTTACTTCGCTGATAAAAATCCCTCATCCGGTTTGTTAAACTGCCGGTTCATTGATCTTTTTTGTTTTCATCTCCATCTGGTTATATGTTTGCTGAAAATCCCGGTGATAATTTTCGGAATCCAACCAGCAAACCATGAAACATCCCTACCCTGAAGTATCAGACAGATAACCAGATTTTAAACCAAAACAGGGAATTATGAAAACTCAGGAAAAAAATCACCGGAACGATCAGGATCAGGCTTTATGTAAATTCAGTTTGATCAGATTCTGTAAAATTCAAAAGACCAGGTTCTTCGGAGTTTTACCATTCATCCTTCTCATTGCATTGTCATCGATTTTTGCCCATTGCAAAAAAGGTTCGGATGAAATCATTGCCGCACCGTCAACTCCTGCAGATCAATACACAATCTCCCAGGCTATTTCGGATGAAGCACAAAGGAATACCATCTCTTTCGACGGACTGGCATTCCTGACCGGCAATCTCGGTTCGCAATCATTTCTTCCCCCGGGGAAAGTGGCAGACTACAGCGGATTTCAATGCCTTCGCGACAACGATCCAACCAAACTCGGACACAATACAAGTTTTGTCACCATTATTTCATTCAATGTCCTCCATATTCTTACTTATGATCAAATCAACATGTTTGTAGAGCGGGCACAGAACCAGGTCGACTTGATCAACGCATTTGCATTAAAACGGTTTCCTTTGCTGAAAGCTTTCCGGCGCCTGAAGGAAGGAGATCTGCCTTCCGGAACAACCGGGCTGGATAAAGACGCGGTCATGAATTATGCAGCCGATATATATAAGCTCGACGGGCAAATAAGCTACGACAGGGCAAAGTTGTTCGGCCGGGTGGTAAATTCATTAAGCACGGATCAACGGGCAAAACTGGAGGCATTGAAGGCACTGAACGGGGTGGCACATTGGGACAGCACTTTATCCAACCCCTTGCAGGGATTCGGTTTGCCACAGGATGTGAATGTGGCTGTGATGACCTATGCCAGTGAAATCTATGCCTGGTATGCCGGATCGGTCTCCTCGGACGTCTATTTCTGCCCGGAAAGACACGGCACCTATTTCGGGTCGTTTTACCTGAAAGACTGGCCGGCAATGGGTAATCCGAACTATACCATTGACGAAACGCTTACTGCCAGCGCCGGTCAGAATTTTCTTGCAATTCTCACAACTGCCCAGGCCGGGCAGGTAAAAGCAATCGTCAACCTCCAGCGGAGCGCCCTTCTGGAACTTGTTGCAAAAAGAGAAGCCATTTCTATTGAACTTCGCAGATTCTTATCCTCGCAAACAGCCGACTCGTCCGGTGTTTTATCTCTCTCTGCGCGGTATGGTGAGCTTGACGGTGAGATCAGCTATTACTATGCAACAACATTCACCGGGGTTTACAACACCCTTTCCCCCGACCAAAAATCAAAACTCAACGGACTTGCTGATCAGTTGGGATATATTCATCCAACGGGGGCATTTCAATACTCACAGCCCATTGAAATGCCTGAAATAATGAATACTGATTTCATGTTCAAATAAGTCATCATAAACTATTTCCAAGAATCAGATGATGAAAATCAAGGTTTCTGAAAAAAAAGTTTCAAGCCTGATACTGGTTATCATGCTTACTGTTCTCTCCCAGTCAATGATTTTTTGCCAGAACAAGGAGAATCCGGAGCAAAAGTCGCAGGAAAAGTCTCAGGTCCTTACGCCGGCACAAACTTCAACGGTTAAAGCCATTTTATCGAAATACAGTGCATCAAAACTGACTGCGGCAGATGCCAAAGCAATCCATGAAAAATTCAGGGAAGCCGGGATCCATGATGGGCCTGAGACACGGGATGTCCTTGTTTCTGCGGGATTTGATCCGGAGAGGCTGAGAACCCTTGATCCTCCGAAATCGCCCGATGGCAGCGGGAAACCCAAGCCCCCATCAACGGAAGAAAGATTGAAAACAACCCAGGAAAAAGTCATCAAACCCCTGGACCTCAACCCGGGTCAGAATGAAACGGTGACCAAAGCATATAAAGAGTTTTATACAGCCGTGGAGGATTTGAGGAAAACCCAGGCAAAACTAAGCTCCAAATCATCCATTATCATTCAATAATGCAATATCTTTGTTTAAGGGATTTCATAGTAAATGCGGTAAAATTGAACATCCGGAAAAATCAAATAAGAAATACGGAGGTGGCGCTGATCGTTTTTATATGGCTGGTGCTGCTTCTTACTCCGGTGCTCTTCAAGGAAGACAACAATATTCCTTTGTGGCGGAGTGTGGTCAACCAGCTTGAAATTCTTATCCCGCTGTCGATCCTGTTTGTTATCAACCGTTTTTTCCTTGTTCCGAAGTTTTTATTCAAGGGAAAAATTAAAATATTCCTCTTTTCCCTGCTGGGGGTGATCTTTTTTCTCACCATCGGAACCTATGTTTATGACGTAAATGACTATAAAAAGCAACCTGTGAACAAGACACAGTCAGATAATCAGGTAAGACCACCACTGGATTCACCCCCGTCCATTGCCGGTGAACAACGAAAACCACCCCCACCGCGTCAGGGTCCACCCGGGCAGCGCCAGCCAAGGCCTGTACCTCCCTTCGCCAATTTCCTCATATTTTCTTTCCTGGTCGTGGGATTTGATACGGGTTTACGATCGGGTCTCCGCTGGATAGAAGCGGAAAATGAAAAGGTGAAACTTGAAAAAGAAAATGTATCCAACCAACTGGCTTTGCTGAAGACCCAGGTGAGCCCGCATTTTTTCATGAATACTTTGAACAATATCCATTCTCTCGTTGACACGGATGCCGAAGAAGCTAAAAAGGCGATCATTAAACTTTCGAAAATGATGCGTTATCTGCTGTATGAAACAGAAACGGAGAAAACGACATTGAAAAAAGAGGTGGAGTTCCTTGAAAGTTATGTTAACCTGATGAAACTCAGGTTCACCGATAAAGTAAGCATTACGCTCAACCTGCCGGGTCTAATTCCAGAGGCCGCCATTCCTCCGTTTCTGTTTACCTCATTTATTGAAAATGCCTTCAAACATGGCATAAGCTATCAGCATGAATCATTCATTGCCATTGATCTGATCCCGGGGAAAGAACGGCTTCTCTTCGTTGTTAAAAACAGTAAAACCGCTAAAAGCCAACTGAATGAATTTTCAGGCATCGGCATAGAAAACACAAGAAAACGGTTGTCATTGTTATATGGAAACAACTACCACCTGGATATTATTGACAATGAAGATTTATTTACAGTAAACTTATCCATCCCCTTATGATCCGATGTATCGCAATAGATGACGAGCCGTTGGCATTGAAGCAGATTGCAGGATATATTGAAAAAACACCTTTCCTGGAACTGGCCGGATTGTGCGAAAGTGCTGTTCAGGCAGTTGAATTGCTTGAAAACACTTTGATTGACCTCATGTTTATTGATATCAACATGCCGGATCTCAGTGGGATTCAATTCGTCAAAACACTTGAAAACCCGCCGAAAATTGTATTTGTGACCGCCTATGGCGAATATGCCCTGGAAGGTTTCAGGGTCGATGCCATGGATTACCTGCTGAAACCGATCGACTATGCCGATTTTTTAAAGTCGGCCAACAAGGTTAAATCGTGGTTCGATACACAAAATCAGAAACCGGCCGAGGTAAAAAGCAATAAGGACTTTCTCTTTATCAAATCAGATTATAAAATCCTCAGAATTAACTTCGACGACATAAAATACATCGAGGCGATGAGTGAATATATAAGAATCCACATGGTCAACTCAAAACCGGTGATGACGCAGCTGAGCATGAAATCAATAGAGGAGCAGCTGCCACAGGAACGGTTCATGAGGATCCACAGATCCTTTATCATCAACCTTTCGAAGATTTCCGTGATCGAAAGGAACAGGATCGTTTTTGACGGTTCCACTTATATTCCTGTCAGCGAACAGTATAAATCGAAGTTTCAAAACTACCTTGACAGCAACTTTCTGACTTAAATTTTACTTTCCCCGGAAGCCGGCTGCCTTCGCGCGGTTTTTTTTGAAATCGATTCCTTTTCAATTGAAGGTACCGCCATGCCATGCTCAAGGGTCCGGAAATACCGGGCGTATGCTGATGCCAACAGATAAAAATTCCATTCCGCTGATGAAAAGTACTGTTTCATTGAAAATTTTTGATTCCGGTCGTTGTGAAATGTACTTTTATTTCATCATCTGCCTCCAAGAAGTCAAAAAATGAAAAAGCTACTTGTATTTTCAGGCCTTTTCCTCGCAGCCTTAATTTCATTCGCCCAGGAAAATTTTATGATAAAAACAGAGACAAGATTCTGGGATTCTTCCAAGACTTACAACGGATATACCCTTTTCGGGAGAGGAGGAACATCCTGGCTGGTTGATTTTAAAGGACATGTTATCCACACCTGGAACATCGGCACGAACCCGCGTTTTACTGAAGCGGGGACTTTGCTTGATGCAGTAGGCGGCAACCCGGATGATCAGCATTCATGGATTGAACTTGACTGGAATGGGAATGTGGTGTGGCAATATTCCGAAACACGAACAAATTACCATGGCCATCATGATTTTGCTAAAATTTTTAATCCAAAACTTGGAGACTCAACGTTTATCTATATCGCAAATAAAGATCTCTCCGCCCAGCAATGTCTTGATGCGGGATGCGATCCCTCAAACGATTACACAGGTGCGCAGATGGATGCGGTCGTTGAGGTTGACAGGCAGGGCAATGTTGTTTGGGAATGGTGTTTTTTTAATCATGTCGTTCAGGATATTTACCCGGCCAAATCAACCTATGGGATCATCGCCAACACCCCGGGAAGACTGGACCTCAATATGAGGGGAAATCCCGTGACGGGCGACTGGTTGCATTGCAATTCGATCGATTACAACCAGACCCTTGATTTACTTGTCATCAATTCGGTTCATGGAGAATTTTATGCGATTGACCATGGCAATACCTTTCTTGCAGGCAATCCTGCCGGCAGCATCGTCCTTGCAGCAGGAAGCGCAGGGGACTTTAAATACCGTTTCGGCGATCCTGCCAGATACGAACAGGGCAATCCTCCTTCGGTTCTGGACAACTGGGAGAAAGCAACCGCAGGGCATAAACAGCTCGGGGGCTCTCACAATGTTCAATGGATCAGGCCTGGACTTCCCGGTGAGGGGAATTTTTTAGTGTTCGGCAATGCGCAAAATCTTTTTGAACTTACCCCGCAATCATATATTATTGAGATAAATCCTTATTTAAACTCTTCCGGGGTAAATACAGGAAATTTTGTCAATCCGCCCACTGCCGGATATAACGTGGTAAATTCACCGGATGCCAATCTCATGAAGGAAAAAAAGAATGTATCGAAACAAATAGTGTGGAGGTATTCGGGTAAAAACAACACTTCATTTTACAGTACGACCGGTTCAGGCGCCCAACGTTTACCCAATGGGAATACATTGGTTTGCTCAATGAACGACGGGCATTTCTTTGAAATTGCGCCTGCTGATACTTCCATGGTATGGGAATATGTCAATCCCATGACCAGGGATGGAATAAAGACCATAAAAACAGATAATTATCCAACCTATAATGGCGTATTCAGGGCATACCGTTATGCAGGCAACCATCCGGCCCTTGCCGGCCATGATCTTACCCCGGGCAATACCATGACCGGCATGGCGCCCGATTATTTTACTCCTGTTGATCTTACCGTCGCAGCAAACAGCATCATTCAGAATGTTACTGTTTCCAATGGAAAATCAGTGTGTTATGATGCAACACAATCCATTACCGTGGCTGGTGGAGCAAGTACTTTCGTGGTTAACAGCGCGGGAACAGCAACCTTCATTGCAGGCATGAATATTCTGTTCCAGTCGGGAGTAAAGGTTAATTCCGGCGGATCCCTGCATGGTTACATCACAACGGACGAACAATACTGCCTGGTTCAAACCCCTTCCATGCCGGCAGTCACAACGGGCGATGCGGAACCTGAAGAATATTTTATTTCTCCTGTTTTCAGCCTCTATCCGAACCCGACTTCCGGATCGTTTACACTTGAAGCCAAAGGGATTGATCCAACGGAAAAGATCATCGTTAACATTTATTCCATGCAGGGCGTTCTGATCCTTTCACAGCATCTCTCAGGATCCCAGCAATACCGCTTCTCTTTGGAGGATAAACCCGCTGGCCTCTTTGTGATCATCGTCATGGCCGGAGGGCAGGCCGGGACTATTAAACTTCTGAAAATAAATTAGTTGAAACCTGATTTAATTATTAATTCCAGCTTTTATGAAAGTTAAACTTTGGGTTCTTACAATGATCGTCATCTGTTGTCTTCAGGTCAACGGACAAACCAGGACAATCGGATTGATATTGAACGATACGGTGCAGGCCTTTCAAGGCTATACGTTGTTTGCCCCCAAACAAAACACCATGACCTATCTGATCAACAATGAGGGGCGCAAAGTGCATGAGTGGACCGCAAGCACGCATCCTCCCGGACAATCGGTTTATCTTCTGGAGAACGGAAACCTGCTCCGTACCTGCATGATCCAGGGACAACTCGGTACAGGCGGCGGTGAAGGCGGGAGATTGGAAGAATACGACTGGAATGACAGTCTTGTCTGGTCCCTGGATTTTTCAACCAGCACTTACACGCAGCATCATGATGTCAGGCGATTGCCGAACGGGAATATCCTCATGCTTGTCGTCGAGAAAAAGACATACGCGCAAGTCGTCGCTGCAGGATTTGACCCCGGGAAATTAAATCCGGAGATTGCACAAAAAGGCTACATGCTGCCCGATTATGTTGTGGAAATACATCCCATATACCCGACTGGCGGAACCATCGTTTGGGAATGGCACGTTTGGGACCACCTGATCCAGGATTATGATGCATCCAAATACAATTATGGCATTGTAAGCGCACATCCGGAGTTGATCGATGCCGATGGCGATCACCGGAACCTGCCGCTATTCTGGAATCACATGAACTGTATTGATTATAATCCCGCACTTGATCAGATCGCTTTGAGTGTAAGAGGAAACAGTGAGGTATGGATCATCGATCATGGCACGACAACGGCACAGGCAGCAGGTCATTCAGGCGGCACCCATGGAAAAGGAGGCGATCTTCTTTACCGGTGGGGGAACCCGTTAACCTATGGTGCAGGCAATGCGGGCAACCAGAAATATCTAGAGCAGCATGATGTGGAGTGGGTCAGACCCGATTGCCCCGGTGCAGGGAACTTAACCTGCTTTAACAATGGCATTGGCCGGAATTACTCAACGGTCGATGAAATAATACCACCCGTTGATGCATCGGGGAACTATGCGTTCACTGCCGGATCTGCCTATGGACCTTCAGGCTTTGCGTGGAGCTACCAGGCAACTCCCCCGGGATCATTGTTCGCACATGACATCTCCGGGGCGCAGCGGTTACAAAACGGGAATACCCTGATTGACGATGGCCCCCATGGCACATTTACAGAGGTCACTCCCGCCGGTACCATCGTATGGAAATACATCAACCCGGCCGACAATACGGGTCCCTTATTCCAGGGAGATACACTTCCAACCAACCCGGTAAGACCGGAAGAAAAGATGAATTCGGTTTTCCGGGTCTACAGATATCCTGCCGGTTATGCCGCATTCGTTGGAAGAGATTTGACCCCGGGTGATTATATCGAAAAATACTCCTACAGCGAAATGGTTGTAATTCCTTCCGATACCTTCAGCATGGGCGATCATTTCGGATTCATTGATCCCGGCCATCCATCTGATGAATTACCGATCCATCCGGTGCATCTCAATTCATTTTTAATATCCCGCTATGAACTGACCAATCAGGAATTTTGTTTGTTTTTAAATGAAATGAACGACAACGGGGAGATCAATGTGGTCGACAGCAATGTTTATATCACCGGAGATACCAACCTGGTCTGTGAAACCGGTCCGTCGGGAATATACAGCCGTATTCAGTGGAATGGATCCCGCTTCAGCATCACGGCCAATAAAAAATACCACCCCATGGTTTGTGTGCGCTGGCATGGGGCCATTGCCTATTGCAACTGGCTCAGCATCAAACACGGATACGAGCCTTGTTATGAATTAACAACCGGGCTATGTGATTGGACAAAAAACGGTTACCGCTTGCCTACTGAAGCAGAATGGGAATATGCC
This sequence comes from uncultured Bacteroidales bacterium, assembly GCA_903903985.1. Taxonomy (GTDB): domain Bacteria; phylum Bacteroidota; class Bacteroidia; order Bacteroidales; family FEN-979; genus CAIVAT01. Next base: position 22,323 of record CAIVAT010000173.1, on the reverse strand, counting down.
GGAAGAGGCGGTCATAAAAATCCATATTACAATTATCCAAACGGGAACACCATCATAACCAATCAGGCAAACCTGCCGAATTCGGGAGATCCTTATGAAACAGGCAGTTATCCGCTAACGACGCCTGTCGGATTCTATGACGGAACGCTGAAACAGAAATCAAATTACAACTGGCCCGGGAGTGCTTCAACTTATCAGACCTCCAATGGTGCAAATGGATTCGGACTATACGACATGCAGGGCAATGCGTGGGAGTTTGTCAATGACTGGTATGGACAAAACTATTATAGTATCAGCCCGGTTGACAATCCCAAAGGGCCTGAAACGGGGTTTATCATGCCTGATGGCAAGCCATACAGGGGCATGCGTGGCGGCAACTGGTACAACGGGTTAACTGTAAATTCAGTCAATGACGGCCATTCACGGGTTTCAAACCGGAATCCTTCCTACTACCGGGGTCCTCAGGATCCGAACCATCCCTGGTACCATCTTGGTTTCCGGGTAGCAAGAAATTATTCAGTGCCCGACCACAGGGACCTGATCAATATAAACATTCTCAATGGCCAAGATACCTGCTTCGACGCCACTCAAACGATGACTTTGGCTGGAAGCGGTAAAACCTTTACGATTCAGAGCGGGGGATCGGTATCGCTGATTGCCGGAGAGAAAATTCTAATGTTGCCTTCCGTCAATGTAATTTCGGGAGGGTATCTGCATGCGTCCATTACGACAAGTGGAGGATACTGTATTCCCCTGGTTTCTTCAATTTCTTCCGTGACCGGTGTTGATGATAACCTTTCCAAAAAAACAAACACTGAAAAAAATAAAACCGCCTTTTTCAGGATCTACCCCAACCCGTTCCCGGAAAAATTCTGCCTGGAAATGCCTGACGACGGGAATGACGATCAACAAACAGTGATCAGGATATTCAATTTATATGGGAAAGAGGTGTTACAGGAAGTGCATACCGGATCAAACCAGCTGGTGGTCTCCCTGGAAGACCGGCCCAAAGGCATATATCTCGTCAGCATCATGAAAGGAACGAGAAATGAAACTAACCTGATCGTCAAACAATAAAACCATAAAGTGATGAAAACGATGCTTTTTATTTCCTGGATTCTATTTGCTTCGCTCTCCGTTGTTTCCCAGGAATGTTTTATGGTCAAAACCGAAACACGATATTGGGATTCGGCAAGAACTTATTCAGGATATACGTTGTTCGGAACAAGGGGAATGTCCTATCTGACAGATTTTGAAGGGCATGTGGTACACACATGGAACATCGGGACGAACCCGCGCTTTACCGAAGGAGGTACCTTGCTTGATGCCGTCGGCGGGAACCCAAGCAATCAGAATATTTGGAAAGAGCTCAACTGGAGCGGCAATACGGTATGGAGTTATACTGAAACCCGCTCAAACTATCACGGGCATCATGATTTTGCCAAAATCTATAACCCGAAACTGGGCGATTCAACCTTCATCTATATTGCAAATAAAGATCTGACGGCACAGCAATGCCTTGATGCCGGATGCGATCCTTCGCACAATTACACGGGGGCCCAGATGGATGCAATTGTTGAGGTCGATATGCAGGGAAATGTCGTTTGGGAATGGTGCTTCTTTGACCATGTCGTACAGGATATTGACCCGGCTAAATCCACCTACGGGGTCATTGCAAATACTCCCGGCAAAATCGATCTGAATATCCGGGGCAATCCTGTAAAGAGCGACTGGATGCATTGCAACTCCCTTGATTACAACCAGGTGCTTGATTTAATGGTTATCAATTCGGTTCATGGCGAATTTTATGTGATCGATCATGGGAACACGTTTATTGCAAACAATGCGGCGGGAAGCATCGCACTTGCAGCCGGCAGTGCCGGTGACTTCCTTTACCGCTTCGGCGATCCCGCCAAATACGACCAGGGCGATCCTCCGTCGGTACTGGACAACTGGGAAAAGGCAACGGCCGGGAACAAACAGCTTGGAGGCTCTCATGACATCCAATGGATCAGGTCCGGGCTGCCTGGGGAAGGAAATTTCCTGGTCTTTTGCAATGGTCAGAATCTGTTTGAACTATCTGCCCAATCGTACATTATCGAAATAAACCCCTATTTAAATTCTGCGGGTGTAAATACCGGTCACTTTGTCAATCCGCCAGAAGCCGGGTATTCTGTCGTAAATTCTCCTGATCCTAACCTTATGAAGGAAAAGAAGAATGTGTCGAAGCAAATTGTCTGGAAATATTCGAGTAAAAACAACACCTCATTTTACAGCACGATCGGTTCCAGCGCCCAGCGGCTACCAAACGGGAATACCCTTGTCTGTTCGATGAATGACGGTCATTTCTTTGAAGTAGCGCCTTCCGACACCTCCATTGTCTGGGAATATTTCAATCCGATGACCAGGAACGGGATAAAAACGATAAAGCCGGATAATTATCCAACCTATAATGGGGTCTTCAGGGCGTACCGTTATGCAAGCGATCATCCCGCACTTGCAGGCCATGACCTTATGCCCGGATCCACCATGACTGGCAACAATCCTGACTATCTAAAGCCGGAGGATCTTCTTTCCCTGCAGGATAAGCAGAACCTCCATGTTAAAGGAAATACCCTTAATCAGAATTATCCGAACCCGTTTTCCAGCGGAACGACCATTGAATTTGAAATTGCAGATCCGGCGTTTGTAAGCCTGGTCATCTATGATTTTTCGGGGAACCAGGTAAAATCACTGGTTCATCAGAATTTTTCAGGGGGAAACTATTCCCGGAACTGGGATGGGAAAAATGACAATGGAATGCAGGTTGCAAGCGGGATGTATATTTATATCCTGAAAGCGGACCATCAGCAGCTTGCTAAAAAGATGATCTATTGCAAATAGTCGGCTGAATGAATGTTCCATCAGGGTAGAAAGGGTTCTGCGTGTATAGCAGGTATTCCTTCCCATAAAAGTACTACATGAAATATTTCATCGGAATTGTTATTGTTATCCTGATCACAAATTATCGCCTGATCGGGCAGAATTTTACGGAAATATTGGGAAGGCCTACCAGTACTTCTGTTACCATGAGTATCCTGTTTGATCAGCAGGCGGAGGTATACTGGGAGTATGGCCCGATTTCCGGAATGGTTGATCAAACCACTTCAACCCACATTACTGCAATTGATTCTGCCCTTGAGGTTGATTTTTTCAATTTAGCCCCTGATACGAAATACTTTTACCGGACAAGATACCGGCTGCTCGGTACATCCGGGGTTTTTTCGGCCGGGCGCGAACATGATTTTCACACCCAGAGATCCACCGGAAGCACTTTTTCTTTTGCCATAGAAGCCGATCCTCATCTTGACACCAATTCAAATGTGGCAGCATATACCCTGACACTTCAGAATATTCTTTCACAACATCCTGATTTCATGTTGGATCTTGGTGATATTTTTATGTCGGAAAAACTTCCGGTTATCAATCAGACAAATATAACGAACCGTCATCTCCTTTACAGGCCCTACTTCGGCGCAGCATGCCATTCGGTTCCTCTTTTCCTGGTGATCGGTAATCATGAAGGAGAAAACGGCTGGCGATTGGATGGCACACCGAATTCTCTTCCGGTAATGGCGACCAATACCAGGAAGTTATTTTATCCGAATCCTTTTCCCAATTCATTTTATTCAGGGAATACCAGGACAGAGAATTTTGTCGGGCTACGCGAAAACTACTATTCCTGGGAATGGGGAGGCGCATTGTTCATCGTGCTGGACCCATACGGGTACACCACCGACAAACCCGGCTGGGGCTGGACACTTGGTGAGGATCAGTACAATTGGTTCAAAAATGTTATCTCGACAAGTCATGCCAAATTCAAATTTGTGTTCTGCCATCAACTGATCGGGGGAAACGGCAACGATGGCCGCGGAGGATCAGAATTTGCGGGGTTTTTCGAAAACGGAGGGGAAAATGCAGATTCAACCTGGGGATTTGATGAGCATCGCCCAGGCTGGGGAAAGCCGGTTCATGCCTTGATGGTGGAAAACAACGTAAACATTTTCTTTCACGGTCACGATCATTGCTATGCAAAGCAGGATAAGGACGGCCTTGTTTACCAGGAGGTCCCTCAGCCGTCCTCGAAAAACATCAGCAACATCACCGGCACTCAATATGGCTATGTGGATGGAGTGCTGATGCCTGGCCGTGGGTTCCTTTTGGTCACCGTTACAGATTCGAGTGCAAAAGTTGACTATATCAAAACCTATCTTCCAAATGAATCGACCGGCACGCATATAAACGGAGAGATCGCCTATTCATACTCCGTCAAACCATCTGTTGCAGCCGTCGAAGAAAAAAGTGATCTTGCCGGGTCCTTTCAACTGGAGCAAAACAATCCAAATCCTTTTTATACAGAAACATCTGTAAAGTACAAACTACTGTCTGCCAATGATGTCCATCTGCAGGTTTTTAATATATTCGGCAGAGAAATTGCTATGCCCGTGAATCAATACCAACAGCCGGGTACTTATTGTGTTTCGATTGATCCAAAGACATTGTTTCTTCCCGGCGGAATGTATTATTACCGGTTAACGGCCGGCAATTGCGCGAAAAGCATGAAAATGATTTACATCAGGTAAACAGCGTTGGTAACAATGAAAAAAATCTTTCTCTTCTTTAGCATTGTTGCCTTCGCTGGCCAAATAAAAGCCCAGGGAGTTCTTCCTTTCAGGCTTCCTGATACCGGCCAAACCGCAAGTTATACGGCAACATCAGGGGAGGATGCTGATTTCGTCATCAACCCTCCTGCATATACGGACAACCGCGACGGTACGGTTACCGACAACAACACTGGATTAATGTGGCAGAAAACCGACGGAGGTGAAATGACATGGGAAAATGCACTGGTTTTCTGCAGCAGTTTAACATTGGCGGGTTATTCAGACTGGCGACTGCCGACCGGCACCGAATTGTTCAGCATCAACAATTACAGTCATTTAAACCCCGCTTTGAATGGGGCCTATTTCACAGCCACACAGGCGGAATACTGGTGGACCAGTGAACCACGGGCAGATGATGCATCAAAAATATGGGTGGTGAATGCAGGTGGCGGAATAGGAGCCCATCCGAAAACAGAAACATCAAGCGCGGGAGGGACAAGGTTGTTTCATGCCAGGGCTGTCAGAAATGCGATTGCACATGAATTTCCTGCCATCCGTTTTACTGACAATGGAAACGAAACCATTACCGATAAACGAACCGGATTGGTTTGGCAGAAAATCCAATCCCCGAATACCATGACCTGGGAAGAAGCACTCGTTTACAGCCACAACATGACCCTTGCCGGTAAAACAGACTGGCGATTGCCAAATGTAAAGGAAATTCAGTCGCTGAGTGATGCCAAATTGTATAAACCTTCCTTCGATACATTATTTTTCACCAATGTGCTTTCCGGGAATTATTGGTCTTCTACCACTTTGTTGCAATCGGCCACAAAAGCCTGGGACATGAATGTTGATTACGGAATTGTTTCTTATAATGACAAGACCGGGAAAGAGCATATTTTACTGGTACGAGGGGGGATGGATAATTCCGACCTTGGTTTTGCTGAATCACATGTCCCGGGTGGCGAATTTGAAATGGGCGATCATTTCGGTTTTGTCGACCCCCAGCATCCCAGTGATGAATTACCGGTTCATGTTGCAAAAGTCGATTCATTCAACATGGCAAAAACCGAAACAACGAACGGACAGTTTCTGGCATTTCTGAATGCTTCGCTTTTAGAAGGATCGATTGAAACCAGGAACAATGTGGTTTTTTGCACGGGTGGAAGCGAAATTCTTTGTTACACCAACCAGTTTGAATCCTGGTACAGCATCGGGTATGATGGTTCTGTTTTTTCAATGGCCGACTTCCGGGTAAATCACCCGATGGTGGGCGTCATGTGGTTTGGCGCTGCGGTATACTGCAACTGGCTGAGCCGGCAAAATGGATTGCAGGAATGCTATAACGTCCGTACCTGGGATTGTGACTTTACTAAAAACGGCTACCGTCTTCCAACTGAGGCAGAATGGGAATATGCAGCCCGCGGCATGCACCTTGATCCCTATTTGAACTATCCGGATGGGAATGAGGTTATCCCTTCACAGGCCAATCTTCCCGGTTCGGGTGATCCTTATGAATCCGGTGAATATCCGAATACGACACCCGCCGGATTCTACGATGGCACATTGAAACAAAAATCAGCCTGGAACTGGCCTGGAAGTGCTTCGGAATATCAGACCACCAGCGGGGCCAATGGCTTCGGCCTTTACGACCTGCAGGGGAATGTGTGGGAACTGATCAACGACTGGTACGGGCAAAACTATTACGCAGTAAGCCCGGTAGATAATCCCAAAGGCCCCACCTCCGGATTTGTCATGCCTGACGGCAAGCAGTACCGGGGAATGCGCGGGGGAAACTGGTATAACGGGTATTCCATCAACGGGATCAACGATGGCCATTCCCGGGTCTCAAACCGGAACCCATCCTATTACCGCGGACCACAGGACCCGAACCATCCATGGTACCATGTCGGCTTCCGGGTGGCCAGGAAATATTCGGCCTCATTGGGAATGAATGAAAATGGGACGACAAATCCGGGAACATTCCGGTTGGTGCAAAATTACCCGAACCCATTTGAAAAACATACTACAATCCGGTTTTATCTGCCGCAATCATCGCATGTCGTCATCAGAATAACCAGTTCACTTGGCCGGGAAGTGGCAATTCCGGTTGATGGCTTTTGCCAAGCCGGATGGAATGCGGTGGAATGGAATAGCGGTGAGGTGAAAGGCGGGATCTGTTTTTGTACGCTGTTCACCGTTTCGGGACAATCAACAATCAAAATGATTTTCTTACATGATTAATCATGCAGGAAATATTTAAAAAACAACTGTTATGAAAATTAAATCCCTGATCCTTGTCTTCATTTTCTTACGCCTGACGTCGTCCTCCGGACAAACACAAACCGTCGGACTTTTTTTGAATGACACGACAAAGGCATTCAAAGGATATACTTTGTTTGCCCCCAAACAAAACACAATGACATACCTGATCAACAATGACGGTCGCATCATTAATCAATGGAAAGCCAGCGCTTATCCTCCCGGGCAATCTGTTTACCTGCTTGAGAACGGTAACCTGCTGCGTACATGCATGACCCAGGGTCAGCTTGGCACCGGTGGCGGAGAAGGTGGAAGGGTTGAAGAATACGACTGGAATGATCATCTTGTCTGGCAGCTGGATTATTCAACGCCCGGTTACATGCAGCATCACGACATCAGGAGACTTCCTAACGGAAATATCATTATGCTGGTAGTGGAGAAAAAAACTTATGCTGAGGCGATTGCTGCAGGATTCAACCCGGCTAAATTCCAGCCGGAGATTGCTCAGAAGGGATTCATGCTTCCTGATTGTATTGTTGAAATAGCACCGACCTATCCTGTTGGCGGAACTGTTGTGTGGGAATGGCATGTATGGGATCACCTGATCCAGGATTTTGATGCCACGAAAGCAAACTACGGCGTTGTCAGCGCTCACCCGGAATTAATCGATTCTGATGGTGATCACAAGAACCTGCCGCTTTTCTGGAATCATATGAACTGCATCGATTACAATCCTGCATTTGATCAGATCGCATTGAGTGTAAGGGGAAACAGTGAGGTTTGGATCATTGACCACAGTACGACCTCTGTGCAGGCTGCCGGCCATACCGGAGGCATCCGTGATAAAGGCGGGGACCTTCTTTACCGCTGGGGCAATCCGGTCACATACGGAGCCGGAACCATGAACGATCAGAAATATTTCCAGCAGCATGATGTGGAATGGGTCCGGCCTGATTGCCCCGGAGCGGGAAATCTGACCTGTTATAATAACGGCGTAAGCCTCAATTACTCGACTGTTGAAGAGATCACCCCTCCCGTGGATGTTACCGGCAATTACGCAATTGCCACGGGAACTGCATTTGGCCCGGCCAACCCAACGTGGTATTACCAGGCCAGTCCTCCCACATCCATGTATTCCGAAAACATTTCAGGCGCACAACGCCTGCAGAACGGGAACACGCTCATTTGCGTTGGATCGCTTGGCACGTTCCTCGAAGTGACCCCCGATGGAAATATCGTTTGGAAATACCTCAATCCTGTAGATAAAACCGGTCCGTTAACCCAGGGCGATACCATTCCCAATGACCCTGCCCGGCCCGACGAGAAGATGAACTCGGTTTTCAGGGTTTACAGGTATCCTGTGGATTATGCCGCCTTCATCGGAAAAGACCTGACCCCGGGAAAAAGGATTGAGCTCTATGCACAAAATGCCGTGGATGAAATTGTTGACATGCCAGGAGTTCAGTGTTTCCCAAATCCTTTCACAAACAAAATATGCTTAAAAAACACAACCGGGAAGGAAACTTTTGAGTTGACCAACACGATAGGACAAACAATATGGTCTGGTAAACAAATTGAGAAACAAGATTTTACAGGCCTATTACCCGGAGTGTATTTTCTAAAAATGATGGTTCAAAACTCCCCGCAAACCATCAAAATTATCAAAATTATCAAAAAATGACCAGGCGTCTAATAAACTGCCCGCCTGTCCGCCCGTTCACCCAAACAACTTCAACGCACCCTCCGTTGTCACGTCCGCCACCTTCTCCAAAGAAACATTTTTAATCTCCGCGATCTTCTGGGCGATGAACGGCAGGTAAGATGGTTCATTCCGCTGGCCGCGATGCGGAACAGGGGGAAGCCAGGGGGCATCGGTCTCCAGCAAGAGGTGTTCGAGGGGCATGTGTTCGACCACCGTTTGCAGTCCTGAGTTTTTATAGGTTACCACCCCGCCGATTCCTATCATGAATCCCAGCCGGACCGCCCGCTGTGCCTGTTCGTAATTTCCGCTGAAACAGTGAAATACGCCGCGCAGGCTGGGTACATGATGCGCTTCCACTATGCCGAGGGCAATATCCATCGAGTTGCGCGTATGGATGACCAGCGGAAGGGCGTACTTTACTGCAAGGCCGATCTGGAAGTCGAAAGCAATGCGCTGCTCCGTTTCATGGGTTTTATCCCAGTAAAGATCGATACCTACTTCGCCAATGGCAACGAATTTTATTTCCGGGTTGGCCAGGTAAGCGGATACGATGTTTAACTCATCAAGATAGTTTGCCTTCACCGAAGTGGGGTGCAGGCCCATCATCGGGTAACAAATTCCCGGATAATCCCGCACCAGCGCAAGCATCTTTTCATGATACTTCGAATCGATGGCGGGTAAAAACAAATGCGAAACATTGTTTTGCTGCGTACGGAGCATCATGGCATCGCGGTCGGGGTCAAATTCTTCTGCGTAAAGATGCGTATGGGAATCGGAAAAAACCATTCGATTTTGGACTTACGATTTTGGACTTACGATTTCACCTGACACGGTCCATTTCCCGGCGAAAAAACCAATAATTGACTCCATGCCAATGTGCTGCATGCAGTTGAAATGCTTTTTCGGACATTCTTTGAATCCCAGTTTGCTGCAAGGCCTGCATGACAAACCTTTGACTTCGGCGATCATGGAATTGGATTTGAATTTCTCCGGGAGATAGGGAACCATTCCGAATGCGGGGATGGTATTGCCCCAGACGGAGACGATGGGCTTGCTGAAGGCAGCGGCAACGTGCATCAGCCCGGTATCGTTGGTGAGTACGGCAGTGGACTGGCGGATAAGGGAGGCAGACTGGTTGATATTGTAAAGGCCGCATGAGTTGTAAACATTCGCCCCCGTCATGCCTGCGATCTGGTCTCCGCGCTCACGGTCTTCTTTTCCGCCAAGCAGGATCACCGGCTGAGATAGTTTGTTGCAAATTTCAGCTACTTTTTCAGCCGGGAAAATCTTCGTGTTGTGCTTTCCACCGATGACAATTGCATGAAAACCATGATGGTATTTATCCGGTAACCCGGAAACAGAAACTTCATCCGGGGGAGGAATAAAATAATCGAGGCCGCGTCCATCATTTTTAATATTCAACGGCGCCACGGCCATGAAATACCTTTCAACAATATGGACAGCCGGAAGCAGGTTTATTTTAAACCTGACCATCAGCCACTTACGAAAATTCAGTTTCGGGAAAGTGGCCGATCGGACTCCAACCCGGAAAATCACAAACGTTGAGCGGAAGTTCCTGTGCAAATCGACGATAAAATCAAAGCCCTGGGATTTTAACTGCGGGATGAGCTCCTTGAAATTGTGATCGTATTGCCAGGTTTTAGCTATATACGGGTTGTTCCGGAGGATCGGTTCATATTGTGTTTTTGTGAGAAAGTGAATTTCGGCGCCCGGCAATTGTTCCTTCAGGCAGCGCACCACCGCACTCGTAAGCACGATGTCGCCAATCGAACTAAACCGGATGATCAATAATTTTTTCATCATTTTATCATTTCACCTTTTCACCATTTACCGGATGAACGGATTATTCTCCATCTCATATCCGATTGATGTTTCCGGCCCGTGCCCCGGATAAACGATGGTTTCCCCGGGCATGGTAAACAGTTTGGTCTTGATGCTTTTCATGAGCTGATCAAAATCCCCGGATGGCAGGTCGGTACGGCCGATGGTGTCTTTGAAAAGAACATCCCCGGTGATCACAAATTGTTGATTTTCATTGTAAAAGCAAACACTTCCCTCGGCATGTCCGGGGGTTGACAGCACCACGAGGGATGAATTTCCCCAGTGGATGGTTTCGCCGTCTTCAAGGTATCGCTTTGGTTCCGGAACCTGGGTGATGGAAAATCCGAAAGACGATCCAATCTCCTTGACCGTACTGAAAAACGGCAACGAATTTTTATGATATTCGGGATATACCCCATATTGCTTCGCAATGAAATTGTTTCCAAGGACATGATCGATATGGCAATGGGTATTCAGGTTGCGGACAAGGTTCAGGTTGTTGCCGGCAATAAATTTCCTGACTTCATTCTCTTCCGCCGGCTCATAACAGGCTGCATCGATCACGATGCAATCGCCGGATTCATCATGCAGGAAATAGGTGTTGACCATGAAGTTATTGAAGACAAATTTTTTGATTTTTATCATTGGAATGTACCGTTAAACAAGTGGGGCAAAGGTACTAAAATGCCGCTACATGGGCGGCAATATGAAAATAATCGTACCTTAGCGGCTCCATTATTATTCCTTGTATAACCGGATATGACGAAGGATGCGTGCGTGAACCGAGGTTCTGAAATCTGGACAACAGCATGGATCATCCTGGGGTTGCTGCTGCTTTTTCCGGTCATAGGCAGGCCGCAGTTTTACAATGGGTCTCAACTTACTTTCGGCAAAAGCAGGGTCCAGTACAGTAATTTCCTGTGGCTGAATTTCAGGTTTGATAAATTCGACACCTACTATTATCTCAATGGAAAGGAACTTGCCCAGTATACTGCCGAGTACGCCGATAAACATATCAAGGAGATAGAGCTGGACCTGCAGTCGAACCTGGAAGAAAAGGTCCAGTTTATCATTTTCAACACCCTATCCGACTTGAAACAGAGCAACATCGGGCTTTTTGGCGATTGGGATTATTACAATACCGGAGGGGTTACGCGTATCATTGGGGGCAGGGTGCTCCTGTTCTTCGACGGGAACTACGAACATTTCGACCAGCAGATCCGGGCCGGGATTGCCCAGGTGATCCTCAACAACATGATTTATGGAACCGGGATCGGGGCACAGATTAAAAACAATGCCTTGTTCACTGTTCCCGAATGGTACATGAATGGCCTTATCTCGTTCATATCCCGCAAATGGGATTCCGAAATTGAAGACCAGGTGAGGGATGCCATCCTGAACCATAAGTACGACAAGTTCAATGGCCTTTCGGGTGAAGAGGCAACATACGCGGGTCAATCGCTGTGGAACTACATCGCGATGAAGTACGGTGCTTCTTCCATTCCAAACATCGTGTACATGGCACGCCTCAGCAGGAATGTGGAGCGCGGCTTTCAATATGTGGTGGGTGCGGGTTTTCAGACGATCATCCAGGAATGGCTTGCCTTTTACAGGAACATTTATACGGTTCAGGACTCCGGCCGCAACGCCCCTGCCGGCAACCTGGTGAACAAGCGCAACAAGCCCGACCGGGTTTTTCAATCCCTGAAGATGGGCCCTGACGGCAATTCAGTAGCTTACGCGTACCATCAACTGGGTATTTACAAAGTGTTTATCAAAAACCTGGAAACCGGTAAAACCAGGCGGATATACCGCGGCGGTTATCGCCTGGCCGACCGTCCCGACTACTCCTACCCGCTCATTGCATGGCATCCCAGCGGAAGCGTGCTCGCATTCCTTGTTGAACGCAAGGGCCAAATCTGGCTCTATTTCTATAATCTTGAAGATAAAAAGTTTGAACATCAGTTGCTTGTCAATTTTCAGAAAGTGACCGATATGTCCTATTCAGACGACGGCACCTTACTGGTTTTTTCAGCGGTGCAGAAAGGGCAGTCGGATATTTTCGTGTACAACATCGCATCCGGCTCGCACGAACAGATCACCAAAGACCGGTATGATGACCTGAACCCAAGGTTTACCGACCATTCCAGCAAAATCATCTTTTCTTCCAACCGCATGAATGATACCATCCGGTTTGACGAACCGGTGAAAATTGAAAACATGCATTATTACAACGATATTTTTCTTTACAATTATGCCGCAAAACGGAATGTTCTTCAGCGCCTCACCAACACACCGGATGCGGATGAAACTCAGCCGCAGCAATACGGGGACAACTATTTTTGTTACCTGAGCGATCAAAGCGGGATCGTGAACCGTTACCTTGCACGATACGACAGCGCCATCGCTTTTATTGACACCATTGCGCATTACCGATATTTCACGACCTCTTTCCCGGTTACCAATTATTCCCGGAGCATCATCAGCCAGGATGTCTCGCCCAGGGGGGCAAAAACCGGTGAGATCATTTTTCAGAACCGCAACTTCAGAATGTATACCTCCGACCTGGTTCTGCCAAAACACCTGTCAGAAGCCAGTGTTCAGCCATCCTATTTCAGGGATCTCAAAATTAAATCCGCGGAAAAAGAGATCAGTCACGGCCGTACAGATAGTGTTCTTCACCTGGCCGAGCCATTCAAAATACAGGAGAAAAAGCATTTCAGTGTGGTCAGGCAGCGTGAAGCGGTCGCCCAGGTAAAAACACGGCCCGATACAACCAGCCCGGGCCGACCTGAGGGAGGCGGAAATACAAAGACTGATTTTTTCCAGGAAGTGGCACGAAAAGACACGGCAGACAAATATAAAAACGCCAAACAGCTGAACTACAATGTCGAATACGCCATTGACCAGATGGTTACCCAAATCGATTTCACCTATCTGAATTTTGCCTATCAGCCGTTCACCGGAAGTTTGTCGCCGGTATTCATCAACCCCGGATTGAATGCCCTGATGATGGTAGGAGTCACCGACCTCATGGAGGACTTTCGCTTCAGCGGAGGCGTGCGATTGAATGTGAGCCTGATCAACAACGAGTACTTGTTCAGTTATGGCAACTATAAACACCGCCTTGACCATCAGATCGTTTTTCACCGGAAATCAGTGGAAGAGGCGGGTTATTATTCAATCATCCGGCACCGGATCCACGAGTTGTACTATGTGGCAACCTATCCCTTCACCCCGGTGCTCAATATCAAGGGAACGGCGTCGGTACGCTATGACCGGGCCGTCTATTTGTCTACCGACCAGGTTAATCTCCGGCAACCCGATATCAATGACATCTGGGGAAGTCTCAAGGCGGAACTCACCTATGACAATACACGCAATCTCGGGTTGAACCTGTACCAAGGAACCAGGTATAAATTCTTTGGTGAATATTACCAATTGGTCAACAAGGCCGGCAACAACCTGGTTGTCCTGGGGATGGACATCCGCAATTATCAGCGGGTGCACCGCACGCTGATCTGGGCAAACCGCTTTGCGGCAAGCACCTCCTTTGGCAATAACAAGCTGCTGTATTACATGGGGGGTGTTGACAACTGGCTTTTCCCCACATACAACACCAGTACGCCGGTGGCATTCGACCAGAACTATGCTTTCCAGACCCTGGCTACCAACATGCGCGGCTTTGCCCAGAACATCAGGAACGGGAATAGTTTTTTCGTTTACAATTCGGAATTACGGTGGCCGGTATTCCGCTACTTGTTCAACCGCCCGATCCGTTCCGACTTTATCAATAACTTCCAGATCGTAGCCTTCGGGGATGTTGGTACCGCCTGGACAGGGTCGTCTCCCTGGTCGTCGGATAATCAGTTGTTCACCCAGTATATCTACCGTAAACCGTTGTTTATCAAAGTAGAAATGCAAAAAGATCCGATTGTGGAAGGATTTGGATTTGGCGCACGTACCCGTTTATTCGGCTATTTTCTGCGCGGAGATCTTGCCTGGGGAGTGGAAGACGGGCGCATCCTCAAACCTGTTTTTTATTTTTCACTCAGCCTCGACTTTTAGCCATGACACATCCTGAACAGCAAATCATCGACTTCATCGGGGAGCATCATATTTTTACACTCGCCATCGCCAGGGATAACCTGCCCTATTGTGCCACCTGTTATTATGCCTGGATGAAGGAACAAAACCAGTTCATTTTCACCTCCGATCATGAAACCCGCCACATCCGCGATGTTGTGGAAGGCAATAATTACCGGGTTGCAGGGGCCATCGCTCTGGAGACAAAAATTGTCGGGAAAATCAGGGGGATCCAGTTTACCGGGTTCATTGCCGCCCTGGTGGGAGATGGCAGGGAAACTGCCAGGCAACGTTATCTCAATCGGTTCCCGATCGCCCGGCTGATGCCCAATTTACACCTCTGGGCCCTCGTTCCTGATTTTATTAAAATGACCGACAACCGCCTCGGCTTTGGCAAAAAACTGGTATGGACTTCTGAAGAATTCCGGAAATCCAATTAAAATAAGCCTTAGCTAAATTATCAAAGTATATGTTTTTTTAAGTCAGGGGTTTAACTACCCGACACCCTCCATGTGTTGATAACTAAATTCAGCGAAATCCCATGTTCGTTGTATCTTGCCTCATCAAATTTTCTCCCAACTATTTATTGGAACGTTCGAAAGAACAATCATTTAACAAAATCAGACCATAGCAGTTAATCCTGTTCATGCATGGAAAAAAACACGGCGGTTAACACGGAAACGGATCAGAAAACTGACTATTACCATGAGGTACTGGCAAAAAGAATCCGTCCCAAAGTTACGATTGAAGAATTGGAAATGAAAGAAATCAGATCAGAAGAAACTGCAAGAAAGAACTATTCCTTTGCAGAAGTCATTGAGAAATCAACTGAATATTTCAAAGGCGACAGCCTGGCAGCAAACGTATGGGCCAACAAATACGCTTTGAAAAACTCGGAAGGGCATCTGTTTGAGTTGACCCCGGATGACATGCACCGGCGGATAGCGCGGGAAATAGCCCGTATCGAAAAGAAATATCCAAATCCCATGAGCGAAGATGAACTCTTTGAACTCATGCGTAATTTCAAATACATCGTTCCGCAGGGAAGCCCCATGGCCGGGATTGGCAACGACTTCCAGATCGGATCGTTGTCAAACTGTTTCGTGATCGGCAATGATGGAGCATCAGATTCATATGGTGCCATCATGAAAACGGACGAAGAACAGGTTCAGCTGATGAAACGGCGGGGAGGAGTGGGTCATGACCTTTCTCACATCCGTCCTAAAAACAGCGAAGTCAAGAACAGCGCCCTCACCTCAACCGGGATTGTTCCTTTCATGGAGCGGTATTCAAACTCAACCCGCGAAGTTGCACAGGAAGGCCGTCGTGGTGCGCTGATGCTCAGCATTTCCGTCGCTCACCCGGATGCAGAACATTTTATCGACGCAAAACTTGAGGCCGGGAAGGTGACCGGTGCAAACATCTCTGTAAAGATCACCGACGAATTCATGCAGGCGGTGGTGAATGATGCCGAATATGTTCAACGGTTTCCCGTTGATTCCGCAAACCCAGCTGTTAAAAGGCCCATGAAGGCCCGAGAACTCTGGAGCAAAATCGTTCACAATGCCTGGAAATCGGCAGAACCCGGCATTCTTTTCTGGGATACAATCATCCGCGAATCCATACCAGATTGTTACGCCGATCTCGGCTTCCGTACGGTTTCCACCAACCCGTGCGGTGAAATCCCGCTGTGCACTTACGACAGCTGCCGGTTGCTGGCGATCAACCTGTACAACTACGTTGATAAGCCTTTCACCCCGGATGCCAGTTTCGATTCCGGGCTGTTTATTTCCCATGTGCATAAAGCCCAGCGGATCATGGATGACATCATCGACCTGGAGCTGGAAAAGATTGACCGCATCCTTGCAAAAATAGAGAAGGATCCCGAAGGGGAGGAGATCAAGGTCAGGGAGCGGAACATGTGGCTGAATATCAAGAAAAAGGCCATCCAGGGACGCAGGACCGGTTTCGGCATCACCGCCGAAGGAGATATGCTGGCTGCCCTTGGCACCCGATACGGATCAGACGATGCAACCGATTTTTCAGTTGAAGTACACAAAATCCTGGCCATTGAAGCATACCGATCGTCAGTGACCATGGCCAGAGAGCGCGGGCCTTTTCCTGTTTATGATACGGACTGTGAGCAACATAATCCGTTTATCCAACGGTTGAAGGATGCGGCTCCCGATGTTTATGCAGATATGGCCATCCATGGACGGCGCAACATCGCCATGCTCACCATCGCCCCTACCGGCTCGGTAAGCATCCTTACCCAAACAACTTCGGGCCTTGAACCGGTGTTTGCCGTAAATTACAAACGTCGCCGCAAGGTGAATCCCAATGATAAAAATGTGGTAATTACCTTCAAGGATGAAGTAGGCGATACGTGGGAAGAGTACAATGTGTTCCACCATAATTTTGTAAACTGGCTGATTGTCAATGGGTTCAATGTTGACGAAGTGTCGCACATGAACGAAAAAGACCTGAAAGCGATCATCAAACAATCTCCTTTTTATAAAGCAACAGCCAACGATGTCGACTGGGTTGCCAAGGTGAAGATGCAGGGCGCCGTGCAGAAATGGGTTGATCATTCCATCAGCGTTACCGTCAATGTGCCGAACGATGCCAAAGAAGAGATGATCAGCACCATCTATGAAACGGCCTGGAAAGTAGGATGCAAGGGAATGACTGTTTATCGCGATGGTTCGCGGGCCGGCGTTCTTGTGAACAATGATTCAAAGGATAAGAAAAAGAAGGAAAAATGCGAGGAATTCGTTGAAACCAAAGCGCCGCACCGGCCCGACCGGCTGGAAGCAGATATCGTCCGTTTTCAGAACGATCACGAAAAATGGATTGCAGTCGTTGGCAGCTTGAATGGCAGGCCTTATGAAATTTTCACCGGCGTCGCCGAAGATTTCTGGATCCCGGCCTGGGTGCAGAAAGGCTGGATTGTTAAAACCCGGCCTGACGGCGTTGGATCACGCTACGACTTCCAGTTCGAAGACCGCCAGGGTTACAAGATTACCATCGAAGGCCTTTCACGTTCCTTTAACAAGGAATACTGGAACTATGCGAAGCTGATTTCCGGTATTTTAAGGCATGGCATGCCACTTCCTTTTGTGGTAAACATCATTTCAAAGCTTCACTTCGAGGTCGACTCCATCAATACCTGGAAAAACGGTATTGAACGGGCGCTTAAGAAATTCATCCCCGATGGCACCAAAGCGGCCGAGCATGCCTGTCCCAAATGCGGCGACGAGAATGGATTGGTGTACCAGGAAGGATGTTTGGTTTGCAAAAGTTGCGGTTTTTCAAAATGCGGCTAACGATTAAAATTTCTTCTTGTGATAATCAAACGTCGTATTGTCACGTAAATCCTTGATCCGCTTTGCAATAAAAACAAAGGCCTCCAGTTTATTCGCATAAAACCAATTGATGGCCGCCTGTTTCCCCCTGCAGGCATCTGCAAAGACAAGCAGGAAACTGTGTTTGTTTGCATTCAGCCAATGATACGCCTGCATGTTTTCATCGATGGCAGCATCAAATGCCGCCAGGTGAAAGAATTTGTTTTGAAATAGCCAGGCGGTAGCCTCCTCGCTTCCCCTGATGGCATGGGCCAATGCAGCAACTTCAGGGAATCCGTTATTCATCAGCCATCCTGCTACCTCCTGGTTGCCGTTCACGGCTTCACCGAAAGCCAGCCAGATCTTTGCAGGATAGTAAAGTGTCTCCACCGTGAGAAATTAATATGTTATTTACAAAGTTAAGAAAGTATATGGGCGAACTGACAGACAGGCGGGCTTGGGCCTGGTTCCCCTATTTATAAATTGTAAATCCTTACTGGTACACCTTCACCTTCAACCCCGCCTTTCTTACCTTTTCAGCGATCGCCTCCAGTTCGTTTATGGGTATTTTTTCAATGTTGTGCACCGGTGTGGCCCGGGCAATGGGGTAAACCATTACCATGGCGGGCTGGATTTCAACCAGGAGCCTGATCCATTGCTCAACCTCGCCGGGGCTGGTATTGTCAACGGCTTGTCCTTTGAAGTTCCCCCGGAGAAACATACTCTGGATCATGAGATTTCCCTCGAATTTTTTCAAACTTTCGATCAAACGCGTAAATTGAACCGGTTCAACGGGGTTGTTGATCAGATTAAACAACCGGTCAGTTCCGGCATCCAGTTTAAGGATGTTGTTGTCGAGCCTTTGAAGCGCCTGAAAGACGGAGGGGATGTGGATCATGCTGGAATTAGACAGTACGGTTACTTTGGCATGCGGGGCGAATTTATTTCGAAGGGCAAAGGTATCTTCTACGATCCCGGCAAAATCAGGATGCAGGGTGGGTTCTCCGTTACCGGCATAGGTGATGGAATCTGGCAGGTACTCTTCCCTGATCAGTTCCTTTAACCGTTGTTCCAGGAACATCGCTACCTCCGCTTGCAATGGAAATTCCGGCTGTTTTTCAAGGTGGGGAGGAGTCCATCCACATTCACAATAAATACAGTTAAATGAACAATATTTTGAATGAAGCGGAAGCAAGTTGATGCCCAGGGATAATCCCAGCCGCCTGCTGCGTACCGGGCCAAAAATTATATCGTTAAACAGGAATCCGGACATTTTATTTGTTTGAGGTGCAAAATTCTGCATTTCCGGCGTGAAAACCTAACGATGGCTAAGCCCCGACCTAATTCCCTCCCCAAAAAAAGAGGGACTTTCTCCCCCTTCCCTTGTTGGGGAAGGGGGTCAGGGGGGATGGGGTCTAAAAGAAGGGGCCAGGGGATGAGGTGTTTTCACCAAAAATGCTTACTTTTACCCCATAAACCATGAAACCCCTTGGTATCGCTGAACCAAATAAAAGAGCCCATATCGGAGCACATCGATGTTTTTGAAGGGAAATTCAGAGATTCGATGAAGAGCTCTGTCCCGCTGCTTGATACCATCACCCGCTATATCATCAAGCGAAAAGGGAAACAAATGCGCCCGATGTTTGTTTTCCTTTCAGCCGGACTCTGCGGCATCGTCAATGAAA
Organism: uncultured Bacteroidales bacterium; assembly: GCA_903903985.1. Taxonomy (GTDB): domain Bacteria; phylum Bacteroidota; class Bacteroidia; order Bacteroidales; family FEN-979; genus CAIVAT01. The sequence continues at coordinate 2,756 of CAIVAT010000173.1, read as the reverse complement.
GCACATACCGGGCGGCATCGCTGATTGAGCTGTTGCATACCGCCACGCTTGTGCATGATGACATTGTGGATGATTCGAACCTGCGACGTGGTTTTTTTTCCCTCAATGCCCTCTGGAAAAACAAGATCGCCGTGCTGGTCGGCGACTACCTTTTATCACGCGGTTTGCTGCTGGCACTCGAACAGGATGAATTCAGCCTTTTGAAAATTGTTTCAACTGCAGTACGTGAAATGAGCGAGGGTGAGTTATTGCAGATTGAAAAAGCCAGGAAACTTGATATCCGGGAAAACATTTACTTTGAGATCATCCGTAAGAAAACAGCAACGCTCATTGCATCGTGTTGCGCCTGTGGCGCCTCATCCGTCGATGTTTCAAAAGAGCAGGTGCAAACCATGTGGGCCTTTGGCGAGTTAGTAGGCATCGCTTTCCAGATCAAGGATGACCTGTTTGATTATGAACGCAACAATGCCACCGGCAAGCCCAATGGCACCGACATCCGCGATCAGAAGATGACCCTTCCGCTGATTTACCTGTTGAACCATTCCGATTTCATGGAAAAGCGCTGGATCATCAACACGGTGAAAAATCATCACAATGATGCCATGAGGGTTTCGAAACTGATTGACAAGGTGGCTGAACGCGGCGGGATCGCCTATGCCCATGAAAAAATGGTTGAATACCGCACGAAATCTCTGGACATCCTTGAAACATTTCCCGACAACAAATACCGGAAATCGCTGGAACAATTGGTTTTGTACACGACCGAACGAACGACCTGATATCAGGCTTTTTTCAAGGTAAACCCGAACGTGGTTCCCACACCGATCGAACTCCGAACATTGATTGTTTGCTGATGCGCCTCCACAATGTGCTTGACAATTGCCAGCCCAAGCCCTTTCCCCTTTTTGGTGACCGCCCTTCCGCGGCCGGTGCGGTAAAACCTTTCAAACACACGCGCCAGGTCAACCGTGTCAATGCCTATTCCATTGTCGGTGATTTCAGCAAGGATGTTTTCGTCCATGTCGAAAAAAGTGATCTTGGTCTTGCCGTTCTCCCGGTTTCCATACCTGATTGAATTATCGATGATGTTGGTAAGCACCTGCCTGATCTTATCTTTGTCCGCCTCTACCATGACCAGCTTTCCCGGGTCGTTCAGCACAATCTTGATTTCATGCCTGTCGGCTTTCATGTCGAGCAATTCAACAACTTCACGGGTGAGGCCTACAACATCAAACCGGGTGATTTTCAGCTTCATCTGGCCCGATTCAAGTTGCGAAATCTCATCCAGGTCCTCCAGGATCTTCACCAGTCTTTCAATGCTTTTTTCAGTCCGCCTCAGGTATTCCCTGTTGATTGCAGGATCTTCCAGCCCTCCGTCGAGCAGGGTGGAAACATATCCCTGGATGTTGAACAGCGGTGTTTTCAGCTCATGCGACACATTCCCGATAAAGTCACGACGGTATTGCTCCAGCCGTTTCAACTGATCAATCTCCCGTTGTTGCTCCGACTCCCAGTTCTCCACCTCAGCCTGGACATGGCCGATGATGTTTTTCCCGGTTTGAGGATTGGGTTGTTCCTTTTTCCCTGCTTTCACCGAATGAATTGACTTATAGATTAACCGGATCTTGCTGTAAATGAATTTTTCAAGGGTATATAAAAAAATGGCATACGTGATGAGAAAACTCAAAACGGTGCTGACAAACAGTGACAGGAAAGTGTAAAAATGGGAAAAAGCATGGTCAAAGATGATGCCGGCCGAAAAGATGAACAGGATGGCGAATGTTCCCGAGAGGATGCCTGCATTCAGCAATGCAAGATTTTTCGGTTCATGAAATTTCATCCCTCATCGAATTTATATCCAACGCCCTTGATGGTCCTGATGCTGTCGATGCCCAGTTTTTCGCGGATCCGCCGGATGTGCACATCAATGGTTCGGTCGCCGACAACCACATGCTCCCCCCAGACGTTGGCAAAAATTTCTTCGCGGGTTACAACTTTATCGGGACGGGAAACGAGAAATTGCAACAATTCAAACTCTTTCCGCGCCAGTGTAACTTCAACATCGTCTTTCACGACCACGTAACGGTTCTTATCGATGGTAAACCCTTTCAACGGGATGATGTTGCTGTCTTCGGGCACCTCCTTGTACCTTCTTAACATCGCCTGGATGCGGCTGATGAACACCTTCGGCTTGATGGGCTTGGTGATGTAATCATCCGCCCCGGCTTCAAACCCGGCAATCTGGGAAAAATCATCTCCCCGTGCCGTTAAAAAAGCGATCAGCGTTCCCTCCAGTTCCGGGATCTTCCTGATTTCGATGCAGGCTTCCATTCCGTCCATCACCGGCATCATTACATCCAGGATAACCAGCTGGGGTTTATGCTCCTTTGCCAGTTTCAGAGCCTTTTGCCCGTTTTTGGCTTTTAAAACACGGTAGCCCTCCTTTTCAAGGTTGTATCCCAGGAATTCAAGGATATCGGGTTCATCGTCGACCAGCAGGATGGTGATTTCGCTTGGTTCCATAATGATTTATAACTGTTGTAAAGATACGATTAATAGGAATTTATTGAAGGATGGCTGAAAAAATCTTTCACCACTAAGGCACGAGGTCACTAAGATTTCTATGATTAAAATAAATGTTCTTTGAAATAAATACTAAGCAATTTGGAAATTCGTATAAAAAGGAGTTTCTCTTCTGATCACTGCGCAAAGCCTATGTAATATTTTGTTTCTTATTGCATTGAGGACCAGCATCT
>CAIVAT010000172.1 GCA_903903985.1 uncultured Bacteroidales bacterium | reverse complement strand
TGGTTTTTTCATTTCCGGAAAAATTGGACCATTCCTGATTTTCAGGACACTGAGGAGCGATGACAATAGCCGGGTGCATTGTCATCGCCTGGTCTGTTGCAAAATTCATCACACCCCATTTCAGCTGAGCCTCGTTGTCGTTCCCCCTCTCCCCTGAGCCATGTAAAAAGATGATCAGAGGATATTTCCGAACTGTATCATAGTCCGGGAAAAGCAGTCTGTAATTCAGGGTATCCCCTTTACTATTGATATACTTGTTAAAACTGAAACGAGATGCAGATTGGGCAAACCCGAGGTCAGAACATATCAAACAGCAAAATAATATGAATATCAGAATTGTTTTTAAAAATGTATTTTTCATGTGTTGATATTTATTTTTTAACAAAGTGGTCACATGGAATACCCATATTATTATTCACGGTGGAGACTGGTTGACCAGAGAGTGATCAATGGGGTGCTCCACGGCGGCGGTTTTTCATCTCTTCCACCATTTTCTGGTATTCTTTGAACTGGGTATCGGTTAAAACACCTTTCAAATCTTTTTCTTTCTGGCTCTGGATGCTCAAAGCCGTTTTCCGCTGAACTGCTGTATCGGAAAGCTTCCGCACATCCTCCATTTTCTTTGCATACTTGAGGTTGATGTCGGCAACCTTTGGTTCCTGCGCTGCAGTAAGGTTCAACTGTGTTTTCATCATGTCGGTCTGGCGTTTTGCCCGGTCTTCCGGGGTGGCGTTATTCCATCCCTGACCCTGACCTCCCTGTTGGGCAAATACAGAAATACCAGCCAGGACCAGAACGATGATGAAGGCTAAGGGGTTCAGCAGAACTTTAGAAAATGCACCCTGGCGCTTGTTAATCGAAGAATTTGTTTTCATAGTTGTTTTTTATCAGATGTTCAAATTTACGTTTATTTCATTTTTCAATGGTTACAGATAATAACTTTGACGATAAGGTTTTATTGCATTTTGGCATTTCACAGTTAAACCGTCAGATATCTTTGTTGATTCTGTAAAAGAATATTGTAGCTATATTTGCGTTGGAAAAAACAGCAAATTCACGACTTTACTAATTCAAAAATTTTATGGATAATAATTTTACTGTTTCCCGGTATATTCTTCATCGCTTGCAGGAAATAGGGATTAAACACATCTTTGGTGTTCCCGGGGATTACACCCTTGATTTCCTTGATGTGATTGTTGACAGTCCGATCCAGTGGGTTGGTAACTGCAATGAACTCAACGCCGGTTACGCGGCCGATGGTTATGCCCGGCTTAACGGTGCAGGAGCAGCAGTAGTAACATATGGCGTCGGGGGGTTGAGTATTTTGAATGCCGTGGCAGGAGCCTACGCCGAACATGTGCCCTTGATCGTAATTAATGGTGCACCTCCGGCACGGCGCAGGGAAGCGGGTGCGATGGTTCATCACCTGGTTTCAAATTATTATCTCCAGCTGGATATTTTCGCCAAAATAACTGCCGATGCAGCCATACTTACAGACCCGAAAACAGCCCCTGATGAAATTGACCGTATAATTCAAAACTGCATTGCCCGGAAACTGCCAGTCTACATCGAACTCCCTGCCGACATGACAAACGTTTCATGCCGCGCACCCGGTAATCTGAATTATAATACGCCCGTAAACCCTAACGAAGAAAGTCTGGCAGAGTGTGTCGCGGAGGCCGCTGAAATGCTTAATAAGTCTGTTCATCCTGTCATCCTTGCCGGTGTGGAACTGCTGCGCTTCGGACTCGGGAAGGAAGCGCTTCACCTGGTTGAAACAACGGAAGTTCCTTTTGCAACGATGCTCAGCAGCAAGTCGGTCTTGCCAGAGCTTCATCCGCAGTTTGTCGGTATTTACCAGGGTGGCTGGAGCCGCGACACCGTCCGCCGTCAGATAGAGGAATCTGACTGTCTGCTGGCTCTCGGAACCTGGATGACGGACCTGGATACGGGACTGTTCAGCATAAATCTGGATAACCGGAGGATGATAACGGTTGGAGGAGGGCAGGTTCGGATCGGAAATCATTTTTACCAGGTACAACTGGGAGATTTCATCAGGAAACTGACTCTGGCGGTTCAACCCCGTTCTTACCTGGCTTCCCACCCGGCTGAATCCTATCGTCCAAAACACCCGTTCGTACCTGAACCTTCCCGTGGCCTGACAGCGATTCGGTTGTATGAATGCCTTAACTATTATCTCAATGACCAGATGATCCTTCTGTCAGAACCCGGCGACTCCTTTTGTGCAACCCCGGAGTTCCATATAGAAGAAGCCGAAAACTTCATTGTCCAGGCCTACTATTGCTCGATCGGTTACTGTACACCGGCAGCCCTGGGTGTCTCATTGGCTCGTCCCGGAAAGAGGCCTGTTGTACTTTCCGGCGATGGTGCCTTCCAGATGACGGCTCAGGAAGTTTCTGTCCTGATCAGGGAACGTTGCCCTGCTCTTATCGTGATCATAAACAACGATGGCTACCTCATCGAACGTCGCCTTCATAAAGACGGACCATATAACGATATCCGGATGTGGCAATACTCAAAGCTGCCCGCTATATTTGATGACGGATCCTTTGCCATAGGTATCAGGGTCACAACGGAGGAAGAACTCGAACAGGCAATGAAAACAGCGGACCTGGAGAAAAATAAACTAGTCCTTATTGAAGCTTACCTGCCGAACCGCGATTGCTCCGTGGGGCTTGATCGTCTCGGAGCTACATTTATGCAGTCTCAAAAAAAATCATCATGAAATTCACTGCAGAACAGATCTCCGGGCTGATCAACGGGTTTGTTGAAGGCAATCCGGATACAATCATTCATAAAGTATCGAAAATCGAAGAAGGAACACCCGGATCTATTTCCTTTCTGTCGAATCCTTTGTATACGCACTACATTTATGAAACACAGGCTTCCATTGTTATTGTAAATAAATCGTTTATCCCTGAACGCCCTGTTAAAACGACGCTTATCCGTGTTGATAGTGCGGAAGTTGCCTTTGGCAAACTACTGGAGCTTTATAACCAGATAAAAGACAATAAAAAAGGCATCTCCAAACAATGTTTTATTGCTGAGTCGGCAACACTGGGCGAAAATCTGTACGTGGGAGAATTTGCCTATATCGGTGAGAACGCACAGATAGGGAACAATGTTAAAATCCACCCCCAGGTATATATCGGCGACAATACCGTGATAGGCGAAAACACAATACTCTATCCCGGGGTTAAGATTTATTCGGATAACATCCTCGGGAAAAACTGCATCTTCCATGCCGGTGTGGTGATAGGAAGCGACGGATTCAGGTTTGTTCCCCAGAATGCGGGCAACAAGAAAATACCCCAGATAGGGAATGTGGTCATTGAGGATGATGTGGAGATGGGCGCCAATTGTGCGATTGACAGGGCGACTTTAGGATCAACTATCATCCGGAAGGGAGTGAAATTAGACAACCTCGTTCATGTGGCCCACAATTGTGAGATTGGAGAGAATACATATATTGCTGCTGCCACCGGGATTGCCGGATCCACGAAAGTGGGAAAAAACTGCCTCATCAGCGGACATGTCGCGATGGCCCCCCATCTCACTATTGCCGACAATACCTCAATGGGAGGAGCCACCGGTGTATCAAAAAGTCTCACAAAACCAGGGCTGAGCTATCTTGGTTCGCCCGCCATGGAAGTCTCGAAATTCAGGCGATCCATTGTCCATTTCCGCAATTTCCCTGAAATTGTCGAGCGGATTGATAAACTTGAGAAGAGCTTGAAAAATAAATAAAATTGTTAAACCATATCTGACAAAAATGGCCACACTTACACAGGAGATGAAAGACATGATTGCAGCCCAGCAATGTTTTATTGGGACTGTAAATGCAGACGGAACACCGAATGTAGCGCCGAAACGATCAACCCGCGTAATTTCCGACTCTTCCATAATGTTTACCGAAGGTACCGGTGGCGCAACCTACGCCAATATCAAAAGAGGTTCAAAAGTTGCCGTTTCTGTCGTAAACCGTGAAATTATAGATGGGTACAGGTTTGTAGGGACCCCATTGTTGCTTGAAAGCGGAGAGTTATATGAAAAGGCAGTTGTAATGTCGGCAAAAATAGGGATGCCTAAGCCTGTTGCTGTTGTGGTAATCAATATTGAGGAAATTCATTCCCTCAAGCCTGGCCCTACAGCCGGTAAAAGAATAGCCTGATCCCATATATTACAGATGTTAAAATTCGTTGTTATTGTCATCACAGCTTTTTCGGGCATCGGCTTGTATGGCCAGCCGTATTACGACACCCATGTTAAAAACAAGTTTGTCGATGAGAATATCTTCCTCAAAATAAAACCCGACACAAGTCCCCCGCCTGAATTTTTGAAAATAAAGTCCATGTTGCCTCAACCGCTCTGGCCTGCGCGTCAGGACGTAATCAGCTGTTACTGGAAGGCCTGGGAGATCGCATTCTCCAATCTTCATATCCCAACAAGGGAGAATGGCTTTGTATCCCCATATATCGATGCGGCATTTAACGGTAATATCTTCATGGGGGATTCGGGCTTCATGCTGATGTTCGGGAAATATGGGATCAGGGTGTTTAATTTCCAGGGCACGATCGATAATTTTTACGCTAAGCAACATGCCGACGGATTTATATGCCGTGAGATCCATGAGAACAACGGAGGAGATAATTTTGAACGATTTGACCCTTCGAGCACAGGGCCGGACATCCTCCCCTGGACAGAATGGGAATATTACCTGAATTTCAACGACAGGGTGCGATTGAACAAGGTATTTGCTCCACTGCTTGCGTATTATCAATGGTATAAAACCTATCGTTCATGGCCTGACGGAACGTATTATTCAAGCGGATGGGGTTGTATGATGGATAACCAGCCCCGGGTCCCGGAAGGAGAAAACCCCGAATGGAGTCACGGCCATATGTCATGGATCGACGGAACCCTGCAGCAGATTTATGCCGGCAGACTGCTTGTGGAAATGGCTAAAAGACTGGGCCGTGAAAATGATGTGAAGGAAATTGAATCGGAAACGGAGCGACTGGGGAAATTTGTGAATTCGAAAATGTGGGATGAACGAACCGCTTTTTATTATGACCGGTACAAAGACGGTTCACTATCGGAAGTTAAAAGCATCGCGGCTTATTGGGCCTTGCTGGCCAATGTGGTCGACCAAAAAAATGCAGATAAATTCGTTCTGCATTTATCCGATACCAGGGAATTTTCAAGGATGCATCGTGTACCTTCCTTATCGGCCGACGTTCCGGGATATAATCCTGACGGCGGATACTGGTTAGGATCGGTCTGGGCTCCTACAAACTATATGGTGCTGCGTGGTCTTACAAATTATCACAAAGACTCCCTCGCGTATGAGATTGCCATTAATCACCTGAACAATGTGGTCGAGGTATTCAGGCAAACCGGCACACTTTGGGAAAATTATGCCCCGGATAAGGTCCAGGGTAATAACAAAAAGGATTTTGTTGGATGGACAGGACTCGCTCCCATTGCTGAATTAATTGAATATGTTTTCGGCATCCGGGCTGATGTCCCGGGCAATTCCCTGACCTGGGATATCCGAATGAAGGATGAATACGGGATCAGCCAGCTGCCTTTCGGAAAAAACGGATTAATAAAATTGTATTGCCATAAAAGAAACAATACCAGGGAAGAACCACAAATAAATGTGTCTTCCAATGTGCCGTTCAGTTTAAATTTATGTTGGGAAGGGGGCACTAAAAAGATTGATATAAAACCGGGGAATCAATAACTGATTCCTGAGTGATCCGACAATCAGGAAAGCAGGAAAAAGACAGCATCAGAAGTTAATTTTACTTAATACAACAGCTAATACAGTTCACAGGTACTCATTAAATCATCAGTTATGGCAGAAACAGTACCAGGGGTAGGCTCAAGAATAAAGCACCCCCAGTTTGGCAAGGGAGTAATCATCCAGATCCGTTCGGATGCCTATGAAATTTCATTCATTGACATCGGTGTACGAATTATTAACCGTAGTTTTGAGGGACTTGAAATTATCGAAGCAGTTGAAACGCCTTCGGATCTTGCCACGTATGAAAAACTTGAAAAAGGACTTATCCGTGTTTTGCGACAGTTCAGCGATGTGCAGGAAACCGTTCCTATGGGCGGCAAGTGGACAGGAGGTAAACTCTTATTGGTTCCTGGCGACAAAAGCCTGAAAGAAAAAGAAGTTCCCGTGGATGTATTTTTCCATAAAATTGTCATGGTTCGTGACCGGATGCGGGTATTGGAGCAGAAGATCAACACCAGCGCACTCACTGATGAAGAAAAAGTGGAACTTCAGCAGTATATTACAAGGGTTTATGGCAGCCTGACAACGTTCAATATACTTTTTAAAAATAAGGAGGATCAGTTCGTAGGCGAAAAAGGGGCCTGAGTCGGGTGGAAGCCGCTAAATATCATCTTATAAGGCCGGTCTGATTTTTTGTATTATCTTTGCAGAAGCAGTGAAATTAATACTTTTCCTGTACTTCCCGGGCACAGTTTTTATCATTTTTAATCAAATATTAAATGGCGAGTTCACAAGAGACTTTTAACAAAAGAGATAAAGAGAAAAAACGTTTAAAGAAAAGACTTGACAAACAACAAAAACAAGTAGAACGTAAAGCAAACTCACAGGGAGGCGGTTTTGAGAATATGATCGCCTATGTTGATGAACACGGACGCATCACTGATACCCCACCCAATCCTGCTAACAGAAAGAAGGTCGATGCTGCAAGCATAGAAATAGGGGTTCCGAAAAGGGAAGCCCAGGAGGCCATGTCAAAACGAAAAGGCAGGGTTGATTTCTTCAACTTTTCAAAAGGATTTGGGTTTATTAAAGAACTCGACACTCAGGAAAAATATTTCGTACATGTTAACAGTTTGACGGAAGAAATCAAGGAAGGCGATATAGTCTCTTTTGAGATAGAGCGCAGTTTTAAAGGTATGAATGCCGTTCGTGTAAAGAAAGAATAACAGAGTTACATACCAAAATCCCCCATGCATGGTCCCTAAGATCTCGACCCTTAGCGGGTACATATTTGAATATCAGAAAAGTATCACAAATCCTGTAGGTTTCTGGACAAATATTGCTGAAACGTTTTTCTGGCGGAAAAAATGGGATAATGTGCTTTCCTGGGATTTTAACAAAGCTGATGTAAAATGGTTTATCAATGCAAAACTCAATATTACCGAAAACATTTTTGAAAGGCATTTGTTTCATCGCGGAAACCAGACAGCTCTTATCTGGGAGCCTAACGATCCTTCCGAAGAACCGGTTAAGCTTACCTATTTCGAGCTCTTCGACAAGGTGAATCAGTTTGCCCTGATTCTGAAGAAACAGGGCATCGGAAAGGGCGACAGGGTTGCATTGTATATGCCGATGGTACCTGAGCTTGTAATAACAATGCTGGCTTGTGCGCGTATCGGGGCTGTACATTCGGTTATTTTTGCAGGGTTCTCGGCACAATCACTTGCCGATCGTTTGATGGATGCCGGAGCCAAACTTCTGGTAACGAGTGATGGCGGTTACAGGGGCTCAAAGACTATTCCTATAAAGCAGATTGCCGATGAAGCGATGGAGGCCTGCCGCTGCGTAAAGACCGCCATTGTGCTGAAGAGAACCGGAGAAAAAGTCAGTATGAAACCCGGCCGTGACATCTGGTGGCATGATCTGGTCCGGCAGGTCGATGGCAAAACAGAGGCTGAGGTCATGGATGCCGAAGATCCTCTGTTTATCCTGTACACAAGCGGATCCACGGGCAAACCAAAAGGAGTGGTTCACACAACAGGTGGTTACATGGTATATACAGCCTACACATTCCGGAATGTGTTTCAGTATGGCGATGGCGATATTTATTTCTGTTCCGCTGATATCGGCTGGATCACAGGCCATTCATATCTTGTTTACGGGCCTTTGCTGACCGGTGCCACGACGCTTATGTTTGAAGGAATACCAACATGGCCCGATGCCGGAAGGTTCTGGGAGATAGTTGATAAGCACCAGGTGAATCAGTTTTATACTGCTCCCACAGCCTTGCGTTCGCTGATGGCCATGGGGATGGAATGGCTTGACGGGAAACATCTCAGCTCCCTGAAGGTACTTGGTACCGTTGGGGAACCGATCAACGAAGAAGCCTGGCACTGGTATCATGATCATATCGGGAAAAACCGCTGCCCTATCGTTGACACCTGGTGGCAGACCGAAACCGGTGGTATCATGATCAGTCCGCTGGCGGGTATCATTCCTACAAAACCATCATATGCCACTTTGCCTTTTATGGGAGTAAGGCCTGCCATTGTTGATCAGGAAGGAAAAGAACTGATGGGAAACTGTGTTGAAGGCAACTTATGCATTGCCTATCCGTGGCCCGGAATGGCAAGAACCATCTGGGGCGATCATGAAAGGTTCCGGCAGACGTATTTCAGTACGTTCCCGAATCTTTATTTTACCGGTGATGGTGTTAAGCGCGATGAAGACGGTTATTACCGCATTCTCGGCCGGGTGGATGATGTAATTAATGTATCGGGTCACCGCATGGGAACTGCCGAAATTGAAAATGCCATAAATGAACACCCCCTCGTGAACGAATCGGCGGTGGTGGGATATCCTCACCCGATCAAGGGCCAGGGAATTTATGCTTTCGTGGTATGCACCACCTTCAGCACCGGCGGGGAGGAAGGGGTCAGAAAATCTATTTTAATCGGGGTCAGCAAATTTATCGGTTCATTCGCCCGGCCGGATAAGATTTTATTTGTCAGGGGACTGCCGAAAACACGCTCCGGAAAGATTATGCGAAGAATTTTACGCAATATTGCAGAAGGACAGTATGATGATTTTGGAGACACAACCACCCTTCTCGATCCTGAAATTGTGAGCGAAATTGCCGAGAGTGCCGGAAAGTTGGAATGAAACAAGCTGAACCGGATTGAAAGAGATGGTTTTCTGCTGATGGCAGAAGAGTCGCCGGTATTCCATAAATTTGCAAAGCAGAAAAAATATTTCTTTCATGAGGAACCTCATTCTCACCTTGCTGACAGTATTGATTTTTCAATATGCCAATGCACAGAAAGCAGGCAGAGAATTAATCGATTCACTTTCGAAAGAATTAGCGAAATCGAAAGAGGATACTGTCAGAGTGAAGGCGCTGTCTTCAATTTGCTATGAATTACGAAATATCAACCCAAAGGAGGCACTGGCCCCGGGACTTGAAGCCCTGCGGCTTGCCGAAAATCTGAATTACGAGTACGGTAAAGGGCTTGCAAATTATTCACTCACATTTATTTACAATATTTTGTCGAGGCTTCCGGAGTCAATAGATCATGCATTGAAGGCAGAGGCAATCTTTGAAATCCTCGGGGATAAAAACCACCTCTGTGCTACTTACCTTATGCTAGCTTATCTGTACAAGGACCTTGACAAAGGGATAACTGCGGATTATATGCAAAAGGCAACAGTCATATTGCCTTTTAACACCGATATTGTATGGAAGGCCAGGAACTATGGTACTCTCGGGAATAACTACCGTAACCTGGGGCAGTTTGATTCTGCAGGTAAATATATGGCGATCCACCTGAAAATGGGTGAAAAATATAAGCTGAATGGTGAAGTCATGATCGTAAGAAACAGATTTGGTTATATGTATATGGCACAGTCCCGCCTGGATACTGCATTTGAACTGATCAGGGCCGGACTTGTATATTTTAAGGCTGTCGGATCAACGAGGATGGTTGCCGAAAATTCCACTACGCTGGGCAGAATCCGGTTCCTGCAAAGCAGGGAGACAACTTCTCTGCGCAGTCAATATCTTAAAGAAGCCGAAGCCTATGCTCAGGAAGGGCTTAAAGTCTCCTGCGAACTGGGATATCTGATCCAGAGATACACTGCAAGCAGGTTATTATGTGACATATACAAAGAAGAAGGCCGCAATGACATGGCATTAAATTTTCTTTATGCGGCATTTAATGATTACGACAGTGTTTTCGGGGCTCAAACTGTAAGTAAAGCATCGGTACTGAGCTGGAAAAACGAGGAGAAATTAAAGGAAAAACAGATGGAATTACTGGAATTGCGCAACAGGCAGCAGAAAGTGATCATCTTTGGAGCGGTTTTCGGTATATTTATTCTGGTCATTGTTGTATTTGTTATTATTAAAAGCAGGCGAAGATTAAAAAGAACATACCTGCTTGTAAATCAACAGAAAGGGCAAATTTCCAGAGTTCTCAGTGAACTGGAGGCCACAAACCAGGAACTGGAAGCTTTCTCCTATTCGGTTTCACATGACCTCCGTGCCCCTGTCAGAAGGATTGAAAGTTTATGTACATTCCTCGGAGATGATTATGAATCCCTGTTGGATGATGCAGGCAAGGACTTGCTCAAACATATAACAGAATCAACAGTTTTAATGAACAGGCTAATCGAAGACCTGCTAAAGCTATCAAGGATCACGCGTCAAACGGTCACCAGGGCGCAATGCAACCTAAGCGAGATGGCAGGAAAGATTTGCGAGGATTTAAAACTGACCTACAATGAAAATAATTTCAGATACAGTATTGAAGATGACATCATCGTTCAGGCTGACCACCGGCTGCTCCAGATCGCTTTACAGAACCTTATCGACAATGCCTGGAAATACAGCAGCAAAACAAAAAACCCGGAAATCACGATAGGAACTGAAATAAAAGAAAATATAAAATTCATTTTTATCAGGGATAATGGCGTTGGTTTTGACATGAACCTCGCAGGAAATTTATTCACCCCTTTCCATCGGCTGCACAGCGAGGAGCATTTTAAAGGAACAGGAATTGGTCTTGCTACGGTTAAAAGGGTCATAGTAAAGCATGGTGGAACAATTGCCGCACAAAGCGAACCTGGCAAGGGAACCACTTTCAGTTTTACACTTTGATCAGTTTCAGCTGAAAATTGAACGGGCTCGTGAGGGTTTATTTTTTTAAAATTTTAAAGTACCTGGCTTTTGCGTTATCCCTGAGATAGAGCACATAGAATCCTGGCTTAACAATTTCAGCATTCGGGGTCTTCCCGTCCCATTCAATTCTGTTCAGCCCGGCAACAAGTTTGCCCGAAAATAGTTGCCTTATTAAACTTCCCTGAAGATCGATTATGCCGATCTCCATATCATCTTTGCCAACGGATTGAATCTCAATGGAGCACCTCTGTCCAAAGGGATTTGGGAAAATCCTGACTTCTTCACCGGTATTTTCAGGCGTGACAATGTTGGTCAGGAAAGAGTTCAATATTAACTCGGTATTCATATTGTCAGTTGGAGGTCTACCGTAATACAACCATAAATTAATTCTTATGTTTTCATTCCCCGGAAAAGGTAAATAAGCTGGATTTGAATATTTCCATGAATATGAAGAGTTCCCCCATGAACTATGAAAAACAATTGAATCTGCAGACCAGTTAAAAGAATGAACCGAATGGCTGAGGCCTGTGAGATCCATGTTAAAACGATTACAGTTGCCCGAAATATTATAAGGTTGAATAACAAACTGCGAATTTTTGTTTGCAGGGTCTCCCCATCGCGAGAATTCAAAATCAATTTCCCTGAAATAATTATTCGGGGGGTGATCCATAAGGGAACAGTCATCCCAGGTAAAGATTCCGGCAATAACATTGGGATCAAAAAGATCGACCCTGCTGCCAACATCGAATAAATAATGATTAAACCCCAATGATGATTTGCAGATAAGTTCCGAACAATGCCAATCATTCCCTTTCTTTGCTATCCTGAGATGCAGCCTTTGCTGGTTGTCGACCCATACCATTGAATCATGGTCGTTGAATATGTTCGGCCCCGGCCCCAGGGGAGTCAAATTAGCTCCCACTGAAGTTTTAACGGTCCATTCATATCCCGACCAAGAGACAGTGCGGCTGCCATGAGGCCTGCATACGGTGGTATAAGGGTATACGAATAATGCAGCGGGAAGATCTTCCCCTAAAACTACAGGGGGAGAAAAAGACGAAGGGATTAAAAAAGCGATGATCTGGGTCGCATATTGGTCCAATCCTCCCGTTACGATGTTTGTGCTGAAGGTTGAATCGGCCTGTATCGGTGTTAGCGGAGCAGCAGAAGTCGGTTTACTCCACCAGCCCCCTGCTTCCTCAATGTAAATATAGACTGCCAGGTTATGATCATTCAGGGTGATGTTATGGACTTGACCCCGTAAAAGGCTTGTTCCGGCCCAATCCGGGACCATCGTAAATTGAACTGAAGATCCTGACCCGGCCAGGCATTGCCCGCTTAACAGGGTTAACAATACCATCAGTTTTCTCAACCGACCTGGAAAGTGGAGAAGGTGAGGAATCGGGAGTAAACGATTTTGAGATCCGGGCACTGATTTCAGTATTGCAATTTAATTAATACCTCGTTGGCAGTTGACAGTTTTGCTGTTTTAATGAAAACCATTCCATTTTTCTCATCCGGGAAATAGCACCATCCAGACAGAAGCTCTGAATTTTTTTTTGCTTTGCTGCAATGCTTAAGTTTTGAGCCGGGAATCACTACCCGTTTGGGAACATTCGAACTGTGAATCTGAATGATATAAGAACGGGACTGGAGTTTCCCCTTATAATCACCTTCAGACGGGCCGATTTTGATCCCGGTAAGCCGGTTATGGGCATCACAGATGGCAGACAGACTGGTCATGGCAAACTTCCCCATCCTGTATTCCCTGTCTGACCCTTCGTCTTCGAACATGGCAAACTCAGCGTCCTGACCCGGATAAACGTCTAAAGTAAGTGTATCGGCCTGACGCTCATTGTCATAATTCATTTGCTGGTACATGGGGATAATGGAACCAGCCTTAACGAAAAGCGGCAATTTATCCAATGGAGCCGGATAAGCATTTAACCAGGTTTTTCCTTCATATAAGGTATCGTCCCAGTAATCGAACCACCGGCCTTCAGGCAGATAAATGCTGTCACGTTTTTCTTCATCCCGGTAAACCGGTGCCACAAGCAGGTTCTTACCAAGCAGGAATTCATATCGGGTCTCATTTCCCCGGGCTACAGGATCACCCGGGTACTCCAGAACAAGGGCACGAACAGCAGGAACCCCAGTCATATATGCCTCATGACATAATGTGTACATATACGGAGTAAGGCGTAACTTCAGACGCAGGAATTTGCGGTTAATGGATGTATAAGGTTCACCGTAAACGTAAGGCTGCTTGTCTTTAGGGGCCCAGCCCGACATCGACATGAACACGGGGGTGAAGCACTTCCACTCCAGGTCGCGGGTAAAGGTTTTGTCACTTCCGGCAAAAATGCCGTCGACATCCCCCGTAGCGCAATTCTGGGCCGATAGTCCAGAGCCGATAACAGTCGGAATATGCCAGCGGATATAATCCCAGCTTCCTTT
Organism: uncultured Bacteroidales bacterium; assembly: GCA_903903985.1. Lineage (GTDB taxonomy): Bacteria > Bacteroidota > Bacteroidia > Bacteroidales > FEN-979 > CAIVAT01. The sequence continues at coordinate 1,572 of CAIVAT010000172.1, read as the reverse complement.
CTGATCGCCTGTCCATACCACCGAATTGCGCTGAGTACCTGCCCAGCCACATACCGACCAGATGAAACCACGGGCATCGCTGTTATTCTCTATCCCTTCATAAGCGGCTCTACATCCGTCAATTGCGAATTTATATCCTTCGCCAACCCATGCCACATCAAGCTTGCAGAGACGGCTTCCATACTGTCCCACTTCCCTCGCTATCTTTTCGACCCCGTTTTCGGTCCACAAACCGGTATGAAAACCTCTTTTGCCCAGCTCGGCAATTACTGAATCCAGCTTTGTATAACCACAACCGTAACCATCGTTGGGAAGTATCCATCCCCGCGGCATATCGTGGGCAATATACTGGTCGGCAATCAGTGAAATGACATCAGGGGTCGTACCACTGTGACCGCTGGTATTATGGCTTTTATTAGCCCCGCGGTTGTAACAGTTCGCATCGCCCATGCCCAGCGCCCAGCGTGGAGGCAGAAAGGGCTTGCCTGTAATATCGGTATAAGCATTAAGGATCTCCTTCAGCGATCCGCCGGCAAAATAATAACAGTCAAAACGGGCTTCCGAATGCGAAAGCTTTACCGTGTCCCTGAAAGCGTATTCCCCGGGTGCGTATGTATTCCTTAAGGCCCCGTAGCCATTGGTACTCATGTAAAACGGAGAGGGATTGGGAGCTCCGCCTTCCTCCCAGTTCCAGTCGATCCGCAACAAAATTGTTTTGTCGCGATGAGAGAAGCGGCCGTTCTGCATTCCGCCCCCGTAAAAATATTCCTTCTCTCCCCGGCTGAGGTATTGCACGGTTTCTTTGCCGTAGGTCAGGCATCGGTTTTCTTCCCATACCAGGGTGTTGTTATCCGGCTTGTACATTGCAAATCGCAGGGGATTTTTATATGCGCGAAGTGCAACAGCTGATGTGGTCATAAGGTAGTATCCTTCTTTTTCCACGAATTGAACCCCGACCTGCCCTTTCGGCGGACTGATCACGATGTCGCTCCCGGCAGGGTTTGTGAACAGGCCGTCATAAGCCATTTGAATCCTGAATATATCATCCCTGCAAAACTCAACATTCACGCGGGCATTGTTACATTCGAACGTGAAAGTCTCTCCTGACCAGGTGAAGCCGGTAACCGCTCCAAGCTGGTAAGCCCCTGAATACAGTTGCATCGACAGTGTATCGTTTCCCTTCCTTTCATCCTCAGGCAGGGAAGTATAGAATTTTATCCTGTGAATACCATAGTCCGTAAGGTCGGCCGGGGGAAAATCAACCTCAACCGTATCGATTATTTCCAGGACATGTTTGTCGCTGATAGGAACAACTACTTTTACAGCTTCCCGTTTGTCGATCTTAAGCCAGCAATCAAAAGGCTTTTCAATGGCTTTTGAACTCAGGTTTACAACCTTAAAACGGAACATATCGGCCTTCGAAAATGAATTTCCTGTTTGTCTATGGGAAACCATCGAGGAGGCTGAAAGATCCGTATCCAGGGCTTCAGCAAGCCTGATGTCATCTACCATCCAGTACCAGGCGTATATCCCTTTCCAGTAAAACCTCAGGTAAACGGTCTTCTGATAAGC
>CAIVAT010000171.1 GCA_903903985.1 uncultured Bacteroidales bacterium | reverse complement strand
ATGGAATAGTCTACCAGGCATCCAGCACTGGAGTACTTAACAATTACTTCTACTACGGTATGACCAACGATTTACCAATCGGTGGATACTTCGGCTGAACTGCAAAGTAAGTAAGAAGATGGGAGAAAAATCCCCACAAATTTTTTTTGTTGAAAAGAATCACAATTTAACGACAAACGCTCGTCTTTACGCAATGCAACAATTTGCCTTTCATCATTCTTTCTTATTTTTTTGGCTCTGTGATTGAATCTTCCGGCATATTCTGCCGGATAGATTGAACCAGATTCACAAGTTATTAATAGATTTATGCAATTAATGGATATCATCACTAACAAAAAAAATTAAAACCGGTGGTAAAAATGAAAAAAACTCCTACTTGGTACATTGTAAATGTTGTGCTGATTCTGGCACTGGTAACGACATTTATTACAATCGGTGTACATGCAGTTCCATCTACTGTTATACCTACAGGTTCACCTACTGTTACACCTACAGGTGCACCTGTAATTCCCCCTGTTTTGATACAACAAAATACTACCTATCAAGAGTTATCTGGCGGTATTGCCAGTGACACATGCCCAAATGCAATTCTTCATGTGGCAGTTATTGATATAGGCGGTACAGGTATATCGAGGGTGGTTGTTGATGTCTCACAAGTAAACTTGACTGGTTCATTATCGATGTATCGGGACGGTTCAGTTGTAATCGGTGGTTACCCAGCTCTTGTTTACAGCGCGAATGTATACGTAGACAAAACCATAAGACCTGGTGGCGCAAAATACCTGCCGGTAACTGCTACCGATAATGCAGGTAATTCAAATTCCACTGAACTCATCATCATCGCATTTACCAAAATGGGAGTAAATGTAATTGGGTATGATTCGTCCAAGCCTGTCCCAGCTCATCCTGCAAATGCGTCATTTTTCTATGATCACAGTCCTGTAAAGATCATTGTCACTTCCATAGATGGCTCACACTTTGCCAATGTTACCGCAAGTTTCGCCACAGTCGATGGTTCAAGATCTGTTGAATATGCTAATTCAGGAGTTTTGCTACCTGATGGAAATTATACCTACGAAATAACTCATACTCTCGGAACAATACCCGGTACGGAAAATGTAACTTTTGCATGGATAAACGTAACCTTAGGCGTAAGTACGCCAAATGGTAATGTAATTGTCAATATCCCTCAAATTGGTGCACTTGCCGTTCTTGGAAATTTCAATCCGAAAGACGATCCCTCCACCGGTCTCGGTGGAGATACCACCGATTGGCGCACAATACCGGATTACAGCGCTGCATACCTCAAATTTGAACCCGTCAGCACTGCTTCCACTTCCTCAACAAGTACGGAGCCAACTGAACAGTGGAACAAAACATTCGGAGGAGCGGATCTTGATTATGGCTATGAAGTCCAGCAGACAACTGACGGGGGGTATGTAGTAGTTGGTTATTCAGGTTCGTATCCTAACAGAGATGCAATTCTCATAAAGACAACTGCAAACGGTAACCTGCAATGGAACAAAAATGTAGGTGTGGCAGGTTATGATGACGGGGCTTTTTCGGGTCAGCAAACCGCTGATGGGGGCTACATTCTTGCAGGATGGACTGATATCAATGACATTTATTCCCCTCATCGTCCTCAGGCAAGACTCGTAAAAACAGATACAGATGGTAACATTATCTGGAGCAAGACATTCGGAGGAGCGTCTGCTGAATACTTTTATTCTGTCAGGCAGACAACTGATGGCGGCTTTATAGCAGCAGGTAAAGAGGGATCTACCAGACCGGGGGATTACAGCACCTACCTCGTTAAGACGGATGCAAATGGCAACGAGCAGTGGAACAAGAGCACCGGAGGAACGGGAGATGGATATTATTCTGTTAAACAAACCTCGGATGGAGGGTATATTCTTGCAGGCTGTCGGGGAACATACGATATAGCCATTCTCGAAAAAACAGATGCAAGTGGAAACCAGCAGTGGAGCAAAAGCTTTGGCATAACCGGTAAAAATGACATATTTTATTCTGTTCAGCAAACCACTGATGGAGGATATGTAGTTGCAGGCTCAACACAATCCTACGGTGGTGGAAATTATGACGCATGGCTTGTAAAAACCGATACGAGTGGTACCCAGCAGTGGAGCAAGACATTCGGTGGCGCAAATTACGACTGTGCACATTCTGTTCAGCAAACCGTTGACGGAGGATATATTCTTGCAGGCTGGAAGGATGCCATAACCTATGGGACTGGCAATGCTGAAGCATGGCTCATAAAAACCGATGCAACTGGTACCCAGCAGTGGAACAAAACATTCGGAGGCACAAGTTATGATGAGGCTCTTTCTGTTCAGCAAACTACTGACGGGGGCTATATTGTCTGCGGAGATACCTATTCGTACGGAACAGGTCCAAACAATGTCTGGCTGATTAAATTTTCACGTGATACACCAGTTCCCCCATCCGGTAAGATTGCAACGCTACAGTTCAATGAACCAATCGATCTGACAAATTATGAGACTGCGATGCAGTTGAAAAATCTGGGACAAATGCTCGTGATTTCCGGGAAGTCCATGGATCTCAATGCAACCGCAAATGCCCTGAGTGCCTTTAACAAAGCCTCTACCCTTACGATATACAACCTGACCGCATTCACCATGGATCCGGGCATTTTGCAGAACAGTATATTAGTCCCGTCATCCGGCGGGGTTATTTCAAATTACAACTGGAATAATTCTACAAAAACACTTACATTCAGTGTCGGTCACTGGACAGCGTACTCATGGGATGGAACACTACCTTCACTCTATCCGTTAGCCGTAGACTACCCGACAGGTCAGATCTCTGTTAAAAGTGGTCAATCTGTACAATTAAATGCTGAAGTTTATGATTCATACAGCGGTATTTTAAATGTCACTGCGGATGCCACAAGAATAGGTGGGGGATTGTTAATTTTCAGTAGTACCACGAATAACGTATGGTCTAAACCGACAGTTGTCAATGCGGCAGATGGTAATTACGTGCTTACGGTAACTGCGTATGACAATGCAGCGAATAGAAATACAGGAACTATAACGGTTTTAGTAAATAACAATGCAACTACTTCACCGACCGTCACCGGCATCACGCCGATATCCGGTTCAACTGCGGGTGGTACCTCAGTAACTATCTCCGGGACAAACCTTCTCGGAGCAACCGCAGTAAACTTTGGCACCACAGCAGCTACCGGTGTGACGGTTGTCAGCGCTACTTCAATCACAGCAACCAGTCCGGCATATACAGCCGGTATCGTTGACGTTACGGTCACCACACCCTCCGGCACATCGGCGATTTCAGCAGCCGACAAATTCACCTATGTAGCAACACCGACCAATGCCACCTCAACGATCGGCATGTATCGGAACGGTGTGTATTATCTCAGGAACAGCAACACTGCCGGAAATGCTGACTTGGCATTTGCCTACGGTTCAACCGGGGATATTCCGGTAACCGGGGACTGGAACGGTGGCGGCATCACCACGATCGGCATGTATCGGAACGGTGTGTATTATCTCAGGAACAGCAACACTGCCGGAAATGCTGACTTGGCATTTGCCTACGGTTCAACCGGGGATATT
>CAIVAT010000170.1 GCA_903903985.1 uncultured Bacteroidales bacterium | reverse complement strand
AGCCTTGAAACGGTGATGAATTCAAATCTTTACAACGTGTTCATCGGGTTAAACAAGAAGGCAAAAGAGTACCATGAGTATATGAGCAAAATCGAATCCTATGACCAACATTAGCAGCTACGTTGAGTATTTCCGCAAAATTGCTGCGGAACATAAGGAAATCAATGATTTCTACATGATGGATATCAATGAACCGCTTGCAGCCCTGAGGTCAAACATAAAGTACCCAGCCCTGATCCTGACAAGCCTTTCCGGAAACTTTGAAGCCTCAAACCTGGATAACATCCTGGATTCAATCAATGGAGGGTTCCTGATCATCGGCCACCTCGATCAGATTGATGATTTTTCCGGTGAGATGCAGCTTGTTTCAATGATGAAGCAGATAGGAATTGATATCATTGCCAGGATGCTGCATGATTACTTGAAATGTGAAGTACTTGCCCTGAAAGCCATTCCAGGGTTCAATGTCAATTCTGTGAGTTATGAGACACTGGGGCCAGTGTTTGATAATGATTATGGGGTGATGTATTCATTCAAGTTGCTGGATTGTCTTGATTTGGAGTTTGCCCCATCCAAATGGGAAATATCATAGGTCTGTTCCTGCTTTAATTTAAACTTTGCTCAATTCATAAATTAATTCCTTTTGAAAGGTATGTTAATAAAGACCAGTTCTTGGTTTTATGCCTTATATTTGTATCTGGTTTGATATTGAATAACAGTGCAAACTCAATTGTCGTTCTTAAACATATACAAAATATTGCGTTGCTAATATTTCTCTTTTAGAAAACCTCCAATTTTCAAACAAGTAGAGAAATAGCCTTAGCGGGCGCACCCAACGGGTGTGTTCCTTTTGCTATTTCAGTTACTTGTGGGTGCTTGGAGGTACCTCTAAAAGCTGAACATGTGCGAAGGTTCACGCCCTTTTTTGTTCACAGGGAGTACATTCGTTTTTACTTTCCTGAATATTAGTGGATAAGCCGCAAGTATTTTAATACACAACAAAGATTTCATATCCAATTCTTTGCATTATAGGTTACCTTTACCAAACATTACCTGTATATAGAACAGGGAAATATTGCAAAAACCTTTTCCCATGAGCACCAAGAAACAAAAACAAAAAAAATCGACAAATGGCTCATTATCAGTCACCTACCCCCCCCGCTAAGCCAACCACGCGAGCGAAAAATGACATCAGTCAGTTCCCCATTGTAGGCATCGGCGCCTCGGCAGGCGGGCTCGAAGCATTGGAAATGTTCTTTACAAATATGCCAAAAGACAGCGGCATGGCATTCGTGGTGATCCAGCACCTCGACCCAAATCATAAGGGCATCATGCCGGAACTCCTTCAGCGAATATCATCCATGAAGGTTTCCCAGGCTGCCGACGGGCTTAAAGTGAAACAAAACTGCGTGTATGTGATCCCTCCCAACAAGAGCCTCTCGATACTCAATGGCGCATTGCACCTCTTCGACCCGGTGGAAACAAGGGGGTTGCGGCTGCCGGTTGATATTTTCTTCCGTTCACTGGCCGACGACAGGCAGGAACAAAGCATCGGCATCATCCTTTCGGGCATGGGCTCCGACGGCAGCCTGGGACTGAAAGCCATTAAGGAAAAAAACGGCATTGT
>CAIVAT010000169.1 GCA_903903985.1 uncultured Bacteroidales bacterium | reverse complement strand
TGGGGTGGTCAAACAATATCGGCAGAGGGTGGTCAATTTAGATCGGCAGGGGGTGGTCAATTTAGTCGGCATATCCACCCATCTTCTCACCAGCAAATTTTAAAAGCAATCTGAACGTATCCCGGTAACCGGTAATCGTATGAGGGCTGGCTTCCATCTGAGTGTAAAGTTTTTCAGTAAAAAACTTCTGAACAAGTGCTGAAAGAGTCATGGCTATCATAGTTGCACCTCCTTCTCCAAAAGATTTTCAGCACGTTGTGAAGCCAGGGCCAGCAATTCCGGAACGGCTTCGATGTACCAGTAGGTATGAATGATCTTCTTATGCCCCAGATAAGTAACCAGTTTGAGCATCTCCTGATCTACATTCTTGCCTTCCTTGTACCAGTTTATCATGACCTTCACGGCAAACGTGTGCCGCAGATCATGAATGCGGGGACCGACCCCGTGCTTGTGGAATGGCTGTTCTGAGCGCAGACCGATCATTTTACCAATAACTGCGAAGTTGTACCGGACGGTGCAGTCGGTCAAACGGATGCCCTCATCAGATATGAAAAACGGATCGGGGGTATACCCTAAAAGCCTGTCACGTTTTCTGACATATTCTTTCAACTGGTTTTTTGTGCACTCTGTAACAGGTAGTATCCGGTCTTTCCCGTTTTTCCCATTAAGAACCGTGACGATACCGTTTTTCAGGTCTACATCCCGGTCATTGAGATCAATGGCTTCGCTTATACGTAAGCCTGTTACTGACACCAACCCAAAGAATGTCGGATAGGTGATTGAACGAAAGCCATTACTTGATGGTAAAAGTCGTGCCGCTTCAATTATGGAACTGATCTGATCATCGGTATAAATGAAAGGGTGCTTTCTACTGCAATGACTGGTAATTAAAGATTGAGGCGGGATTTCATGATGGTTGTCAATACTGTATAACCAGGAGGCAAACAACCGGACTATTCCCAATCGCCTTGCCCAGGTATTTTGTGATGCTTTTCCAAAGATCTGTTTCCATTCTAAAAACAGATTCGTGGTAATATGTGTTTCGCTTTTCGATTCCAGAAAAGAAATAAATCGTTTCAAAACACGCTCTGACGTACTCAGATCATATCCGAGATTACGCCGTATGATCAAATAGCGCTGTAACTCCTGTGAAAGGTTCATAACTGACCTCCTTTCTTCAAAGGCCAGGATTGTGCAATAGTCCGAAGGCCGCTGATATCCTGACGGGCATATAACAATGTAGTCACGCGTGAACGATGCCGCAACGTATTGCTGATTTCTTCAAGGCTGGCACCTTTTTGCACAAGGTTGGTTGCAAGACTGTGCCTGAGAATATTGCTGACAGAATGTGGCTTAGGCCTTGGAATATTCGTCTTTTCCAACGCCTGTCTAAGAATGACATTCAAAACCTGTGCACCATCAAAAGGCTTGTGCGGCGGATGATAGGCGACGAATAAATGTCGGGATGTCCCTTTGCGTTCATGTAAAACATAATCTGCGAT
>CAIVAT010000168.1 GCA_903903985.1 uncultured Bacteroidales bacterium | reverse complement strand
TATCGTTCCATCCGGGAGCACCAGTACGTTCACCTGGTAGAAGGTAATCCCGATGTGATCCGTCTGCAGTCGATTGGGAAATTGAATACCGTTGGGACTTGCGGAACATCTTTGACATCGGATCATATCGCTGAAATCGCAAAGTATGCAAAAAGCATCACTCTGATCGGAGATAACGATAAGGCCGGGGTGGCCGCCGTGATCAAGAACGGGAAGATGATCATTGAAGCGGGTATGTTCTGCAATGTCATCCCGCTTCCGGATTCAACCGATACGAAGAATGACCCGGATAGTTTCTTCTGCGATGACAAGCAGTTCGATACTTATGCCACCGAAAATATTAAGGACTATATCATCTGGCTGGCACAACGGCGTCAAAGCAAATGCAAGAGTCCGGACTTGAAAACAAAGCTGATCGATGAACTGTCCGACCTGATCACCCACCTTCCTCAGAGTTCACACAGTGTTTTTGTCGAACAGCTCAGCGCCATCATCAAGCCGAAGAAGGCGTGGCTTGATCGCATAAAGACCATCATCCAGGAAGATGAACCGGTGAAGGAAGACAAGGCCGGGTGGATCCCAACGCATGTTTCACTGTCGGATTGGGAGAAATACGGTTTCTATGAGGAAAACAACTGCTATTTTTTTAGGACAAAAGACGGTCCTAAGCGTGGTTGCAACTTCACCATGGATCCTTTGTTTCACATTTCATCGGTGATGAACGCCAAAAGGCTGTATAAGATCACCAACGAATATGGGTTCTCCCAGGTGATCGAACTCAACCAAAGGGATCTTATCACCCTTGCCGGTTTCAAACTCCGAGTGGAAAGTCTTGGAAATTTCTTGTTCGAAGGCTCTGATATGGACCTGAATAAACTCAAGCGTTTTTTGTATGAGAAAACCCAGACATGTTATGAAATCGTTCAACTGGGATGGCAGAAACAAGGGTTCTGGTCATGGTGCCACGGAATTTACAACGGTAAATTTCAAAACGCAGATCCAAACGGAATTGTCATGTTCGAGGATCGTAATTATTATCTGCCGGCATCGAGCGAAATATACCGGGAAGAAGATACGCTGTTCATATCAGAACGAAGGTTCATGTTTCGCCCCAGCGATATCACCTTATATGACTACTGTCATCGCCTGATAGCAGTGTTCGGGGATAATGCAAAGTTTGCCATCTGTTTTTACATGGCAAGCCTTTTTCGCGATCACATCGCAAAGCTCTTTGGATTCTTTCCTATACTCAATCTTTTTGGTCCCAAGGGAGCCGGTAAAACAGAACTGGCCATATCCATTATGCAGTTCTTTGGTCCTCAGGAAAAGGGTCCTAACATCACCAACACATCAAAAGCTGCACTGGCCGATCATGTGGCACTGTTCTCTAACGCCTGTTGTCACATCGATGAATATAAGAACAGTCTGGAAATGGAAAAGATTGAATTCCTGAAAGGTCTGTGGGACGGCACTGGCCGTACCCGTATGAACATGGATAAGGATAAGAAGAAGGAAACGACCAAAGTGAATGTAGGGATCATCCTTTCGGGTCAGGAGATCCCTACCGCTGACATCGCCCTTTATTCACGACTTCTGTTTTTGTTCTTTACCAAGGTAGTCTATTCGGCCCAGGAGAAAATCCTTTTTAACGAATTAAAGGATATTGAGAAGCTGGGAATATCTCACCTTACTCATGAATTGCTGAATTTCCGTTCATACTTCATCCAGCACTTTTATGAAAATTACAATGAAGCCTCCAAGGAATTAGCCATCGAGTTGAAGGAGGATCAGATTGAAGACCGGATATTCCGCAATTGGCTGGTTATTATAGCCGCCTATCGGACATTAAGCAATAAGATCAGTGTACCATGGGAATTCACCGGACTAGTGAAAGAAGCTGCAAAACTAATCATCCGCCAGAATTTTGAAGTGAAGAGCCGCAATGAGATATCCCAGTTCTGGAGCATCGTAGAATTCCTGGTTCAAAATGGTGATATCCGTGAAGAGGTGGATTATAAGGTTGATTTCGTAAGTATGCTTACTACCGATACCATCAAGGAGGCTGAATACAGTGTTCCTAAAAATGTCCTGTTTATGGATCATACCAGAATATTTCAGTTTTATCGAACCCATGGCAAGCAATCCGATATGAAGGTACTTCCCCTTCCAACTCTGGAATATTATTTGAAAAACTCAAAAGAATACCTGGGGCGTAAAAATTCAGTGGGTTTTAAGGTGGAAATTAATAAAAGGATAGTAGAAGACACTGATTCAGTGGCTGGAATTAAGAAAAAAAGACATGTAACAACCGCAATGGCATTCGATTACGATGCATTGGGTATATCCATCATTAACCAAAATACCATGGGTCAAAACGACTTTTAATTTTTTTAAAAAGTAATCCAGCTTCAAAAATGCCAACTACAACAACTACAACAACTACAAACTATTATTTAACTATATATCAATTAATTATAAATATTTCATGTAGGTAAATGTCAACTATATGTAGCTACACACAGCTACACTTTTTTACATCGACTACAAATAAACAGGGTAAAACTACACTTTAAAAAATCAATCAATTGTATTTCAGTATTTTATAGTTTGTAGTTGTTGTAGTTGTGAAATATGCCAAAAAAGGTATCCCCCGGGAAAAAAATAAAAAAAAATGCAATGCTTAACAGATCAATTTGGTTGGAAATATTACCCCTCATTGCCCGATGGATATCGCCTGGCAAAGTTGGATGACTTCCATACCAGCGGAAGAAAGAAGATTGGAATGGAATATCTGCTGGAAAATTCAAAAGGCGATCAATACGAGCTACACCAGGTAACAGAAGAAACAACTTCAAATAAAATTAAACCATTAATAGAAGAATCAAGAGTTTATATCCTTAAACCATGATGAATTACACCAACATAGAATTTACTGATCTAACCTGGAACCCGATTGTAGGTTGCCAGATCGGATGCTCTTACTGCTGGGCCGAACGGTTCAACCGGTGGCATCGGTTTATTCCGGATTTCAAAAGGCCAACATTTTATGAAAACCGGCTTCAGGATCCATATACCAACACGAAAAAAGGCCAGTTCGTTTTTGTGGTTGACATGGGAGATATCTTTTCTCCAGGCGTGGAAGACAAGTGGATTAACCGCATTCTTAACGTTTGCTTTGACAATCCAAAGTATACCTACCAATTCCTTACCAAGAATCCGAAAAGATTTCAGGACTTCAAATTCCCGTGCGGGTCCTGGCTGGGAGTGAGTGTGACCCGTAAGGAAGACGCATGGCGCCTGTCATATCTTCCTTCGTTGCCTTGCAAATACACAACCTTCGTGCTGGTTGAGCCGCTGCTTGGATCCATGGAAGGAGTTGACTTCTCTAAATCAGACTTGCTCTTTGTCGGAGCTCAGACCGGCCCGGGATCTGTCGCACCAAAAAATGAGTGGATAGATTCCATTCAGCATCATGCCATCACCAATAAAGAAAACATCAAGAAATTTTTATGAAAGAGCGACCGATAATATTCAGTACTCCGATGGTTAAGGCCATCAACGCCGGTAATAAGTGGCAAACCAGACGTACTAGCGGACTGGAACAAATGAACGAGAATCCTGACAGGTGGATACCTGTACCGGGACAACGGTTCATTGATGATTTGGGAAGGTTAAATCAAGAGTTCATTAATATTAAAAATGAATCTGTTTATGCCATCTGTCCTTATGGAATGCCCACAGCTGTACTTTGGGTGAGGGAAACATTCTCCAAATACCGGGGTTTTGCAGAAGATTTACTTCCCAATGCACCTTACATCTATAAAGCGGATGAAGATGAATGCGGACAGTTTCCCATTATCCAGGATGATGTAATTACTTATGTAAATGCCCGTGAATCATGGAAACCTTCAATTCATATGCCACATGCAGCTGCACGGATATTTCTCAAAATATTTGATATGGGTGTTGAGAGATTAAATGCCATCAGCGAAGATGATGCCCTGAATGAAGGAATCAGAGGAGTAATTGACAGGGACGGGGTATGTGGGTTTGTGGTAGTTCACTCTTATTATCATACCGCAAAAGAGGCTTTCTCTATAGTTTGGGAAAACATCAATGGTCCCGGATCATGGAG
>CAIVAT010000167.1 GCA_903903985.1 uncultured Bacteroidales bacterium | reverse complement strand
GCAAAGAGAACCTGTTTTGTAACTTCATTGACCAAAGTAACCCCCGTTTCTTTTGAGCCAGGATCAATCTTCAGCCGTATTTGTTGCGTATCCCCAATTGACCGATCCTTCAGGAGGATCGTGAATGGATATCGTCTCAAGACAACAGCCTTACCGCGCTTTAAAAACAACCTTGCTTTTGCCGAAGAGGTTGGCATTAGGGGCTGTATTATCCTGCTGACTACCAGAACTGAATTGTCATGGACTGTTCTCATCGCTACTCCTTTCTGTTCTTTCCTCGTTGAACTGCTAGGGCTTACGTCCCATCCGTCCCCTTGCGGGGGTTAAGTTTGCCTTGCCAATGTCTTGGGAGCTTGTCATGCTCGGCACCTTTGCGCTCTCCCTAACGCAGCTATGATGCCGGGCGACAGAGCCTGAAACTGGCACGCATTTCAGGGTGTCATGACTCTCAAAACGTAGCCCCATCAGCCTATACTGCTCGCTGGTGGCTGTGGCTGGTCAACCAGAGCCTGTAAGGCTCACGACATTTAGTCGCGGGTAGTTGACTTTCCGCCTCCCTTGGCGATCTTTTTGATTTCCAGATTGATTCCTTCGCTGATGACGAGAGTCACCGGTTTCGTGGCTCCAACCTCAATGACCGGCATGGTTTGCCTGGCCAGTTCCATGTAGAACTTCTGGATCTCTTTGAAGCCACTCGACAGGCCGGACCCAAGCCCAGACATGGCAATGTCTTTGGGGTCAACGGTTTGTGTTGTACCGAGAGGGCTTACGGACATGGTCGTGGCCGCAGACTTAATCGCGTCACCGGCACCGCCGAAGAAACCGGCCAACATGCTCCTGGCGATCATAGAGCCCATCTTGGCAACGACCCGGCCTCGCAGGCCAATTTTACCGTCTTCATCAACGACGAACCCTTTGATCTTCTGGTCGACTACCGCCTGCCCCTTACGGTCGAGGCATGACAGGGAAACGAGCAGCAGTTCCGCACGCTCGGTGGCCAGGTTCCCCTTGCCGTCGGCGATAACAAAGCACCCTTTGAGGTTTGCCTTGACGCTATTGGGCAGTACCGCTGGAGTCTTTACCCTGAGCAGCACCGGAACCGGATTTCCTCTGGCTTCCGAAGTGGTTGGTGCGTCCAAGCCACTCAACAGAGTCGCCTCCATAAAAGAAGGGGGCAGATAGACCGAGACGGTCCCGACGTCTTTTTTTTTATCTTCCGCATCAGCCTTGGCGGGTTTGCCTGATCCGGGAGACGAAACGATGGCGATATCGCCGATTTCGGTTTCGGGTGGAGATTGCAACTGGCCTGCAGCCATCCCTTGTGGTGCGGCAGGTGGGGGAGGAAGCGAGATGCTGTTGCTTTGCGGCATCGGTGGAAGTGGCGGCAACGGCTGTTTTGAGATCGCGGTCCTGCCGGAACCGGCCTTTTGCGTTTGCCCCTGCTGTTGAGCAGTGACGGCAAGATGATTGTCACCAGGTACAGCGGGTGTAGTGCCGGCCTGAACCACCGGTGCTGAAGTCGGGTCACCCTTTTTCTCTCGGGTGATCTCATCGAGCTTTTTCTGGAGTTCGGCAACCTTGTCGTCACGCTTGGCAATCTCCTTCTGACTTTCGAGGAACTGTGACTTTTCCAGTAGTTTTGGCTCGATGCTCAAGGGCGCCTGTTTCGCACTTTTTGTGAGAACGGAATCTTTCCCTCTGTTCATGGCGTAATAGCCTATCGCGAATACGGTCACGAGAATGCAGCCTGTCGCACACCAGGCAAGATTCCTGCGCTGACTGCCACTGAGTCCGTTCCATAAAGACAGGAGCTTATTTTTCATCGTCTGTCTCCTGGACATCTGACTCGGTACGGTTTTCTGTGGGCTCTTTTTGGTTTCCCGATTTGTTTGCAAGCAAACTCTGCCTTGGCTGATCCATTACCGGCAGATCACCGGTCAGTCTACGAAACCCTTGTTTCTCGGCACGTTGCTCCACCACAAACACTCTGGAAGAGTCACCTGTTCGCAGAACATGACGTTCAAGTGATACAGCTATTGGGTTGTCTACCAGCGCCGTACGCAGAAACATCTTCTCGTTCATCTTGAACTCGGGAGTTTCGCCCCGCAGCGATGCCTCGAACTCCTTGATCCGGAGACCTTCACCCTCGATGTCCACGGTTCGTTTGAGGGTCAGAAGGATTTCCCGGAACGTGAAAAATAGTTTTTCCTTTTTGCTGATGGTGTAGGAGTCAGGAATGTTCTCGGTGTAGACTTCCCTGATCGCCTTGAGCACCTTCTTCTCGAAGGGTAATCCGGCATAGAGAGACAGGTTCTCTATGATCTTCTTCTCCTGGCCGGAAGTGAGGCGGATTGTTTGGGATGGCACTCTCTGGGGAAATGCGACCAAGCTGAAGACTTTTTCGCCACATACGACATAAAGCTCGGTCGGTGTAGATGAGTAGAATAACTTGTCCCCCTTCTTGGTCAAGGAACTTCCTCATGGATCTGCAGGGATAATTCGGGAAAAGGTCATTTTGAGTTATGGAGAAGAATTCAGTTACACTTTGCCTTATATCCGGATGGTCCTTGATGTAAATAATACCAGGATGAATCGTAAAATCCTTAATGTGGCCGTTGGATATGTTACACAGCTCAGGATTGAGGAAGCAAAAATCATGGCTATAAGTAACGATGCCAAAAATAATATGCAATGAAAAGTTTCTCCAATTTTAGCCATCCTGACCTTCGGATCCTATGGGGAAGCTTACACTTGTTCAGAATTGCAAGTGAAACATACACACTCCAAATTCCACTCAACACTAATTTACTTGCAATTGCATCCCTGCAAGATGAATTACAAGATAGAGAAAAGGTTCTACAGAGGATCGGTCAACTGATCCTCGCCATCGAAGTAGAACTTCCTTCCGCCACAGAAGCAGCATTATAGCATTTCTTTTACTTTTCATAAAACCAAGTCTATGGCTAAATCTCCCATTGATGCACATACTATTTATCAAAGTGCACCCGAAATGCTATTGAATAGGATTTTTGAAGTAAATGCTCTTTTAGAAACTTCCAAATTAAAAACAGGCGAATCAGAATCCTGGAAGTTCTGGAAAAAGACCAGTGATATCATGAAGTACGCATGGGATTATATGCGAAGCTTTGAATGGCTGCTTCGTGAAAACACTCAGCTTAAACAGGAAAATCAGTACCTCAGAGCAAGGAACGGGTACCTGGAAGGAGTCAACCTTTCAGTTATCATGGTTAAAAGAGCAAGACTTCAAGGCAACCTTGAAGAGACGGTGAAATTTGTGGATGAACTTCTTGAATTTTATGGTGATAGACTAAACAACGCACTTGAAGATGTCAGATGAACTCCTCGATGGCCTTGATATCTTAGATACCAATGCCGGTCAAAAAGAGAAAATCTGCGCCGCCGCAGAAACAGCCCTGGAAGAAGCCGGGGGTAAATTCTTTGAGCAATCCGAAGCAATATCCGGAATTTGTCAAGATTTTATTGACCTTAAAGATCCAGCTTCGGCTGAATTGTTTTTCAAGTACCTCTCAAAGAAGTACAAAATTTCCAAGAAGATATTTTCGGATACTTTCAAAACACTGTCCGATGTACCCAAAAAAACCAAAAAAAGAGCAGAACAGGATTTTGTCGATGATGGCACAGATCCAGAGATCAAACAAGGATGGTTTGTTCGAAAAAACTGCTATTGGTTTTATACCAAGGAAGGGGGACCGGTTTGCGGATCCAATTTCATAATGGTCCCGCTTTTCCACATTGATTCTAAAATTGACAATAAACGCCTGGTGCGTATCACGAATGAACATGGTGTATCAAGAATTATTGATATCCCTTCCAGTAAATTCATAAGTGTAGAACAGTTTTCGGCCTATGTCTATAGTGAAGGGAACTTCATGTGGACCGGCTGCAAAGCGCATTATATCAAAATTCTAAAATTTATTTCAAACGATTTTCCTATGTGTAAAGAACTAATCACTTTAGGCTGGCAGCGAGAAGGCTTCTATGCCTTCGCAAACGGCATTTATAATGGATTGTGGCAACCTGTCAATGAATTCGGAATTACCACTCACCAGGAGAAGCTTTTCTTCTCTCCGGCCTTCTCAGTAGTGTACAACAATGTCCGGGAGGATGATGATGCTTATGAGAATGACCGCTATTTTGTATATAACCAGGCACCCTGCACCTTCGGCCAATGGTCCCTGCTCATGATGGACGTTTATGGTAAAAATGCGATCATGGGAATGGCTTTCGCAGTGGCTTCAATATTCCGTGATCTTATTTATGAGAAATATAAGATCTTCCCTCACCTGTTCCTGTTCGGGGAAAAACAATCCGGGAAAAGTCAAATGGCCTGGTCATTGTCAAACCTCTTCTTTCATAATTTCCCGGCTTTCAACCTGAATTCCGGAACTCATGTCGGCCTTTCAAGAAGAGGATCCCGAAGTAAAAACTGCATCGTATGGCTTGATGAATATTCAAATGATATTGATATCAGGCGTTTCCAGTTACTGAAAGCTGCCTATGATGGGGTAGGGCATGAGAAAGGTAAAATGACACAGGATAGCCGAACAGCTATCACCAAAATTCTCAGTGCATTTTTGATCTCAGGTCAATTCCTTCCTACGCTTGATGATAATTCCCTACTTACACGGTCCTGCCTTTTATCCTTTATAAAGAAAAACTATACCCCGCAGGAAATGGCACGTTATGAGGAATTGAAGGAGCTGGAAATTCAAGGGATCAGCTCGCTGGTTACGGATGTTCTTGAATACCGCAAATTAATGGAGGATAAATTTGCGAGAACATTTTCCACCATCCAGGAAAATTTAAAAGCTGAAATGCTTAAGGAAAACCTGCAGTTTGATGAAAGATTGATAAGGAATTATTGTTGCCTTCTGGCCCCGATCAAAATCATATTGGAAAGCAATACGCCTTTGAAGCTCAGTTTTGATTATGAAACCATGTATAAGATTGTCAAACATGATATCGCTTCATTAACAAAACAGATTGCAACCTCAGAATCTATTTCAACCTTCTGGACCACTGTTGAATATTTACTTGATGAAGGCAAGATCCAGGCCGGAGTAGATTTCAAGATCGCAATGACTCCATCGCTGGCCTACACGAATAAGGAAGGTGATGAAATTCCATCCCGACCATTTGATCCACCCTTAAACCTGCTTTTCATCAGGTTTTCAAGGGTACACCCACTTTATATGGAAAAGTGGAGACAACAAACCGGGAAGAATGGGATTGACCTTGTTTCCATCATGCACTATCTCAAAAATCATAAATCGTATGTAGGCAGTACAACCCACACACGTTTTGACACTTCTAATACATCAGCTTTTGTTTTCAAATATGGTCCCGGGATGCTTGATATTAACCTGGATCGCACCATGAAAAATTCCTATTCTTCTGAAAAGAAATCGGAATCCGGTGAAGCTCCTGTAACCCCTCCGAAACAGGAATCTCTCAAGCTTGATAGTTTGCCTTATACTGATCCTGGAGAGCATGAAGATGAGCGTCCGTTTTAATATCAATTCAGAAAAAAAATAAATTCTTGTTTTTTATGGCAAATCATGGCTTTTCATTTCCCCGGTTCCTACATATTTATATTTTATTGATTTTTATATTATTAAGGGGTAAAAAACGCGGGGACGCTGTAGGACTCTGTAGGACTGTGTAGGACTGCGGGGACTCGGGGAAAGGGTTTTTGCGTTTGGCAAACAGGTTTTTTATTTTTTTTCTTCAAAAACCCCAAAAACATGCAAAAATGAGCAACATGCCTTTTAGCACAAAATTGGAACATATCAAGGTGAATAAAAGCGGGTTCCGCTATTACAGCGAATTGCCGGTAAATTACCGGCTGGCTACCATTAACGACTTTACTGTCAATGGTAAACGGAAAATCGGAATGATTTTCCTTATTCGCTGGTGGTGGAACCCGCTTTTCTTTCAGATCTGTTATGTTTCACAGAACCTCACCAAGGAAATTTTAGAACCACATCTTAAAGATAATCGTGTATATGTTGAAACGCAGGAGTAAGTTCGGCCATCGTCAATTTCCTTTTTATAAGGTTGAAAAAAAGAAAGTCTATTGTTACAGCTTTGGAAAGCTTAACAAGGAATTTGAAAGCAATGCATCTGCCGCGAAATACTATAATGTCAATGCCAGTACCATGATGCGCTACTTGAAAAACCAAACGAAAAATGTTCCAACGTGGCTCCCTACCGGGATCACGTTGTCACGTAAAATATTTAGCTCATAATACTGGCCGGGATCGGGGGAAGCAAACAAAAACTCCGCTGGCGCTCCGGTCCCGTTACCAGTGTTTTCCACAGACAAAAACAAGCAAAATGAAAAAGGAAATTGAAACATTGATTTATTTATCGTGCCCTGATTGGGCCGATGATGAAGAAATTATTCACACGCGATTAAAGAATTTCAGGGGTCAGGTTCCAAATGTTGGAGATTATATTGAATTACAGGAAGAGGATCTATCAGATTGTCTTTTTGTAGTCAGTTCGCGAATATTCGCATTTGATGATTGTGTGCCCCCAATTTATGAGGGTTTAACTCTCAATTTAGTAAAAATCGATTTTCCAATTCAAACAAAATGAAAAAAGACGAAATCCTGCAGGCTAACTCAGCCATTGCTAAATTTATGGGATATGAAATAATATCCCCTCTCATGAGAATGGAACCTGATAATTGGGATAAGGATTATTGGGAAAAACCATCCTACAGTGAAGCTCCGGAAATGGAAGATGCTACAACGGTATTATGCGCCGTTGGTAATGAAAGATATCATTATGATTGGAACTGGCTCATGACAGTGGTAGATAAAATTGAGGTAATCAAAATGGATGATAGAAGCGTTTGTTTCTCCATGGGATCTGATCATTGTCAAATCTGGTTATCCGGGTTCACTTCCGATATTATGGCTGAACATCAAGATAGTATAGTCCTGGCAAAGGCCAGGAGATGCAGGTCAAGAATTGAAGCTACATTTAAAGCTATTTCTCAATTTATTGAATGGTACCAAACAAGGGATATTCAAGATGCTGCCACAGGAATTGTCGAATAGGATGCGCAATTGCTTCAACGAGATTGAGGAATGCGAAAGAAAGTTGAAATACCTGTCAAAGTCAATCAAGGATGGTGAAATTGTTCATGGATTCTATGAGCTGCCAGTGATTGACCGTGGCATTACACTGCAGCTTCCTAAAAGCAAAACAGGCGAGGTAGTGAAAAATGTACCGATCCTGTTTGCCCTGCTGATCCTGGAATGTCATATCACTGACCTTCAAACAGAGCTTGATGGTATTATGGAAGATCGGCCAGAACGCTTCAACTCTTAATGACCTTTGTAAAAGCCACGTTCTAAACTACATTCGTAAAATGAAACGACCCGAGAACAGACCCACCTTAACGATCCTTCTCAAACGACCGCTTCAAGATTATATTCGCTTTGTCATGAGTCTTGAGGAACCGGTTTCAAATGACCAGGTTCTCCTGGCTTCAAAGTATTCATATCTTGGCCGACTGGTTGCGCCATTCCTTGAATATTGCCCCATCACTGAACTTCCATTGCTCCCTGACAGAGGTCCGGACCATTTCACATTCGGTTTAACCAGGTTCACAGAATCACTGGACACACGATGTAACACCGTGTGGATCTCATATCAGAACCAGGTCAATATTCAACACATTGTTGAGTATCATTTCAGGCTTCATTTCCGGATGTATGCAGATGATAAACTTCGATATTTCAGAAATAAGAATATCAAAAGAAATACGATCAAAAAATTGATCAATTCTTTTTGTGCAGATGTGAATATGAAATTTGACACGATTACTTTCGACATGGTTTCACAATCATATTATCGTTCAAGAAAAAAAAGCGAAAAATGTGGTTATGTTCCCCGTAACATGATGATGATGGACCTTTTTTCTAACCTACCCAATAATTAAAAAATGACAGTTACCAGACACGAAAATGGAAATGTTGGAGGGATCAGTCCCGTTCAATATACTTTTAAGG
Source organism: uncultured Bacteroidales bacterium (assembly GCA_903903985.1). Lineage (GTDB taxonomy): Bacteria > Bacteroidota > Bacteroidia > Bacteroidales > FEN-979 > CAIVAT01. Next base: position 14,413 of record CAIVAT010000167.1, on the reverse strand, counting down.
AAGATATCGAAACTTTTACCTTGAATGTGACAACAATGATTGCAACCATTGTTTTCAAGATTGGTAAGACCTGGAATTATCTTTATGGATCTCCTGAGTCGATCCAGCTTGAAGGAAAAGAAGAAGAAGCACCTGCAGGGATGAAATATACCTACACCCTCAAAATGCTGATCCCCAAAGACCGCAAAGAAGTGGAAATGGTCCTGCAGCAATTAAATCAACGGCATTTGATCATCAATGCCATTGATATGAATGGAGTTTCCCGATATTTCGGGAATCTTGTTAATCCGATGAGAAAGACAGGAAAATTGCAAAAGCCGGCAACCGTTGAAGGCTATAACGGTTGGGAAATTGTTTTTACCGGTGAATTTCCAATACCGGCTGCCTATGCTCCGGCGGTGGTTTCAAATCCGATCACTCCCCCTGATGATATTGAAACAACGTAAATCGTAGTCCTTTCACCAGGATAGAGACAAGCTTAATATTGTATCCTCATTAATGCCTTAACATTAAAGTCGATACAATGAATCCGCTGCTTTTAGATATCCTCTCTTCTACATGGCTCCTACACTCGTCAAACAACGATGCGTATGGAGCCATGCTGGTTTCTTTGCTTCGCGGTGATCGCACCAGTACTGAGGATTTTTCCAAAGCCCGGGAAAGAAACCGGCCCTTTGTCCTTCAAGCTTCAGCAGGTTCAATGGCTGAAACCAAACCATTGAACGCCACCGATCTTTCCAAGGGTTCAATTGCCGTGATCCCCATCCGTGGAATCATCATGAAGGATGATGTTGAATGTGGTCCCAGGGGATCAGTGTCACTTACCAAGGATGTTCAGGCTGCCGATGCCAACCCGAATATCAAATCAATTCTCCTGGTCGTAAGCTCTCCCGGGGGAACAACAGCGTACACGGATATCCTTTCTGCAGCTATCACAAATTGCAACAAACCGGTTATTGCATTTGTGGAAGGCCTTGCGGCCAGCGCTGCCTATTGGATCATTTCGGGTGCAGATAAAATTATCTGCTCCTCAGATCTTGATACTATCGGGTCCATCGGTACCATGCTTGAGTACATGGATATGAAACCTTACTTTGAAAAAGCAGGCGTAGTGATCCATGAAGTGTATGCCACGCTCAGCACTGAAAAAAATCAGATGCTCGCGGACCTGAGGGCAGGGAATTATGAACCGCTTCGCAAAGAGTTGCTGGACAGGATCAATTCGAAATTTCACGCAAATGTTATGGCCAACCGGCCTAACCTTGCTCCATCTACATTGACAGGAAAAACTTATTTTGCTTCCGATGCCATCGCCCTTGGCCTTGTTGATGAAATCGGATCCTACGAATATGCCCTTCAGCAGGCAGACTCATTCACCATCTCAAATTCAATTCACCAAACAAATAATGACATGAAAAGTATTAAAATGCTCGCGGTCTGGACCGCCATCGCTTCTTTTTTCAACTTCACTGAGAATATTGAAAGCAATGAACTCACTGAAGAAATGGTCGGACAAGTTAATGACCGGTTGAATGACCAGGATATCGCAATTGCCGGCCATACGGATATTGTTGCTGACCTTACCAAGAAATTAGACACCGTCACTACAGCAAATCAGGATCTGCTGACAGAGATCACTTCTCTGAAGTCTGGCCTTGCTGAGACAACAAAACAGTTTGAAGCCTTCAAGAAATTGGATGCCGGCACCGAAACCAAGGTAACAAAGCCTGGTGATAAAACTGCCGAAGAATTGCTTTCCGACACTTACAGCTATAACAGGATTGCTGACGAAAATTCCTGAAAAAAAAATTAATTTATTCACTCTTTAATTAATTTCAAATGGCAAATTCAATCGACATTACCCAATTGAAAAGTGACTTTGGCACTTTTCTGGGTAACAATGAGAATGACATTCTGAAGGCGCTCGTTCAGCCAACAGAATCCATGGCCTTCATGACCACAGTAAAGCAGAACGATGATTTCCGTGCAGCTCAGGCCACCATCGCTTCCCTGGTTCAGGGATTCCAAAAAGGATGGACCCCTAAAGGCACACCGGCTTTCACCCCCTTAACCATCGGACACAGACGGCATAAATTTGATGTCGAATTCTATCCCGATGAAATCTATGGTTCCTGGCTTGGCTTCATGGCCGATGAGTCAAAGAATCGCACCGAATGGCCACTGGTGAAGTATATCCTTTACAAACTGGTGCTTGACCAGATTGCACAGGATCGCGAACTCTCGCTGATCGGTACAGGCGTTTATGCCGATCCCGTTGATGGAACCGCCCAGGTGGTCGGTAAATCCATGAACGGGTTCCTCACTCTACTCAAAACTCAGCATGCACTGGGTTCATCCTCCAAGGTGAATTTTGCTCAGCAGAATGTTGCGATTACCTCTTCGAATGTTTTCACGCAGGTTGAAAAATTTGCGGATTCCATCACCGGCATGTACAAGAAAATTGCCATGCCTGTTTTCTGCTCCCCTGAGAACTTCACTTTTTACGTTCGCAAGAAAAGGGATCTGTATGGAACTACCCAGGATTACGGGAAGTTTGGCAATGCCATGATCGATGGAACAAGCCTTACCCTGCAGCCGCTTCCTTCCATGATCGGTTCTGATATCTTGTTTTGTACTCCGAAAGCAAATTTCATCCGTCTGCTCAAACTCAATGATGGCGCTTCCACTCCATTCATCGAGACTTCAAAACGTCAGGTGTCGATTTTTGCCGACTGGTACGAGAATGTTGGCTTTGCCATTTCAGAAGCAGTGTTCGCTTTTGTTCCGGATGCCGGATCAGCTTCGAATTAGTCTATTCACTTCAGTCATAATCTGCAAAATTCAATATCATGAAATACAGTTTGAAAATAATGGTTATGCTGTTCATGGTGACCCTTACCGGGGCCACCATTGGAACGGCAATCGGTGTAAATCCTATTTGGGTAATCGGAGTATCGCTTGTTACCGCTGTTGCTCCTCGCCAGCTTGGAATTGTCACCGCTTCGCTTGTTGATCTGGCCCGCCCTGCCGGGAGTAATAACCCCGGGGCTGGTGGCGGTGTTAAAAGCGAAATCCTATTGATCCCTGAAGATGCGATCAACTGGGCAGCTTTCCCTGATCGTGCCGCTGATAACATCACCATCGCTTCCATTCCGTTAAAAACCGGAAGGTATATGAAACGGTTCTATATGACCGATGATGTTATCGAACCTGGCCAGAAGAAACTCAAAGGCAGCAATGTCGATTGTGGTGGTTGGGAAATTACCCTCAAGGGATTTTATCCCGGTTGGGGTGATGCTGTCATGGCCTGGATCGCCACCAATGGATATGCCTTTAAAGGTGTGATCATCTTCCGCAATTGTGCCGATGGTAAAAAGTACTTGATCGGTGAACCCTGCAATATCGTTCACATTGATGACATTCAATCGAAATGGGGTGCATCAGTTGAAAAAGATAAAGGCCATGAGATTACCTTCATGTCAAAGCAAAGTAAACCGCTGGCCGTTTTCACCGGTGCCATCGTCTACGATCCAACTTCTGCCTCCTGGTAAAAGATTGTTTTCAGGTAAGTGTGTATGTGAGACCCTGTCAGTGATGGCAGGGTTTTTTATATCATGCAAAATATTTGATATTTTTGCTGTAAGAAAATAACTATATGCATTTTGCTTACATTTACAAATTAAGGCGGATTTAATTGCGCCTATAGTTAAAAATAGCCGCCGTGTGGCGGGTAGTAATTGTTAGGGCGCATGTTAAAAAAGCAATCTTAGTTGTTTTAATTATAGAGAAAATCCATTACTAATCAACTATTTGTAACGAAAAAATTATTATTATGAAACATGTTTTTTCAATGACCTCGTTCATATTGTTATTATCAGGTTGCGCAGTTAAAAGAGGATCTGGTTATTCAGATCTTAGCATTACGTTTACATACTTATGGCTAATGTTTTTGGTTTTAGCAATTGGTGCTGGCTTTTATTATATTTTTGGTGAAGATAAACGGCGCGATAATGCAGGAACCGCTGCAATAATATGTATCGTCCTATTTGTTGCAATGTTAATAACAGCATAGGTGAATAAAATATTAAAATCATTTATTATTAAAAAGAAACACGCGCCCTAACGAGCTTGCAGGACGTTAGGTCAAAATGATAGAAATGACAATGCGAATGAACAAATCAAAATTTGAAGATTTATTCGGGGATCCTTTATACTGGAAAGAGAAGGCCAATAGGCATTCCTATTCTGCAGGCATTATTCATGGACACCTTCAAGAATTATTAAAGACAGATGATAACTGGACTCAGGAAGATGATCAACATTTCATTTCGTTAATGGATGCATTTTTTTTATTGGTAGCCCTATCCTTTGAAAACGTCCTTAAAGGTTTGATAATTTCAAGGGAATTGAATATTGTTGATAAGACAGAATATGAGACAAAATATGGATTCAATTACAAACATGATCTAAAAAAAATGTTTTCGACAAATTTCAGAAAATTGACCAATATTGAAAATGAATTAGTTGATAGACTTCAAAATTATTTGAATTGGATGTCCAAATATCCTGTTCCCCTAGAAAAACATCTTACTAAAGAGGTGTCACACAGTTATAATATTCACGATTTTGAAGTTTCAAATATTATGTTCGCAGAAATTGTCAAAACAATTGAGAATAATGTTAACAAGGACATTTTTACTTATTTAACAAACAGAAATCAAGAATTAGAATATTAAAAATCCATCTTCACCTAACAAATAAGGCTTATTCTTGGCAGCACCGGGATCACTGTGCGATCCCAAAATAGTTTCGCAAAAACCTTATCTACTAAGCGTTAGGTGCAATTTGAATTAAAAAAAACAGTATGGCAAACGGAAATAATCAACAAAACGCAGAAAATAATGCTGAAAAGAAAGCAAAGTGGTTTCTTTTAGGGGAATGCTGCTTCATCTTATTACCTTTTCTCATTATAACAATTGCTTTAGGATCTCATAACTCATGGAATGAGATTATTAAAGTACCAGAATGGTCAATTGTCGCTTCCGTACTATTTGGGCAATTAATCATTAAAATTTTACATACAGGTGTAAAAACTGCTCCATTAAAGAATTTAAATTTTTATGCAATAAGTGGCTTTATGGCACTAATAATATTGTTTGGTTTAGCCCCTAGCTTAACATTACTAGTTATTATTTTAATTGTTGATAAGTCAACAATCCCATATTGGATCTACTATGCACAAATATTTTTGTTGCTTATTTCAGGATTATCATCTGTTATTATAAATGCGCTTGAGGTATATATGAATGAAGAAGAAAACCACTAATTCAAACTGTACCTAAATAAGCCTGTAAAACCTAAACTGATAGGGTTTTTCTTCTTATCAAAAGTTATAACGGCACATGGTTTTACAGGCAAAGCGTCAGACAGCATTTTCAATATGACGTTACTCGGACTTAATACACATTTTGGAATTACTTGTGACAAATGTCATAGTGGAAGGGATTTGTTTGGTGCAATGAAGGACAACAATCATACTAATCTCATGGATCTATATAAGTGCAAATGCGGCAATAATTTTTCGTATGAACAGGGAATAATTAATGATTATTGTGCAGATCATTTTGCATCTGATTATAGTTTCATAAGTAACATTTATTTATATGGGTCTTGCGAAATTACCGTTGGTACTGTATACACGATTAATCTTAATGAAGAAGTACCAATCATTAACAAAGTCATGTTATCCCCTTATGGTGGTAATACAAGTGTTTGTGTCGAACCATTGATCATAGAAAATAGAAAATCTATAAAAGTAGTTTCATCTGAAAGAACATTCGCCCTGAGTTTCGCACCTGAGTCAATTATTAAAGTTGGGAAAACAGCCAGGATTGATTGGGCGGTTTACGGAAGGACAAAAGATCTTAAACTTGATTCATGGAGACACCTTTTAATCTACGCCAAAGAACAAAAATTAAATAAGAATTTTCTACTTTCCTTTTTAAGTTCAGCAATGGCACTCGAATCATATATTAATCAACGTTTTACTGAATCCCTAGCGAAAAAAGGAATTGATAACGAAAGCATTGATATCTTCCTGAAAGAATCAACTATGCCTGAAAAACTTTTAAAACTTACAAGCACATTATTGGGTATTAGTTGGCCGATAGGTTCTATTTCTAAAAATAATCTAAGCGATATTATTTCAACAAGAAATAAAGTAGCTCATGGGAAATTAGTCAACATTGATGCAAATAAATCGACCGCTACATTCAGAACTGTGGTATCAAGCATATACGAACTTGAAAAAATAAAGAAAAAAACAGCCTAACGAGCTTTCAACCTCCATAAAACCAGCGTTGGTGACGCTTTAAAAGGTTTACCTTGGGGACGGTTGCAAGCAAGACGTTAGGCACTATTAACCCGCTCAAAGTGACATCAGCCCCGATCTCCAGAGCTACCTAATTTTAAAAATCCTGTCCTTTACGTATCACAATTGTGACACTATTTTCGTGTCATGATTGATGTCTATTACCCTTACTTCGAAATTGAAGCAACCTGGCAGGAACTTCGCTATTCACTACGTTCTATTGAAAGGCATTTCCAATTTGATTTTAGGGTTGTCATTGTCGGTGATCTCCCTGGGTGGATTGATCCCTCTTCTGTTTTATATATCCCTCATTCAAGAGTTGAAGGGATCCAGGAGAATACCCTCTATGATGCAATTACCAAACAATTAATTTTTAACGCACATCCCGATACTTCGCTTTACTTCGTCAGGATGTACGACGACATCTACATTCTGAAGGATGTCGATATCATGGAAATAGGAACATTCAAAGCAATGTATGCTTTCGACCAGGTTCCAGAGAGATTCGGCACATGGTGGGGACAACTGTACCATACACTTGATGTTCTTCGGGAGAAGGGATATCCGGCATGGAACACGGAAACCCACCTGCCGGAACTTTTCAATAAAGAAAAGCTCCAGTGGGTGATCACCATTTATGCCGCTCTTGAAAAAAGACTTCTCACATCATCCCTTTACCACAACACATTTTTCCCATTCACCTATCCCAGGCTTTTCAGCAAAGATTTTGCTATTCACTTCTACGACAATATTGATAATCCCTTCTATACTTCATCCGAAGGGGATCTGGCAGTAAAATGTCAGGGGAAAACTTACCTCAATCACAACAATGCCGGCTTAAACGACAATCTGAAAAATTTCCTTTCATCAACGTTCCCACACAAATCCCGCTTTGAATTATGATTATCGCCAAATTAATCCTTCACTATAACACGCCAGAGCTTACGCTCAGGCTATGCGAGCAGGTGCCCGAAGCCATCGTCATAGACAATGGTTCAGACATAAACATGCTCACACTCCTTCCCAAGGAAAGAGTGATCCGCTTCGAAACCAATTTAGGCTTTACAGCCAATTGGAACAGGGCAATTACATCAATCCTTCGCAGTGATGGAGGTTATTACCAGGCCTTCTGGCTGATGAATTCGGATATCGAAATTGGCCGTAACTCGATTGAGCGCATTGAGCAATTGATGGATGACCATGAATATTCCATGGTCACACCAAGCTATAACTGCTGGATGAAGCAGTGTAAAGACAATGGCTCCCCCGGGATCCGACAGGTTAAGTGTATCGAGTTCACCGCCCCGGTAATCCGGCGCGATGTATTTGAACAGATCGGCCTGTTCGATGAAATATTCTCAAAAGGATATGGCTGCGATTTTGACTGGGCACTCAGAATGAAACATGCCGGCCTGAAACAATACTGCGATGATCAATCAGTCTTTTACCATATCGGCCAGCAAACCATAAACGTCAATGGTACCTTGAGGGAATATGAAACGCAGGCAAAAACAGAATTGAATTTCGGGATGAACATGATTTATGGAGATGGTTGGAGAAAACAGATTCAGAAGGAACTGGATGTCTTCAATGAAAAACCATCAAAGAAAAGAGTTGCCGTTTACACGACAATCTTTGGCAACTACAATTATCTGCTGCCTGTTATGAAACAGTCAGTGGATGCAGATTTCTTCTGCATCACAGATAATGTAGATATTGAACATGGTACCGCCTTCGGCCAGGCCGGTGATGGCCAGCGCTGGAAGATCATCCCAATTGAATATCCAACCAAAGATTTACCCGACCGGCTCCGGGCAAAGTTTTTCAAACTGTTCCCCTGGGAAGCTTATACCCTTGACCGTTACGATATCATGATTTTCATTGATGGTTCTATCGGGATCACTTCACCCGATTTCGTCAGGCATTGCCTGGACTCATTGGGTGAAGCGGATATGGCGCTTTACGCCCATCCTGAGCGTGATTGCATCTATGATGAAGCTCAAGCATCAAAACCACTCATAAAATACCAGCGACAAAACATCGATGGTCAGATTGCATTTTACAATTCAATCTATCCCAAACATGGCGGCCTTTACGCCTGCGGTGTAATGGTTCGCCGGATCCAATCGGAAACTATTCGCTCCCTTATGGGAAAATGGTGGTGGGAAATTATCAAATGGACCACACAGGACCAACTGAGCTTTCCTGTTATTTGTAAGCTTTCCAAGTTCGTTCCGAATCTGATCCCGGGTAATCAATACAAGAATGATTACTTTAAAGTTTACTGGCATGATGACAAATTAATCAAACCCAAATACAGCAAATCATGAAAATCAATGTATTGATGCCAGTGTTTGCCACTCCCGTTCCCTGGTTAAAAAATGCAGTAGAGTCTATCATCTATCAAAGCCATTATGATTTTCAATTTCTTATTGTCGATGACAATAATCCCCGTGGAGAAATTACAGATTACATTTATGGCCTCACTCAGCGTGATTGTTGTGTCAATATCGTTCGGACTAACGAAAACAAGGGGATTGCTGCAGCGCTCAATCATGGCCTGCAGTATTGTAATGGTGATCTGATAGTCCGGATGGATGCTGATGATGTCGCAGATCCTGATCTGCTCACCAAACATGATCACTATTTCAAGGAACATCCTGACCGTCATATTTGCGGAGTGCAAATTCACCTGTTTAATGAAAAAATGGATTGGTATAGCAACCATCCAACAGAGATTACCAGATCCCGGGCGTTGACGATGCCTGGGCACTGGTTCGTTAATCACCCGGGCATCGCCTTCCGCAAGGCCGCCATCATGGAGGTAGGTGGTTATGATCCTACATCGTCAACGCTTGCGGAAGACTATGCCCTTTGGGTGAAATTTCTGCTTCATGGATATACGATTTATAACATGGAAGATATCCTGATGCAGTACCGGGTCCATCCCAAATCATTCTCATTTGCGCCAGATCGAAAATCTCCTGAATGGCACGAATTCCTTAAAAACCAAAAAGACCTGCTCAATGAACATTGAAATTAAATCCTGGCTTGATTCTGACCGGGATTTTGAAACCGGAGTGCATCTGTACAGCCGTTTTGGACAAAGCCAAAACTTGAAAAGAATTCTTGAAAGAAGCGAATTCTGCCAGGAACATTTAGATACGTTGACCTACGAACTAGGCCAGCTCCTCGATGTTCCTTTTGCCCGGGAGAAAAAAGGGAGTACTCATGTACCAATGCCGCGAAATGCCGCTAATGAAGATCAACCTGTTATCATTATACCTCCTGCCGGCCAGTTTGCCCAGGAGGACCAGGATCTGTTCCATGCCATCAAGGATAAATTAAAATTAAGGGATCATCTTCATTCCACCCTGGAGCATGTTTCTCAAGAGCAACGGAAAAATGATGCTTTGATGATCCTTGAACTTTCAGATCAAATTACTGAGGACTACGAGCGCCATGATCATTTCAAAAAACATGGTGTACTTCCTCCAGAGAAAATAGTTGAATTGAAGCCACCGGATAAACAGGTGTCTGACCTTTCGCAAGCAGAGCTTGAAAAGAGAAAAATAAACATCCGCACAAAAATCTCCTTCTATAAGAAAAGGATCAAGGATCCCTTCTATATCTCCAGGAGAAAATACAATGAAGGATTACTCACAGCCTGGGAAAAACAATTGGAAGAAACTTTGAAGCTTTTATCATAATGGCACTATTCAGGTTATCTGATCTCAAACAGAAGAAAGAGCTTCACAAATCTTTATCGGCAATCGAGAATACCAAAAACCGCGTTGCCATTGGCAAAGTCGGGAAAAAGGTGGATCAGGTGGTCGGCATCGTTTCACCAGGTGAATCACTTCACTATGCTTCCATGGGAGAATGGTCCACCCATGACCTTCTGTTCCACTTTTTGAACCAGACCGGTCCGGCTGAAGTAACATTTACAACCTGGGCGATATCTGAGTATGCCATTCGACAGCTTTATAACTTTGTCAATACCGGCATGATCACAAAACTTTCCGGAATCTTCGATTACCGCAACGGTATTCATAAACCGGCAGAGCTTCAGTTTCTCAAGCAGATTACCACGAATATAAAAGCTGCAAAGTGTCACGCCAAGGTTACTGTTATCATGAATGAAGCTCATTGGTATAGTATTGTCACTTCAGCGAATTATACCAGGAATCCCCGCATTGAAGCCGGGGTGATCTGCAACTCAAAAGAGATTGCCCTGTTCCACAGGTCATGGATTTTGGCCGAACTCAATAATACCTCAGACTTTGATAGAAATGACTGAAGATTTACTCGATCAGATAGAAGAAATGTCTTCGCTGATGCTTTGTAAAAACGATATCGCAACCATGCTTGAGCTTGATCCGGATGAATTTGTAAATGTTCTGGAAGACAAAGCTGGCGAAGCCTGGAAGAGATTTCAAACCGGCAGGATGAAAACAATAACACAGGTAAGAAAATCAATTTTTGAACTTGCTGCAAATGGATCTTCGCCGGCGCAGACCGAAGCAATGAAAATTATTCGCGAATCAAAAATGGAAGATATATGATCCCGCTAAAATTGGAAAGCTCAACGGTCACAGACCGTATCCGCTTGTATTATATTGAAGGAACCCAACTCAATGACGAAGATGAAAAAATAAGGATCAGACTTGATGCAGCTCATTCATTAAAGCTTGCAGATTTTGAAACAGATAAAAACGCAGCTTCAATTCTGATGCGAAAATTTTGCATCAGCCAAAGACAAGCTTATCGGGATCTGCTTAATTCTAAAAATATTTTTGGAAATGTACAGCAGGCAACGAAAGAAGCAATTCGATATATGATCACTGAATGGGCAACCATTGCAATGAAAATGGCGCACCAGGCTAAGGATCTCAAAAACATGAATAAAGCAATGGAGAATATCATCAGGGCAAACAACCTGGATAAAGATGATGTTGATATTCCCGATGCTTCCAAAATACAACCACCGGTTCAGCTCCTGCAGGTGAATTTCAATTTCATTGACAGTCCCATGTTCAAACTGATCGATAAGACTACTCAAAAAGCTATCCTCCTGCAGTACGACCTGTTCATGGAACAGGTCAAGCTTTCCCCGATGGCAGATTTTACAGATGTTTGGAAAATTGATGAATCCGCAAGAGAAGAATCATGAAGATCGTTGAAGTTACCGATATCAAAACAGCTCCGTATTACAATTTTCCGCAATTTGTAATCAGATCCTGCACCAAGCCACATAAAATGTTTATTGGTGGCCGTGGTGTTGGAAAAACAACGATCATTGCTGATCAAGTCATAGATTGCCTGATCACCATGCCCCGGGGAAAAATATCACTCAATGGCTTGACATATTTCCATATCCGCACAAAATCATTGCCCCCGATCATTGACCACTGGGAGCGCCGTGGCCTTTATCGTGGAATCCATTATTATATCGGGATGAAAGCGCCAAAAAAGTATAATTGGCTTGAACCATTTCAACCCCCTTTGGATTATACCAATTGCATTCATTTTTTCAATGGTTTTGTCGTAGAATTCAATTCCTTTGACCGGCCGGAAATGGCCAGGAGCGGATCCTATGATTTCATGGTTTTCGATGAAGCAACCAAACTGAAAAAATCAGCAATTGATAGCGATGTTTTACCGGCCAATCGTGGCAATAATAATCGTTTTGGAAAATGTCGTTTTCATCATGGTACATTGTTCCTGGGTTCTCAGCCATTAACTCCTGCAGGAGACTGGGTTTTTGAGTATGAAAAATTGATGAAAGAATTTCCGGAAGAATTCATGTTTTTGGAAGCCAGTGCTATGCACAATGAGTTCATTTTAGGACCGCGATATTTCCGGGATCTGAAACGGGTACTTCCGAAAATGATCTACGATATCGAAGTCGAAAACATTCGAAGAGTCAAAAATCTCAACGGTTTTTATCCATCACTAAATGCCACCGAACATACCTATTACGATTCATACAATTATTCATTTTATGATTCAATCGGTCATGACATAGGGGACCAGGGCACCATTGACAGCAGGGGTGATGCTGATTGCTATCCCAATGAAATACTGTATGCATCATTCGATTTTGGCTCAACACAAAACTGCATGATTGTAAGCCAGTGGCACAGGGCAGTCAATGAATTCCCGATTATCAATAATTTCTATGTTGAGAATGAAACATTGAAAGTACTGGTTGACAGATTCATTAACTATTACCTGCACCATAATAACAAGCATGTCAATCTATATGGCGGCAGTGATGGCATCAGGCGCAATGATGCAGCATCAAGATTGAGTTACTTTGATACTGTTACAGAACAATTGACAAAGGCAGGATGGTCAGTCAGATTGTGTGCTGAATTACATGAGATCCCTCACATGGATAAGTTTTTATTCTGGCATAAGTTCCTCTCAGGTGAAATGCCTGGTGTTCCTGCCTTTAAGATCAATGCCAACAATGCAATGGAAACTTATGTATCAATGGATGCCGCCCCAATCACTCCCCAGGAATTCAAGAAGGATAAGTCATCAGAACGCAGAACAGATCAGCCCAGGTGGAAGGCAACAGACCTGAGTGATGCAACAGATAACCTTTATTATTGGCTCTTCTATCAAAGCACCTCTTCCAGTGATCATGGGTTCGGCATGATGATCCTTTAATTGTCCAAGGTAAAGCAGACATTTCAGAAAACAAAATCACAAACATAATCGGATATGGTATATTGCCCCTATAAACTTAAGGGGAGCAATATAGCATAGGGGAGCAGTGTTAATACGCTGATATACTGCTATATGGCACCTTTTATTTGGTCACTCAGTGCCCTTTCCCTGCCCTTGGTTGCATTATCTTTGTAAAGTGTTGATATTATGTTACTTCCGGGTGCCCTCCTTACATGGCTGCATTTCACATATCCTTTCAAATTTGCGCTTCACAATTGTAACGGCCACAGGGCGGGGCGTGGTTTGCTGACAGCCAAAAGGCAAAAAACTAATTTTAACGCAGTACAAAGCGCTAAAATAGAGTTAATTGGTGTTTTTTTGATGACAAACAGGCCTTTTTTGGCCTGAATTGAACTTCTTTTCTCTTTGAATTAAAGAGCAAATAAGCAAAAGAGAAAGCCTGCAATCCCCTGATAAATATGCCTTTCCTTCGGCCACGCTTTTTCTTTGATGATCTAAGGCAAAGAAGAAGCTTAGCAAAAAGAAACCTCTCCCGGGCAACTTTGAAAAAGCAAGCAAACCCACCGCACAATATAATACTTGAAATCCTTACTAAGCTACCTATATCGACAGGGCTTCCAGCTTGTAGAGTGCTGCAGCTTGGAACTGTCAAGGGCGACCTCCTTCAGGAACAGTCGTACTCCGTAGGCTTTCAGGTTGTGCCAACCAGACCCGCCCCCTTGACATTATCCAATCGATCCGGTTTAACGCTTCGCGGTCAGAAAATTTCAAGTATCCACATCTAAAACACACTCACCATGACCGCACTTGCAAGAGAAACCCGCAAACAATCATTCGAAGAAATGTTTGTCCAACACATCGAGAGCATTTACTACCCAGGCTTTACAGAAGAAATGACCGAAGAACAATCGGCCCTCTACGACTGGGAATTTAAAGAGTTTCAGAAAAATTTCAGAATTGAAAATTAATCAGGCAGGCAGTCACCGACTGCCTGTTTTTTTTTATGGTCGTACAGCTTTTTCTTTAGTGAGGCACCGGCAAAGAAAAAGACTGGCAAAAAGAAAACCGGATGAAAACGGGCATCTTTTTGAAATAAAAAGAAGCAAAAAGCCAGCGCACTATTACTCGAAATCCTTGCAAATGTACCTATGGGAAAATAAAACTGTCAAGGGCGGCCTCCTTTGGAAACTGCCGCTTTCAGTGTATTCAGATTGAAAGTAAATCTGACCAACAACAGTTGACATTATTTATTTCTCCCCGGTAATGGCCATGCAGAAAGATTTCAGTACTAACCGCGGCAATTTCAGCTGCATAAACGCATTCTAAGATGAAAAAATCATTCAT
>CAIVAT010000166.1 GCA_903903985.1 uncultured Bacteroidales bacterium | reverse complement strand
GTACCGGCTGGAAAACAGAAAAACGATCTTTGAAAATAACGTTCTTTAATATTTTGTTTCTTTGCAAATCGGAAATTAACGATGCAGATTTACTTGCATTCTTATTTACCGAAAACCTGCATTTGTAATTACCGCTTACACAAACCCGGAAATATGGCAGATGGATTCTGATTGTTGGGGTTATCGTACTGGTATTTACAATTTATTTAAAGTTGGAAGGTCTCTATTGAGGCATGACAACCATGGTAAGAATGCCAGCCCGCATCGTTTTATCATTTAACATAAAACAAACATTATGAAGAATTTTCTGCTTTACATTACAATCACATTGTTGATCACTTCCTGTAACTCGTCTGGCAATAAAGGCTTAAAGGTTACTTCCATCGATCAGAATAACAAAGTTGAGACAGTGGATCCTGAGGAGATCCATGCCGGTGCGATACAGCATGATACACTGAGTGAAGAACAAGTGAAGAAAATCACCTTGATACAATCAACCTTTGCCGAAGTTTTACCGGTCAGTTTAGACAAAACCCTGGATGACTTTAAAAGAGATATCGATGTTGACAGTGAAATAAAGGTATGGTTGAATATGGTGGACGCGTATAATAAATATTTGAATTTAAAACAAGGCAAGCTGGATCTAAACAGGAAACAGGAGGTGTTTAATTTGATCTTATCAAGGTCGATGATGCCTGCCAATGAGGCAATAGCAAATGTAAAACCAACCTTATTGACTGAAAAAGAGGTGCAGGAAGTTTTGAGGTTTTATACAACAGCACCTGTTGAATTAAAAGTTATAAGTAAATAGTAGCAGCCAGACTCATGATTTTTGAAAAGAATGTCCCCGGTTGCAAGGGCAGGCGATACACGTTGTCATTTGACTACATTGCAAAAACCACAAAGGATAAGAAGACCTGTCTTACGCCTTTTTCAAGCATTCAATTAAATTATATGCCTTTGAGGCAACGAACAGAAAAGCCGAACGCTTTGGAGTTGTTGTACATATTGCTGCCGCTAAAGTAGAAGTCCAGATACCAGCCATAAGTGGAATTGTCCTTCGTACCACTCCAGTAAGTGCCGTTTGAACCCTGGCCGGTCAGTGAACCATTGCTGCCATACAAGTACCCGGCTGCATGCATTTTTAAAGGAGAATCCCATGGTCCGTTCCAATCGGTCCAGTTTCCTGATGCATCCACATTGGTCCACTCTGTGAAAGTTGGAATGCGCCAGCCAGTTCCCAATTCAAGCGTACAGGGATCGTTTGAAGGCTGCCAGTCAGCGTTTTCATCAATGGTTGATATCCATTCTGTGTTCGGTATCCTGTTAACTCCATCATGCATATACCCCTGTTTCGTGTTAAATTGCCAGTACCATCCTGCCGATGCTTCGGTTGCGTCATTTACGGCGGTTGCCTGATGGTCGGAGCCAAGATTACTGGTAATCCAGCATTTTGAAAGTTCACCGGGGATTTCGTTCACCGTGCCATAAGTAACGGTTTTGGTTATCGGAGCTACGGTTCCGGCAATATGGTTTATTGTCATGGTGGTACCACATGGAGATGATAACGGTCCCCAGGCAGGAATGCCATTGATCAATGTAAGATATTGTCCGTTCGTGCCAACAGGGATTCTTACCCACTGTGTTCCATCCCAGTATTGCATATCCCCCACATTAACACCTTTAGGTGGAGAGATCGCTGCCCATTTCGTTCCATCCCATTGGTAATAACCAGCAACCACATTATTGGGCGGAGTACCAGAAACAGCTGTATTGTACACAAGCAGGCCAACGGCAGGAGCCGTTACAGGCAAGGCAGAATTGATCGCTGTAAGTGCAACACGTGGTGGAAGCAATCCTTTGTTCGTAAAATTCACATCCAATCCGGCTGAAGGGTCGGGAGCATTGTTGCCGGTATTGATGCCAACCTGGGAAAACAGTAAACCACTGCTGAATAACAGCAATACCAAAAAAAAGACTATTTTTTTCATGGAAGATAATATTTGATTGGGCTAAAATAGGATATTTTCAGGTCTTGCCAGAATGAATGATAAATGTACGAAAATAATTACCAAAGTCAAGTAAAATGTTAAACCGGAAAGATCTATTTGCAAAAACTTTATTGATTGAGAACCCATGGTTTGTGCATGATATACAGTCAGGCCAGCCCGCGAACATCGGGCAATTTTCATATGACATATACCCTGGTGAGGCATTTCAAAAGATATACCAGGCCTCCGCTTTTTAAATGGTTGACAAACTGCTCAGTAAACAGGATGCAACTCAATTTCACCGGGCCTGTATTTTTTACAAATAATAATAGAAATGAAAAAAAAAACAAAAGTTGTTATAAAACAGCTACTTGTTAAACCGGTTAAGGCTGTTTTGCGTTATAAGGTTCCAGTCAGGTTTTCCGATAAAATCCGTGAGGTCTTTGCTGTCGGTATACGACATGGCCGATGAAAGGTAATCCTTGAAGTTATCGACCCAGCCACCGATGGTATATTCCACCTGGATCATCCTTGTTACTCCTTCGGACGACCGCAGTTCGTTGCCCAAATGGGCCTGGACCTCCTTGGTACTCATGCCGCGGAATTTCTTGTAAAACAGCGACCCCATTTTAAAGGCTGTTTTCACTTCATCGCTGTATTGATCAACCTGGTCGCCCGGAACCGTATACCCCTCAAACTTTTTATTGGCTGCGTATGTATTACCAGCCGATTCCAGGGCCTTGTTCAGGATGCCCCCGCACATGGCATAATCAGCGCCCAGGGCCAGCACCTTGATGATGTCGGCATATTTCTTTATCCCGCCATCAGCAACGACCTTTGCATATTTCATGTTGTGCTTCCCCTTTTCCACATGAATGTCATGAATCAGGGAGGCCAGCGGGTACCCGATCCCGGTATGGACGGAGGTACTGCATCCTGAACCATTGCCGATGCCAACCCGCACATAATCGGCACCTGCCTTCGATAATTCTATATATGTCAACGGGTTGGCAACATTTCCAACCATGAGTACCAACTGATCCCCGAATTTTCCCCTGGCTTTTTTAACGGCATCGATCAAGCGTTGCATGTGCCCGTTTGCAATATCAATACAAACACGAACAGGATCGGATATTTGGCCGGAATTATCCGCAAGGAACAATTTTTCAAACTGATCAAGGCTCAGCGCAATCCAGTCGTCAATGGCTTTGCAATCATTTGCATTGAAGGATTTTGTCTGGGTCCTCGGAACAACAGGATAGATCTGATGCCCGGTGAAAATTTTGCGGTGTTCCATTTCAACGACCGTATCCATCGGGGCAGTGAATAACGGAAGCATTCCGTTTTCATCAAAAATCTTCACTGTTTTCCTGGAATCAATTTTACTTTGAATAGCCGGGCTGATCAGGATGTCATCAAAGTCGAATTTAATGTTATTGTTCATGTTTCAATGGGATAAAGTTCAGACGAATAAATCAAAATGATTTTCTTTCCGTGCATTTTCAGATCAAGGTGCAAAAATACTTATTTTTTCTCATCCCGGGGCTGATGGAGTATCAGTGATGGACCTCAAATAATTTAATCCTGGCGCTGATCAGCGGGCAAAACCTTTCAGGTGAAATAATTGTGCCTGATTTGGCCTGTGAAATTCACCTTGCTAATTGAAAAGGTGTAATTTTGTTATTAAAATCAGCAATATGAAATACCCGGAAGTTCAAAATTACATCAATGGTCAGTTTGTTTCCTGCAACAATAAACGCATGGATGTTGACAGCCCATTGACCGGCGCCGTTATTTCAACGGTTCCACTGTCGGCATACAATGACGTTGATGAAGCAGTTAAATCGGCAAAAGCAGCTTTCCCGGCATGGTCGGGAATGACATCAAAAATGCGTTCACAGATTTTGTACACCTACCGTATGATCGTAGAACAAAATGTGGAAATTCTGGCTTCGATCATTCATGATGAAAATGGCAAGACCATGGACGAAGCCATCGCTGAAGTTCGTAAAAGCATCGAGCTAACCGAGTTTGCCTGTTCCGTTCCTCAAATCGCAGTGGGAGAAGTGCTTGAAGTGAGCGTTGGCGTGGAATGCCGCACCGAATATGCCCCGCTTGGGGTTGTGGCCTGTATCAATCCCTTCAATTTTCCTCACATGGTGCCTCACTGGACCCTACCCAATGCGATCGCCATGGGAAATTGCATGGTTTTGAAACCCTCTGAACTGACACCGGTTTCTTCAATGAAAATGGCCGAAATGTTCAAGCAGGCTGGTTTACCGGATGGGGTTCTGAACATAGTAAACGGTGCAAAAGAGGTGGTGGAAGCAATTTGCGACCATCCTGATATCAAAGCTGTTTCCTTTGTGGGTTCCACCCCGGTGGCACAACTTGTTTATCGCCGTGCTGCTTCTAACCTCAAGCGTTGCCTTGCCCTGGGTGGTGCGAAAAATCATTTGATCGTACTGCCCGACGCCAACCTCGACCTTTCGGCTTCAGATATTGCAGCCTCCATGTGCGGGTCTGCCGGGCAGCGTTGCATGGCTGCATCGGTAATGATTGCGGTAGGGAATGTAAATCCGATCATTGACAAGCTCTGCCTTGAGGTATCAAAATATATCCCCGGAACCAAAATGCCTCCGATCATTTCGCGCAAATCCAGGGAAAACCTGATCCGGTACATCGATGAAGCAGAAGCAAAAGGTGCTAAATTGCTGGTCGACGGACGTAAATTCTCCAGCGATGAGCATGCCGACCCAAACGGATATTATTTAGGACCCACCATTATTGACTGGCGCGAAACTGTAACTGGAATGCCCGACAGCGAAGTTTTCGGACCTGTTTTCGAAATCATCCAGGCTGGAAGTGTTGAGGAGGCTCTTTCGATTCAGCATAAAAGTCCGTTCGGGAATGCTGCGTCCGCCTTCACACAAAACGGGGCGATTGCCAAAATGGTCGCTCAAAATGCAAGTGCCGGCATGATTGGGATCAACATCGGGGTACCGGTTCCGCGCGAACCGTTTTCCTTTGGAGGATGGAATGCATCAAAATTCGGTGCAGGAGATATCACCGGGAAAAGTTCGCTGGGATTTTGGTCTCAACTGAAAAAGGTAACATCCAAGTGGGCAAAACAGGAAATAACAGATTGGATGAGCTGAAAAAATGAAACTGGAAATAAAAAGTTAATACATAGCAACATGACCGAAAGAGAACAAATTATTAAAAACAACCTGGACTTTACTTTTTTTTCATGGTCGAAACAATCCGGCCTGAACCCCATTGCTGTTAAATCGGCGAAGGGTGTCTATTTCCACGATTATGACGGGAAAAAATATATTGATTTTTCATCCCAGCTGATGAATGCGAATGTTGGCCACGGACATCCCAAAGTTGTTGAAGCCATTAAGAAACAAGCCGAACAACTTCCTTTTATTACATGTTCCATGGCAACCAATGTGCGTGGGGAATTGGGAAAGAAACTTGCTGAAATTACTCCCGGAACCCTGAAGAAGACACTTTTCACGCTTGCCGGTTCCGAAGCCGTTGAAAATGCAGTAAAACTGGCACGGCTATATACCGGACGGCACAAAATCATTTCACATTACCGGTCATATCACGGGGCCACGTATGGCGCCGTTTCAGTAGGCGGTGATCCGAGGAAATTCCAGTTTGACAGCCAGGGGGTTCCCAATATTGTCCATGTTGAAAACCCTTATTTTTATCGCTGCCCATGGAACAGCGACACCCTGGAAGAATGTGGTGAACGTGCAGCGGCGAATCTTGAAAGAATGATCCGGTTTGAAAACCCTTCTAGTATTGCGGCGATCCTTTTCGAAGGTGAATCGGGAACGTCAGGCTGTATCAAGTACCCGCCTTTTTACTGGAAAAAAGTAAAGGAAATAGCCGACAGGTACGGGATCCTGCTCATTGACGATGAAGTGATGAGTGGCTTTGGGCGTACCGGCAAATGGTTTGGAATTGATTATCACGATGTAACCCCCGACATCATGTGTGTTGCAAAAGGCCTGACTTCAGGGTATGCACCGCTTGGCGGAGTCATTGTGAAAGATGAAATCGCTGCCTATTTCAATGACATCCCGCTTCCCCTGGGCCTTACCTATTCAGCGCACGCCCTGGGGTGCGCCGCCGCATTGGCTTGCATCCAGGTATATGAGGAGGAAAAATTAGTTGAAAATGCAGCCTCCATGGGAAGATATATGGAGGAAAAAGTCAGAATCCTGGCAGAGAAACATCCTTCGATCGGCGATTTCAGGAATACCGGACTCCTGGGTGCAATTGAACTGGTGAAAAACCGTGAAACCAAAGAACCGCTTACGCCATGGAATGCAGCAGCAAAAGACATGGAACCGACCAACAGGATGTCGGCGAAATTGAGAGAACTGGGATTGTTCACCTTTGTCCGCTGGAATTGGATTTTCATCGCGCCTCCGCTCATCGTCAACACAGGCGAAATAGACGAAGGTCTTGCCATTATTGAGAAGGCGATCGACATTGCCGATGAATATTATAAGTAAATGTTCAAAATTAAAAAACCCATCGTATGTCAATACTGATCAAAAACGGCAGAATAATCACTGCAACAGATGATTATATCGCCGATATTTTCATCGAAGGAGAGACCATTTCAGGGATCGGTAAAAATTTGAATGTTCCTGCCGGCACGGTGATCGATGCTTCCGGCAAGCTTGTATTCCCAGGTGGTATTGATCCCCACGTTCACCTCGAGATGCCTTTCATGGGTGCATTTTCAAGTGACAATTATGAAACCGGCACACTGGCTGCACTTCACGGGGGCACGACTACCGTTATTGATTTTGTAATCCAGTCGCAGGGGAAACTGCTGTATGATGCCCTGCGCGAATGGCAGGGACGGGCGATTGGGAACGTTTACAGCGATTATGCTTTTCACATGGCCGTTACCGATTTCAATCCCCAAACACAGTCTGAAATAAAAGACCTGATTGAAAAAGAGGGAATTACTTCTTTCAAAACCTTCATGGCTTACAAAGGATCCTTAATGATTGATGACCGGCAGATGGTGGGGTTGATGAACGAGGTGAAAAAACACGGAGGAATTGTAACAGTTCATGCTACAAATGGCGATATCATCGATTTTCTTGTTACACAGAATAAAGCGGCAGGCAACCTTTCGCCCTTGTATCACTACCTGTCCCAACCGGAAATAACGGAAACAGAAGCAACCGGCAGGTTCATTGACATGGCCTATCAAACCGGGTCAAATTCATATATCGTTCACATGACCTGCGAAGGAGCCCTTAACAAGGTTAGGGATGCCCAGAAACGGAACCAGAAGGTGTTTGTTGAAACTTGCATTCAATACCTGGTTCTTGATGCTTCCGTGTACGATCGGGGGTTTGAAAGCGCCAAATGGGTGATGAGCCCGCCTATCCGCGAGAAAAAGGACCAGACGGCGCTGTGGGCAGCAATCAACCAGGGAATTGTGCAAACGCTTGCAACCGATCATTGCCCCTTTATGTGGGACGATAAGCGCAAAGGGGAACAGGATTTTACGAAAATTCCCAACGGCGCCCCCGGAATTGAACACAGGATGGAACTGATTTTCTCGGAAGGAGTAAACAAGGGCAAAATCAGTTTGAATAAAATGGCTGATATCACTGCTGCCTCATCGGCAAAAATCTTTGGAATGTTCCCTAAAAAAGGGACCATTGCCATTGGTACCGATGCCGATATTGTGATTTTTGATCCGGTCAAAAAGCACGTACTCTCTGCAACCACACATCATCATCACTGCGATTATTCTGCTTACGAAGGCCACGAAATAACGGGAAAGGCGGAAACTGTCCTTTTACGTGGAAAAGTGGCCATTGACCATGGAAACGTGAAAATCAGGAAGGGGTATGGCCAGTTCGTTAAAAGGACAAAATTAACTAACATTTTATAAAATTCTTTTTACCGCAAAGTCACAAAGACGCAAAGAATTATTTTTCAAATTTCTTCTTTTTTTTAGCGCCTTAGCGACTTAGCAGTGAAAAATGGTTTTGGAGTTGACTTAATGATTTAATTTTCAATTTAATTTAGTTTCAAACTTAATACAAACACCATGGCAAGAATTGTAAAATCTGGCTTGATTCAAATGTCTGTTCCGAAATCGGAAGGCGAAGGCACCATTGCCGAAATTAAGGAAGCAATGATTCAAAAACACATTCCTTTCATTGAAAATGCAGCAAAACAAGGGGTGCAAATCCTTTGTTTGCAGGAAATCTTTAACGGCCCGTATTTTTGTCCGGGACAAAATAATGAATGGTACAAAGCTGCAGAACCCATTCCGGGTAAAACAACGGAACTGATGCAGGAACTGGCAAAAAAGCATCACATGGTGATCATCGTGCCTATCTATGAGCAGGAAATGCCCGGGGTTTTATACAACACCGCGGTAGTGATTGATGCCGATGGTTCGATCGTGGGAAAATACAGGAAGAACCACATCCCTCATGTTGCCCCCGGGTTTTATGAAAAATACTTTTTTAAACCCGGGAACCTGGGATACCCTGTTTTTCAGACAAGGTTTGCAAAAGTGGGGGTTTATATCTGTTACGATCGTCATTTTCCGGAAGGTGCCAGGGAGCTGGGACTGAATGGTGCAGAAATTGTTTACAATCCTTCTGCTACCGTTGCGGGACTTTCACAATATTTATGGAAGCTGGAACAACCGGCCCATGCAGCCGCCAATGGTTATTTCATGGGATGCATCAACAGGGTTGGCGTTGAAAAACCATGGAATATCGGCATGTTTTACGGATCATCCTATTTTGTCGACCCCCGGGGACAGATTTTTGCCCAGGCTTCCGAAGACCAGGATGAACTTCTGGTGGCTGATTTTGATCTGGATCTGATTGATGAAGTGCGGTCGGTCTGGCAATTTTATCGCGACAGGCGACCTGAAACCTATAAAAAAACGGTTGAATTCTGAAGGTAATTGACAATTGACAATTGACAATTGACAATTGACAATTGACAATGGACAATGGACAATGGACAATGCACAATTAATTCGATAGTGAAATGAAGGAAAACATTGTAAAGAATAAGTCGTTTGATTTTGTTTTAAAAACCGTGAAGTTGTATCAATTTTTGGTGAACGACAAGAATGAGTTCGTGTTAAGCAAGCAGCTTTTACGTTCGGGTACATCGATTGGTGCAAATGTCAGGGAGGCCGAACAAGCAGAAAGTAAGGCCGATTTCATTCATAAAACTTCTATTTCATTGAAAGAAGCAAATGAAAGTGAATACTGGATAGAATTACTTTTCAAAGCAGATTATATAAGTGAAAATCAATTTAATTCGATAACAAAAGATTTGAAAGAGATCTTAAGACTATTAACGTCGATTATCAAAACCAGTAAAAATAATCAGTAGTTGTCAATTGTCAACTGTCAATTGTCAATTGTCCATGGCTATAAATCAACAAACGATGGCTGAACCCAACAATCTACAACCCATGCCGGATATTGAGCAAATATTTGCCCAGCTTAAGCCGCTGATGAACAACTCGCAGGCGTATTACGAGAGTTCGAGGTGTTTGTTTTGCTACAATGCCCCGTGCATGCTGGCATGTCCGACAAATATCGATATCCCATTGTTTATCAGGCAGATAAATAATGGAAATTTATCGGGTGCTGCAAAAACAATTTACAGTGCCAATTATTTGGGAAACACGTGCGGAAAAGTTTGTCCTACCGAGATCCTTTGCGAAGGAGCCTGCGTTTTTACAAAGATGAATATCAGGGCGATCGATATCGGCAGGTTGCAGAACTTCGCGACAAATAATGCAATACTGGCTCATCTGAAGTTTTTCGACATCCCCGAATTCAATGGCAAGTCAGTTGCAGTTATCGGAGCTGGTCCTGCCGGGATATCCTGTGCATGCCAATTAAGACTGGAAGGATACCAAGTGGATATTTACGAGGCCCGTAATAACCCTTCCGGACTGGCTTTGCACGGAGTTGCCCCTTACAAGATAACCAACCAGGAGGCATTGATGGAGGTGGAATTCCTGAGGGCGCAATTTGGTTTCAATGTTTTTTATAACAAACGCATTGCTGATAAAGACGAGTTTAAAGGGCTGGAAAACAAATACGATGCAATTTTTCTGGGCATTGGCCTGGGGAATTCAGGAAAAATAAAAATTAAGGGAGAAGAAAAACAAAACTGCATCGGGGCGACTGAATTTATTGAGCAGATCAAAAACAACCCAGTCCTGCAGCCGTCGGCAAAAAAAATCGTTGTGCTTGGTGGCGGCAATACCGCCATGGACGCAGCCTCAGAATCTGCAAGATTGGGCGCCCGGCAGGTCATCCTGGCATACAGGAGGTCGCAAAGCGAAATGAAGGCTTATTATTTTGAATTTGACCTGGCAAAAATTTCCGGGGTAATTGGCATGTTTAATGTTGCACCCATTGAGGTTCTTGGAGAAAATTGCGTAACAGGCGTGAAATTTATCAGGACTGAAACGGTCAATGGAAAATTTGGAAATATTCCGGGGAGTGAATTTACGGTCGATTGCGACCTGGTCATTAAAGCAACCGGACAGTTGAAGCAAACATCAATGATCGTGAATATTCCAGGACTGGATATGGATGAATCGGGACGAATTATTGTGGAT
Organism: uncultured Bacteroidales bacterium; assembly: GCA_903903985.1. Taxonomy (GTDB): domain Bacteria; phylum Bacteroidota; class Bacteroidia; order Bacteroidales; family FEN-979; genus CAIVAT01. The sequence goes on along the minus strand of CAIVAT010000166.1, from coordinate 13,870 downwards.
CATGCAACAGGCCGGACAACAAATCCCAGATATTTTGCAGGAGGAGATGCAGTAAACGGTGGGGCAGAGGTTGTAAATGCGGTTGCTGAGGGAAAAATCGCCGGAAAAGGGATCCATGGGCTGTTATCAAAATTGAGTTGAAGAAATTTTTATAAGAAATTTTATGGTTAATCTTGAAATTAATTTTGCCGGTATTAAAGCGCCAAACCCATTTTGGCTGGCTTCCGGGCCTCCTACCAATTCAGGGTATCAGATCATGAAGGCATTTGACCAGGGTTGGGGCGGGGCTGTGTGGAAAACCCTGGGAGTGCCTGTAATCAATGTTTCGAGCCGGTATGGCGCAGTCAACCATCGCGGCAGCAGGGTGGTCGGTTTCAATAATATCGAGCTGATTACCGACCGGCGTTTGTGCGATAACCTTCGTGAAATGGAAGAGGTGAAGAAATATTTTCCAGATCATGCAGTAATCGCATCATTGATGGTGCAATCAAAAAAAGAGTGGCAGCAAATTGTGCAGGATGTTCAAAATGCAGGAGCCGATGGTATTGAATTGAATTTTGGCTGTCCTCACGGGATGTGTGAAAGAGGAATGGGTTCGGCGGTAGGGCAGGAGCCCGCAGTGCTCGAAACCATTACACGATGGGTGATGGAGGTGGCAAAAATCCCGGTCATTGTGAAACTCACCCCCAATATTTCCGACATCACCGAACCGGCCCAGGCAGCCCGGCGGGCAGGAGCCAACGCAATCGCGTTGATCAATACGATTCAGAGCCTGGTGGGTGTAGATATTGATAAGTTTGTAACCTATCCGGTTGTTGAAAATCACTCTACAAATGGAGGATACTGCGGCCCTGCAGTGAAACCCATTGCATTGAACATGGTGAAGAATTGCGCCCAGCATCCGTTGGTCCAACTTCCGATTTCGGGAATCGGGGGCATTGAAAACTGGCGTGATGCCGTAGAGTTTATTTTGCTGGGCGCTACATCATTGCAGGTATGTACCGCAGTCATGCACTATGGCTTCGGCATTATCCGTGATCTTACCTCCGGACTTGAGCAATACATGGAATCACATGGATTTTCATCCATCCAGCAATTTGCCGGGAAAGCCCTTCCAAATGTTAAACACTGGGAAGAGCTGAACCTGAATTACAGCATCAAGGCAAGCATCGATGAAACGAAATGCATCGGGTGTCAATTATGCTACATTGCATGTGAAGACGGGGCCCACCAGGCCATTGATCTGAATGAGGATAAAAATATCAGGATTCCCCGGATCAATGAAGAAAATTGTGTTGGCTGTAATTTGTGTGCATTGATCTGCCCGGTGGAAAATTGCATCACAATGGTTCGTAAAGATGTTGATAAAGAACCAGTTACATGGGTGCAACGTACAGAAGCCAACCATGTTCCCACCACATTCAATGATGAATTGGCCGGAGGACTTGGGCATTCAGTGCCAGAACCCATGGAGGCATTAAAATACAAAAACACCTTGTAAGTCAAACGGATACACTGTTTTTGCCATTTGGCATCATAAAATCTTCATTTAGGATAACCAATGAATTATTTACCGGTTACTTATCCATCTTGCTTCGTAGTACAATGCATGAATGTACCAGGATCGTTGTCGGCCTGATCCAATCGAAAACAGAAATCAAGGATAGTTATATTCCTTTGTTTTAGATCACCTCCTGACCTGAATAGTTTGATGAGTGGATGGAACTATTTAAAGTTCATCTTTCGCCAGAGACTTTTAATGAAATTTACCCGTTCTATCATTGGATGATCATCAACCAACCGGTTTTTGCGATGGAGAGTGATAAGGCGATATACAATGAAAAAGAACAGTGAGTTTGAAATTCTGATCGTTGATGACGATACGGATTTGCTCCGGAGTATGGAAAAACTCATAAAAGAAGAGCATTATGCCGTTCGCACTGCAGATTGCGGGCAAGGATGTTTGGATGCCATCGGGCAGAGGAAACCAGATCTGCTTTTGCTGGACGTGATGCTTCCAGACATGAGCGGCATGGATGTGTGCCGGAAAATAAAGCTGGATAAAAATTTCTCATCGATTCATGTTTTGTTGCTATCCGGATTTAAAATCCAGTCAGAAAACATCTCCGAAGGACTGGAGACCGGTGCGGATGGATACCTGATAAAACCTTTGAAAAACCGGGAATTGCTGGCAAGGATCGATGCGGCATTCAGGATCATTCGGGCAGAACTCGCCCTGCAGGAAACCAATGCCCGGTTTCAGCTGATGGCAGATACAGCCCCGGTATTAATCTGGCAGTCGGGCACGGATGCCCAATGTGATTATTTCAATCAACCCTGGCTCAGTTTTACCGGAAGGACCCTGGAGCAGGAGGTAGGTTACGGATGGGCAGAAGGTGTTCATCCTTCTGATATTGAAGCGTGTCTGGAAATTTACCATGTTTCATTTAAAGCGCGGCGCAAGTTTAATATGGAGTTCCGGCTCAGAAATGCCGTTGGCGAATACCACTGGGTTTTATACAGTGGTGTTCCCCGCTTCACTCCGGACGGATCTTTTGCCGGTTACATCGGTTCGTGTGTGGATATTACAAAGGTCCGGCACGTTGAAGAAACTCTGAACAATTTGTCACAAGCAGTGGAGCAAAGCCCGGTTTCAATTGTCATCACTGATGTAAAGGGGGATATTGAATACGGTAATCCTACCGTTTTTAAGCTTACGGGTTATAAACCGGAAGAGTTGTTGGGACAAAATCCCAGGATTTTCAAATCGGGAGAAACGACAACAGCAGAGTACAGGAATTTGTGGGAAACGATTCGGTCGGGCCATGAATGGAAGGGCGCATTTCACAATAAAAAAAAGAATGGTGAACTCTATTGGGAAAGTGCTTCCATCTCACCGGTTAAAAATGCAAACGGAGAGATAATCCATTTTCTGGCAATTAAGGAAGATATTACTGAGCGGCTGGAGGCAGAATCAAAAATCAGAAAATTGAATGAAACCCTTGAGCAACGGGTTGCTGAACGTACCAATCAGCTTTTAACCATCAATAAGGAACTCGCATTCAAAAACCAGGAATGGGAGCAGTTCACTTTCATTACCTCGCATGACCTCCAGGAGCCCCTGCTCACCCTTACCAATTTTACAAAAATAATTCAGCAGGAATACACCGGAAAGCTGGATGCAGACGGAGATAAATGCATTGAATTTATTTCAAGTTCGGCAAATCGCATGAGCATCCTGATTAAAGGTTTGCTGGACTATTCCCTGCTGGGGAAAGAGAGCGTGCTGACAATGGTTGACTGCAATAAACTGGTTGGGGAGGTCCTTGCTGAATTATCCGGTACCATCACTGAAACCGGTGCAGTGATTATCCTCAGGGAACTGCCGGCATTTCATGGATTTGAAAGGGAAATCAAAATATTGTTCCATCACCTGGTTGATAATGCCATTAAATTCAGGAAAACCAATGTGCCTCCTGAAATAAAGATTTCGGCAACAAGCAACGAAAAGGAAATTGTTTTTTCGATTACGGACAATGGGATTGGCCTTGAGGAGAACAACAGGGAAAAGATCTTCACTATTTTCAAGCAAATGCACAACCGGACCGATTACCAGGGAACCGGCATTGGACTGGCACATTGCAAAAAAATAGTGGAATTGCATGGGGGCAAGATATGGGTGGAGTCCAAACCCGGCGCTGGCAGCAGTTTTTTCTTTTCCATTCCAGGGAATTGACCGTTGCTGAAGATTTAAGGGAACCGTGTAATGATGTGGACGTTGGGAAATGGTAAAATTGGAATGGTTAAATGACAAGATTGATCAGTGTAACCTCAGCCTGGCAGTTGAACCTGACCGGCAGTCCGCTAACACCTGCCCCTTTTGAAGTGAAGCCGGTCATGTTTCCAACACGCCACGTACCCTGGTTGTATTGCTTGCCTTCAAACTGGTGACTGATCAAGGGCATCCCCTCTTTCAAACAGATCTGGCCGCCATGGGTATGGCCGCACAAATAAAGATCGTACTTGTTTTCCGATGCCACTCCGGCCAGTTCAGAAGTGTGGACCATCGCTATTTTAAAATCGTATCCCCTGGTTCCAAGACACAATAACGCAGGTTCAGTGAAGAAATTAAAGGGATCATCGGTTCCGGTAATCAATAATTTTTGCCCATCCTTAATTATTTCAACAGATTCGTTAATGAGTAATTGCATGCCGGATTCACGCTCATATTGAGCCATCAGGTAGGTGTCGTGGTTTCCCAATACAGCAAAAGTTCCATAATGCGCCTGGATGTATTTTGATAAAATCATCACAGGCTTTAAAATGCGGCTGAAACTACCGGAAATATCACGCCGGTAGTCACCTGTTAGTAAACAAATGTCAAATTTGAGATCTTTTATTTTATGAATGATCAGGGATGCGAACCCGGGGATGCTGTCAATATGAAGGTCGGATAAATGCAGGATCCTGAAGCCATTGAAAGCAGCAGGAAGATTGGGGAATTTTAAAGATATTTCGTTCACATGGATCGTTTTTGCATTGGCGTATCCGTTGTGATAGTATCCTGTTATTTTAAGCAGGAAAGCGAAGACCCCCAGGAGGCGAATGAATAAATTCCAATGGCTTCTGCTTTTTTTTCCACTTCTTTTATGCGCAAAACCGACATTTTCAAATACCGAACGCGTAGCTGCCCAAATCAACCGTTTCTCTTTACGAATATCAGGAGGATCAAGAAATTGATGCATACAGGGACTATTGGCCAACTAAGTTACCAAAAGTCAGGAAGAAAGCATCATAAGTGCAAATAATAATGCTGACGCAGGCAATTTCAACAAACCATTTGTGTATATTTATCTCATGAAAATATTGATAACTAGTCTTTTCGTTTATATATCATGTCAGGTTTGTTTTGCGCAAACCCAACCTGCCATTCAATTTACTTTTGTGCCCGGCTGGGGGACAACAAGCTTGTTAAAAGGGAAAGTACATCATACAACCCTCCCTGATCATGGTATCGCAGTATATGTCTTTGTGGAGGAAGCGGGTGGTTGGTGGAATAAACCTTTAACTGCCAGCCCGGTTACTCCGATTCAACCGGATTCAAGTTTCAGCACAAATATTGTTATTGGAGGCCTGGACCAGTATGCTACCAAAATCATCGCGTTTCTCATTCCATTGACGTATACACCACCCGTCGTATCCGGAGGTTCACTTCCTGAGATGTTGTTGTCTTTTCCGTTTGTGGCTGTATGTAGGCCCCATGGCGACCGGATCATTTCATGGTCAGGCCTGGACTGGATCGTTAAAAAGTCTGTCGGGAATAATTTGATCGCGATCGGACCAGGACCAAACATTTTCAGTGACAACGATTCAATGGTCTGGGTTGACAATCAGCATAAACTGCATCTGCGGGTGGCAAGGAATGTAAATAACTGGCATTGTTCTGAAATAATCTGTAAAACCTCACAAGGTTATAACCGGTATAATTTTGATGTCGGGAGCAGGGTGGACCTGCTCGATCCGAATATTATTGCCGGAATTTTTACATGGGATGATTGTGCTCCTTACTTTCTGCCTCCCGATAATTCCTTCAGGGAGATCGATTTTGAATTCTCGAAATGGGGAGATCCCGGCAATGACAATTCACAATATGTGATCCAGCCTTGGTCGGTACCCGGAAACATGAACCGGTTCAATATGAATTTAACCGGAACGGATCATTCTGACCATTCTTTCGACTGGTCTCCGGATTCGGTAACCTTCAGAAGTGCCTGGGGAAATTTATTTCACAGCTGGACCTACACAAATACAGGCAGTATCCCCTTGCCGGGAAATGAAACCGTAAGAATTAATTTTCATTTGCTCCTTGGAAAACCCCCGTCAGACAATGAGCCTGCCACATTGATACTGAATTCATTCATGATGGGGGAAGGGGATCGGACGATCGCAGATGAACCAATAAAGGTCTTTCCAAACCCTTTTGAGCAAGGATGCCTGATCGAAGTCTTTTCGGAGCATTCAAAGGAATTTGAGGCCGGGGTATTTGACCTCCGGGGAAGCCTGGTAAGCAGGGTGTTTTCGGGTAAACTGACCGCCGGGAAAAACAGGATTGAATGGGACGGAAAAAACTTTACCGGGAAACCGGTTCCTTCCGGCTTGTATATTTTTTATGTGAAGGATAAAAACGGGACCAGGTATGATAAAATCGTAAAAATGTAATTTCTCATGCCAACATCCCTGATAACAAGACTGTTACGTGCAAAATAATTCCCAAACAAGCAATATCCGGGAAATCCGTTAACACCTCTTAATTAGACCGGATATAAATTAATATTCAGGTATTGACATATTCTATTTATTGTATATTTTTATACTTGATTTAATCTCTAAAACCAATCGCTTTATGGAGAATCAGAGACCAACTTTTTATGAGGAAGCCAGAAAGAACGGGGTTTCCCGTAGGGATTTCCTTAAATTTTGTGCGACCATGGCGGCCTTCATGGGATTGGAAGCCAGCGGTGTAAGCCAGATCGTCAAAGCACTTGAGACTAAACCGAGGCTTCCGGTCATCTGGTTCCATTTCCAGGAATGTACATGCTGTAGCGAATCCTTCATCAGGGCTTCTCATCCGCTTGTTGCGGATATTGTTTTGAACAAAATTTCACTTGACTACCAGGAAACCCTGATGGCCGCTTCCGGGGTACAGGCTGAAGAGGCATACCAGGCCGTGATGAAAAAGTATCCGGGAGAATACATTGTGATGGTGGAAGGTTCAATACCCACTAAAAATGAGGCCTACTGTTGCATCGGTGGCCGCAGTGCCCTGCAGATCCTTCAGGAGGCAGTTAAAAACTGCAAGGCGGTGGTTGCATGGGGCAATTGCGCATCTGCCGGATGTGTTCAGGCAGCAAGCCCGAACCCGACGGGTGCGAAGCCTGTTCATAAGGTAATCAGTGGCAAACCGGTCATTAACGTACAGGGTTGTCCGCCCATCGCCGATGTCATGGCGGGGGTTGTGGTCCACCTGCTTACCTTCGACCGTATTCCCCAGCTTGACGGATTGAGCCGGCCCAAAGCTTTCTATTCACGCCGGGTTCATGATACCTGCTATCGCCGTGCCAATTTCGATGCGGGTTTGTTTGTTGAATCATTTGATGATGAAGGGGCAAAACGCGGTTATTGCCTTTATAAAATGGGATGCAAGGGCCCGGTAACCTATAATTCCTGCGGTATTATTAAATGGAACGATGGGGTGAGTTATCCCATTCAGTCGGGGCATCCATGTATTGGCTGCGCCGAAGCCGGGTTCTGGGACAACGGACCCTTCTATCAACACCTGCCCGAAGTTGCAGGGTTTGGTATTGAGACTACGGCCGACAAGGTCGGGCTTGGACTTGGCATTGCCACGGCAGTCGGTATTGCAGGCCATGCCATTGTTACAAACATACGCAAGCACAAAGAGATAATCAATGAACCCGAGCAAGGTTCCAAAGTTGAAACCACGAAAGAACTATAGCCATGGCAGAAAGAATCGTAATAGATCCGATCACCCGTATAGAAGGACACTTGCGGGTTGAAATCGAAGTCACCGATGGTAAAATCACCGATGCATTCAGCGCCGGAACCATGGTGCGGGGCATAGAGACCATTTTAAAGGGCCGCGACCCCAGGGATGCCTGGGCTTTTGTTGGCCGGGTATGCGGCGTATGTACATCAACCCATTCCCTGACCTCTGTCAGGGCGGTTGAAAACGCCCTTGGCATATCGGTCCCGCCCAACGCCGAGCTCATCCGCAACCTGATGGCCAACGCCCTATACATTCAGGACCACGTCGTTCATTTTTATCAGCTGCATGCGCTCGATTGGGTCGATGTGGTGTCGGCCCTCAAAGCCAATCCTGCTGAAGCTTCACGGATTGCCCAGAGCATTTCTTCCTGGCCCAAGAGTTCGGTAGGCTATTTCACAGACATCCAGAAAAAATTCAAGAATTTCGTGGATAGCGGCCAGTTAGGCATTTTCGCCAATGGGTATTGGGGGCACAAGGCCTACAAACTTCCCCCGGAGGTAAACCTGATCGCAGTAGCACATTACCTGGAGGCACTCGAATGGCAAAAGGAACTTGTTAAGGTCCATACGATTTTCGGCGGGAAAAACCCGCATCCGAATTACCTGGTCGGTGGGGTTCCCTGTTCGATCAACATTGAAGAGGCAAATGCGGTAAATGCAGAAAGGCTTGCATTTGTTGGCAAGTTGTTTGAAGATGCGAAAACATTTGTAGACCAGGTATATATCCCCGATTTGCTGGCGGTTGCATCCTTTTATAAAAGCGACTGGGGTGCGATTGGTGGCGGATTGACAAATTATCTCTCTTTTGGCGATTTCCCGTCGAACGGATACGAAAATCCCGATAGTTTCAAAATACCCCGTGGAGCTATCCTGGGACGCGACCTGGGTCATGTACTGGAAGTAAAAGCCGATGACCCGGAGCAGATCCAGGAGTACATCAACAACTCGTGGTATGAATATGCAAAGGGCGACAAAACAGGGCTGCATCCCTGGGATGGAGAGACCAAATTTAATTATACCGGTCCGAAACCTCCCTATGAGCATCTCGATTTTTCACAAAAGTATAGCTGGGTTAAGACACCACGCTGGAAAGGAAATCCGATGGAAGTCGGCCCGTTGTCGCGCATGCTGATCGGGTACGCCTCGGGCCGTGCCGATTATAAAGAGGTGATCGAAAGCACGCTGAAAGCATTGGATGTGCCTGTAACCGCTTTATTCTCCACCTTAGGCCGTACGGCAGCCAGGGGTCTTGAGACCAAACTGGTTTGCGGATGGGCACTTGAGTTTTATCAGCAACTTCTGGCCAATATCAAGAATGGTGATACACGCACGCAAAACAATGTTAAATGGGAACCAGATTCCTGGCCCAAAAAGGCCAAAGGCATCGGTTTAGTTGAAGCTCCCCGTGGTGCCCTGTCGCATTTCATCGTGATTGAGGACAAGAAGATTGCCAATTATCAGCTGGTCGTTCCTACGACCTGGAATTCCTCTCCCCGCGACCTCAAGGGCCAACGATCGGCATTTGAGGAATCGCTGATCGGCACTCCTGTTGCCGACCCGAAACTGCCCCTGGAAGTGCTCCGTACCATTCACTCCTTCGACCCGTGCCTGGCTTGCGCTGTGCATTTGTATGATGAAAATGGAACTACCATTCATGACCTGAAAACCTATTGAGCCATGAGAAACCGATCCGTCCCTTTGCGTGAAGTGCATGTATGGGAGATGCCCGTTCGCATCTATCATTGGATCAATGCGCTGTGTATAATCACGCTGTGTGTTACCGGTTATATTATCGGTGACCCTCCCGCCTTTATGAAAGGCACCGAGGCCTATTTTAATTTTTGGTTCGGAACTGTACGGTTCATCCATTTCATCAGCGCTTTCCTGTTTTTCTTCAACTTCATTTTCCGGATTTACTGGGGATTTACAGGAAATGAATTTTCACGGTGGTATAATTTCATCCCGCTGAAACGATGCCAGTGGAAGGAGATGCTTGAGGTGATCAAAGTTGACATACTGCAAGTTACCAACAGGAAAATTGATTCAATCGGGCACAACTCCCTTGCGAGTTTCATTTATTTCATCACCTTCCTGATCTTCCTGCTGCAATGTCTTACAGGATTTGGAATGTATGCCGCCATGAGCAGCGCATTTCTCCCCAAACTCTTTGCATGGATTGTTCCGTTTCTTGGAGGCGATATGAATGTGCGTCAGATCCACCATGTCCTGATGTGGGGATTCATCCTGTTTGCCCTGGTGCATGTCTACCTGGTATTCTATCATGATTATATTGAACGCCGTGGGGTGACCTCTTCCATGATCGGCGGCTGGAAATTCATCGAGGAAGATGTGATCGAGCGCCACGACAACAAAACCGAGGAGTGTCCCAAGAATTGATGACCATTTAATAACCTGCACCATTGCCTGATCTGCCGAATAGTATCCTGATTCTCGGGATTGGGAATCTATTGATGAATGATGAAGGCGTAGGCATCCATGTTGTGTCACGTCTGGAAAAGGAGGGAATCGAGGGCGCCGATCTGATGGATGGCGGCACTGGCGGATTTCACCTGTTGGCCTATATCCAGTCCTATAAAAGAATTATCATTATTGATGCTTCTCTTGATCAATTTCCACCGGGGCATGTCAGGGTCCTGCAACCCCGTTATGCCAAAGATTTTCCAAGGCAGTTAAGCGCCCATGAAATCGGATTGAAGGACCTGATCGATTCAGCTATCTTATTGGGAAATATGCCACAACTCCACCTGGTTGCCATTTCGGTGAAGGAGTTTCAGGAAATGGGGTTGGACCTTTCGCCGGAGGTGCGGGAAGCGATACCAGCCGCAATCAAATGCGTGAGAGAAATTGTAGCAGCGACAGGTGAACGAGGGGGATTGGTGACAAGGTAACAAGGTGACTAGGTCACATGTCACGTTATTGTTTTGAAAGCCAGGTGTACCATTCGTTCATACCCTCCCCGGTTTTGGCCGACATGAGGATAAATTCAAGATCCGGATTCAATTGCCGTGCATATTGAATGGCCGCCTCCACGCTGAAATCGACATAGGGAAGCAGGTCTGTTTTGTTGATGATGCATAGGTTCGAGGACTGGAACATATAGGGATATTTCAGCGGTTTGTCATCCCCTTCCGTTACACTGATCACCACCACCCGTTTCTGCTCACCGAGATCAAACAGGGCAGGACAGACAAGGTTTCCAACATTTTCAATAAACAGGATCGCCTGGTTGTCGACTTCCATCTTATGCAATGCCAGGTGGATCATTTTTGCGTCAAGGTGGCAACCCGACCCGGTGTTGATCTGGATCGCGGGGGCCCCCGATTTTTCGATCCGGTCGGCATCCCGGGCGGTTTGCTGATCTCCTTCGATGACAAAAATTTTCCTGGAAGGGATCAGCGCATGGATGGTCTTTTCAAGGATCGTGGTTTTCCCGGAACCCGGGGAACTTACAAGGTTCAATGCAAGAACGTGTTTCCCTTCAAAATAACCCCGGTTTCGTTCGGCCAGGCGGTTATTTTCCGAAAGAATGTCCATATTGAGGCTGATCACTTTTTCAGGAGTATGGTCATGGACATGGGAGTGTGTGTGACCATCATGTTCATGTTCATGGTCATGATGATGATGCTCCTGATTTTCACCATTTCGCCAATTCGCCATTTGACCATTTTCTTTGCCGTGAATTTTAAATTCGTCAGGATTTCCACAACCGCATGTATCGCACATAATGATTGAATTTTAACAGTTATTAATTTCATGCTCCGGCCATGGAACGGGCAGGGGGAGTGAAACAATCATTCTACAACCATCGAAAGCACCCTGAATTCCTGTCCTTCGCTTATTTCAGAAGGAAGACACAAACATTTTGGGCAACAATCGATCCGGTTATTCATCTCAAATTCCATATTGCACTTCATGCATTTCCCTTTACCCGGAGTCCGGGATATGCGCAGTTCAGCCTCGGCCAGTATCGTTCCATGTACGATCAGTTCCAGGGCGGATTGAAAGGCATCCGCTTCAACGCCGCTCAGGTCGCCGACTTCAATCAGGATTTCCCGGATCCGGGAAACCCCGTTTTTATCTGCCTCGCGTTGAGCCAGTTCAATCACTTCCATTGCCAGGGATAGTTCATGCATTCCTTTATTTTTTTCAGCAGATCCTTGGCAATTGATCTCCGGTTAACGAATCGATGATGCGCCTGCCACCGGTATCGGTTTTCAGCACAACTTTCCCCGGGTGATCCTCCACTACCCGACCGATGATGGCGCTTTGCCATCCAAGGGTGTTTTTTCTCATGATGTCAAGAATGTGATCGCCCGCTTCATCGTCGGCGACAATAATTACTTTTCCTTCATTGGCAATGTACAGCGGGTCAAACCCAAGAAGTTCGCACATTGCCGACACGCCCCTGTTCACGGGCAAAGCGGACTCATCGATTTCGATTCCCAGCCCGGTCTTCCCGGCCAGTTCGTTGAGTACGGTGGCAACGCCTCCGCGGGTAGGGTCGCGCATGAATTTCACCTTCGATGTTCGATCCAGCACTTCGCGAATCAAATGGTTCAGTGAGGCGCAATCGGATACCACGCGGGTTTTGAAATTAAACGATTCGCGGGCACTCATCACCGCCATGCCATGGTCACCAATGGTGCCGTTGATGATGATGACATCGCCTGCATGGATCGTACCTGCGCGGTTTATCCTGCGGCTTTCATTGCTGAAGTTACCGATTCCGGCAGTATTGATAAAGATCTTGTCGCATTTTCCCTGGTTGACAACTTTCGTATCGCCGGTCACAATGGCAACCTTTGCATTCCTTGCCTCCAGGGCCAGTTCGCTCACGATCAGTTCCAGGTCTTTCATCGGAAGGCCTTCTTCAATGATGAAGGAGACACTGATGTACCGCGGATCGGCTCCCGAAACGGCCAGGTCGTTCACGGTTCCGCATACTGAGAGTTTGCCGATATTTCCACCGGGAAAGAAGATAGGATCGATTACAAAGGAATCTGTTGTAAAAGCAATTTCAGCCGACCCGGCAGGAAGGATGGCGGCATCGGATTGTTCAATAAGGATGGGATTCGCAAAATATTTAAAAAACAGATCTTCGATGAGATGGTGCATCATCCGGCCGCCATTCCCGTGGCTTAGCATGATCTTTTCTCCGTTGCTGCTCATGGCCGGTATTTATAATAGGTTCCACAAGTGCCTTCGCCCGAAACCATGCAGGCCCCGACCGGATTGGCGGGCGTGCATGCTTTCCCAAACAGGGTGCATTCGACGGGGGTTTTCAATCCCTTCAGGATGGCACCACAAATGCATCCTTTCGGATCGGAGGGTTCCGGTACTGAAACTGAGAAGTTTTTTTCAGCATCAAACAAGGAATATTCGTTGCGGATCCGGAGTCCACTCCCCGGAATGGAACCAAGTCCCCGCCAGCAGTCGTCTTTGGGTTCGAAAACCTGCGCCATTAATTTTTGGGCTATCCGGTTTCCTTCACTGTGAACGACCCGTTGATATTGGATTTCCACTTCAGGGGTTCCAGATTCCAATTGAATTACAAGCATCAGGACTGCCTGCATCAGATCAACCGGTTCGAATCCGGCGATCACCACTCCCAGCCGGTAAAGGGCAGACAGGTCGTTGTAAATGGCAGTACCGGTGATTGCACTTACATGGCCGGGAGCGATGAAACCATCGATCTTTATCCCGTCATCAACCAGTGCTTTCATCACGGGTGGCATGATTTTGTGGGCGCTCAGGACAAAGAAGTTGGTGATGCCTGTTTTTTTTGCCTCAACAATGGCTGCTGCTGTGGCAGGGGCAGTGGTCTCAAAACCGATTCCCAGGAAAACAACCTTATTTTCCCGGTTTTGCCTGGCAATTTCAATGGCTTCCAGCACCGAATAAATGATGCGGATATCCTTTCCTTCTGCTTTCTCTTTTTCGAGCGAGCTTCCTGAACCGGGAACACGGATCAGGTCGCCATAGGTTGTGATGATGACACCCGGAATTTCAGCGTATGCGATGGCCGTATCAAGAAAGTGCTGGCTGGAAACGCAAACGGGGCAGCCGGGGCCGGAAAGCAGCCTGATTGTGGGGGGGAGCAATGAATGCAGGCCAAACCGGTGAATGGCCATGGTGTGCCCGCCACACACTTCCATCAGCGTAATATTTCTTTTGGAAATTTTCTTCAATTCCTCTGATATCGGGAGAATTAAATCTTTTTTCCGGTATTCATCGATATACTGCATGCGTTGGTTGTTTATTCTTCCACCCTGACGGGGTCATT
>CAIVAT010000165.1 GCA_903903985.1 uncultured Bacteroidales bacterium | reverse complement strand
GCACCGTGGCACGTCCACATCCACTTTTCGTAAGTTTTATTAAAGCAGCAAAGGACTACGCTGACAGATAACAACATTTTTGTACCTTTGCACGCATTTTTCCAACTCCTACTATGAATAAAAATACCATCATTGGCCTTGTCCTGATATTCGGGATTTTCATCGGCTACAGTTACCTGGTAAGCCCTTCGCAAGAGCAGATGCTGAAGCAGAAAAGAAAGGCCGATTCGATCTATCTTTCCAATCAGGCCAAACGTGAATCCGAAATCAAAAACCGTGTCCGCGACCAGGCTATTTCAGTTGCAAAAGAAAAAGATAAAGTACTGGCAACCGGGAAAAAGCTCGATTCACTGACGATACTTCGTCTCACAAAAAAAGATGAACTGGGTGCTTTTGCAAACGCGGCTGTAGGGAAAGATTCACTATATTCCATTGAAAATGATGTTTTTAAGTTGAAAATATCTTCACTTGGCGGAAAAATTTCGAATTTAGAACTGAAGGACTACCTTACCTGGGATCAAAGGCCACTGGCGCTTGTGAACAATGATTCACTCCAGTTTGGCTTGTCGTTCTTTTCAAACAATCGCATCATCAATACCAACAAACTGTATTTTCAGCCCTTCTGGCCAGATCAGAAAAATTCAGGTCAGCCATTGATCAAAGTTTCCGGGGCTGATTCTGTCCGGTTCGGGATGCGTCTTTTCATGGCCGCAACAGATTCCACCTATGATCCGGGGAAATACATTGAATACATATATACCGTAAAGGGCAATGAGTATATGTTGCGTTATAGTGTGAAATTTGTCAACATGACCGACATTGTTGATCCATCCACCAAATACCTCGTTCTGAACTGGAGCAGTAACCTTAATCGCCAGGAAAAGAGTCTGAACATGGAGCGGATGAGTACGGGTTTATATTACAAGTATGCTGAAGATAAAGTCGATAACCTTTCGCAAGCGAAGGATGAAGAAAAAATCCTGAAGAATGAAAGGCTAAAATGGGTTTCATACAAACAACAATTCTTCACCAGTACGATCATTGCCGATGATTTCTTCAGTGATCCGAAGCTTCGGGTATTCACTTTACACGGGGGGAATCATTACCTGAAATCGATGTCGACCGAAATCGGGATCCCCTTTGTTCCTAAAGAAAATAAAGAGGTTTCTATGTCCATGTATTTTGGCCCTAATAAATACTACGGACTAAAAAAATATCATCAGGACCTTGAGAAGCAGATTCCTTTGGGCTGGGGATTTTTCCTCATGGCCTGGATCAACATCTATGCAGTAATCCCGGTATTTACCTTTTTTGGAAACTTTGGCTGGAATTATGGCATCATCATTCTCATCCTCACTATTTTGCTGAAGATAATTCTTTTTCCGATTGCATTTAAAACCTACAAGTCCTCGGCGAAAATGAGGGTGCTCAAACCGGAAATCGATGAATTGAACAAGAAATACCCGAAGAAGGAAGATGCCATGAAGAAGCAGTCGGCCACGATGGAACTTTATAAAAAAGCAGGCGTGAACCCAATGGCCGGCTGTATCCCATTGTTGCTCCAGATGCCTATCCTTATTGCCATGTTCCGCTTTTTTCCATCTTCGATTGAGCTTCGCCA
This sequence comes from uncultured Bacteroidales bacterium, assembly GCA_903903985.1. GTDB lineage: Bacteria > Bacteroidota > Bacteroidia > Bacteroidales > FEN-979 > CAIVAT01. The sequence continues at coordinate 39,046 of CAIVAT010000165.1, read as the reverse complement.
GCAGGCTTTTCTTTGGGCAAAGGACTTATCATCTTACGATTCCATCTATACTTTCCCCGGAGGCTTTTCCATTCCCTACTATGGCGACCACATCAGTCTGTTTGCTTTACTGATGACCATCTCCAGTGTGATCTACACAAAAATCAACGATCAGATGATGGGTTCCCAGCAAACGCAGATGCCTGGCATGAAAACCATGATGTATCTCATGCCGGTGATGTTCCTCTTCTGGTTCAACGATTATTCTTCAGGGTTGAGTTACTATTACCTGCTTGCCAACCTGCTCACTTTTGCACAGATTTACATCATCAGGTCAACCATCGATGAGAAAAAATTACACCTGCAGATCGAGGCTAACAAGAAAAAACCGGTTAAAAAATCAGGATTTCAGAAACGGCTGGAGGATATGGCCAAAAAACGGGGATACCCGGTGAAAAAATAGAACCTGACCCTGTCAGGGTGGAACACCCTGACAGGGTTATTCAAATACCAGGTGTGTGATGTCTTCATGGGCTTGCTTGCCTTTATGAAATGCAATAAAATTGGACTTTCCTTCAAACCAACCAATGACCTTTTCTCGCTTTAACTTAGTTGGGGTGAAAGAAATAATTGTAGCATATGAACTCCAAGGATAATCAAGGATATGTTTGCAAAAGCCATGTTTGACCGGATTGTTGTGTATATAAAAGACAAGGGTGGTAAAGTATTCCTCCGTTCCAATCAGTTTTCTTTTAAACGGAGTCTGAAACAACCCGCCGGTTCTCTTTGTGCTGCTGTTGAACGATTGTGAGTATGCATTGAACAGGTTTCCAAACTGTCTGCTTAGAAATTTACTGTCTAAGTTTTCAGAAATATTCTTTTTTCTGGATGTTCCCTGAATAATTTGCTCCTTTTCGTTTATCCTGACGAGAAAATGAAAATGATTATTCATCAGACACCACGCAAAAGTATCTGCAATAGGATCAATATATTTCTCATAGAGTCGCAAAAATTTTTCAAAGTGAAAACTGTGAAGAAATATTTCCTCACCATTAATTCCTTTGTTGTAGATATGATACAAATTACCATATTCCAAAGGCTCAAAGTTTTGCATGATTAACAGTTTTAACCCGATTAACGATATTTTAATCAGGATTGTTTCAACATGCTTAATCAGTTTTTATTGAAAAGGTAATACGACTTAGTGGATTTTTTATCCACCCCGTCAGGGTGGATGACCCCGTCAGGGTGGAAAAAAATTATAGGAGATAACCTAAAAACATACTCAGCCCTTCCTTTTTCCGGGCATCAAATTCAAAAGAAATGCTGTTCTCAAGATAACCAAGGCAATCCACGTCTTCAGGCAGTTTGCTTCTGAAGTACTCTATACACTCGGCCTTATGGTGAATACCGTATGCCAGTGCACCCGAAAATTTTCCAAGTAAATCCCCTGCCAATTTTTCACGGGAAACCCATACTGCAAAAACGAACGGCAATCCGGTAAAACGAACCCACTCAGCAGCAAGATCGTAAACATAGGGGAAATCCGGCTTTAACCGGAACGTTTTATCACCAATAGCAACCAGCGAATCAATCTTCGCACCGACTTCAGCATGACCTGCCTCAAGGTTTTCCCATTGTGGATCGATTTTCCAGTATTGCCGTGCAAGAACCTTCACCAGTTCAACGGAGGTACGTGAATCAAAATCCAGATAAACATGGGTGATGTTTTCCAGAGGGACCTTAGACAATAAAAGGACCGTTTTAACCTCACCGACCGCCCCGATGCAATAGTCGGAAATGTAATGGAACCCGTTGATTTCAGATAATGCGCCAACCGGTACCAGGGCAATATCAACCGTTCTGTTCTTAAATTTTTCAGCACAAACAGAAGGCACATCAAGTTCGAGCCTGAAATTTTGCAAAATCCCCGATTCCTTTAGGCCATAGACAAAAGGAAAGGTGTTCAGATAGGAGACAGCCGATATTTTTAGTAATTCCATATTCTTGTATTGTGGCACAAAAATAACGGATTTGATGTTCATCTGTCCGATATATGCAAATTTCTTTATCTTTGCGCTCCAAATTTGAAGAGCTGACGTTGAAAAAAGCAGTGATATATTCCATCCTTTTCATTTTCCTGTTTAATTCAATGGGGTATTACTTCCTTTTTGAAATGAACAGGAACATCGTCAGGAAAGAGATGCAGGCAGCAATCCGGGAACATTCATCAAAATTGAAAATTTTGACCATCTCAGATGTACCCGGCAGCCGGGATTTCCACCGGATAAATGCCAATGAGTTCATGTACAAGGGATACATGTATGATGTTTTGCATGAAGTCAAAACCGGGAATAAAACTGTATTTATCTGCCTGCATGATACCAAAGAATCAAAATTGTTAGCGGATTTTAAACGGGTCCACGGCAATAAACGACTTTTAGCGATAGGGGACCACTTCACCATGATCTATACTACATTCCCAACAATTGATCTTACTTCTTCATTTTCAGGTAATTTGATCTTTCCCTGCATAAATTCTAACCTGAAATCTTCAATACTCCAAATCTGGAGTCCTCCCCCTGAATATTCCCGATCCTCCTGATGAAGAACCAATTGATCTGTCGTTTTTATAATGCCAGATCTATCCCCGTGTATTTTTTGCAAGGACCATAAAATGCCAACTTCCATGATGGCAGTGGCATACCAGTGTACCTGCCTGTAAGATATCCTTTTCCGTCTTTTCGTTTTGACGGTGAGCGTTGGTTTCAATCTGTTAATCCTTCAATCGACTAATCATTTAATATTCATTACTTAAAAACTAATCCACATGAGAATAAACCTAATAATATCCACAATTCTGCTCTTTTTCGCTGTAGCCCTTCATGGCCAGCAGGTTAAAGTCTTCGACAAATCCGACCTTCAGCCTATCAGCCAGGTCAGCATTTCGAATGCAGGCAAAACAAAAATGGTAACAACAAATACCGATGGTGTTGCCGATTTAACGGAATTTGCTGCTGGCGATTCCCTCTATTTTACCCATGTTGCTTTCCAGTCTTTCAGAATATTGAAATCCGGATTGCCTTCAACAGGAATGATCTATCTCGCTGAAAATGTGATAAAACTGGATGAATTCGTCGTCACGGGGAACAGGACAGAAGAGAAAAGGTCCGATCTTCCTAATAAAATCGAGGTGATCCAGGCAAAAGCAATTGAATTCCAGAATCCCCAGAATTCGGCAATCATGCTTGAACAAACCGGTAACGTTTTCGTTCAGACTAGCCAATTGGGTGGCGGCAGTCCCGTGTTGCGTGGTTTTGAGGCCAATAAGATTTTACTTGTCGTTGATGGTATACGCATGAACAATGCCATTTACCGTGCCGGCCATCTTCAAAACGCCATAACGGTTGATCCGTTTGGATTGGCATCCACTGAAATTCTTTATGGACCGGGTTCAACCATTTATGGAAGTGATGCACTGGGTGGTGTTATTAACTTCATTACCAGGGATCCACTGCTTTCAACTACAGGAAAGATGGAGATTCACGGAAGCCTCCTTGGCCGGTTTTCATCTGCAAATACTGAAAAAACAGGTGGCCTCAACCTGAACCTGGGTTGGAAAAAGCTGGCCATCCTGCTGAATGTATCCGGAAGTGACTTTGGCGACCTTCGTGAAGGAAAATTGTGCAATCCAGCCTATGGTGACTTTGGAAAACGTTTGTTTTATCAGGACCGCAAAGACGGCAAAGATGTCACAACTGCCAATGACAAACCTTGGATTCAGAAAGGATCAGCCTATTCACAAATCAATTTCCTTGGAAAAGTGTTATTTCAGCCATCTTCAAAAAGTCGCTACATTCTGAATGTTCAATACTCCAGCTCAAGTGATATTCCTCGATACGACCGGCTCACGGAGATGAAGAACGACAGTACCATGAAATATGCCGAATGGTATTATGGGCCACAAACGCGGTTCCTGGGGTCGTTGAAAGCCGAGTACAACCTCAATGGAGTGATTTTCGACCATGCTTCCGTCATAGTGGGTTACCAGTATGTAAAGGAAGACCGGATTCAGCGGGATTTCGGAAGTTCAAAAAAGAAATTCAACCTGGAAACGGTTGGTGTTTTCTCCATCAATGCTGATTTTGATAAAAAGGTCACTGCCGGCGATAAGCTTTGTTATGGGATAGAGTTGAATTACAACAATGTCGGCTCAGACGCGTACAATCAAAATATTAATACCGGCAATATTACCTATGATCGTGCAACACGATTCCCGGATCAGAAGGCAAACATGATGTATCTTTCTGCATACCTGTCAAATAATTGGAAAATAAACCCGGTATTGGAATTTTCACAGGGATTGAGGTTCAATTATGTAACCCTGGATGCCGCCTATTCCGACACGATGGTAAAATTGGCTGCCATTCCGTTCGATCCGAATATCTCACAGAAAAATGCGGCATTGAATGGATATCTCGGCCTCGTTGCCACTCCCGGTCATGACTGGAAATTCTCCCTGGTTGGATCGACCGGTTTCAGGGCTCCCAACATCGACGACATTACGAAACTTAATGTGGTGGAGTCTAATACCATTGTTGTCCCCAACCCTGACCTGGGACCAGAGCAATCATACAACCTTGAACTCACGGTTGCCAAAACGTTCTTCGGTAAGGTTCGTCTTGAAGGAACTGGTTTTTATAACTGGTTAAAGAATGCAGAGGTCATCCGGCCATTTGCATACAACGGCAGCGACTCTATATTCATTGATGGTAGCAAATACCAGACGCTGGCGCCAGTGAATACCGGAAGCGCTTACATTTATGGATTTCAGGGAAGCCTCCTGGCCCAGGTGACCCACGCTTTTTCAATACTTAGCAATATCACTTATACTTTTGGACAGGATAAAACGGCCGATTTGCCGCTTGATCACATTCCCCCGGTATTTGGCATGACCTCATTCCGCCTTGAAGTGAGAAAATTCAAGGGTGATTTCTACGTGATGTACAATGGATGGAAACGCATGAGCCGCTACAGCAACAGTGGTGAAGACAACGAGCAATATGCCACACCGTATGGTATGCCTTCGTGGTACACCCTGAATTTAAAACTCAGTTACCAGATCATAAAATATGTGAATGTCGAAGTTGGGATGGAAAACATCCTGGATGAAAACTACAGGAAATTTGCTTCAGGCATCAGCAGCCCCGGACGCAACATCATCCTTGCGCTTCGCGCTAATCTCTAACAATTGCTGATGAATGGACAGCACCTGCGGGATGACCAGTTCAGAACCGTCATTGCGGATCACGAAATCGGATAATCTCATCTTCTCGGCATCGTCCATTTGAAACTGCATTCTTCGTTGTACAGAATGGCCATCGATTTTGTCTCGCTTGATGACACGGTCGATGGCTATTTCTTTGGGACATGAAACATCAATAATGTAGTCGTACTCTGTCCTGAACCCGCTTTCAAAAATGATGGCAGCTTCCTGGATCACATAATGCTTATCGGTGTATAGTAAAGCCCAGTTGCGGAAGTCCTGTCTGATCTTTGGGTGTAAAATTGAATTTAGCAACTGGAGCGCATTTTCATCGGTAAAGACCAGTGAAGCAAGGGATCTCCTGTTTATGACCTGATCATTGGTGAGAATACCATAACCGAAGTTTTTGACAATCTGGTTTTTCACCGAAGGATCATCCAGGAACTTTTTAGATTCCTCATCCGCATGATAAACCGGGATACCCAATGTGGAAAAGATACATGATACTACAGTTTTACCACTCCCGATATTTCCGGTTAAACCAATTTTTAGCCTCATGTCAGTTTTTTTTATTGTTCTTTGAATTCAGGTCAGCATGTTTCATAACACTGTCGGATCGGTGGAGGATGCTGTCCCTGACTGCGATCGACATCCTGTTTACACCAGTTTCTTTTTCGGGAGATAACTTTTTACTACCTTTTTTTTCGAATTCGAAGAATAGGGTGTCGGGGGAAACGAAATAAACTTCACTCGGAAAATTGGTTTGAGAAATGATCTCCTTGCCGATCCGGTTGGTAAGTAAATACCCCAGGGTATGTTCACCAAGGTAACGCAAGCGGACATTGCGCATATTGACTTCAAATTCCCTGTATTGTTTCAGGATGAATTGTTCAGAAAAAAAATCGAATCCCTGGATCTTGATACGCAGGTTGATGGTCGAATCAGAACAGGCCACAATCCTCAGGTTGGAAGGAACCTGGGTATATTGGAGATGGTATTCGATTGAATAATAATAATCCTTGGAAAGCCGTACCAAAGCCCATATAAAAATGGAAAGCACCATGCAAACCAGGAAAATATAAAATTGGTTCCTGAACTTTGCACTTCGGCGTCGCCGGGCATTTCCGATGAATTCAAGAAAATCGGATTTCATCGGTCTTGAAAAATTACTGGTTACTTTGCTTCAATGGTCTGGCTGTTATCCATGGCAACAGCGGTTTTTTCAATACGCAGCCTGACATTGTTTTCAACTTCAATTGTTACCGTTGTTTCCTGGATTTCAACGATTCTGCCATGAATACCACCTATCGTGATCACTTTTTGCCCCTTCTGAAGGCTCTCCTTGAATTTTTTCTGATCCTTTGAGCGTTTCATCTGCGGACGGATGAAAAAGAAGTAAAACACAACAATAATCAAAACAAGCGGTAAAAATGAATACCATCCGCTTTGCTGTCCGCCCTGGCCCTGAGGAGCCATTAAAAGAATATTCAATAGGTTTGTCATTTGATTTTAGATTTACGATTTACGATTTCTATAGCTTTTCCTTATTTCACTGTTTCACTATTTTTCCATTTATTTTTCAGTGCTCGGGTTCACGATCTGCGCCTTAATCCTGATCACGGTGGTATTGGGTTGGGTATTGGATACAACAACAATATTTTTTGACTGATATCCGCGTTTCCCGTTGCTGTTAAAAGCAACTTTGACAATTCCGCCTTCCCCTGGCCTGATCGGAGCTTTGGGGTACGATGGAACGGTACAGCCACAAGAGGTAGTTACTTCTGCAATGATCAGGTCTGTTTTTCCCGTATTTTTAAAACTGAAAGCATAGGATACCGTTTCTCCCTCAATGATACGGCCAAAATCGTGTTCAGTTTCTTCAAACTGAATGAATGGAAGCGATCCTTTCCCGGCAGTTCCGCTGGCAGAATTTGGGTTGTTGACCAGGTCTGCCGGAATGGTTTCCTGTCCGCTTTGTCCACCGGATTTACAGCCCGAAACAAACAGCAGCAGGGTGAGCGATATAAATAACGAAAGCAATTTGGCCTTCATAAAGTCAGCTTTTTAGCTGTGCAAAGGTACGAAAATTATTCATACATTTACCGCGATGCGCATCTACATTATCGGCTACATGGCTTCCGGGAAGTCGAATATCGGCAGGCTGATTGCTAAAAAGCTTGGCTATCGCTTTCTTGATCTTGATTACCTTTTCGAAGAACGATATAAGATCAGTGTCCTAGATTTTTTTGAAAAATATAATGAAGGAGCCTTCCGGAAAATCGAACAATCCATTTTACACGAAACACTTGAAATGGAGGATGTTGTGATTTCAACGGGAGGCGGTACTCCATGTTTTTTCGATAACATGCAGGTAATTAATCAGGCGGGAATTTCCATCTATTTGCGTTGGGAAGTATCATCGCTCGTTCAACGGCTAAAGACAGTAAAACGAAAACGCCCCTTGCTCAAGGATATACCACCCGACGACCTGGAAAAGAAGGTGACTGTCCATCTGGGTCAAAGACAACATTATTACCAGCAGGCCAACCTTATCGTCAAAGGGGAATCAATCGATCTGGAATATCTCCTTCAGCAGGTCTTCAGCATCAAGAAAACCAGCTAATCCCTCCGTCTAAGGAGCGCAATATTTTCAACATGCTGGGTATGGGGGAACATGTCGACTGGCTGACAGGTTTCCATCCGGTATTGATCGTTCATCAAGGCAATATCCCTGGCCTGGGTGGCTGGATTGCAACTGACATAGATGACCTTTTCCGGATTGATTTCGATAATCGTCCGGATCACTTTTTCGTGCATTCCATTCCTCGGAGGGTCGGTGATGATGACATCCGGTTTCCCATTTATGTCAATGAATTCCTTTGTTAAAACCTTTTCAGCTTCTCCGCTAAAAAATATGGTATTATCAATATTGTTGATTTTTGAATTGATAAAAGCATCATCAATGGCAGCTGGAACGGATTCAATGCCGACCACTTTTTTAACGTATGGAGCAATGTAGTTGGCAATTGTCCCGATACCGGTATAAAGGTCATAAACAAGCTCATCTCCTTTAAACATCGCAAGTTCAGCTGCAATCCGGTAAAGATTTATCGCCTGAAATGAATTGGTCTGGAAAAAAGAAGCAGGGCCGATCCGGAATTCAATCTCCTTTCCGCCAGGGACGAAGGGTGGCATTTTTTCAGTGATGAATGGATCTCCCCTGAAAAGGCTGAATTCAAGATCGTAAATGGTGTCATTCTGTTTTGGGTTGATCACATAGTAGAAGCTGGATATTTCAGGAAACTGGCTGGTCAGTTTTTCCATCATCGGAAAAAGATGTTCCTCTTTGTTCCGTACAACCAGGATGACCATCAGCCCGCCTGTTTCCGTGTTCCGGATGATCAGGTTGCGTAAAAAACCCTGCCAGGTCCTTACATCATAAAACGTCAGCCCGTGATCCATGGCGTATTTTCTGGCAGCTGTCCTGATGGCATTTGAAGGATCCTTCATGTGAAAGCATTCATGAATGTCGACAACTTTGTCGAAAAACTGAGGAATATGGAATCCAAGGGCATTTGTATTTAGGATACCATCTTCAGGGTTCCGGTCTTCATCCTGAAGCCACCGGTGATTCGAAAAGGTGAAATCCAGTTTGTTACGGTAGTACCTGGTTTTGGGTGAGGGAAGAATTGGCAGAATGGCCGGATTATCCAGTTTCCCTATCCTGGTAAGGCTGTCGTAAACCTGTTTTTGTTTAAAGTACAACTGTTCTTCATATTTCATACTCTGCCAGCGACAGCCACCGCAAAGCCCGAAATGGGTACAATGAGGTTCCACTCTTTTTGTAGAATACTGATGAAAATGAACCGCTTTTCCTTCAAGGAATTTCTTTTTTTTTCGGGTTATCTGAACGTCCACCACATCGCCGGGAACGACAAAAGGAACAAAAACGATCTTTTCATTGATTCTTCCCACTGCCATGCCTTCAGCGCCGGCGTCAACTATCTCTACTTTTTCGTAAACCATATCAGTCGTTTTCCTGGTTTTCCGGCATCAGGTACTTTTTAACAATGGCGAAGAGATCATCTTTCCGGAATGGTTTTGACAGATAATCATCCATTCCCGCTTCAATGCACTTTTCACGGTCACCGGGCATCGCGATTGCTGTGAGCGCAATGATCGGAATTCGATGTTCCGGGTCCTCAATTCTGCGTATTTCCCTGGTTGCCTCGAAGCCATCCCGTTCGGGCATATGTACGTCCATGAAAATAAGATCGACCCTGTTGCTCTGGAACTGGACAATAGCCTCATCTCCGTTGATGGCTGTTATGACCATAACGCCGGTTTTCAACAACATTACACTCAATAACTTCATATTGATGCTGTTGTCTTCCGCGATCAGAATGGTCTTCCCGGGCTCGACAGTAAACATGTTTTCATTTGTTGATGATGATTTGGTTGATTTTTCATATGACCTGGAGCCTACTTGATGTAAAATTTCAAAAAAGTCCTTCATTTTCACGGGCTTTGTAAGATATTGATCTACACCCAGGGTCTTGCATCGCTGGATGATATTATCTTTTTCAACGGAAGAATACATAAAGATTACAGGTTTCCGGCTAAGACTTTCATTATCCCTTATCTTTTCTGCAACTGCGAGGCCGTCCATTTCAGGCATATGCATATCCACAATGACAAGGTCAAAGACATTTTTCGTTTCATGTGCAGTTTGCAATATCTCAAGGGCATCCTTTCCATTGGTGCAAATCGTAGAATCAATGCCCCAATAAGTGAGCATGTCTTTCATTATTTTGAGGTTGGTGGAATTATCATCCACGACTAACACCTTATTAATGTCAGGTTTTTGTGCCTGACCCGCAAGATGTATCCCTGCAACTTTCAATGGCAACTCGAAACTGAATGTACTGCCCACGCCAAATTCACTTTGAATTGACAATGAACCATTCATGATCGTTGTTAGCATTTTCGAAATGGATAATCCCAGTCCGGTACCACCATATTTCCTTGTTGTTGAATTATCGGCCTGGGTGAACTGATCAAAAATATGCTCCTGCTTGTTCTCTTCAATGCCAATTCCGGTATCCTGCACACTGAATAAAACGCTGATTTCCCCTTCTGCATTCGGGAAACCGGGCTGTTTTTTGGCAGAAATACATATTTCCCCCTTTTCTGTGAACTTGATTGCATTGCTGATAAAATTTACAAGGATTTGCCGTATACGCAGCGGATCACCAAAATAGTATTCAGGCAAACCGGGTTCAATTTCGCACAGCAACTCGAGGTTCTTTTCAAATGCTTTTACAGTAAGAATATCGACACTTTTTTCAAGGACATCATAAATATTGAATTCCACGTGTTCTATCTCAAGCTTACCAGCCTCGATTTTTGAAAAATCGAGAATGTTGTTGATGGTATCCAATAAAAGATAGGCCGACGTTTGTATCGATTCAAGGTAGTCCCGCTGGCTTGATGAAAGGTTCGTAGTAAGGGCCAATTCAGTCATTCCGATCACACCGTTCATGGGTGTGCGGATTTCATGGCTCATGGTGGCAAGAAATTCTGATTTGGCCTGGTTTGCCCGCTCAGCTTCCTCTTTGGCTTTTTGCAATGCGATCTCGATCTGTTTCCTTTCAGTGATATCAATCAGTATTGCTATTATTGCCGGTTTATTATCGAACATAATGGTGTCGCTTCGTATGATTGTATCCCTGACGACTCCCGATTTTGTGATCGCTTTAATTTCATAATCTCTCACCGTTTCTTTCCCATCCATGCGTTTTTGCATATTTTCAATCACAAGTGCCTTTGATGCTTCTTCGATATAGTTCAGGATGTTGGTGTCAGCTATTTCTTCCAAAGTAACACCCATTGCCGAAAGAGCTGCATCGTTTGCAAAAAGAATGATCCCTTCGCGGTGAATGATAATGAGGTCAGGCAGTTTATGAACCAGGGTGGAATATCGCTGATTGCTGTTGAAAAGCGCCAGTTCGACCTTTTTCCTTTCCGTGATATCTTCAAAACTTTCAATCCCGCCAATGATATTTCCATTTGGATCCGCGAGGATGTCAACGTTTTTGGAGATTTGAATGATTTGGCCGGTTTTGCCCTTGATGGTGCACTCACGTCCATGGATCGGTTTGGCAATTGCCGGATCAAAGAGGCCACATCGCTCATTGCATGGTGTTTCGGCAAATGAATGACAGGTGTTTCCGATCATCTCCTTTTTTGAGAAGCCGGTTATCGCTTCGGCCTGTGAATTCCAACTGGTTATTTTCTGATCGCAGTCAACCGTAAATAAGGCGCTTGGAATTACTTTGTAAAGCAGTTCTGCAAATTCTTTTGCTTCTGTCAATGCCTTCTGCTGGGTGTTGTATTTGCGGATGAGCCGTGCAACATCTCCAAATTCATCCTGCTTGTCAAGAATATCCTTGATGGAGCCAATATCGCCGCTGGATAAACTCTTTGTGATCTGATTGAGGGGAGTTGAAATCCATTTGTTGATCCAGTAAAAGAAAACAAGGCAAACGAGGATCAGGATCAGGGATCCTGCAATGGCAAAATAGCCCAGGGTATTCAACTCGCTGGCCAGGGGATTGGGACGATGAAAGGCCAGGCTTCCCGACTTGCTTCCATGAAAGCCTTTCAAATTTTGATCAATGACTTCAATGCCCTTGCTCGTATGATCCGGGGCTGCAGGATCGTGTTGAAAAATCTCAAGTTGAAACCCGGTAGCTTTTTCGATCTCACTGCAGTAAGCAAGGTCCCAGGTTTTTGCTGCGATAAGGTAACCATTGGGCCTGGTATGGTGAGCGTTATCAAACGTAGGGACAATGGTGGAACCGAAAAGTTCATAAAGTTGTCCACTTTGAAACATGAATATACTCCATGAACTGCTGTCGGAAAATAGCTCCCGTATATTTTGAGCGGTCAGGGAAAAGGCACGGCTGGATGGATCAGTGACAAAGGAAAATGATTTTCCATCCAAATTGTATATGCCGATATTGCTCATATTGAATGTGGATAGAATGGGAGGCAGGTTGTTTTTGGCCCAAATAGTGTCTTTTGTCCTGATGGATACAACCATTTCATCCCATGCCGAATTATCTTTCACCGGTTTCAAAAAACCATCCATCTTGAACTCCAGCACTTTTAGGATCACTTGTTTATCGCTGTTTCGCTTGGATTCAGTGTATAACCTTTGCTCCTCGGCCCGGATGAACAGATACCCCAGGGCAAATAAAACGAAGAAACCAGTAAGGATGACGAACAGCAATGTGATCTTGGTCTTTGTTTTCATTGTCAACATCATTTGTATACAATATTAATCAAATTTCCTGACGTATTCATCGAATTATTAACTACATTAGCCTGAGTATTGTAAACAGATCAAGAATTAGCAGCATGGCTGGAGGATAATATGATAAATACTGACTCAATTTATTAAAATCCAATTATGAAGACTTTCTTTTATGGCCTGTTTTCAACAACAGGTCAGATCGGTAACCATTTGGTCGCTGACCTGAAACCAACCGATCCACACAGTGCTGTGTATTGCAGTGGTTACGAGTTGGCCATCCGTGGCTCCAGGCAAATGTATGTTCATCAACGGATTTATAATTTAGATGAAATCCGGAAGAGGCTGTCATTTTCACCTGAAAATCCGGCAGATCTTGTATTTGAATTGCTTGAACGCGAAGGTTTGAAAGGATTGAAACAGCTGGACGGCAAGTTTACCATTATTATCAGGGATCCTGATAAAACCACAATTGTTCGCGACCGCAATGGCGAAGGGAGAATGATCTATTTCACAAAAGAATTCTACACCGACTCTTACCATGGATTGAAGGAATTCAAGGATTTCATTGCAAAGCCTGATCTGACCGGAATTACCACCTTTTTGAAGATCGGTTATATTCCAGCACCAGGTACCTCCCTGGCGGGTGTCAGTAAAATTCCTGCCGGAGAAGTGCTTATTGCCTCAATGGATGGTTTCAGGTTTGAAAAACTCTTTGATTATGAAGAAATTTTGCATGCTGAACGTAAAGAAATAACACTAAAAGAGGCCATTGATCAGTATAGTGACCTATTGAAAAAATCATTAAAACGCAGGATCGGAGGGTCGGAAACGGTCGGGACCCTGCTCAGCGGAGGGTACGACTCAGGCGGCAACATTGCCATGCTCAGGGAGGTCCATCCGGGAACGATTAAAACCTATTCCATCGGGTTCAAAGATAACCCGGCCTCGGAATTACCCTATGCTAAAATGATGGCTGAGAAATTCGGGGCTGATCACCATGAATATCTGATGGATGGAACTGAAATAGAATTTCTGCCGGATATTATTGATTATATGGGCGACCCGTTCTCTGAGTCAGGTTTTATGCTCAACCATTCAGCAATGAAGATGGTGAGCGGCGAAAACCTTCCGGTTACCATCGGAGGCGATGGCAATGACCAGTTCTTTGGGGATGGTATCAGAGAAACTGCCCTGCATTATAAAATGCAGCGGACGGGTCTTAAACCATTTTCTGTTTTATTTGACAAACTGAGTGATAACAGTGCTTTTGATCATGACAATCTTTCGTTCAGGATCCATTTTCAGAACCAGAAGATTTTAAAAGTCATGGAACCAGTTACGTTTGGCTTCCATGACTACCAGTTGAACCGTATGTTTGATATGAATAACATTCCGGAGCATGCTTACCTGAAAGAAATTCCCACTCACTTTAAAAGCTATGATGAGTTATTTCTGCAACGAAATTATTATCTGCATCTCCGTCATTCAGTCAATGAAGTAATTATTTTCAAAGCTTCGAGGCTTTCGGAGCAATTTGGAGTTCATCTGGCGTTTTCATACACCGACCTTGATATCTACAATTTCCTGCAGCACCTGCCGATCAACCTGCGCGCAAAAGGAACGGTTAATGAATCGATGAAGGGGAAAGGCGTGACAAAATACATCCACAAGCAATTGGTCAGGCCAATGTTGCCCGAAGCAGTCACAAATCGCCCAAAGCAGGGAGGTTTTTCCCCGCTTGAGATCTTCTTCAACGATCAAAAAAGGCGTCAGAAAATTTATCAGTATATCCGAAACTCAGCATTTGCAAAATCACTGAAGAATAGGGAATATCTCGAAGAGTTCTTTAATCAATATGAAACATTGGCAGCCGGAAAGAGCTATTGGTTCTGGTACAAACAGGTGAAGTCGAATCAAATGCTTAATCTGTTGATTGTTACGCTATGGTGGGATAAAAATATTGAAGGGAAAAAAACCGGGAAGTTGTCAGATTATTTGTCATGACAGAAGATTAATGTAATTCTATTTATTATTTTTATTTGTTGCGTACTCTATAAAACTTTTGTGTTATGATCAACTGGGAAAAGTTCAATGAATACCTGGGTTATTTTGACGTTTCATTCATCGTAGAGGACTTGATTGGAACCTTCTTCAACAACTATCCGGGACAAATTGCAAACCTGCGAAAAAACGTAATAGATAGGGACTTTCCACAACTCGATATCAATGCTCACACCCTGAAAACAAATTGTGCCACCTTTGGCGACTTGGAAGCGGCAAAGTATGCATTCAACCTTGAACTGATGGGGAAAAACAAGGTGGATAGCAATGCTCATCTTGTTAATACTGAAGAGTGGAGAAAACTTGAAAAATACGGGAAAAACAGGGTGGATGATGACATTACAGTGGTTTTTGATCAGCTTTTTGCAGCCACCGAAAAACTTATTGCGGAACTTGAACTTTACTGTAAAAGGCATTCTGCCTGAACCCGGATTCTTTACGTTTTTTACAGGCACGATTCATTTATAAACATACGGATGATTGATAAACAACTCTTTCATAGCTACTTCGGGGAATTTGAAAATGAATTGATTGTTGAGATCATCGATATGGCCCTTGAACAGATTCCCGGGGACATGAGTGAGCTGAAGCAGAACATCGATCATATTGATTTTATTCATCTAAAGCTAAATGCATGCAAAATCAGGGGGATCTTCAGCTCATTATGCGATCCCGCTGCTGCAGGCCATGCGCGCAATATTGAGAATACTGCAGGAGTTAAGATGGACGAAATCATACGGGTTTTCCTGGATGAATTTCCCGGAATC
This sequence comes from uncultured Bacteroidales bacterium, assembly GCA_903903985.1. Classification (GTDB taxonomy): domain Bacteria; phylum Bacteroidota; class Bacteroidia; order Bacteroidales; family FEN-979; genus CAIVAT01. The sequence continues at coordinate 23,655 of CAIVAT010000165.1, read as the reverse complement.
CTGGACAAATTGGAAACGGAACGCGCCGCTTGTAGGAGCCGTTATCTTTTTTCAGTCTTAAGCAGTCCCAAAGATTTTCTTACGGGTTTAATCGGTCCGTTTTCTGATGAAAATTCACTGAAACTGGAAAACCTGGAGAAGCGCATCATTGCAGATGGATTTCCGCAAATGTTATCAGAACTTGAAAGCTCATCAAAATCATTCCTTGAAGAATTAAAGGTGTTGAGGCAGGAATTGATCATCCGCTGATCTTTACAAACCTGCCTGAATGAGATTGGCATCCTGCCCGAAGAATAAGCAGGTAAATGCCATCAGGGAGACCGATTACATCCACCTTCTTTGTATGGGACCCGGTTTCAAGTACTCCCCAATTGTAATGACCGATCAGATTCCCGCTGAGGTCATAGATATCGAGGCTGCTCCCTGATGGTGTCTTCAAATCGAGGAAAACTGAAAGGGATTCCCTTGCCGGATTTGGATATATGATTATTTTTGTTGTCGGTAGTGGTTTTTTTTCAGGAACGCCAAGGAATTCAGGGTTAAATTCGTGCGCCCCGATATCATACCCGGTTCCGTAAGGTCGTTCGTGGTTGTAAAAATCAAAGGCAACACCCATGTTTTGAGAATAGCCGGCGTCGATCAGGGGCGATCCGGGCTGCAGGGCGTAAGTTGTTGCCGAAAACCCGGTACTATCATCTGAACGGCTGAAATAATTATTCTTCAGGAGAACATCTGCGGAAGTATCCGGAATCATAACATAGGCATCATTGCCGGTAAAACCGGTTTGCCCGTGTTCATAATAATCATAATTGCCGGGATTGATAATGACATTGGATGCTACCAGGTTATGACGGCTGTGGATACTTGCAAACCTTATACCGTCTGACTTTGGACTGATGATGTCGTTAAAGATGATTACAAACGAAGAATCCGGCTGCACTGAAACATCAGAAATATACATTCCGTGTTTCATCTGGCTGCTGTCGCCAGGTCGGAAGGTCTTTCCCGCATTGACGATGATGTTGTTGAATATGCGGGATCCACCCAGTCCGTGACTTTCAATGCCATCACCTTTCCCGTCTGCGATATAGTTGTTGTAGCAATCACATTTTGAACCGCCTCCCAGCAAAATGCCCGACATCTGGCCGTATTGTTCCCCCTGGCTGTCGAACAGGACCAGGTTGTCATGAACCTGGCAGTCAAAAGAGGCTGAACTGACCTGAATGCCATCCCATCCGGAATACCTGATGATGTTGTTGTAAATTTTCACCCCGCTCAACAGGGAAGGCATAAGCAGGGTATCATGGCCATTGCAGTTGACTATCTGTCCGAAATATTTGGAACTGCCGATATACATTCCTTCGTTGCCCACACCCTCAATATAATTATCATGGATGGATGTGTTACGCTGGATAAATTTATCCCTGGTGCTTGCAAAGGAGCAGTCGGGATCGGTTTTAGCATAAATCCCCCCGATGGGAACATTTTCAATATAAAAATGGTCAATTTCCACATCCGAACTCAGGTTTCCAATACCCAACCCAGCACCACCCTTCACTCTTTGGATCCTGAAACCATAAAATTGATCTTTGGTTCCGGTGCCGGTGAATTTAATAAACTGGCAATTTCCCATGGATATGCCATAATGGTGGTCGGTATCCACAATTACAACCCCGCCCAGGTTCAGAAAAACAACAGGGTTTCCAGGTTCCCCGTGAACGTTTCGAATCAACAGGTAATCGCGTTTCCCAGCCTGAAAATATAGCGTATCTCCGGGAAGGAGCTGATTGTAAGGAGTGAAATTGGCATCAATCAACCTCGTCGCAGTATCTACGATAATCCTTGGCTTTTGTGCCTTCACAGGAATGAAAGGAATGAAAGAGCATATCACCACGAACAGATAACCTATTGTTTTTATTCGCATCATCAGGAGGAAAATGAATTGCTATCCACGTTTCGCACGTTCCCAGTTTACAGATTGAGAACCTTTGATATATCTTTTAAAGCCAAGGAATACGGATAAATTCATGATGAAAAAATAATATGGCACGAAGAGTAATTTGAGCCTGATGGAACGGTTCTCAAGATACCATCCCAGCAGGGCTGCGAGATAAAACAATACCTGCAGCCAGAAGAGGATGCTGTAAAAACCGGCACCGAAAATTCCTTCCTGCAGCGCAAGAAATAAACCGATGATCAGCATGAATAAAAGGGAGAGCGGTGCTAATGTCCATCGCAAAACCCGGTGGGATATATATTGAAAGGATAAGGTTCCGTATTTGAATAAATTCAGCAATGAATGCATCCTGATCACCGATTGGATTCCACCGGCGGAAATCCTGATTTTGCGTTTCAGTTCTTCTTTTACGTTCGCGGATGCGGTTTCTATTGCATATGCTTCCGGATCGTATTGAATGGTATATCCCTTTTGCGCCACCCGGAGTGAAATGATGAAATCATCGAGCAGGGTGTCTCGTTCTACTTCCTGGTACAATTCAGTACGGATGGCAAATAATTCGCCGGCTGCTCCGACTACTGAATATAGTTCAGCATCCCACTTTTTCAGTGTGGATTCGTATTTCCAGTAGAGCCCTTCCCCTGCACCGGCTGCAGAATCTTTTTCTTTGCCAAAGATGCGTTTTTCACCTGACACACAGCCCACTTTCGGATCGCTGAACAACCGGACAATCCGTCGGATCGATTCGCGGCCCAGCATGGTATTCGCATCGCAAAACACGACGATCGGGGTTTTTACAAATTGCATCCCACGGTTCATGGCAGTTATCTTGCCGCTGCGTTGCGGAACATGGTAAACCTCCACGCCATGATATTGTCTAAGTATATCCGGCGTACCATCATCAGAGCCATCAGTGACCCATACCATTTGCAGTTTCTGTTTCGGATACTCAAGTTCAAGAGAATTTTTAATCTTCTCAGCCACATAATCCTTTTCGTTATATGCTGTAATGAACAAGGTAACATCGGGTTCGTAACCGGGTTGGGCTTCAACCTTGGCTTTCCCAAACAATCGCTTGGTTTTTACAAGCATGTACAACAATATTCCATAACCGATATAGGCGTAGAAAATGATGAACAGAAGTATCCAGAAAATGATTTTCAAGGTGATCATGGCGTGGTTCAATTAAATGGTGGTGTCGTGATTTTTCTTGCAAAGATGTTGTATGCATCCACAATGCCATATTCAAAGGTGGCAATTTTGTTCAATGCACTTTTGACAGGCTCTTCACCGACATGCTTGACTTCAATTACCAACGTGATGTTTAAACACTGTATGATGAAATTTTTAGCTCCAATGATGGCTTCAGGCTCCATTCCTTCTAAATCCAGTTTCATTAAAATATGTTCATCCGGGATAATGTTGAGTGAATGGAATACTGAATCAAATGTCCGTATTTCCGCAATGCAATTTCCTGCTTCACCATTTTTAGCAATGTGCGACGCTCCTGTGTTAACGGGGTTGAAAACAAAGCCGGGTTGTTCGTTTTTGGCCCCCAGACCATATGGGAACGTTAAAACCTCTTTGGTTAATTTGTTTAGTTCAAGGTTTTTATTGAGCGTGTTAAAGTTTTGCATGACCGGTTCAAAAGCAATACACCTTTTGTTATATTGGGAAAGCAGGATGCAATAATCGCCGATGCAGGACCCGCCATCAATAAAAACAGAGAAGGTATGCAGGTTGTCAAGCAGGTACTTTTTAACACCCCATTCATATTTATAATTGGCAAACTGGAAATCGTTGGTCTTTTTCCGGCAATAGAACGTTCCGATGGAACTTTTAATGATTCTGTCTTTCCCATGTGACTTCCTGAACAGCAGATAACTGGCTGAGCTGATAATAGAAACCAGGTCGCCATGTTTCAGGAATTCCCAAAAGTACCTGAAGTAGGTTGTCAATTGTTTCACAGGCGGTTTTTCCTTTAATTGCCTCATCCCCTGCACCGCTTCTCCTTCAGGTAAAGGGGACGGGGGTTGAGGTGGTTGGGTTCATTCCCCGTCGCTTGCAACGAGAAGAGAAATATTTAACCAATTTAATACCTCGCTGCTCTGCGGCGAGGATGTTCATTTAACATTCACTTTTTCCCAAACTGCGGATTGATGGTTGTATTGTTTGATGACCCTGGCCGGATTCCCGGCGACAACTGAGTATGCAGGAATATTCTTAGTTACAATCGAACCGGCAGCAATGACCGAATGTTTGCCAATCGTGACGCCTGCAACCACAACCGAATTGGCGCCAATCCATACGTCATCTTCAATATTGATTGGCGACTTCGTGACTGCCTGGTTTTTAATCGCAGTATGGATATCCTGGTATCCGTGGTTCAACCCGGAAAGCACGATATTCTGAGCGAAAATTACATCATTGCCGATGCGAACCGGACCGATGATCGTGTTCCCCATTCCAATACGGGAATTATGACCGATCACGACCTCTCCAACGCCATTGTTGATTGTCACAAAGTCTTCGATGGTACAATTGTTGCCTAGAGTAAAAGTATTCCAGGGAAAACAGTCAATTCTCGTAAGTCTCCTGATTACAGATCCCTTTCCTTTTTTGTGCAGGATCGGATTTATAAACCAGCGAACCCAGGCACGGGGCCGCGGATTTCGTTTTGAGGTTATCAGCAGCAAAGCCAGTTCTTTGATCTTTGGATTTGACTTAATCTTTTCTTTAATTGACATGGGTCTGTTATTTTTTATGAAAATAGATACTGATCCGGTTGAACTCTTTAACTGCCCTTGAAGCGACGGCATTGATGAGCGTACCACTTTTTTCAACTGTCCGGGTTCCGGTCCAGGCCCTTGATTTCAACTGGGTGACCCGTTTAAGTTTGCCCTTTTTCATCAGTGCCATGGCCATTTGTCCATCTTCCATCCGCGAGTCGCTTTTGATAAACCCGATCTTTAAGGCTTCTTCCGTTGGAAAACAAAAATTCATCCCGACTACCACCAGTTCGGGATGTTTGATGTTTCGCAGGGCATGTACGAGATTTCTGAAAAATTCATAGAAGGCATATCGGATGCGAATTTTCCCTTTGTCAGGAATGAAAGAATAGGTTCCATAACTGGCAAATCCTTTACCGGCCAAAATGGGTTTCACCATGCTGTCAACCCAGGTCGGAGGATAGATCGTATCGGCATCGCCGGTTAGGATATACTTTCCCTTTGAATGTTCCAATGCTGTTTGCCGGGCAAATCCGTAACCCTGCTTTCCCTCAAAAATCGGTGTGATCCCGCATCTGCGGATCACTTCAGAGGTTTTATCTTTGGAATTATTGTCAACAAATATGAACTCAACCGGGTATGAGCTTTTCATCGCGCTTAACGATGACAGGTTCCGCAGAATGTTGGCCTCCTCGTTCCATGCGATGATATTGACAGATACCAGCGGCGCATCGGTTCGCAGGGAGGCAAACCCGTTTCTGACCCTCTCGAACACTTCTTCAGGTATATCTTCCAGTTTTTGGTAATCATACCAGTGAATGCGGATGTTTGACGGCACTATCGGGTGAAACATATTATAACTGTTTATGATGAATACTCATTTATTCAGTTAATCATTGGATGGAAAAACAATTCCATCATTTACTGTTTCGCTGTTTTAACAAGGTCAATGGCCTTGAAAATCTCACGTACATTGTTTTCCCAGGTATGTTCACGGGCGAATGTTTTTCGTTTCTCACGCACCTGGTCATTGTCTTCGCGTAGCGCTTTTTCAATATTGATAACGTACTCTTCTTTACTTTCAGACAAATAAACGAATTCGGCAAAAACGTTCATCGCCTCTGTTCTGGTTGCAACGGTTGGTTTCCCCATGGCCAGGTATTCATCAATTTTCCGGGGATAGTTCCCAATGGTTACCGGACTCAGCACCTGGGGATTTATCGCTACATCAAATTGATGGAGGTACGAGGGGAGTTCATTTCCGGTTTTGTTGCCCAGGAAATAAACGTTTTTTAATTGATGAAGCCTGCTGCCTTTAAAATTTTGATCTTCAGGGCCAACAAAGACAATGCTCCAGCCCGGACGACTTTCTGCAATGTGCTCCAGAACCTGAAGGTCGAGGCGCAATGTATACAATGCCCCGATGTAACCGATGATTGGTTTCGGAATATCCCGGATGTCGGAAGGGATTGTGGTGACCAGGTTGGTATCGAACAACGTTACATCACATCCTTGTCCCACATAAAATGAATTGGCATTGTGTTTCCTGGCCTCGGCTGCGAGATAGGTTGAATTGGCAACCACCAGGTCGGCCTTTTTCATATGTTGCGATTCAATCCTGATCCCTTGTTTTTTCCAGTAGTCAACGGCCACTAAATTGTCGCGGGTGTAATAAATATAGGTTTCAGGTTTTAAGATTTCCTTGAGGTACATCCCCAGGAACATGGAACTATCGTTGAATATGATGAAATCCCTGAAGCCAAGGCGCTCAATTGCAGATTTTATGGCAGTTGCAAAAATGCGGTTATTCCGTTTGTTTAGCAGGTCGTATAACCAGGGATTCCCGATCAGGTTTATTGATTCCACCATTCCCCGCGGATAGAGGTTCCACAGATTTTCATCCAGTTTGACCAGGTCCGGTTCTTTTCCGTTTTGTATCCTGATTCGTTTCTGTATTCTTGGAGTGAGTTTATCTTTTTGCCTGGTGTTGCGGTCGAGCGGTGAATTAACATACAACACGCGGTTATTGCAGGCAAACTCTTCCGCAATGTTCTTGCAGTTGCTGCCAATTTCAATATCCCAGGGTTGAATGCCGATCACCACAATGTCTCTGTTCTGTGTCATACCATTGTTGTTTGTAACGATCATGAAAAACTGTTTCCTATTTCACAGTAAATAGCAAGAATGTTCGCAGCCATTGCTTTCCAGGAGAATTTCGCAGATTGAACAAATCCATTTCCGATCAGCTCTTTTCTGAGTGCCTGATCATTTGCAAGAAGAATCATGGCATTGGTAATTTCTTCCGGATTAAAAGGATTAACAAGCAGTGCAGCATTTCCCGCAACCTCGGGCATCGATGAAACGCTGGAGGTTATCACCGGAACACCGCACGCCATGGCTTCAAGCATTGGAATTCCGAAGCTTTCACGTAAAGAGGGATACAAGAATACTTCAGTCTGACAATAAACAGCAGGCAGATCGGTGTTTACGACATAACCGGTGAGGACAATCCTTTCTATCAATGATTGATCTTCAATTTCATCCAATATTTTTTGAAGTTCCGTGAAATCATAATCTGCAATTACCAGACGATAATCGCTTGCAGTTTGCTTTATATAATCAGAGAATGCTTTCAATGTTCCTTTGGTGTTTTTCTTGGGATCGGTATTCCCGAGAAAGAAAAAAAAATGATCAGGCAGATGATATTTTTCTTTTACACGTTTTAATTCCGTTTCGTCATTAACCTGCCTGAAGTATTCCCCAACTCCATTATACACCGTTATTACCCGGTTGTCGACTTTCATGTCAAAGAATTCGTCAATGCGATTTTTCTCAGAAAAAGAAACAGTGGTGATTTTTCGGCTTTTATGAACAATGCGAGGCACGATGGCTTTCCTGTATGCGTTGCCAAATTTCTGGTATGAAGTTCCGGTTCCAGATAAAATTCCTGTGTAGCTGCTTTCCAAATAGATGATATCGTGAAGGGTTACCATCAAAGGAATTCCGCACCAAATGGGAGCAGTATTTCCGGTGCAATGCAGTAAATGGCAACCGCTTTCACGGGCCGCTTTTGGCAGGGCAAACTGTTCCCATAAAGGGTATAAACCACCTTCGAGTTTAACAATTTTAAAATTGGATGATTCTTTCAGTATTGAATCATCCTTATCAGGCCTGGCAAAAATTATATACTCATTTTCATGGTCAATTTCCTGCAGATTGCGAATAAGTTCCAAGGCATAGATGTCCATCCCGTGTTTCTTCTCTCTGAACAATCGCTGAGCTTCGATGGCTATCCGCATATCTGTATTTCCTTTCTTAATTCCTCATTTTTTCGCAGTCCCGCCCGATACTCCATGCTGTGTATGGATAAAGGCTTTGTTGGCCCCCCTGAGCCTGAACAATAATTTGAACATCAGCCAGAAACCCAGGGGCAGTGTAAGAATGGCCATGAAGGTCTGTTTGGTATAAAACTTCCTGTCTACGGCAAAAATAAATGCCAAAACTGTCAAAATCCAGATTACAAGCCAGTAAAAAAAACTTAATGCCAGATATTCCTTGATCCAGGTATGGAAGATCAGCGAGGCAATCCCCATGATGACGGTGAGGATGGTGACTGCACCAAGCAAAAGAATCCTTGGAGGCATCACCATCTGATAAACCTTATCGAGGAAATCGAAATTAAGGCGGGTAACGAACTGAACGACTCCGTCCCAGGCGAATCTTTTAAAGTAGATAAATTGAGCAGCCAGCCACCTTCTCCGCTGGTTTTCGAAAACAGCTTTATCCTGCACCTTTTCATCCAAAACGACTGCATCCTCCAGATATTCGATTTTAACCCGGTCACGCAGCATGGTCAATTCAAGTTCCTTGTCGAAACCGCCAATTGCCTGAATTTCACTCATTCGCTTTTTGAACATTGCATATTCAAAGGCCATGCCTGAACCGATCAATCCGGAAGCCAGACCAGCAACCCGGTGGCCCTTGCGGAATATATGATTGTTAATTTCCTCGCTGATCGAATCAAGCACCGCCATGGAATTGTTCATATTTTTTGCCATCCGGTGGCCTTGAACAGCGGTAAAACCGGATTCGAATGCCTGGTTTATTTTTTCCAGGAAATCAGGCGCCATAATGTTGTCGGCATCAAGCACCAGCGCAATATGATAATCATCTCCAATTTCCGACATGGCGGCATTCAGGGATTTCGATTTGGTACTCTTTTCGAATACAACCTGTACAACCCTGACCGGAAACTTTTTCAATTCAAGGATGGTTTCGGGTTTGAATGAATCGGCAACGATGATCACATCAAAACATTCAGAAGGATAGGACTGCTTCAGAGATGCTTCTGCAACTTCGATGATCACGAAATCCTCTTTATATCCGGGAATGAGTACAGCAATTTTTCGCAGGAGGGGTGAAGGATGGACCATACGCCGGTATGGCAGAACCCCCAGGAAAGCAAAAAGGAGAAAGTAAACAGCGGCCACACCAAGGTATATATATGCGGCCACCTCGATGAAATTAACCAGTAACGTGAATATTTCCATAGGGTTATCTTAGATGTTCCTTGTTTTTGTAAGATGAATTCAACTCCGGTGTGCGCCTTTTTGATTAGGTAAATATAGCAATTTTAATTCAATGCCTGTACAATAAATTGTCAAATAAGTCTTGGATTTATTTAATTTGAGTAAGTTTGTATATGTGATAATTATTCAACGTTGATCCACCTCGATTATTAACCTTCATTAACTTTGAAATATGGCGGCAGAATCAAACTTTTTTGGTGAAATAGCTCTTTTGATTACGCATTACAACAGGAGCCAGTCGCTCGAACGGTTGCTAAAGGCTTTTGAAGATCAACATATCGGTTTTAACGAAATTATTGTTTCGGATGATTGCAGTAAACCCGAACACATCAATCATCTGGAACAGATGAAAGCCCGTTTCGGGATCACCCTGGTACTGGCCGGAAAAAACGGGGGACTGGCGAATAACATAAACAAAGGGCAGCGTGCCGTACGTTCTCCTTTCACTTTATATGTCCAGGAAGATTTCATCCCTACCGGCGGGTTCTATCAAAGCCTGAAAGACGGGTTAGCCCTTATGAAAGAGGATTCAGAAATTGACCTGGTTCGATTCTATGCATACCGCAAACATCCTTATCTGGTTTCTGAAAAATATGGTTTTTCTGAAATGAAGTTTCATTTCTGGCGCCTGAATGCGCCACAGTTTACATGTTACAGCGATCATCCGCATTTGCGGAGAAGTAATTTTCTTCAAAGATTCGGTGATTATGCAGAAGGGATAAAATCCGACCGGGCCGAATTCAGAATGGTCATATCCTTCCTGCAGCATAAAGGAAAGTCACTGATTCATGATGACTACAGGGAAATATTTCTCCAGGAGAACAGTGCCCAGGAACCAAGCCAGGTTGCCAGGAAAAAGTTCAGGCAAAAAATTCAGTTAACCGACTCTTTCATGATCGGGGCAATCAGGTCGATATACAGGAATATTAAGTACAGATTAGACTACATTTTTTTGAAACCGGTTAAAAACGAATAATATGCCAGACGCAATCACGATCTTCACCGTATGTGATAATCATTTTTCGGTTCTATTGGCTGCGCTGATAAAATCGATTGACATGAACCACCATTCGGGTGAGCATATCAACTTTTATATCGTTGGAGATAAGCTGAGTTCCGTGAATAAGGAAAACTTAGTAAAATGTGCTGACTCCGGTAAAGTTTCATTTTTCTGGGTTGACATGAAGGATATCATCAGGGATAAATCAAAACTGCCGCTGGATGGCTCTTCATTCCCGCTGATCGTTTACATCCGTTTGTTCTTTCCTTTGTTTATACCTGCCGAAATCGGCAAAGTGATCTATCTTGACGTTGATATGATCGTCAGAAAAGACATTTCGATGTTGTGGAATACCGATATGGGCGATAAAATAATCGCCGGGGTTCCCGATCGGTCAGAGGTGGTAAGTTGTTCCTGGGGAGGAATTGGCAATTACAGGGAACTTGGCATTGGCCCTGAAACCAAATATTTTAACAGTGGCCTTTTGCTGCTTAACCGAACCAAATGGATTGAGTCAAATATCACTGAAAAAATAATAGACTGTATTGCCAGGAATACGAAATTCGCCAATTTCCCAGACCAGTATGGATTGAATGTGGTTTTTGCAAACCATTGGCTTGAGCTGGATTCAAGGTGGAACAGTTATTCCATGCTTGAAAAGGAAGATCCTTTCCTGATTCACTTTATCGGTGTAAAACCCATTTTCACCTCCTATAGCTACAACCTGAAATACAGGGATGAGTTTTACTATTATTTGCGTTTAACACCCTGGAGGGCCTTTAAGCCGGTAGGAAACTATGTCAGGTTATTTAAAAAATTGCAGAATAAGGTATATAAAAAGGGTTACAGTCTCCTGATGGCGCTAACCCGGTCTGGCTCAAAAAACAGCAATCATCTGGGCTAGATCAGACTCCCTGTATTCATGCCAGCGTTCCGGCGCCCTTCAGTTTAACCGGAGGTGTTATCCCCGTCTCGCTATCCCGCTCAAAGATCTCAGGGTTCAGTATTACCGCCATTGAAGAATATATCAGGAGACTCGTTGGAATCTGCCCCAACACTGCATTCCCGTATGAGGCAACCATGATTCCGAAATACCCGGACGTCAAGGCCGTCATCTTCATTTTCACGATTGGATCCCTGATTTTGAACATGATAAGGTAACATGCTTTGATTAAAATATAAAAAAGAATAAATAAGTGAAGTAAAAGACCAACGATGCCCTGTTCAGCCCAGATCATAACATACCAGCTGTCGGTGGCAACATTTGCAAGAAAAGTATTCGGAAGTGTACTCATGGCTTTGGCTCCCGCATGACCCAGGCCACCGCCAAACGGCCGGGAAGAAAGATATACCGAAAGTTTTCGCTGGTTTTCCAGCCTGAGCTGAAGTGACGCATCATTTGGATCAAAGGCAGTGCGCATCCGCCTGATCTGCTGGTTTCCCTGGCCAATACTGGTATACTTGAAGAAGATGAAGACAACAGCCATTAAAACTACACCGGTAATCATCACGGCTTTGTTTTTTTTCAAAATAAAATAGAGCATAAAACCGGTCAGGGGAACGCTGATCGCTCCGCGCGTTCCGGAAAGAAACATGCCATATATTCCCATCAGCCCGACAATCAGGTAGAACATCTTCTTTCTTTTGTCTTTCTGAATGAATGAGAGAATAATGAACACTACTCCTGAATATGCCTGATTTGCACCATATTGTCCTGCGTCACATAAAAACGAAAACACACGAAGTTTGCCAAAAAGGATATGCGTGATATATCCGCCGTTGTCAAGCCAGGCTTTTTCCCAGGGATCGACACCGATTGTTGACTGGACAATTCCCTTAAATGATGCAAGTAGTGATATCGTACCCCAGATGTAGAAAAAAATATCTAACCTTTTGTTTGTATTAATTAAAAGAAGCGTAAGAGTTACCACCAGAAACATGTATAAAGATACACCTCGAAAACTGGCCAGCCATACTGCCATATTTCTGATTTCAGGGTTTGCGGCACTCAAAAATCCGTAAGCGAGCCAGATACCTGCCAGGAGCGTTACATCTTTTTTTGCTGGTTTCCAATCAAATTTTTCATGAAACTTCAGGAAAAACAGGGCGAGAAAAGTCAATATCAGAATACCATCAATTGAGACACCAATCATCGGTACGTCAACATAGCGCGTCAAACCCAGAATGAAGAAACCAAGGCCTACGGCCGTATACAATCCGAGAACAGGATTCCGGAACAAAAAATTCAGGTAAATGGCCAGGAAAGGGAAAGCAATTAATCCAATCCCTCCGACCAACCCCAAATTACTAACGACCCACGCAGCTGCTAAACACATTGATAAAAGGGGTATGAAATACTTTGGCGATCCTAATTTGCCGGAGCCTGAGTTGGATTCAAATGGGTTTTCGCCTGGTAGCATTTATAGTCGTTCAGAAATTGCTGGTTGTTTTGATTTATTTGGAGATTCCCGTCAGAACGTCTTGTGCCTGAATTTCAAATACATGGTTCTGTAAAACTCTATTCCGGCTGAGAAAACATTTCGGTAGTCAAGCACGAGTTCCCTGCTCATGAAATAATAACCCACCCATATACCAAGCGCCGTGAATAACAAAGATGCGATGGCGATGACAGCCAAAGATTTAAACACAAACACTGCAATCAGATCACCTATCACATTGGCCACAACCATGCAAACTACTTTGATTAAATTCAGATCGGGCCTGTTTATACTGTCCAACCCAACCCCGGTCATCCGGTCAATGGGTAACAGAAGTCCGTAAACCGAGAAAATTCTTACAATGTTGGTAACACTGGACCGTGTTACCGGATCCGTTACCATGTATTTGCTGCCACCCAATATCAGGACAAAAAAATCAGCAAACACGAAGGTGATGAGGCTTATGCCGATGAACAAATAAGTCATGGCGCCGGAGTATGTATAAAACAGCGCTTTCACCTCTTCTGCTTTTCCGAGTATGCTGGCTTTCGAAAGTTTGGGGAAGGCAGTTGCCGCAAAGCTTCGCAGGGGTATTTGCTGAAGTTCGGTAAGCTTCAAAGGAATGCTGTACAATGCCACTGCAGCAGTTCCCAGCGGACTCAGGCTAATGATCAGTGCATCTGCTGTTCGCAGCAGATTGGTGCCGATAATTGTAAAAGTGGTGTATTTCCCGAAATGCAATAACAGTTTGGTAGTACGTTTTGTTGCTTTTGACATGTATCTCAGTCCGTCCCAGCCATTAAAAATGCAAATGGCAGAAGTAAGCAGGTTTATTCCAAGCTGGACCCAAATCAGCTGCATCAGTGTCATATTGAGAAACAAAAAGTTGAGCAGCAATAAAAAGAAAAAACCACCGCTGTTCACAGCTTTAATCCAGAGCAGCCTGCTGAACTTTAAGTCAGCCTGCATCACCACAAGTGATGTATTGAATGGAAGTGTGAAAAAAGCCAGCACAGGATACCAGGTAAAAAAAAGTTCATACCCGGCATGTTTGATAGGTTCACCGAATGCAAAATGGCAAGTCCATAAAATTACCGCTATTCCTGTGGTCGCTACCAGGCCGATGAGTCCGTTCGACCCGATGAATTTCAGCCGTTCTTCTTTGTCGATACCAGAGAGATAACGAACAACTGCAGTGTTGGTTATGCCAAACCGGAACATGTCGATAAAGTTCCCGGCAGTGATATACAACACCCATTGCCCAAATACATCAATCGGAAAACTACGTGTAAGGATTGCAAAACTTGCTATGCCAAAGAAAGCAATTGTTATATTACCTGACAGTGACAGAAAGTTTGCTTCTTTGATTATTTTTTGAAAGGCAACTTTCATGGTGGAATTTAGCTAAGGGTAAAATCGTGATGAAATTTGAAAGCGGACCAGCTTTTTCAAAATAATCCTGAAGCGGCTACGCCGTTTAGGTAAATCACCCAAAACAGATTCGATGACCTGCAATTCAACTCCATTCAGCAGGAACAGCGGTGCGTTTGAAGTAAGTTTCATGAAATTGTCGAGCGCACCCTGGTCGGCTTGTGACCACACATGATTTGCACGGCATGTCAGCAGCGTAATATCGGCCGATGTAACCAAACCGGGCGGATAAGGATGGTATAGGATGGAAGGGATTTCAATTAAAACATAATCAGGGACATATGAAAGCAAGAACTTATTCTTCTGAAGCAATTCATTATAGTTTGAGGTAGAAAAAAAATCTGAATCAACTTTGTAATTTAATAATTCTGCGGGTTCCAGATCTATGTTTGTTATATTCAGGAAAGGACTGTCATAATCCACACGTGTATCCCGATAACCAATCAACTGACTAAAAAACGAAAAATGTTTTCTTTTTTTTATGCTTTTCGCAGGCGACAGGGGAGGTTGCACATTGGAATATCCAAGCTGGGAGATTTCAGTATTATGCAGCGATTCATGGGCATAATTGAGAACAAGCACTTTTTTACCCTGTTTTTTGAGTTTGAGTGCGATATTTCCTGCCACCACGGTTTTGCCCTCAGTACTCAAGGTGCTGAAAAACAAAAGTGTACGTGTGCCATCGCCGGCGTTTTTATTTTTTTGATACAGGCCGATATGCTGTATAATCATTTCCAGCAGGCGGTTCACAACAAAAAGGAAATTGAGAGAGCCGGTATTCATGTAGATCTTGGGAAATATTCCAACCGGGTTTAGATGAAGAATTTTGGCGGCTTTTTTCGGATTGCGCAATGTTTCATCAAAATACTCCAAAGCCAGAATGGTAGCCAGAACAATTATAAAGCCAAACACGGCAGCAACCAAAACCAATAGTTTACGTTTTGTTGGATTTGGCGATAGCGGGAAGAACGGAGGATCAACTGTTTTAATGCTCGAAGAGAGCTCCGCATCCTGCATTTTAAGTTTGGCCAGGTTCAGTCCATGCAACAATTCAAGAAACTCCTGCTCCGCAACATTTATTTCGCGCTCAATACGTTTGATGTTTGCCCCGGCAGGCGCATAAATGGCATATTGTTTCTGGAACTCAATGATGCGTTCGCCAAGCACTTCAAGGCCAGCCTTGGTCTCTTCATATTGAATGACATTTTTAAGCCAGTCAGTGAGCAGTGAAGCAAGGGGTAATCCTTCGGCCGTATTGCCGGCACTGTATAAGTTAGTGACAGCGGTTCGCAATTCATCTTTAAGTTTTTCGGCCTTTATTTTTAAATTTACCAGCGCCTGATCATTTGTGCTATCCGCATACCCAATGGTTTCTATATTGGCAATTTTTGAATTGATGTCTCCGAGTTGATTGCGTTTTTCAATAAGGGCTGCACTGCTTAGCTGAACCTGCTGCTGATTGCCCAGTTTTTCTTCTATCCGCTTGATGGCAGCCTTTGCACCGGCAAGTTCAATTCGTTTATTATTATAATTCACATCCAGGTCTTCCTTCACGATTGCAACGGCCTTACTTTGCTCGTAATAATTGATAATGTTGTGATCCTCATTGAATTTTAACAGTTTATCTTCACCAATCTTCAGCCTGATGGCAGCTTGCTTAACCTGGAATTCAAAATATTTTACCACGGCATCGGAACGGTTTTCCTTGATATTTTTATAGTTTTCGATACAAACATCGGTGACCAGTGCAAGTGTTTGCCTGCATATACCCGGATCATCGGAATCGTATTTCAATTTTACAAGGTCACTGCTTCCAATTCTTTGCACTGAAACAGTGGCTATTGCATTCAATGAATAGCGAGGGTGGCTGAAATTGAGTAATTTATATACGAAATTCGTATCACTGCTGGCCATGTAATTTTTGAGATTATGAACAGTCTGTTCATATGCAACGGGGTCGATTGAAGAAGGCAGTAGTTCAACTGTTTTAGTAGTATCCAGACTACTGAACGAAAATGTCTCCTTAACCGATAATGAATCACCCGTTGTATCTGTTTTTACCGTTGGTCTTTTGGCTCGGGTTCCAGTCCCGCCAATGGTCCGTGTTGACTTTCCATTTTTTACAACGAGTTTATAGATATAGGCAGGAGTTATAGTCCGGAGATTGATAAGCGACTGGCGTGAAATGTATGTTGGGTCAGCCTCCGGAAGCATCAGGTGCTGAGCAAGTAACCTGATCGCCACCTCCTGCTCTGTTTCTCTTGATTTGATCACATTGATCAGGTTGTCAAAGGCCGTATTGTTGGCAAAGAAACTGAATGATTTATCCATTTCCACACTCGAACCGGATGCGATGCCGGTATAGAGAATGGTTTCAGAGGAATAAACATAGGTTGGCTTTCTGGTAAAAAAAATCACCAGTAAGACCATTAAAAAAGGTGTCAACAGCAACAGCACCAGATGCCTTCTGAGGAGTCGTAAAATTTCAATTACGTTCATAATTCTCTGGTATGGTATTAACGATGTTGAATTTCATGCCAACAATTTCTTCGAGGATCATATAGGCATTTAAAAAGTCCATGCGTGCATTTTCAAAACCGGCTTCTGTATTCGCAACACCGGCCGAAATGTTGGTGTATTCGGTCAAAGGAATAACGCCATTCAAAAACTCCTTTTCCGCCATTTGCATGTTGATTTTAACGGTTTCCAGATTTTTCGCTGCCAGTTTCATCAACCGTTGCCTGAGAATAAGGTCATTATACTGCTGGATGACGATTTTTCTTAATTCAATTTGTTTCTCCTCATAATCGCTGCGGGCAATATCAATTTCAGTTTTGGCCATCCTGATCTGGTTCTTCCGGTCAAGAACATCAGCAATCATAAATTTGACAGTGCCGCCAATGCCATACCTGAATTCACTTTTATTGGTTGAAACAGCTAAGTTGGTTAATGCATCAGTTGCATAGTTGGTGAAGGTACCATACCTGACATCAGCAGAGACACTGAGGTTTTTTGACCAGGAATTGATGAAAGCCTGGAGGGCATATCTGTTCACCATGACTGAAAGGTCTTTGGATTTTAACCCGGGGTTATGGGCGATCGCTGAATCAATAAGGACAGCCAGTGGAGGAATCAAGGTACTGATGTCATCCTTCTCGATGCTATAGTGGCGAGCCGTTTGACCAACCCCGATGGAAACAAGGAGCAGGCAATGGCAGCATAAAAGGAAAACTGTACAAAAACGTCTCATATCGCGCAAATATACTAATATTCACTTTTGAAACAATGTTGTTCCGCAAGGGGCGTCTGGCTGGCCAATTTAGTTTCTGAACCCTGCAAAGTCTGATTCATCTTTCATTGATATGGATCGTCATAAACAAACGTTAAAAGGCCGGATCCTGGTGAATATTTTTTGAAACCATATCTTTCAGATTCCAGGTCACCGCCCTCTGGTAAGCTTTGAAATGTTCAGGAGCACCTTTCAGCAGAAATGTCAGGGCGTTTTTTGGCATGGCGATCATCATCTGGTATAACACTGCAATAAAAAATGTGGGCCCGGATATATTCCGCCTGAGAAAAATTAACCTTGAACGGTTCATATAATAGGTCTTTAACGGACTTAACTTTCCGGTTGAAACTGATTCCTTATGCAACACCAGCGAATTGTGAACGTACCACAACTGGTATCCCGCCCGTCTGATCCTGGCCCCGAAGTCATGTTCTTCATAATAAAGGAAATAACATTCAGCCATAAGTCCAACTTCTTGCATTACCTTAGCGGGGATTATCATTGCTGCCCCGTGACAATAGGCAGTGAGTGCATCCTGTTCAAACTGCCCCGTATCTTTTACGCCAAAACCAAGTCCGCGGTTACGGATTGTGTAGGGATTAAACTCAGTAATACCTGTAAACTGCAGGGTATCAGGCGAATGAAAATATTTGATTTTGGGACTTACTGCACCGATTTTGGGATTTGCTTCCATCTTTGTCACCAGCGGCTCCAAAAATCCCGGATCAACTTCGGTGTCATTGTTTAACAAAAGGATATATTTCCCTTTGGACACCCTGATTCCGAGGTTGTTTCCACCTGCAAATCCAAGATTTTCCTTGCTTTGGATGAAGATGATTTCAGGAAATTGTTCCTTGATACAAGCCGGGTCGTCATGGGGCGAGGCATTATCCACCACAATAACCTCAACATTCGGATAGGTGATTTTACGCAAGGAGGAGAGAAGT
Source organism: uncultured Bacteroidales bacterium (assembly GCA_903903985.1). GTDB lineage: Bacteria > Bacteroidota > Bacteroidia > Bacteroidales > FEN-979 > CAIVAT01. The sequence continues at coordinate 5,275 of CAIVAT010000165.1, read as the reverse complement.
TCGCAAGTTACTTCGGGATGATCATAATTGATGGTGATAATTGAAACAAGCGGAAGTTCCATTGGCTATAGAATAAATAATTGCTGCATGCTGATATTCTCATTCATCTGACTCTGGCTGTTTGACAATTATTCCTGAAGGGCAGCTGAGCAGTCTATACCGAACTTTTTTGAAACAGTGCGCGAAATGTTTTTAGTATTAACGTGAAATCGTACCAGAAAGAGTATTTTCCATCAATCATATGTTCGGTATAATATACCAGGTCGTACTGTAAACGTTCTTCTTTTGACATATCACCGCCTTTTCCCCTCAGTTCAACTTGCCAAAGACCTGTGATTCCTGCCGGGGCAAGAACCCGCATCATGGGAGTCTTGTTGTCCTTGTCAGGGTTCTTATCGGTTAAAAGAAATTCAACCTCATGGTTGGGCAAAGGACGGTTCCCCACGATGGACATATCGCCCTTAATTACATTGATCAGCTGGGGCAATTCATCAATACTGGTTTTCCGGATGAATTTGCCGACCCGCGTTACGCGGGGGTCATCTTGTATTTTTATAAAGATGGCCTTGTTGATAGCCCTTGTTTGTTCGTTGAACCAATAGTCGCATATTTTGTGAACATCGCCATCCTTGGGGGGAGAACAATACTCCCCTTCCGGCAATTTTGAACACTCCGGGCAGGGTATCGAATAGTCGATGGATGTTTGAACCCCGGATTGTTTCTGGGCACTGGAATACTGATTTTTCTCGATCGCCAGTTTATGCAGGTCATCTTCTGCGCCTATCCGCATGGACCTGAGCTTGTAAAAATCAAACCATTCCTTGCGCCCGAATCGTCTCGATGAATAATAAACTTTCCCTTTCGATTCAAGCCTGATGGCGATAATAACAAGCAAGAGGAGCGGGGAGAGTAGAACCAATGCAGTGGAGGCGACAACAATGTCAAACAGCCGTTTCGACCATGGCATTTTATAATCAACATCCGGGGCAAATACCGGCGGTTCAACAGGATATTTAAGATGATATTCACGCAAAAACCTGACCCTGTTCAGAAGGGCTTCGCCTGTTGGATCAGGAAAAACATAGTAATCATCCACACCTTTTTTTATTGCAACCTGATACTCCTTTTCCCTGAATTCATCAGAGAGCAAAATAAACGAAATGCTTTTGAATTCGGGGTTTTTACGAAGGACATCGTAATACTCAATTCCATCACCGCCCGATGAAAGATACCGGTCGCACAGGATCGCATCAGGCTTTTGACCGGTTTTCAGGTGATTTTCAGCGGATTGTAAATTCCGGTGATTGATCATCTCAATTTCATCGTGGGATGTGAGCTTTTCAATAACTGCAGGAGAGACTCCGATGTAAAGAACTGATACTGTATTTTCCATTTGGCCGGCTTCTGTTAAATGTGTCACTCATGATTGATAAAGAGATATCGGTCAGGCATTGGTCTACCACTTCCGTGACCAGTTGACCGGGAACAGGTTTTTTTTAATCACCTCTTCGAGTTCTTCAGGATTAAAGGGTTTGGAAAGGAAATCCTGTGCCCCGCGATGGTAGCAATCAACCCGGTACTGGGTCCTCTCCTCGCCGGCCAGCATGATGACTGGTGTATGTTTCGTATATCCGCGTTGGTGAAATTTCTCAAGAAATTCATCACCTTTCATCGGCCTCATGTCAATATCGCATATAACCAGGTCAGGGGGAGCTTTCCGTTCAAGCCATTCCAGCGCTGCTCTGCCGTCTCCCAAGGCTTCAACTTTATAGGTTTTTGATAAAAAGTGTTTCAGAATCAAACGGATGGTCAGGTCATCATCAATGACAAGAATCTGTTTTTTCTCCTGTTGATTGTCATTCAGTCCTTTATGATTATTGTCCTGATCATGCTTGTAATATATCGGATCGAGATTTTTTGATATCAGCTCATATAATTCATCCCTGTTGAATGGTTTGCTGAGAAAATCCTGTGCACCGTAACGATAACATTTAACGCGGTCCTTTTTTTCCTCAACACCTGAAAGCATGATCACGGGAGTATTTTCGGTGTAAACCCCGCTGCGAAATTTTTTAAGAAAACTATAACCATCCATCGGTTGCATCTGAATATCACATATTACAAGGTCGGGAAGATTCTCCCCGAGCCATTCAAAGGCTTTTTCAGCACTTTCCACAGCTTCCACCTCATAATCCTTTTCTGTAAGTAATGATGTCAGAATTTTCCTCATGATTTCCTCATCGTCAATAACCAGAACCTTGTGCCTCATAATGAGTGTTTTAAATTTCAGATAATATTTAATATTTGATCATATGAAACCATAAGCGGTTAACTCAGCATAACATTTTATGCGAATCCTGATAGTACAATACAAAAATGGTTATTTATTTTGCCTTTTACTGTAAGGAAAACAGAAATAAATGTAAGGATAAAGTCTGATTTTCTTGTAGGTGTTTCCCTTACAATATTATGCTTGATACATTAGTGATTTGCACTTACGGTGGTCTCTCCAAGTAATGCCTTGAATCTCCCCATTCCCCGTACCCGATGGTATCTCCCGCCATATGGATGCGTGCTTCAAGGCAGCTTTTGCACTCCTCTGCTTCTTCATCGAGGCAGGGCTTATTTTCGTACAGGAGATAATCCTGTCGATATTTCACCGGGGTCAGGTTGGGCATGATCACATTGGCGCCAACCATCAGCGCCTTTTCACGCCCATGGGGGTCAATGGTTTGCATAGCTGTTGTAGCGGCAATGTTGATATTTTTCATCATGATCCTTAAAATGGCAACCATTTTCAAGGAAAGGTCAAAACGGCTTTTCAGCGGCAGCAGTTCATTCCGGTATTGGTAAAGGGGGGTATCGGCATGCTCAATGTATGGTCCCATCCCGGCCATGTCGATGTCGAATTCGCGGAAAAACAACAGATCGTCAGCGAGGTCTGACAGGGTTTGAAACGGTAAGCCGATCATCACCCCGGTGCCAACCTGGTATCCGGTTTTCCTCAAGGTTCTCAAGGCCTCGAGCCGATGATTGTAATCGTGGCTCAGGTTGTTCGGATGAAGTTTCAGGTATAAAGAAGGATTTGATACTTCGATGCGAAGCAGATACCTGTGGGCCCCTGCTTCAAACCAACGCCGGTAAGTGGCCTCGCTCTGTTCACCCAGGGAAAGCGTTACATGGATTTTCCCGTTGGTTTGCCCATGAATTCTCTTTAGCAGTGATTCTATCCTGGCAATGAACGCTTTGTTGGTTTGTTCACCCGATTGAATCACAATGGATGCATAATCGTTCTTATAAGCATAATCCACAGCCTCAAGCACTTCCACATCGGTCATGCGGTACCTGATGTAGCGGCTGTTCCCTGCCCTGATGCCGCAGTAGTAACAATTTTTTTTACAGTAATTGGAATATTCGATCAATCCTCTGAAATAGACTTTTTTGCCTACAAAAGCTGCTTTAACTTCTTTGGCCTTCTCAAACAGGGACAGGCGCTCCTTGTCGGCTGAATTCAGCAGATAAAGAAGATCATCTTTGGTGAAAATGGCTTTTTCAAGGATTTCTTCTATTCGTGACACACTTGATAAATTAGGAAGATGGGAATGTCAATTTTACATATTTCATTTTGCATTTTGCAATTTACATTTTGACATGGGATGCCTTATACATTAAACCTGATGTGTAAAATATCCCCGTCGCCCACAATATAATTCTTCCCTTCGATCATGAGTTTACCATGCTCCTTGCACGCATGTTCGGAACCAAGGCGCATAAAGTCATCGTATTTCATCACTTCCGCCCTGATAAATCCGCGTTCAAGGTCGCTGTGGATTACACCGGCAGCCTGAGGTGCGGTCATCCCTTTTTTAATGGTCCAGGCACGTACCTCCTTAGGGCCGGCCGTGAAGAAGCACTGGAGGTCGAGCAGGTGAAATGCTGCACGCACCAACCGGTTGACCCCCGGTTCCTTTAACCCGGCATCGGCCAGGAAGGCAAGCCGGTCCTCTTCACTGTCAAGTTCTGCTATTTCTGATTCCATTTTTGCCGCGATCACGAGCACTGCTGCATCCTGGTCTTTCACCGATTCGATGAATTTCACAGTATAGTCGTTCCCGTTTGTTGCAGCGTCATCGCCCACATTGCATACGTACATCACCGGTTTGTCGCTCAATAAAAACATGTCTTCCATGAACCGCTGCTCATCAACTGAAATCGGCGCGGTACGTGCAGACTGGAACGATTCGAGATGCGATTTCAAAACATGAAGCACATCCAGACCATGTTTTGCATCTTTATCGCCGGCTTTGAGCATCTTTTCCATCCTTCCGATTTTTTTCTCAACCGATTCAAGGTCTTTGATCTGCAGTTCAAGGTCAACGATCTCCCGGTCGCGTACCGCATTGACCGAACCTTCCAGGTGGGGGAGTTGAGGATCGTCAAAACAACGGATCACATGGATCAGCGCATCCACGTTGCGGATATCGGAAAGAAATTTATTGCCTTCGGTCTGGCTACCGCCTTTTGAAAGACCGGGGATGTCAACCATTTCAATGGTGGTCTGAACGACTTTCACCGACTTGATGATCTGGTCGATGGCCAGTAAACGCGCGTCCGGCACATTCATCACCCCCAGGTTCGATTTGGTGCCTGAAAAGGTTGCCGCATGCGTTTCCGCGCGGTTATTCGAAATACAATTGAATAAGGTTGTTTTCCCTGAACCGGATAAACCGATGATTCCGCATTTTAGTGGCATATTGACTTTGATTTGAGTACAAATATAAGCAAAGATGCCAAAAAGACGATACCCTTGCGCCGGTTGTATCTTTTTTATTGCGCAGTGGACGTAGTTTGATTTACGATTTCAGATTTACATTTTACACCGTGTTTCTCTGTGTCTTCGCAGTGAAACTCCATGGAAATTATTACACAGAGAACCACCGAGATAATACACAGAGAGCCATGGAGAAAATTTTAGAACAGGTCCTGTTTGAGATTTATATTTTGTTAAATTCCTTGACTTTTACCTAAAATTTATGTACCTTTCGGGTGCCTATTAAAACTCAATATATAAATATCGGATTACTGTAACTTTCTCCCTTTTCTCCAATTTACATAAAGGATTTCGCGATGTTTGTTTAGGAATACATGCAGATAAAACAAGCCCTTTAGAAAATTTTTAACAATTAAAGTAAAGGAGGAAAATAATGAGAAGTAAAAATTTATACATAAATAAAATCAAAATAGTTTCGAAATTAAGAAACTGTTTCAGGATATT
>CAIVAT010000164.1 GCA_903903985.1 uncultured Bacteroidales bacterium | reverse complement strand
GTCATGCATACAGGAGATATAGTGTGGACCGGCAGGGACATCGACCGTTTCCAGACCGAATATTTTAATAAGATCGCGAATCTTTCCTGTTCCCTGCCCTTTATGGTCGCCATCGGCAACCATGAACACGAATCGGCATTTTATTTTGATTACATGAAGTACGAGGATTTCACCGATTCTGCGGTTGCCAGGACGGCCTATAATGAAAGGTTTTATTCCTTTGAGATCGCCGGATGCAAATTCGTGGTACTTAACAGCAATGAAAAAATCATCGGCGCACCCATACAAAAAACATGGCTGAACAAAGTCCTGACTGAATCAGATGCCGATCCGGGGATAAACCTCGTTTTCACTTTCGCCCACCACCCCTGGCATACGGAGATCTGGACAGAAGGGAACAACGATTCGGTTGATATTGTCTTTTACAGAGAGTTCGTGAAGTTTTATAAAATGGTTCAGTATTCTTACGGCCATGCCCACGATTTTGAAAAAGGAGCAATCGTAGATACCAACTCCCAGAACACTGTGATGCATGACTTCCGCACGGTCCTTGCAGGCGGAGGGGGAGCCGAGCTAACCAGGTATTTTTCAGGTTCGGTTGATTACCCGGAAATCCAGGAAACCGTCGATGATTACAACTATGTCATTATGGATATCAATGTTGATGACAAATCGTACGTGGCCGAAACCTATACAATGGGTAAACCCGAGCATCCCCTTCACCAGGTACTTGCTACCTGGCACTTTAGGATGAACCAGCCGGCTCCTCTGAAACCTGTGGCCAATCAGGTTACTTCAACCAATCCCATAATCCTTTCAGCTTCCCCCATGGCAGGCTCGGATTCCTGCATGTCGTCATGGTTTGAGGTTACTGCCACCCAGGGGAACTATGGCAATCCGGTCCTGAAAAAGCTCCGCGACAGGGAAGATATTTTTGAGAATACAGGGTCGCCTGACTTTTTCCCCATCAATAAAAATGCAGGTATCGTTCTCGATTCACTTGTAGTGCCCGACAGCATTCTCACCCATAACACACCATACTGGTACAGGGTAAAGTACAGGGATGATAATTTAAAATGGAGCCCCTGGTCCGATGAGGTTGCCTTCCTTTATACAGGCATCAGCACCATCAACTTTTCATCAGCTGATTTCAACCTGTCGCAAAACTCCCCCAACCCATTCAGCGCTTCCACCGTAATCCGATACCAGTTGAAAAGAAACGCGTTTGTGACGGTTAAAGTTTATAATCAGCTTGGAATTGAAATTGCAAACCCTGTGAACGAAGAAAGGCAGCCCGGCGATTATACAGTTCGGTTTTCAGTCAACAACGAAATTTATCCTCCAGGGATTTATTTCGTACAAATGAGGTGTGACGGTTTTATCCAGACCAGAAAGATGGTGGTCACGGAATAAAATATCAGCCATTTTTTTCTTTATTTCAGATTACCCTGTGGACCGCAATAATTTAAGCAATCCCTTGAGTATTATCATGACTTACTTTTTCCCGATGGTAATCAGGAATGGCAGTATTGTAAAGAGGATTGTTCCTCCGGCTACCAAACAAACATATTCCAACGGACTTCCAACAGGCAGCTGCGAAGGCGGGAAAAAGGATACGATAAAGGCAAACAATACAGCCAGGAACCCGATACCCGCAATCGCCCACATGCCGTTATTCCCGCCTGGAACTTTATAAGAACGGACGAGGTCGGGCTGGGAGTATCGCAATTTAATACCTGCGGCATACATAAGCATATACATTATCAGGTAAAGTCCGATAGTTAAAGCACCCAGCAGGAAGAAAGCAACACCAACATTAGGTATGATAAAATAAATGGATGACAGAAGTGTTACGATCAGACCCTGCACCATGAGGATATTCTGCTGTATGCCTTTTTTATTCACTTTTGCAAGACCGGCAGGCAGCAATCCATCCTTCGCGGTCCATAGCAAACCACGGCTGGGGCCTGCAATCCATGAAATCACGCTGCCTAAAACCCCGAATGCCATCAGTATACATACTACAGGGAGCAACCATTTCAGGCCCATACTCACAAAAATATTTTCAAAGGCCTGCATGAGACCCGATTGCAACGTCATCTTGCTTTCTGGTAAAACTATCGAAATTGCAAGGGAACCTAATATCTGTAAAAAGAAGATCAGTGCAGCAGCAAAAAGAAGAACTTTCGGAAACTGTTTTGAAGGGTTTTTCAATTCATTGGCATGGACTGCCTGGACTTCAATCCCGGCAAATATCAATATTACAGCTGCAAGGAAAGTGACATTATCCAGGCTTGTAATATGTGGGAACCACCGCGGATGGCTGATCCCGTTTAAAAGATATGCAGATGTTGTATCAACCGAGGAAGGATGCAAAAAGGCCATGGGATTACCCTGTATCATGTATATAATTGTGAAAATAATCAATACAGCCCCGGGAATAACTGTTCCGAGCAGAAATCCATAACTTGCAATTTTTGACATCAGCTGGGTGCCATTCAGGGTAATCAGTGTGGATATCCAGTACACAACGATGCAGAAAATTCCGACATAAGTTCCATTGTTGCTTAACTCAGGCTTCCCGATCATATAGGCAATGATGGCAGCAGCAAACCCAAGCAGGATAGGGTAATATACCACATTCTGTATCCATTGGAGCCAGATGGCAAGAAACCCCAGCTTTTTATGGAAGGCTTCTTTCACCCAGGTATACACACCGCCTCCGGTGGATCCGAAAGCCCCGCCCAGTTCAGCCGAAACCATCGATGCCGGTATCAGGAACAGCACCGTCCCGAATAAGACATAGAAAAACATTGTTAATTCCTCTATGGCCATAAAGGATAATCCACGAAGGCTGAATACAGCTGCACCTGTCATAAAAACAAGACGGGTGGTTGTCATATTGCTCTTTTTTGTCGGTTCCATGATAAATTTCTTAGATTAACATTGTGAACTAATTATGATTAAAAACTTTAGCCTCCTCAATTCCTTTCGAATTATTAACCGGATGTTTCGCAAACCATTCGAGGGCCCTCTCAAAATCAGCAATTAAAAGATCTGCCATATCACGGCTGAAACCATGGCGGATCAAAACCCTTTGTACAACAAGATCTTCACAATTTTCAGGCATGGAATAAGAGGCAATCTGCCAACCCCTGCTGCGCATACGATCAGACAGGTCATAAAGTGAAAAACCGGGATCAGCATCTTTTTTCAAAGTCCAGCATGCTCCGGGAAGAGCTCCCTGTCCGTCATAAATAATGTCAAAAATTTTCATTTTTTCCATTTTACGGGCTATATATGTTGCATGATCGGCGCAGGCCTGCTGTATCCTCCTGTATCCGTCTTTGCCCAGGCGCAGGAAATTGTAATACTGTGCAACGATCTGTCCACCGGGTCTTGAAAAATTAAGTGCGAAAGTCGGCATATTGCCTCCCAGGTAGTTTACATTGAAAACCAATCCTTCAGGCAAATCTGATTTCTCACGCCAGATCACCCAGCCCACTCCAAGAGGTGACAGCCCGAATTTATGTCCTGAAGTATTAATAGATCTCACCCTGGGCAAACGAAAATCCCATACAAGCTCAGGTTGAAGGAACGGAGCAACAAAACCTCCGCTGGCTGCATCTACATGGATAGGGATATCCAGCCCTTTTGTTTTTTGAAGACCATCCAGGGCTTCACTGATTGATTTTACATCTTCGTACTGGCAGGTAAACGTAACACCAAGAGTTGGAACAACGCCGATTGTATTTTCGTCACAACGTTTCAGAACTTCCTCCGCATTCATCAGCAATCGCCCGTGTTCCATTGGAATCTGCCTTAATTCCACATCAAAATACCTCGCGAATTTTTCCCAGCACACCTGTACAGGACCCGTTATTAAATTTGGTTTCAAAGCCTCCTTACCTGCAGCTTTCATCTTTTCACGCCAGCGCCATTTCATCGCCAGTCCGCCGCACATGGCTGCTTCGCTTGAGCCTGTAGTAGAACAACCTATTGTGTTTTTACTTTTAGGGGCGTTCCACAGGTCGGCCATCATGTGCACACATCGTTCTTCAATGGCAGCAGTCTGAGGATACTCATCCTTATCTATCATATTTTTATCCAGGCATTCATCCATTAATTTATGGATCTCTGAATCAAGCCAGGTTGAACAGAATGTTGCAAGATTCAATCTTGAGTTTCCGTCTATCATGAGTTCATCATGAATGATTGAATATACATCTTCGCTCCTGCTGTCTTTTTCTGGAATCCTGTATTTTGGGATACTTATCCTTAAATCGGTTGAAGTATAAATATCTTCGTCCATCTTCGCAATGATCTTTTCTTTTTCGTGCAGTGCCATAATTTTATGTCTATATGAATATTAAATTAAATAATTTATCTCTCAGGCTTAATCTGTAAAGGGTTTTAACAGGATTTAAAATTTATGCTTTTTTGCATGCTCATCGTCCATTCTGAGTACAAGTTTCTCAGCACCGCCCTGTCCATGTTCTTCGAGATCGGTGAACAATCCCTCGTCGGTGAGATCGAGCGGGTACGAATGTTCCCAATCATGGCTTGCGATACTGTGAAGCCGCTCAACGATATCCTCATCATGCACTTCAATAGCCAGTTCCCGCCTGTCGTCAAAACTGCCGGGAGCGAGGTTGATAGAACCTACAATAGCATGCAGGCCATCTGCCAGCAGCATTTTACCATGCAGTTTCAGATGTTTCAGTTTGTGAATCCTGATCCCAACATCATCCATAATTCGCAAGCCCCCGACCCCCTCAATGATTTTTTCCTTTTTCAGTGAATGCGGAGGGCGGGCCATGAGATGGATTTTCACGCCTCGTTCACAGGCACGAACGAGACGTTCAATGATCACCATATCCTGGTAACGTTCATTCTGGATAAAGAGGGTATACTTTGTATTATCAATAAACTGTGCTATGCGTTCACGGCCGTTTGCAGGGCACCAGATCATATGGGCGCTAAAACCGGGTTTGAATTCCTGACGGTTCCAGTCAGCATCGAAGCAGGCGATAACTTCGCCGACTCCGTGGGGATGGGTCGTGGTGATGGCGTAATCGCGGGTTTCGGTAAGATTCTGTGTTGCCCAGTTAAGTGATTTCACATAGGCGATGTTTTCATCCACTACCATCGATTTCTCGTGTGTGATGCCAAAGCCGGGATTGCTGTCCTTCACTTCTATTCCTGCGAGTTCAAGCGCTTTTCTCACCTCCTTGTTATCATCTTCCCCGTCTCGCCGGGCCGCATTAAGCATTACGCGGACTTTCACTCCCCGTTGGTGAGCGGCAACAACGGTATTGAGCAAAACAGGGTCGGAAAAAACAAACATTTTGACCTGAAGTGATTTCTTCGCAGCATTGATCGCATCGAGGAAGGGTTTCGGGGATTCATCCGGGAGAACAATGAGAGTGCGTATTGACATTGGAAATACTGGTTTTGAATTGTGATTAAAATATTAACAAATATCCGGTTATGAAGAGGAAAAGGCCTCCATTCCTGAACCGGTGACACCCTGGGTTGAGTTAAGCTCAGGCCTGGTTCCGGCCTGTATCTGATAAAGTTCTGCGTAAATTTTATTATTCCTGATGAGTTCTTCGTGCGTGCCTTCTTCTGCAATATAACCGCCTTTTAAAACGACAATTTTATCGGCATCGCGAATGGTGCTTAAACGATGTGCAATGGTGATGACGGTGCGGCCTTTCATCAGGCGTTCCAAAGCTTCCATGACTGATTTTTCCGATTCAGTGTCCAGGGCGGCGGTTGGCTCATCAAGAATGAGGATGGGTGCGTTGCGTACGATGGCCCTGGCAATACCGATGCGCTGTCGCTGACCGCCCGAGAGCGTCAGTCCGCGTTCACCGACAAGAGAGTCATAGCCGTTCGGCATCTGCATGATAAACTCATCTGCATTGGCCATCCCGGCGGCTTCCATAATTTCCCCGGGTGACGCATCCGGCCTTCCATAAGCTATATTGTCACGTATGCTGCCTGCAAACAGGACCGTTTCCTGCAAAACGAATCCAATTTGCTCACGAAGCAGGTCCAGTTTGTAATTGGTCACATCCACTCCGTCGATCAGAACCTGTCCGGAAGTAGGGTCGTAATATCGCGGGATCAGGCTCAAAACAGTGGACTTGCCACCGCCGGTCGGCCCGCAAACACCGATTCGCTGGCCGGGTTTAATCGTGAGGTTGATATCGCGAAGCACAGGAGAGGCAGGATCGTAGGCAAAGGCAACATGCTCGAAAACAATCTCGCCCTTTAATTTGGCCGGGCTTAGTGCGCCTGCTTTTTGAGGAATGATCGTATCAGCCCCGAGGATAGCCTGGATACGTTCCAGGCCCACTGCAGCCTGAGCGATGACGTTGGTCATCTTCGCAAGATCCTGCACCGGTTTAAAAAATTTGCTGAGATACGAAAGAAACACAGTGAGGGCGCCGATGGTCATCGCATCGCGGAGGATCAGGCCAGCCCCGCGCCAGAGGACAAAAGCCACACAGAATGCAACGGTAACAGATACAATAGGTGAAAGCAGAGATTTGACACGTCTTGCCTTAAGCGCTGCCTGTACGGTCTCCATGCTGGCCTCCCTGAGACGTCCCTCCTCCATATCCTGCCTGCCGAATGCTTTGACCGATCGCACTGATTCCAACCCCTGCTGTACAACGGCAAGGATATCGCTCTGATGTATTCTCACCTCATGTGTGGCCTTCTTTACCGCCTTCTTGAAACGTGCAACAAAAAGTAAAAGGAAGGGTGTCACGCCAACAGCAACAAGCGCAAAGTCAAAATTCAGATATAGCATGACCCCAACCATACCCACGATTGTGAGCGAATCAATGAGGATGCTAAGCAGTGCGGTTGAAGCAAAACTCTGCACGGTGCTCACATCAGATGTAATGGTGCTAAGCAGGTTGCCAATTTTGTGTGTGTCATAATATCTCAACGAAAGGCGGTGAAGATGATGGTAAAGTTTCTGGCGCAAATCATTTGCAACGTTTTGAGCTACACTTTCAGTAAAATAGTTGTCAATATAGCCCGCAACCGCAGCGATCACTGCAATCAGAACCGTAATGGCTGCGGCCACACCGGCCAGCGCCATCGTATTTTCGCCAAATGAAAAATCACGAAGCCACCCCATAAAT
>CAIVAT010000163.1 GCA_903903985.1 uncultured Bacteroidales bacterium | reverse complement strand
GCAACTGCAATTCGCCCCCCTGTTCACCGGGGTGGTGGAAAAGGACATGCGGGGCCTGCTGGAGGGCGCCGAAATCCTGTCGCTGCCGCCCGAGCGTCATGTTGAATTTGACTGTTGTTCAGAAATAAACCGGGCTATGGAATTGATGGAACCGATCACCTGCCTTGCCGTGTTTTGGTCGGCAATCCGGATGCCGTAGGTCCGCTGGATTGCCATGATGATTTCAATGGCATCAACAGAATCAAGTGTAAGTGCATTATCTCCTCCGAAAAGTGGTTTTTCATCATCTACATCTTTCGGGTCAACCTGGTCGATTCCCAATGTTATGATTATCAGTTTTTTAATATCAAGTTTCAGATCCGCCAATGATTCTGACATATATTAGATTTTAGTATTCCGTTATTTAATCACACGCGACAGGGATTTAAAAAATCGTTCTTCAACATCGGCCCGGTCGTAGATCATTTCACTCAATTGTTTCAGTTTGGCCGGGCCAAGATCCCGGTTTTTTCCGATACGCGCAGAAAAGAGGGAAATTTCTCTCCATCCGTCGCCGATTTCCATTAATTCGCCTGAAAGTTCTTTCAGTTCAGGTTTACTGATCATTGCAGCTGCCTGCTGAAGGAAAGTTGCATACATGAAACGAAAACCTGCCCCACCGGTTCCCTGATCTTCCAGCAGGATGTTGATTTTCATTATTTCATGCGATAAATGTTCTGTATCCCTTGCGAATTGCGGCCATTCCACGACCTTTTTGGCAAACATACGCATTCCTTTTATTCCAAGGAAAGGAATGGGGATGCTCAACATGTAAAAACAAGCTTTTTTAATTCCTTTTGTAATGGCCTTATGGTAATCAATTTCGGAAGGTAATTTGTCAAGATGAAAGATAAAGCCTTTGGGTGACATGTTCCCGGCTGCAAATCGTCCTTTTTCCAGTGAAACCGCATCCAGTTCCACCATTTTTGGGAAATAGGCATCACTGATGATATACCTGTTATTTTCTTTGCCTGCTACCACCAGAAAATGAACGTTTATGTGGACGCGTTCCCAAGACGGAACATAATCCATATAAAAGAAATCCACCTGGGCGGCAGTCGGTCTGTTTTGGTGAAGCAGCAGATCAAGTGTTTGCTGTCCTTTGACCGGATCCTTAAAATCATAGGTCTTAAACCTGACCCCAAGTCGTTTTTCAATGTTGATGCGCATTTGTCCCGGCTTGTTCCTGACAATGAAAGTGGGAAATGCAAAGGACTTCATTTTATGAAAATAACCGAAAAAGATTCCGCTGGCAATGCCGAAGACCATGGGTTCAGTGATGTTCAGGCCGCCATGGTTCAGCAGGGAGGTGATCGTCCCCGATTCGCAGTGAGCAGCCATTTTATGGTTGAAGTTCTCTATGATCATCTATGGTCTCTCTTCAATTTTTGTCAACACGATATATGGGCTGCCTGTTGGCTTGTGATCAACGGAAATTTTACCACCTTTATTTTCCAGGATGAGGTTGGATTCGAAATTGCCATCGTTCTTTACGAGAACAACCTGGAACAGATTTGCCACCGGGATGTTGAATACTGCAGCATATTTGGTGAGCTCGGCCGTGGTGGCACTTCCGAAATGTTTCGGTTCAAGATGTTTGTTAACCCGTGACTTCCTGATTTTTGTCCTGGCAGCCAGTTCGGATAGGGAAAGGTCAACGAGTACCATATAATATTTTACCGGACTGATCGAGCCGTTGATCAGTTGCTCTCTCAGTCCCATTTCAAGGTTCCTTCGCTTATAAATATAATCCTCCATATAATTGGCAGAAAGATATGAACCTGTTTGCATTGGTCCGTATTTTCCATCATCCTTTTCTACATAAAGGATCATCTGTTGGTCAGGATAATCCACAAATCCTTCTTGCTCTTTCATGGGATGAAAATATAATTTTCTCCTCTACTTCGGTTTTGCAAAAATAGCAATGCTTGTGATCATTGCAAAACCAAAAAACAGGATCAGCAGGATTGTATTGGGCAGGATACTGGAAATGTTGCCTTCACGGATAAAGAGATTCAGGTAATTATCTATGCCCCAGCGAATCGGAGAAAGGTAGCTGACATATTGAATAAATAACGGCATGATATGTATGGGCAGAAATGTACCACTGATGATCCCCAGCAGGACAACCATGACCGAACCGAACAATGCGGCCTGGTTATGGGTGGTCGCCACGGCACCGACGATGATCCCGAAACCAATGGCGGCAAGGGAAGCAGCAACAGTTGCCAGCATGATTGCAGCATACTGGTTGCCAAGCAGCAAGACCGGAAACCCGAAAAAGGTTGGCAGCACCCAGATCCCTAGCAGCATCATCAGGATGAATTGCAGCAGGCAAACAACGAGGTATGCCAGAACTTTGCCCCCCAGTATAGCGGATAATCTTACCGGAAGAGACCGCAGGCGCTGAAAACTCCCTTCATTTTTCTCGGTGATGAGGCTGCCGGCCAATGGGATGACGATAAAGAACATCGCAAACAGAATGAATCCGGGAACATTGTTTTGAATTACATTGGGCTGAATGGCTGATTTTTCCCTCAGGGCATAAATTTCTTTAATGGGAGGGAGTTTCCGCATTTTTTCCGAAATCATTCCCCGGATGACTGGTTGCATGTTTCCCGGGAGATTGGCTACGATATCATTCATGGATTCCTTTGTCTGTGTGCCTTTGATAATGAAGTACAGGGAATTTTTAGTGGAAATTTTAACAGATTCCTGCAAGGTAGGGTCGATGAGCAGGATGATCGCTGAGTCGGCTGAGGAAAGGATCACGCCAAACTCGTATGCACCCTGCCTGATAAGTTCCCTGGCCTGGGCATCATTTACAGCGACCTTACCGATTTTATCCACAGTCTTAAAAAAGCCCGAGGAATCAAGGTTTATGCGAAGTTTTTCTGAGAAATTGTTTTTTAACCTGTCTGCAAAGAGGATAGGGTTTTGGAGTTTTGGGTTTTCAGCGCGTTTTCCTGTGCCAGGGTCACTACAAAAATGAGCAGGGCAGGCATCAGGAACAGGATGATCAGCCCGGGAATATCCCTGAACAACAACAGAAATTCTTTTTTCAGGATAAACCACAATTTTCGCATGTTGCAAAAATAGGAAGATTTATCCAACTTTTCTGGCTTCTATCAGGCTGAGTGGTGCGATGGTAGGGATGATGCGGTTCAGGATAAATCCTGACTTTTCAAGCAATACCTGGTATTCCTTCCAGGATCGTTCCTTGCCTCCCGGCATGGTTGCCATCATCTGGATATCCAGTAATTTAGCCAGCGAAGGTTTATTCCCAGCCGGTACCACCATTTCGATGATCAACACCCGGCCATCGCTTCCAATTGCATGATGAATATTCTCCAGTAATTGTATTGCCTTTTCATCATTCCAGTTATGGATGATATTTTTCAGAATATAAAGATCACAGGATCCGGGAACGGAATTGAAGAAATCTCCTTCAACGGTTTGTACCCGTTGGGCAACCTGGTGGCGTGCAAGCATTTCCGGGGCTTTTTCCAGCGCTTCCGGGGTATCAAAAAGAATCCCGTTGCTGTTGGGATGGTAATGCAGGATATTGGCCAGGAGATACCCTTCCCCGCCACCTATGTCGGTAATCCTGCTGAACGCAGAAAAGTCATAGGCATTGAGAATGGGTGCCATGCTGAGGTCAGACAAGTTTGACATTGATTTGTCGAACAAGGCGTACTCTTTCGGATGGTCTTTGAGGTACTCATAGGTTGGCTTGCCATACATATCTGTAAAGGCATCATTTCCACTGCGTACTGCATACTCCAGGTTGCTCATTAAGTTCCAGTTGACCGGTCCCAGGTGGTGGAGGATCATATAGCGGAGTGAGCCGGATTCCTCCAGCAGGCCGTTGGCCAATCTGTTTAATGCAAAACGTCCTTCACGGGTTTGCTTAAAGATTCCCTGGCTTGCGAGTGCACGCATAATGCGTGAGATGTTGGTCGGGTCAACGTTCAATTGCTCGGCAATCTCGTTGGAAGTCAATGGTTTATCCTTAAGAAGGGTGGCAATGTCCAGTTTTGCTGCAACATAAATGGAGGGTAGTAGCCAGAAATATTGAAACTGTTCATAAAGCACGACACTTCCGGGGAATAATTTTTTGTTCACCCGGATCAGGAAAGTGCGGAAGGTGTTAATGACCTTGATGAGCCAGAGGGGTGGGAGTTTTTGAAGAGGTTGTGGTTCACTCATGGGTTATAAATTCTCTCCCTTCGGGATATTTCACACAGATTTTCGCAGATTTAAGCGCGGATTTGCGCAGACAATAAATTTTAATGAGTAATAATGAACAGGTTATTTGCCATGAAGCAACAATCTGTGAGAATCTGCGATTAAATCTGGGCAAATCTGCGTGAACTTTTTATTTCAGAACTACCGTGCCGGGAGGTTTTTCAACTGAATTTCATATTTATCAAGGTCAGCCATCAACTTGGCTTTTTTATCCCGGATGTTCAGTTTTACATTTGAAATCAGTTCCTTATAATATTGAATCCCTTTGCCAAGGTTTTCCCTGAAAGTAGTGAAGTATTCCTGCTGTTTTTCAGACCACGGCCATGCAGTTTCGTCCATTTTGTTTTTCAGAAAGTCAATATAGATGGTCAGCTCCTTGATGAACATATGGGGACGGTCTGTCCGTTTGATCACATTGATTTTCCCATAAATGTGATCCACCATTTCCTTCAGGGTCATCACTTCGGAAAAATAGGCCATATTGGGGCCAGGACAAACTGAAACACCCGCCTTTTCAACTTTTGTTTCCAAATTGTTTACCAGAAGTGCTGCGGTGCCAAGACCAACACAAATGCAAGCCTTTTCAACAATTTTATTGTATTTCTTTTGATATGCATCCCCGGCGAGGTTGCTTGCCTTTAATTCCTCAATTTTTAATTTCTGGTATTTTCTGGAAGCAAGACAGAGTGTCGGTCCTTCAAACTCATCGCTGAGTACGGCATACTTTTTCGGACAGGGAGTTCCTGGGGTATCCCGCTGGATGAATTGCTCTTTTTCAAGGTCCTTGGTATTCCCTCTCAGGTTATTAAATGGTACGCCAAGCGGGCTGATATTGCTAACGATCAGGTCATCCTCTTTGGCATTGCATAAAAGACCGAGTGTTTGTTTATCCACATTGACTACTTCCGGAACCAACAGGAAAGGTGTACCCCAGCCAACAGAATCAAGGTGGTAATGTTCGGAAAGGAACTGGTGTTCTTCGGCCGTTCCAACGCCTCCCTGGGCGGTGATTTTGGTTTCAAGGGGTTCTTCGGGACAAGGGCGGTTTTTGGCCTTGAGCGCTACCTTAAATAATTCAAAGGTCTGGCTGATGAGGTCTTCCCGGTTTGTTTTAATCTCCTCAAGAACCGGTCCGAGAAGAAAACCGGCAGTGGGGAATGCATGACCACCGCAATTGAGGCCTGATTCGATGCGATATTCAGAAACCCATAATCCTTTTTTAGCCAGATACTTTCCCTGGATCAACGCCGATCTGTGATCACTCACCTTCAGGGTGATTTTTTTCTTCAACCTGAAATTTTCGTCAGGATAGAATTCATCAAAGGTTTCGAGATAATTGTATAACCTGGGGCTCATCCCTGCCGACAACACAACCGACGAGCTCAGTTCGCTGTTGACAAATCCACGCAGTGCCGCATGTCCATCGTTGTATTTTACCGGAAGTTTTTCATGGTTGCCATAATTTTCCTTATCCAGTTTGGTCATGATGTTCACATCGATGCTGCCCATGGAGAGGTTTTCCTGGATCCATTGCTTAATATCGAAATGTTCCCAATCACTCTTCAGCTGCACGAATTTCTGTTTCAGTTGAGATGATTCGTGCAACATGTCAATGTACTTGTGAAAATCGCTTGTTTTTTGCTCGTACGATGTTTTAAGTTCTTCAAATTTGTCTTTGGCAAGCTTATCAACGAGGTTAAGGTAGGCTGTAATCCTTTTCGCCCTGAAATCTTCAATTTTCTCGGAAATGGCCTGAAACGGAAGATTAAACTTTTTACTGTAGAACTCCCTGAGTTTTTCCATCAGCATGTCATCCACAAGCGATATCACTGAAGAGATTCCCAAATGAGCTACTTTGACCGGTGTATCAATGGAATATCCAATTCCCAGGACCGGGATATGGAATGAATGCGGGGTGATTTTATTCATTGTCAGGTTTAAAGATATGCAAAGATACGGTTTTTTAACTAGAACTGTATCCTCCAGGTCCCCATGGGGAAAAACCCCATTGTGAAAAAATCCCTGATTTCCCCAGTCTGGGGGTCGATCCGTTGAAGTGAAATATTGGTAAAGCTTGTCCGGTATTGTAAATCCACAAAGAATTCAATGTTATAACCCGGCAGGTTACGCCTGATCCCGAACCTGAAAGCGATCCGTTTGTATTCCGGAAACCGGGGGACATAAGCCTCGTTCCAATTGTAAATTGGCTCTCCCGAAGACAGGGTTGCATTCACATCATAGGGAACATAGGGGCTTCCTCCTGCCCAGGTTGCCCGCAGGCCAAAAGACATTACGCCCCATTTTCTTTTTCCCATGATGAATTCATAGCCTCCGGCAGCATTCAATGCATAATTGACATTGAATGCCGAGTTTCGGACCACGCGGTCGTACCCGCGGTATGTCGAATTAAAAAAGGATGCTGAAAATAAAAAGTAATAACTGTTTCTGAAAAATCGCTCAAATGTAAATTCAAGGCCATAATTCTGCCCGGTTCCCCGGTTGACGAGGCTGTCGGCATACTGGCGATTGATAAAAAATTCATGTCCCTGGTTGGTGAGTGCATAGGAGGGGATGGCGGCTTTGACAGGAATATCGAATAAATACTGATAGTAGAGTTCTGTTTTGAACCGAAGATCTTTGTTCAGCAGGAAATTGTATCCAAGGGCGATTTGCATGCTTCGGGTGAATCCAAGATCAAGGTTGGGCTGAATCACTTCTCCTGAAGGCTGATGCGAAAGGATAAAATAGATGACCCTTGGTTGCATCTGGCTGTAAAGGCCGGCACCAAAATTGATCGAATGGCGTGCATTGATGTTCCAGTCAAACCCGATCCGGGGTTCAGCCGACCAGGAATTGTTCAGCGATAGCCAGGAGGTGAAAATACCCAGAGTGGAAGAGACCCTTTCGCTGAAAATGTGCTGCCATTGCGCAAATCCGCGCAGCATCTGCATTCGTTCCCGTGAACCCGTATTCACCTGAAAGACTCCTTTGTACATCATGCTATCAGCAAAGATCATGTTATAATAGTCCCAGTATATACCTCCGTTCAGGGAATTTTTCAGAGAGAATTTTTTAGTCACCATCGATGAGAACGAGAATTTCAGTTCGGAAGAAGCTTCTCCGGCCCAGGAGGATGGCGTTTGCTGAACATATGAGAAAGTATCAATTTTTGTGTTTGTCCCTGAGGCAACCAGGTAGAGCATGTTTTTCCATCTCAGCCCGTTTTTAAGAAAAACCTGGTGGAAAATTCCGAGGACACCCAGGTTTGATCCGTTGGTGAGGTCCTCGCCGTAATCAGAGAACAGCCATTGTGATTGCTCCTTGCGGCTGTCAAAGAGTTCAATGTCGCTGATGCCGCCGATCCCTGTAATCGTGAATGTTCCAGCTTTCCGGGTTGGTATGTTGATCTTGATGTTGAGGTCCTGGTATTTGGGAACGATACCTGTGTTGATTCCGAATAAACTTAGAAACTGCAGTGGGGAATAGCGGTAGGAAACCAAGTAAGAGGCCCGGCTTTTTTTGCTGAATGGGCCTTCGGTCCCGAATTCAAGTCCATTCCAGCCGACTTCAAACCAGTATTCCCTTTTTTCGGCATTCCCGATTCTCATTTTCAGGTCAAAAACACCGGCGAGAGTATTTCCAAACTGAGCAGGAAAGGCTCCTGTGAAAAAGTCGGAGTTTGTGACCAGGTTGTTGTTCAGGACAGTCACCGGGCCTCCGGTCGTCCCTACAGCTGCAAAATGATTCGGGTTCGGGATCTCCATGTCATCGATGCGCCATTGCATGCCGGTAGGGGAATTTCCTCTTACGATGATGTCGTTGCGATTGTCTATTCCGCTGGTAACACCTGCGAAATTTGCCGCCATGCGCGCCGGGTCGTTGTAACTCCCGGCAAAACGAAAGGTTTCATCAACGCTGAACGATCGTACGCTTACTGTTGCCATTTTGTTGATGGCCTCATTTTTCCGGTAGTTGCCTCTGATTTCGACTTCCCCTGCGTTTACAGCGGTTTCCTGGATAAATATGGTGGTCATGGTCTCCTTTCCGCTGGCAACAATGAGTGGGTCGGTGACAACGGGGGCATACCCTACAAAAGTAACACGGAGCTGGTACTGACCGATTTTTACAGGAGGAAGCCTGAAGTGACCTTCTTCAT
The DNA here is from genome assembly GCA_903903985.1 of uncultured Bacteroidales bacterium. GTDB lineage: Bacteria > Bacteroidota > Bacteroidia > Bacteroidales > FEN-979 > CAIVAT01. The sequence continues at coordinate 131,706 of CAIVAT010000163.1, read as the reverse complement.
TGGTTACAGTCCCTAGCAAAGGACTGGAGCCAACAATGGTAACTGTTGCTCCCAACAGCGGGGCCTGGGTGGATTTATCCAGGACGATGCCCTGGATGCTCGATTTGAGAACCTTTTGCGCATAACCCGGAAGAATGAAGAAAAAAAACAGCAGGGTTAACAAAAAAGGGAAATGGCACCGGATGTTGTTGCGAAACATGAGGTAAATATAGGAAGAAATTATACTTCCATCATTTCATCGACCTGCTCGGGTAAAAGGCGCAACCATTTGGGATTGACAAGACGGTTTTCATCCAGATCAAAATTGACCAGATCGAAGGTTTCGCCGTAAAATGCAAGTTTGCTATTCAAATCAGGCGTGTGTTCTATGAAAATGAACTGTTCGGGGGTACAGTGCAGGTCGTTCATGACCTGGGTTGCAAGCGGGGCGCACCATTCTGTGACGGGTGTTCCTGGGTTTTGCCGGTAAATTTCGGTGGCAATGGCCAATGTTTTGCCGTCTTTGCGGTTGATGACCTTTAACCCGCATTTCGATGGACTATCCCATTGTCCTGAGTAGGTGTAGTAGCGGTCCATGTATTTATTGAAGTCGGGATTGGTCTCCATTAGCGAGTGATCAGGTTAGGTGGTTGGATTTTGTTGGACAGGCGGACGAACATACCGGCATTCCGTTGCATTGGTAAATATATTCTTTTCTTGCATTTTTTGCATTCCTATCCTCATGCCACTTTAGGAACTTTTTTTCCAAAGCTGAGATCGGCGATATCGCGGCGGCGGGGGGTGTAGGTTCCGTCAACAATTTCGCGTGAAACAACCTTGTTGATCAGGTTGAACATTTTAATCGTCTGGGGCTCATCCTTGTAGAAAGTATCCCAGGCATACTGGTAAAGTTCAGCCAGCCGTTCAGCCGACATATGTTTAGGGTGATAAACCACTTTTCCGGCATTGTAATGATTCCAATCAGTATCGAAAATACGACCCTGTTTCAGCAGGTCGCTATATGCTTTTGTATGCGGAAAAGGTGCAAGGACAGTGAACTCAGCAAGATCGAGTTCGATTTCGAGGAGGAAATCAACCAGACGCTTGATATCATCTTCGGTTTGATTGTCAAGGCCAAGTAAAACGGTTCCTTCAACCGCAATGCCATATTCATGATACTGTTTGATACGGTTTTTAATGTAGTCGGAAGTATCGAATACAGCCTGGTACACATACCACGCGCCTGCCTGGGCAGCCAGATCCAGCACTTCATCTTTATCTTCGATGGTATGGCTCACCCATTTTTTCTTCAGGGGGATCATCGCCTTGAAAAGGTCTTTTTCCCATTGCGTATCAAGTGCAAGAGAGTTATCAACGATGAAAAGGCGGTTGTTGTCCATTTGCGACAGTTCTTCGACAACCTTGTCGATCGGGCGTGGACGAAAGCCACGGCCGCCAAGGTATCGGACAGCACAAGGATAACAATCATAGATGCATCCGCGCGAGGCATGGAAAAGGTCAACCATTCGAAAGCCTTTGTGATAATAAAGGTCTTTCTTCAGAATATCCCGTTTTGCCGGGCCAATCAGCGTCATGTCAGCCGGCTTGCTCATGAAGTTGTAGATCTTTTTCAGGTCATTTTTGTGGAAATCCTGAAATACTTCGCCAAGCCGTCCTTCCACTTCGCCAAGGAAAACGGAATCGGCATGCAGCATGGTCTCTTCGGCATGCAACATGGTTGAAATACCACCGAAGATCACCTTTTTACCAAGTTTCCGATACTGGTCGGCAATTTCCCATCCGCGTTTGACCTGGGTAGTCAGCATCATTGAAATTCCAACGAAATCAGGACTTTCATCAATAATAAGCTCCTCAACATTTTCGTCAGTGAAGTCAATTTCAATATTTTGAGGGATTTCGGCAGCCATGACCACCGGTCCATGGGGAGGAAGGTTAAAGATGGTTTGTCCTTCGAGTTTTTCCCAACGGGGATATATCAGTTTAAACTTCATGATCAATTTTTTTTTATCACCCTGTCAGGGTCATTCACCCTGACGGGGTGCTTTTATTATCCGAACATTGCATTCAGCAAGTTTTCCAATGATCCTTCTTTTTTCATTTAATCGCGGGATAACCAATGACAGTGCATGGCGGTATTCAGCCTGAGCATGCATCCATTGATTATTCTGGTAATAATAATCTCCGATCAGCTCATAAACCTCATAACACATGGGATTGGAATTCCTGAAATCATGAAGAAAAGAACCCGGCAGCAGGTTGGTCTTTCCGAATTTAAGCTTTTGTCTCAGATCTTTTCTCATCACAATGAACTGCATAAAATTCCTGTAATCAATGGATTCAAGAAAATCATCGGAGGGAATAGTCAATGCTGCTTCCGTTATTTCAACCTTCTGCTGAAGGCGGGCAAAGTTATGAAAAATTTTATATAGGTCATAACATACATATGGCCCGATTTGCCATGGTGAGGTTGAAACCCAAACCAGCAACTTTTCCGGCATAAAGATGATTGAATGATGTGCGATAAGCTGGTTCATGGCCTTTTCGTTGCCCATGCCGATGTTTATCCCGTTCAGCCCCTGCCTGTCGCGAAGAATGGCTGCAACACCCCGGTAATCCAAGGGTGAGTTGCCTGCGATGTCCTGGACAAGCCGTTTATAGCGGTAAACAGAAGCATTCTCCTTCTTATTCAGGATGTTGAGCGGATCTGAATCGAATTCAGGGGATTGAAAATGGTTTGCACAACAAATATCGCTGGTGGAGGAGGTGACCAGGGCGATTTTAAAAGGCGATTTTTCAATGATGGCTGCTTTACCGTCTTTTGCAGAGCCGATAAGAATTGACTCGGAGACGAACGTTTGGCGTTTGCCGGCAATGGCATAGGCTTCGCTGATCGTAGAAGCATATTGAAGAATTTCACGGGCAACAATCGAAATCGGAGTTCGCGCTGAGGTTGGAATTTCAGATTTGGCAGCATTGATGGTTACTGTCAGGCCTGCTTCGTTCATCCCGGAAACAGCCCCAACCATTCCACCCCAGGTAACCATCATGAAACCAAACCCCTGGTCCGGCTTTTCAAAACAGATGATCTTATTCCTGGCAAATTCATCCCCAACATAAAAATCAAAATTACGACCGATGATCAGATTGCTGTCTTTTGATTTTTCAGACCAAACACCAAAACTTGTGCAGCCCACGAGCCTGTAATCCTGCAGCGCATGGCCGATATCATGAGCAGAATGGTAGTTGAGGATTCGCTGATAGTTTGAACCGATGAAATCAAACTGCGGAGAGGCAGACAGGGATATTCCATATATCTCAAGCTTGTATTCTTCCGTGAGATATTTGTCAAGATCACGGTTAAACCAATAGATGAGGTATTTTAAAAAATGCAGGTAGAAAGCGGAAGGAACCATTTCGCGTATCTGGTCAATGAAAGCCTTTTCCTGTGCGGCAATGAGGTGTTTTGAAAGTTTGCCATTGATCACTCCCCGTTCAAATGGTTTTCCTTCGATGTACATTTCCCACAACCCGCTGGAACTTTTTTTCAACCAGTTCGGGCCGATCCGGTAAAAATCAGGAGCAGGATTCTCCGTGACGAGGTTGACGGATGTTGTATCCTGGGGTTCAGGTGGAATTAAGGTTGTTCGGTAATGAAACCACAGTGCTAAACCTGCAATGATTGCCAGCAGGAGCAAGAAGATTAAAACAATCCGTCTAAGCCTGGGATGTGTGTGGTCAGCCATGCTGGATTTTTTTCATGAGATATTCCAATCCTAATATTTCGCCACAGGTAACTACCGAGCCGATGGTTACTCCCAGCACGCCATGCAGATTCGTATTTTGCCCGGTAAAATAGAAATTCGGAATCTTGGTTTTGGGCAACACCGTGGTCAGCAAAGGTTCATGAAAGCTTTTCTGAATTCCATAAAGTGACCCTTCAGCAGTACCGGTATAGTCACGATAGGTCAGGGGGGTAGAAATTTCCATCTTGTCTATACAGTTCAGCAATCCCGGAAATTTCTTTGAAACCAGTTTGAGGAGTGCTTTCGCTTTCCTCGCCTTGAAATCGATGTATCCGGGTCCTCTTTTACCAACAGTGGTATTTTCCCATGCGGCCACCTCATCGTATCTCATGTAAGTAAGAATAGTCACAGTTTCGGCAAACTTCTGATTCTGCATATGACAGCCGGTGGAAATCAGGTACATCTTCGGCCATAATGCGTCAGAAGATTCCGATTCATCCCAGGGATTGGCAGTAACATGATAATAATAATTAAAATTTAAGTAAGGAAAAGTGCCGGGTTTAATGGTAAGGTAGACTATAAAGGATGAAGTGGTGTTTTTTAAGGAAACGATTCGTTTCTGATAGGCAGAACGTACCATTTCGGGAGGCATCATTGCCAGGGTTTGTGCCGGGTGGATGTCCGAGATGGCCAACTTCGACAGATAATTATCCCCATCGGTTGTCGTGATGAAAAAGTTCTGTTGCATATGCCTGATGGAGCTGACTTCCCGCTTTGTATTGACAGTTCCTCCCTGGGCTGTAATTGACTGAACCAGGGCCTTGGAAACCTGGTCACTTCCACCTATGATCCGGTAGGCGCCAGAAATGAACGAATGGTTTATCAGTGAAGCGACATGCAGCGGCGATACACTGCTCCCTCCATAAAGGTAATTGTTTCCGGCAAGGACGGAGGAAAGGGGAATTTTTGATTTTCGATTTTTGCCTTTTGATTTTTGATCTGTTTGTGATAATTTATTTAAGAATTCATAAATACTTTGGGTGGTGTAATGATGTTCGCGATGGTCGACAGGCAATTCAAGGTTATAGAGCGGAAAGGCGGATATGACTTCATGAATGGTCCGGATAAATTTATTCAATGCGGCTTTTTCCCCCGGAAAGTGCTGCATAAGCTGATCTGAAAAATTTTCAAAACCCTGGGCAAAGGAGAACTCCTCATCTCCAAAAGCGATGCGGTCAAAACCATCCATGTCAAGCTGTTGCAGAGACAATTTGTTCATTAATCCAAAGTAATTCCAATATCGTGACAATGTTTGGTTGGGGCCCAGGGCTCCGATATAATGGACCCCGGTTTCAAATTGATGCCCATGCCTGCTAAAGGTCTGGAGGTTTCCGCCGGGTTGATTGTGCTTTTCGAGGATGCATACATTCAGCCCCTCTTTGCAAAGAATATACCCGCAAAGAAGCCCGCCAAGCCCGGAACCAATGATGATCACATCGAATTTATTCATTTGTCAGTCTGCACGTTATAATACTTCACTCCATTTCTCTGGAATTGCCTCACCCTAACCCTCTCCTCAAGGAGAGGGAAATCCCGTTCTCCCTCTGATAGAAGGGGTTAGGGGAATAGGGGATTCCAATTTTCTCAATACAAAAAGATTGTTTGAGGTTATTTTTTTATTGTCATAGATGTCAACTGATAAGCCAAATTCCGCCGCCATGGATTGTATCTCTATCGCTGAAGTGAAATACAGGCGTTTTTCTTTTGTACTGGTTTTATTAAAACCGATATGCGTTGAAATGAATTCTGTCATCCTGGACATTTTATGTCGTTCCGGCAAATCAGAATTTGCTTCCCTGATGAGGATGCATCCTCCCGGGTTCAGGTTTGCAAAGCATTTTCGCAACAGGGCCACCTGTTTTTCCGGAGCCAGGTAATGAAGGACATCATTCAGTAAAAATCCGTTCTTTGGAGTAATTTCATAATCAGAAACATCCGCAGTTGAAAAACTGATGCGCTTATTCCTGGAAAAGCAGTTTTCGGCTATTTCGATTTTCTCTGCATCATAATCCACCCCCCTGATATACCGGTGGTCTCCGGTAAACATCAGCATGTAGGAAATAAACCCGTCCCCACAGCCAAGGTCGAGGATTTCTCCATGCCTCGGCATCAGTTGGTTATAAATTTCGTAGTTGTTTTCCAGTTTCATTTTCACTCGCAGGTACCATTCGAGGACAGGACCTTTCAAAACATAATTCAAAGCCAGCAAGCGGCGGAAATAATGTGCATTTCCTTCTTCAGCTTTAAATTGTGCATAGTTGGTTATATAAAACTGGCGGAAATTCCTTGACCTTTCCTGGTATGTTGCCCCAAACGATTGATCGGCGGTGGTCACCCGGTTGAGAATCTTCATCCTGAAGCTGTTTGGTCTGCCCCAGAAGGCACCTTTTCCTAGGAAATCACCGGTGCCGAACACCATGATGGGGAGAATGTCGATCGATAATTTTTCAGCAAGGTAAAAAGCCCCCCGGTGAAAGCGTTGAATATGCTGATCCGATGAACGATGTCCTTCAGGGAATATAAGGATCGAAAACCCTTCATCCACTTTCTCTTTCAGCTGGCCGATGATGCTTTCAATCCCATGATCAACGTTGTAGTAGTTTGCAAGCCTGGCAATCGGGCCGAATACCGGAGAACGATAAACCCAGGTGGTGGTAAGAATGAGGATTTTAGGATATAACCTTAGAAAAGCCGGGGTTTCAATGAGACTCTGGTGATTGCTGATGATGATGGCGGGTTTGTTGAAATCTTCGCCATGTTCATTGATCAGTTTCCGGTCGTACGCAAAAGTAAATGCAATATAAGCTTTTGTAAGCCAGTAAAATAACCGGTGAAACAGCCTCTCCTTTTTCTTCCGTTTTATGGGTAACAGGAGGTTGATCATGGCGCCCAGGATCATCAGGATCAAGGAAATCATGACGATGTTGCCCCAGGTCACCAGAGTTTTAATCAATATCCGGAAGGTTACCGGGAATTTGTTTTTCCTGTTCCTTTCCAGAATGACCCAATTGAAGATCAACGGCTGGAAGACAAAAGAAACCATGACAACCGCTACAATACCAACCACCGAAACCATGGCGATGGAGTTGAGGGCAGGATGGCGGGTAAAAAAGAGGGCTCCGACGCCGAACAAGGTGGTCAGTGACGATAGAAGCACGGAAACCTTGTATCCATGCAATTCATCTTTACCCGTTTTCAGGGAGTGCTGCAACCCACGCATCATCAGGATACTATAATCAACGCCCAGTCCGAAGATAAAGGATGAGATGATGATGTTGAATATGTTAAACCGTATGCCCGCCAGGCCCATAAATCCGAGGGTAATGATCCAGCTGAAAAACATCGGCAGGGCGGTCATCAGACCCAGGCCAAGGCGACCCAGGGAGAAGATCAGGAGCAATGTGACAAAGATCATGGAAAGCATGACCAGCCGATCGAAATCATGCTTTACATTTTCGACAAAACGCTGTGTGATGGATTGTTTGTCGATCAGCACACATCGTGAATTATTTTGAAATTCCCGGTAAACCAACTCTTTTTTATCTTCACTGACCTTCAGGATGGTCGGTGCAAGTGACATCCCCGGGTTCACAGAAAGCCAGTCTGCAACCATCGCGTTTCCCGAAATATTCAGTTCCCCCGGAGTAAGCGATTTGTATTTTTTTTCAAGTAAGCCAAAAAAAGAGTCGAATGCAGCAGGACGAAATCCATATTGTTTCGATTTGTCAGTCAAATCAGTTTTCAACCGGTGTATTTTTCGCGTGGTCCAGTAACGGTTCCACCGTGCAATCTTGAGCTGTTGCAAGGAGTCGGAAGTAAGCAGCGCACCTGCATTTGATATACTCCTGATCGTTCCATTCCTCAGGAGAAAATTCACCTTTCCTGCAGTTATTTCCTGGTTTCTCAGGGCTTCTTCCGTTGTTTTTCCGGTCGCCACGAGATAGAGGTTTTTCAATTTGTAGTTGCTTATTTTATCAAGTTCAGATTCCGCCTTAGAGAGTTGAGGGGTGACAAAACTGAGTACCGACATGTTTTTCTCGAATTCAACTGATCGGGAAAACCAGATGCCCAGGATACCGATGGCGATTAACCCGGCGACCAGCCATTTTTTTTTCTCAAACGGGAAGGATGCAACGCGGTCAACAATATTTATACGCCTGGTTTCACTGGCCTCTAAAAGTTTGGTATCCAGGAAATGAGGAAGTACGATCAGTGTAAACAAGGCAGCACCAACCACACTTAGGGCGGCAAACCATCCAAGGCCCTGTAAAACAACAGAATTGAGAAGGGTCAGGCATAGGAATGCACCGGCCGAAGTCAGGCTGCATAATACAATGGTCAGTGACATTTCCTTCAGGGTGAGTGTGATATCCTGCTTCACGCGATAATGGTTCACAAGGTATAGGGAATAATCAACAATGAGCCCAAGGATCACGGAACCAATCCCCAGTGAAATGGCGGAAATTTTACCTTGTGTGATGTAGAGAATTGCCAGGGAGAATGCACCGCCGAAAAGTGCCGGCAACAAACCCAGCAAGGGAATCCTGATACTTTTAAAATACCATCCGACAAGCAGGAATATCAAAATAATTGCGATAATCAGTGTCAGAACGATATCCTTTTTCAGTTGCCTTGCATTGCATACTGCCACTGCTGTTCCTCCAAAATACCGGATGCTGAACGTTGAGTCGGGCCCTGACTTCAACCCGTGGATCATATCATCGAGCCCCCCGATCAGCATGTCATTCCGGGAAGTTTCACTTGAAGGATTTGCAGGGATGATAAAGATGAGCAGATGACGTAAATCTTTTGAATAGACACACCCATTGTTAATCTCAAAATTATCACCAGCCTTCAGTGACTTTAACTTGTTAAAGGCAAGGGTTGAGATCCCCAGCGGATCCTGCTGTATTCGTTTTTTCAGGACCATGCTCGCCGGGGAGATCAGGATCTTGTAATTTGTTTCAAGTGCTTTTTGAATGGATTCAGGGCGTATCAGGCTATCGATTGATTGATAGTCAGGTTCATCCATAAATGTGGGAAGATGGCTTGTCATGAGATCCATCATGGAAGCCATAGCCGAATCGGATGCCCTAAATGAAATGTTGCGAATGATACCGGCATCGAATCGTGCATTCAGGGAATCAACAAACCGGGCTCCGGCCGATCCCAGTTCTTCCGGGTTCACTGCAGCGAGTGAATCCACCCTGGTAATATCGACAATCAGCTTATCGCTTATCTTTAAATTCCTGACAACGAAATCAATGTTGTCATGATGATTGTTGCCTGAAACCGAATGCGATATGTCCTCTTCCAGGCGAATCCGGGAAGCAAGGAATGCAAGGGAAACCGAAATAATAGCTAGTAAAGCAAAAAAGAGTGCCTTTCGTGAGCCGAAGAAAAGATAAATATTTATGAAGAGATCAGACATGTGTTTTTCTGAACAAATGCAAAAGGAGGTATGAAAGTGGTCCGAAAACGATGACAAGGCCAATTCCAAGCATCAGGCTTCCAAGAAGGTATTGAGCCAGATTCTCTTTTATCCAATGTAGCCCAAATCCAGGACTGTATTCCAGGTTCGACCCATTGGACCCGAGTACCCATCCTCCGATGATGTAACTCAGAAAAATGATAAAAGGAAGCATCGGAGGCAAACTGATGTTGGAAACTGCGACGGCGACAAACTTGTTTAGCCTGAAAAGGTGTGCAAGTCCGAGCGTCGTCACAATCTGCCATCCCCAAATGGGTGTCACGCCGATAAAAAGACCGAGTGCAACCGACTTTGCCAGCTTTGCATTTGAATCCCGGCTGTTGACAATATATTCCATTATAAATTCACGGACTGACTTTTTCCTGAGGCCATGAAAAAAAGACAATGGCCTTACCCAGAGCAGGGCCATGAAAACAAGGATGCTGTTGACGATGCTTACCCTCGAAAAATCCCTGAATTTCCGGAAATGGGAAACGCGGGTTTCTTTTGGCGCATAATAGACCTTTACCGGAACCGAAAGAACCTTCACGCCCCGCCATGCCAGACGGACCAGGATTTCTACCTCGTATTCATATTTTCTTGATACTACCCGTTTGATATCCTTGATTTTATTGAGCGGATAGAGGCGATAACCCGTCTGAACATCCAGGACCGTTATTCCGGTTTCGACTTTAAACCAGAAAATAGAGAATTTATGGCCGAAGCTGCTTGTTCCGGGCACCTCTTCCCGGGTCATATCACGTGCTCCAAGGATCATGGAATCAGGGTTTTGATCAGCCGTTTCGAGGAATAACGGCAGATCTTCGGGGAAATGCTGGCCATCGCTGTCGATGGTGATGGCATACCGGTAACCTTTGGCAATTGCATGTTTGAATCCTTGCCGCAAGGCCCATCCCTTCCCGGTATTGACAGGTATATTGATTTTCTGAATAAGCGGAAACCGATCCATGATCTCAGCTGTTTGGTCTGTGGCTCCGTCATTGACTACAATTACAGCATCGGTGTATTGCAATACCCCATTGATCACCTCCTCCAGCGCGTGGTCGTTGTTGTAAGTTGGTATGATGATACAACAATTGAGATCCTTAAATTGCTGTCTTACTAAGGGGATATCGGGCATTGGAACGATCAAAGGTTGATTCTGTAAAGATGGACAAAGATAGGATAATTCAGCGATACTGTATGGCCCCACCCTGACGGGGTCCATCACCCTGACGGGGTCGCGGGCAGCTCCACCATTGTCATGGATTTAACTAAATTTGCCCAATGAAAATACTCCTGATCAATCCTCCCCGTTCACCGGAGAACAATATTCTGAAGTTTGCTCCGGAAGAGGCAAAACGATTTATTCATAAAAAACTGATCGGACCGCCTCTTGGTTTATTAACCATTGCTGCCGCTGTGAAAGATCATGATGTGACAGTTTTTGATACCAAAGGCGAATATGACCTGGTACCTGAAACCCCTGAATTAAGCATTCTGGTTCGTTTGCTTGTTGAAAAACATCAGCCTGACCTGGTTGGAGTGACTGTAATCACCTCTGAATTTGATTTTTGCATTGATATCTGCCGTGCGGTCAAGAAGGTTAATCCTGCTATCCTTACTGTTGCCGGCGGCCTGCATGCAACCCTTTGCCCAAACGACTTCACTGATCCATCCTTTGATATCATCATCCCGGGGCAATGTCCGCATATTTTCCGGGAAGTGGCCAGGGTAAGGGAGGCTGGAGGCTCATTTGATAACATTCCCGGTATCCTGATCCACTCGGGTGGTACCCTGAAGAAAACGGCCGGCAAAGCTGCCCCATGGGATACTGCCGATGCCGATTACCTGATGCCCGATCGCAATCATCTGAAACGATGGATAGCAACGTACAAAGTAGGCAACAGCCCGTATCCGAGCACTTATGTTTTCACATCCCTTGGATGCCCTTATAAATGTACTTTTTGCTCGATCTGGACCCAGTTCAAAGGCAAATATTATCAACGTACGGTTGAAAGCCTGATCACTGAATTGAAGAGCATTGATGAATACCCGGTCGTGCGGTTTGCAGATGCAAATACTGTAGTGGATGAATCATTTATGCTTGAGCTCTTCAAAAGGATTGAAGAGGAAGGAATTCGCAAAACATTCGTCATGGATATCCGTGCTGATATTGCGGCAAACAAACCCGGCATCATCGAAAAGCTTGCCCGTGGCGGGTTAAAGGTTGTGATCTGTGGTTTTGAATCATTCCGGGACGAAGAACTGAAAAAGTATCATAAGGACTCACCTGCCATTGATAACCAGGAGGCGGTCAGGGTTTTTGAGCAAAACGGGATCATGGTCAGGGGGAATTATGTGGTACCGCCTGACTATAACCTGGATGATTTTGCGGCGCTTGCCGAATATGCCGACCGTAATCGTGTTGTTTATGCAGGTTACACCGTGCTTACCCCAATGCCCGGCACCATATACTATCAACAGGTTAAAGATCAAATCATTGATCATAACTACCGGAAGTATAACTTTTTTAATTCCGTCATGAGAACAACATTGCCTCATGATGAGTTTCATGCTAGGATCGGAAGCCTTTGGCTGATAAAAAAGGGAACCGATGTCATTTAAAATGTGACGCGTGACCGTACTACAGATATTGACACAATAAACGATGAAAAGAGTGCTCCTTGTCAATACCAACATTGAAAGAGCGCCATACCCGGTGCCTCCACTTGGTTTGTGCATGCTTGCAACGGTGCTCAGCGACCGGTTTGAGGTAAAGATTTACGATGGTGTTTTTGATGAGGGCAATTGCCTGGTTGCATTGGTTCAGCAATTTAATCCCGATTTCATCGGGTTCAGCATCAGGAATATCGATGATGTGGTCATGGACCGGTTAATATTTTATATCGACGACATACTTGAAAAGTTCATCAGGCCTGTCATGAAGATCACCGGTGTTCCTGTTATTTTAGGAGGCAGCGGATTCAGCATCTTTCCCGGAGAGTTGATGGATATGACTGGTGCAGATTTTGGTATAGTCGGGGAGGCAGAGGCAATTTTACCGGTTTTGCTGGAGAGAATTCAAAATTGCCAGGATACGGCAGATATACCGAGTGTCATCACTTCAAAGAAATCCGGCATTCAAATGGGAACCGGTTTTTCATTTTCACAACCGGTCCCTTCCAGGTTTCCTGAGATCGACCGGTGGATTGATTTTACACCCTATCAGAACAAAGGAGTCTATTCGATTCAAACCAAGCGGGGCTGCGCCCATGGTTGCATCTATTGCACTTACCCCTTGATCGAAGGCCGGAAATTCAGGGCCCGGGCGCCATCAGATATCGCTGAAGAGATTGAACAGGCACACCACCGCCTTGGGTACGTCACTTTTGAATTTGTCGATTCAACCTTTAATGACCCCAAAGGCCATGCGGAATCGATTTGCCGGGAGATCATCAGGAGGAATCTCAAGGTAAAACTCAGGACCATGGGTATCAATCCCAGGCATGCCAGCGATGAATTATTTGAACTGATGCTGCAGGCCGGATTCATACAGATCGATGCTACGCCCGACAGTGCTTCCCCGCGTATGCTCGAAAGCCTTTTCAAGGGATTTACCCTTCCCGACATTGAAAAACTGGCCCTGCTGATCAGGAAATACAACATGCCGACCATGTGGTTTTTCCTTTTCGGTGGACCTGGCGAAGATGAAAGTACTTTTAAAGAAACACTTGATTTTATTGATGCTTTTATTAATCCGGCCGACCTGGTCTACATGAATGCCGGACTTCGGATCTATCCGGGTACGGCCCTTTACCGTATTGCAAAAAAGGAAGGGAGGATCCATGCAGGCCAATCCGTTTTCCAGCCGCCTGCTTATTATTACTCCGATCAACTTTCCAAGGATCACCTTGACCATTTGATCCGGCAGGCTTCTTTGAAACGCCATCATTGCATGCCGGCTTTGGAAACAGCACCTTCACCGGCAATGATTTCGCAAGCCATTGAATTGCGAAAAATCAACAACCTTGATGAACCGATGTTCAGGACGTTGCTCCGGATCAGGGCAAAACAGCGGGAAAGGGAATAGCGTTCAATGTGGAAAAAAGAAAGTTTCCATCTACGAACCTTGCATTCTTCGCCAATCCTTTCGATGGTCCGCATTCAATGAATTGCTTGACCTTCTGATCCAACATCATGTTCATGGATTGGAACCAGTTGATTGGATGAAAAAGGTTCCTGACTATTTCTTCCCTCGTTTTTTCCGGAGAGGTCATCATCATTTGATTGATCAGGGAGATTGTGGGTGTTTTCGGAGTGCCGATTTTCAATGGACTGATCTGATCGGCAAAATGCATGGCTCCTTCTTTCAAATAACCTGAGTGGTAAGGTATTGACACGGCAAGATCGCGGGTGTGCAAAGCGCCCTCCGCTGTTGCCAGCTTCATGAATAATTGAATATCATCCCGATATCCGGAAATAACAAAAGAGTGGGAGGCATTCTGGTTGGTGATTTCAACCCGCAGGGACGATTGCTCAATAAGTTGCAGAATATCCTCCCTGCTAAGTCCAATCAAAGAACCCATGCTGAATGATGCATTGTTCAGAGATTTCCGCAGGGAATGATATGCTGTTCTGATCAGTGCAAGTCCTGTCTCAAAGGAAATTGCCTCTGAATCTACAAGGGCTGCATATATACCCATACTGTAACCGGCATTCATGGAAGGGATTAAGCTATTTTTCCTCAATAGGAATGATGCCGCACAACTATAAATATAGGTGAGATACTGGGTACGCAATTCGTCATCAGGGAAAGTGTTTCCGTTGAAATTAAAACCTGCCAGTTCGGGATCAATGAAACGTGCTGCCCGTAGCAACAAATCATTAAACCGAACCTCAAATCCGGGCATCTTTCGTGCCGGATGGTCGGTATAATCGCTGGTAAAAGCGGGAAAAATAAATGCTAGGTGATTCTCTGACAAATTGGTATGCCCAGTTTATTGATCTATCTCCATTAGCCGATTCTCATGTTCAATGATAAGCAATTGCATATCGACCAATTGCCCGATGGTAGTCACCGGGTGTTTTACAGCATATTTGCCAATTACTTTCAGCTCAATATCTAGGTTGTACTTTTTCTTGAATATTTCAATCAGTTCCAGGAACATCAGGGAATCTCCATCGAGATCGTTGATGATGCTGGTATTTTCATTGATCTGAGCAATTTCAACTTCACATTCTTCGGCAAAAAAACTGTAAACGATCTCTTTGACTTCATTCCTGATGCTTTCCGTTATTGCAGCCATGGTATCTTTACTTTTTTTGCAAAAATAACTTTTTTTTGGTTTAATACAATATTCTGTTGCTGGAAACAAGCATTCGAAATGAATTGTGGAATGGAAGCAAAACCAATGGTTAAAATTTCATCGCAAAGACGGAAAGACGCCAACTGTCAGAAAACAACACTTTGTTATTTAGTGCCTTAGCAACTTCTTTGCGAAAAAATCCGTCGAAAAGCCCACATCGAAAATTAGTGTTTTTTCAACACAAGAGTGGCATTGTGTCCTCCAAAACCAAACGAATTGGAAAGAGCTACCCTGAAATCCGCTATCCTGGAAAAATTTGGAATATAATCAAGATCAAGGTCAGGATCCGGCTCATGGTAATTGATGGTGGGAGGGAGGAGGCCGTTTTTGAGGCTCATGGCAGTAATGATGGCCTCAATGGCACCAGCTGCGCCGATGGTATGGCCAAGCATCGACTTTGAAGATGAGATGGGGATTTGGTAGGCCCGATCACCGAAAACCCTTTTAATAGCCATGGTTTCATAGCGGTCGTTCAATTCCGTTGAGGTGCCGTGGGCATTGATGTAACCAACCTCTTCCTTGCTTATGCCTGCGTTTCTTATTGCCAGATCAATGGTCTGAGCCATTCCTTCACCATCTTTCATCGGGGCCATGATGTTGTATCCTTCACTGGTAAGGGCATACCCGGCGATTTCAGCGTGGATTTGCGCTTTCCTGCCTATGGCATGATCTTTCGATTCGAGTACCAGCACTCCGGCACCTTCACCGATCACGAACCCATCACGGCTTTTTGAAAAGGGTTTGCTTGCCTCTTCTGGTTTGTCGTTGGCAGTTGACAATGCGTACAAGGCATTAAATCCCTGGATCTCTTCGAAATTGATGATCGAATCTGCACCTCCTGCGATGACGATGTCTGCCTGGCCATTTTTAATCATTTCAAAACCGAACGCAATGGCATAGGCAGAAGAGGCGCACGCCGTATTGACAGCATAATTGGGCCCCATCAACTCGTATTCCAGTGATATCCATGCCGGCATGGAATTGGTCATGGTTTTGAAAACAGTGTTTTGAGCGGTCGTGTCCTTTTCTGAACTTGAATTGCCTGTGTTCACCACTCCCATGATCACACTGCATCGCAATCGATCTTCCATTTCAAAATCAATTCCTGAATCTGCAACAGCTAATTTTGCAGCAGTCATGCACATCCGGGTAACCCTGGTCATTTGGCTGCCGGCACGTTTTTTAATGTAGTGGCGAGATAATTCTTCAAATTCAGGCGGAACTTCTGCTGCAATCCTTGTGGCCAGGGAACTTGCATCGAATAAGGTGATCTTCTTCACCCCGCTCTTCCCGGCAATGATGTTTTTCCAGTTTTCTTCCAATGACAAGCCCAGGGATGATATTAGGCCCATCCCTGTGATCACTACTTCTTTTGACATCCTGTTAACTATTTCTGTAAACCATTGGCCCACCTGCAAACCATATCTTTTTCGGCTTGTGTTGGAACATCCTTTGGATTATTGGTACACCACTTCTTTTGTGGCATGGAACCTTTGGTCAGTACTTTGCATATCGCTTTTGCTTTACCAGCCTGCTTTTCAGCATCGTATTTATCCCAGACAGAGAAATTGACTTTTCCTTTTGCCATAAAGTTTCCATCATCGGCATGACAATCCATGCAAGCTCTTTTCACCATCTTCTGGATGCTGTCAGGAAGGGCAATGCCGGGACCTGCTGAAATGGGTTTTTTGGATCCGATTGCAGATTGAGTAGTTAGTAACATCGCAATGGCAAACGTCATACACATTGCAACAAGAGATACAAATGCAATTTTTTTCATGGTTTTTGATTTTATTTTTACAAAGATAACCCGAATTACCGACGATGTGAAATAATTCAGTGATTTATGGTCATTCGAATGGCCCTTTGTCGAGGTTAAAATACTCTTTGATCGCATGGTTTGCATCATCCATCGGAATATGGGCAAGGGCTGTGAATCTTTTGGCTGATGAAAGGTAAGCCTGCCGAAGATGATTGACGATCTCCAGTGCGTTTACAGGTGGAGGAACAACTTCACTTTCCATTGGATAATCATGAAATCCCCGCTGTGTTTTCATGCCTAGCCTTCCTTGGGAAACCAGTTCTGATAAGGCGTTGATAAATTGTGAATAATAACTTTCATGCGGATATTGCGCGGTGTAATTCATGACAGACCAAAGCATGGTGTCAAGACCGACGCTATCACAGAAATCAAAGATTCCAAACGGGAATAAATGGGTTTTAACCAGTTGATCCATCTGGACGTAGCTGCAATGGCCTGCATGAACCAGCAGAAACGCTTCATTCTGCAAATCAAGAAAAATTTTGTTAAGCATGAAGCTGTTTTTCTCATCCAGTGTAATAAAGCGACGTTGTATCGTTTTGAGAAAAGTTTCAACAACCATGCGTGTTTCCTCAGTTATTTCTTCGGTAACGGTGAATTCAACGATATTTTTAAGAGCGACCGGATAAAAAAAATGAAGCCCGGCCAATTGCCTGCGGCTATTGCCTGCAATGGCTAACCTGGATGGATTGATGGAAGAAGAATTTGATGTAAAAATAGCTGCAGGGTCAACGATTTTATCCAGCCCGGCAAACAGTTCCCTTTTGAGTTGAGGTATTTCAGGCACTGCTTCAATGATCAGGTTGCACCGTTTAAGATCATCCAGGCTCCGGGTGAGGGTGGTCTGCTTTAAAGAGTCAAACCTTTGCTGATCAATAATTCCTGCATCAAGCGATCGGTTGATCCGTTTTGCAAACTGCCTTGTCAGTTTATCCGTATCTGCCTGCGGACTGCATACCCAGGTCAATTCGAAAGGATAATCGAGCAAATAGTTAAAGATGCCGGAACCCATTTTCCCTTCGCCTATGATACCAATCTTGCTGATGAGGAACATTTTGATTTACGGTTTACGATTTATGTCTCCACGCCCCTTTATCCTGCTCCATCACAATCTTGCGGTATTCTGTCATGTTGCGGTGGTGCGCCTTGATGTGCCGGTTATATCCCAGCATGGATAACAGGAACCCCAGGCCTTTGTCAATGGCAATCTGCCTGGTACGAATGAGGTTCAGGATGAATTTGAATAAGTGTTTACGGTCAGGGTCGCTGGTAAGGACGAATTCTTTAAATGTTATCCATGAAAGACGCGCCTTCATGAATACGGAAATATCCCCGCCGGGCCGGGTGAAAGCTCCATTGCCCAGCAATGCTTCACCCTTTTTACGTATGGTGCTGAAAGAATAGAGTTTTGTCACGGTCTCCATATATTTATCGAAGATTTCAATCTGCGACATGTTCATGTATTGCAGGGTAGGGAAGTGCCCCACACCCAATTCAGGATCGCATGACAACAATCGTCCTTCCTCATTGAACTTCCTGTGGGTCTCTGTTCCGGGGGGTGCATTGAGGAGGTGCAGGTTCACATGAGGGAGGTTGTGCTGCATGGTGAAATCGAAAATACGGTCGAACTCTTCGAGGGTATCATTGTCAAAACCCACAACAAAGCTTGCATTGATGTGGATACCGGCGGCATGGATTTTTTTGATGGCCTCTTCATAGATGCTGCCTCCACGGTTGTGGTGCTTTTGCGATTCATCCAGGCTGGCAGGGTTCAGTGATTCGAATCCGACGAGGATATTGAAACACCCTGCACGGGCCATTAAGCCCAGTAATTCATCATCGGTGGCCACATCCAGGCTGCACATGCATCCCCATGATATTTTCAAGGGAATGATGGCTTGCATGAGCTCTTTTGCGTACTTCTTGTTGATGGTTAGGTTGTCATCGACAAAGAAAAAATATTTTGATGGCGCTGCCTTAATCTCTTCCACAACGTTGTCAATTGTCCGATAGCGCATCTTCCTGCCGAAATTTTTTGAGACCAGGCAGAAGTCGCAGTTGAAGGGGCAGCCGCGTGAGACCTGTATCGCCACCTGGAAGATCCTTTTCATGTTCACAAGATCCCACCGGGGCGGTTTCTGTGACTTATATTCGACATAGTCCTGTGATTCATAAACTGGTTTCAGGCATCCATTTTCAAAATCTTCAAGCGCCTGTTCCCATTTACCTTCAGCCTCCCCGGCTATTACACAATCCCCATGTTCAAGGGCCTCCTTCCGCATGAAAGATGCATAGGGACCGCCATAAATCACTTTGCTTCCAATTTTCCGGAAATGGTCCCCTAATTCAAATGCACGCTTACCCGTTGCTG
The DNA here is from genome assembly GCA_903903985.1 of uncultured Bacteroidales bacterium. Taxonomy (GTDB): domain Bacteria; phylum Bacteroidota; class Bacteroidia; order Bacteroidales; family FEN-979; genus CAIVAT01. The sequence goes on along the minus strand of CAIVAT010000163.1, from coordinate 112,871 downwards.
CCAGTGTTGTAATCCCAACAACATCAGGCTTGAGGTTTTTTGGTAAGCTTTCAATCTCCTCATCAAAAATACGGATATCATAATGATCGGGGGTAAGTGCCGCTATTGTAGGAAGAGCCAACGGGATCATCAACCTTTTTTTTCCGAACATCCTGGCCATCTCACTGTGAGCAGGGTAATTAACAAACCGCTGCCTTGGAGAAATGAGGAATAAGGTATATCGTTTTATATCTGTCAAGAAATTAAAAATTAAAAAATCATATATTTTTCCGTCCGTTGGTCCGCCTGTTCACCACTCCCTCATCACATAACCCGCCTGCATGAACTTGCTCACTTCAGTTACAAAACTCAGAATAATATCGCCCGGAACCAATTGTTCCTCTTTTCTGATCCGGTCGAGGCAAAGAAGTGCCATGGGTGGTCCGATGTATCCCATGGTCGCCATTTTCGAATAAAGGGTTTCGCGATTGATCCCCAGGACTTTACATTCATCCATGATCAGCTCCGAGATGTGTTTTGAAGGGAAGTTGACCTGGAAAAATTTTATCCGGTCCATCTCAACAGGAAACTTCGCAAGCATTCTTGTTAACCCTTTCAGAAACACGGACCCATCGGGTTCATGGAAGTTGCTGCGCAGTTCTTCCTGGAACATCTGTGCCAGGTGATGATAACCAAGTTCAAACTCTTCCCTGGGGTTCATAAAGTAAGCCGGCCGTTTATTTCCCATCGCCGAAGGTTTTAACCCTCCGATGGATTCAATGTAGTTATATTCAACGAACAAACCGGCGGCTTTGGTATCGGCTGCTTTCAACAGGATAGCGGCGGCACCATCGCTTAAAAAGTAGCGCAGAAAAAGTTCTTCCTTTTTAACAAGAGGCTGGTTGTAGTATTCGGCAACCAGTTCGGAGGAAGAAATTCCTGACGAAATAACAAGGGCATTTTTATACCGGCCATTCCGGATCAGGTCGGCTCCGATTAAAAGGGCCTTATACGCCGAGGTGCAGTTGGCGTGGACCGAAATTTCAGCACATTGTTCAATCCCCAATGCTTCCTGGATCCTGACACTTGCTGTGGGCATCTGGTCCTGGTGCGCACTGCCGTATACGATCAGCCCGATATCTTCGGCCGGTATGCCGGCATCTGCAAGGGCTACCCTGGCAGCTTTCACCGACATGGTCACATTGTCTTCGGTAAATTTCCGGGTGATGGGATCCAGGGCAAAATGGTAGTATTCCACTTCAAGCAACTCCTTCATCAGGTTCCTGATCCGCCTGAGCCAATTTTGAATTTTCTCCGGGGCTGCGGTCAACTCACCCAGGTAGCTGTCGACCTCTTCGGCAGGAATTGGCCTTCCGGGTAAAAAGGACCCACTGCCAGCCACTTTCACAAATATTTCATGATCAATTTGTTGCATACAGGGGCTTTAAAAATTTGTGAAGACAGAGTTCACGGTCAGGTTTATAAACAATCTCCGGAAGGGCGTTTGCAAATTCCATGGAAAGAGGGATAACACGGTTTCCAGGCACTACCGCGTCAACCATCCCCATTTCCAGGGCATCCATTGCTGAGAAAGTAATTCCGCGCAGGATGATCTCGATGGCTTTGGCTTTACCTGCAAGTGCTGCAACCCGTTGAATTCCTCCGATTCCCGGCATCAGGTTGAAAGTTGATTCCGGCAATCCAAGCACTGCGTCCCGGGCACAAATCCGGAAACGACTGAACAGGGCGAGTTCAAATGCAGAACCCAGGCAAACACCACGTATCGCAGAAATAACCGGAATTTCCAATTGTTCAAGCATGATAAAAGCATGATAATTATCACACATGGTCCGTTGGTCAACATTTTGCAGCAACTCATTGATGTCGGCCCCCGATGAGTAATGCCGGCCATTTCCGCTGATGACGATGGCCTTCAGATCGTTCATGGTTGAAATTTCACGCACAAGCACATGCAATTCCTCAAAGAACCGCATGGTCATTGTGTTTGATGGGGGCTGGTTCATGGTCAGCAATCCAACCCTTTGTTCAATGGTCCACTGACAGGTCATGGCTCAGGCCTCCTCATTCTTGCGACGTTCGGCCTCATCCCTGGCAAGGGAACAAAATAACAGGGTTTCCTCCTTCATGGCCTCATCATGTGATAATTCAACGGCATTTTTCAGCGCTTTCATGATCGACCTGATTACTTTTACCGGCCTGTCATGGGTCATTTTTTGCATCAGGGTCCATGCATATTCAAATGCCTGGTCTTTGGGAGCAATATGATCAACAATGCCCAGCTCTTTGGCATTCAGGGCATCGATCATATCTCCGCCAAGGATCATTTCAGCAGATTGGGAAAAACCTGCATACGCCGGAAGCCTCACTGTTCCTCCCATCCCTGGCATCAAATTAAAGTTCGCTTCCGGAAAGGCCAGCAGTGCATTTTCCGAAGCAATCCGAATGTGGCATGCGAGGGCAATTTCAAGCCCGCCTCCGAAGCAAACCCGGTTAATCGCTGCGATAACCGGAATGTCAAGGTTTTCAATGGTCTTTAAAAGGGATATTCCGTCCTCCATCAGCGATTGTAAGGTTTTTGGATTCCCGCTGGCATTGAAGATTGCTTCAAGATTCCCACCGGCAGAAAAATTTTTCCCCTCACCCCTGATAATCAATCCCTTGAGAGACGGGTTGGCAATCCATTGATGAAGGAGGCGGATGGAGATAAATTCAGGTATCGAAAGTGCGTTTGCAGGCGGATCGTCCAGGGAAATAATCCCGATCGAATCAATTAGCTCAAATGTTGATTTATCACGATGAATCATTCAATCTCGATTTAAATGCAGGATAGAATTTCGCCAGGAACATCCCTGGCCATTCTGTCATTATCAATAAAGATAAGTTTTGTTGTTGCCCTGGCTGAAGAAAGACCGGTTGACAAATTGATTATTTTTTGTTGGAAAATGAGATAAGGTTTTTCCTGCACACAAAATGATTCGATCTTCAGTTCGTCGAAGAGTTTTATTTCTCTTTGGTAGCGGATGTGAATGTCAGTCACAACCGGAAGGTTATTTGTTTCTTTTAATACACTGTACAGATCAAGTTGCCTGAAAAATTCCCAGCGGGCATGCTCAAAATATTGAAGATAAACCGCATTGTTGATGTGGTTGTATGAATCAAGCTCATAGCCGCGCGCTGAGAGGGTTATGGTCAGTTTCCTTGGCATTTTTCAACAGATTCGAATTTTCCTTTAAACTTAAAAAAGAGGATGGCCCCCGTTTGCACGGAAGCTGTTACCGAAAAACACTGATCAGGATTGTGCCTGATGACTATTTCAAACGTCAGCAGTGGATTTACCATTGGATTGATCATCGAAAGAAACTTGATATTATCCGAGGTCGTTAGTTTAATTGGATGATTAACAATTATTTCAACGATTTCTGCTACCATCTGAACCTGGCATACGCCGGGAACAACAGGATTCCCCTGGAAATGCCCTTCATAGATCGGATGGTTGCAATTGAGCGCAGCGATTGCACTGCATTTTTGCTGTGCCTCAATGACATCACCGATTGTAAGTAATTGAATATCAAAAAAATTGCCCAAAAGCATGCCTGGTTGCTTTTATTATTTATCTGCCGGCAAAAATAGGGAAAAAAATGACCCTGAGGTGCGGAATCCCCAAATAGCTAAACGATTCCTTTAAGCGATCATCATATCTGAAAAAGCCCTTGACAAATATCTGATTTTTTTGTACATTTACTGTCCTTCGATAATTAACCGGATTGCAGCGTTGCCGGTTGAAAATTTCTCTGACCCTCCACTTGCTAAAACTGCTTTATCTTATAATTCATTCTTCATAAACATTTGGTTTTCATTTTGATACATTTTTTGTTCTAATTTTTTGCTTGATAATTGGAGTAAAACTGAACCCTGAATGAAGTCATCCGATGGTGTTGTTTTCCGTGAAAATGATATGTTTTCATTTGGTTATAAATGTGTTTAATATCATGAATGATGATGTCTGCAACTAATATTATTCTTATGAATGCTGAGCCTGGGAGGTATACTGATAGAATTTTACCGAAAATTTTCGTGTAGGATAAACAAATAAAAAAAAAGAGAATTATGAAAAAAAATTTCCTTTTCCTTGCTGCCATGGCAGTTTTTTTTACAGCTATTGGACAGCCTTTGACAGGTATTAAAACCATACCTGGGAGTTATCCAACGATTGCAACGGCAATTACAGATCTGAATAATTTTGGTGTAGGTTCAGGCGGGGTCACTTTTAACATTGCCTGCGGATATACTGAATCCATTACAACACCATTGCTTATTACTGCTACCGGAACCGTGTCGGATCCGGTTGTTTTTCAAAAAGACCATTCAACCATCGGACCCAACCCGGTTGTTAGCAGAAACGACGCAGGAAGTGTTGCCACAAGCGTTTTAGGTGGACAAGGGGATGCAATTTTCATTATCCAGGGTTCGGATTATATCACCTTTGATGCCATCGATGTTGTTTCGGGAAACAAAGACATCGAATATGGATATTATTTGCGTAAAGTGTCGGGTTTGGATGGTTGCAAATTTGTTACCATTAAAAATGCCGCCATTACCATGACCAAAGGCAACAGCCCTTTTGTAGTGGGTATTTATTCATCCAACAATGTTCCGTCTTCCCTTCCCGGGTCTGCATCCGGTGTCGCAGTTACCTCAACCGGGGGAAGAAATGAGAACATATCAATGACCGGGAATAACATTAATAATGTTTTTGCCGGTATTGTCTTGCGTGGATACAATCATATATCATCCCCGTATGACTTCCAGGATCAGAACAATACCACTGGTGCTGCTAATGCCGGGAATACAATTCAGAACTATGGAGGGAACGTAGCGTCCGCTTCATATGGTGTTTACCTGATTTATCAGACAAGTCCGACCGTCAGTTATAATCTGATCGACAATGCCGGTAACGGGGGTACCTCTGCGATTGGTACCTTATACGGGATATTTATGTCAAATTCGAATGCCGGAGGTAACATGGTTTTTAATAATAACAACATTACGCTCTCCCAGGGCACAGGATCACTGGCCAATTGTATTCACATCGCCCCGGCCGGGACAACGGCAACTGTCAACAACAATACCTTCAGCTATGGCGCCTTTGCATCCACTTCGACTTCCTATTTGATTTTTTGCAGCAATACTACAAGCAATGTAACCATTGATGGTAACTCGACCACAGGCGCGATCAATAAGACAGGGGCAGGGGAGCTGGAATGCTTCTTCAGCAATGGCGCCGCCACGGGAGGTACTGTGACCATAACAAACAATAATTTCTCCAATATCACCTTGACCGGAGCTTCGTCATTTTATGGTATCAGGCTTAATTCTTCAACATCAGAGGTTGAAAACATTTCTAATAATGTCATTTCAAATATTTCCGGCGGGAGTTCTCCGATGTTTGGTGTTTACCAGGGTTTCGGAGCAACCGGGTCCATGGTAAACGGAAATACAGTTTCAGGCCTTACTGGTTCAGGGCCCATACACGGTATTGTGCTGGGTATATCGACGGGGCCGTTGTCATTATCAGTTGGCAGCAACAGAATAAATGGATTGCACACTTCAGGGTTATCTGTTTATGGTATCCACAATCTGTTGGGAACATCCAACAATATTCACGGGAATAAAATCTGCGATCTGGTATGCAGCAACACCAATGGGGTTGTTTATGGAATCTATCTTGCCGGGGGCATCACTGCAAATGTTTACAATAACTACATGACCGGCTTGCAATGTACCAATGCAAATGCAGCTATTCCGCTTGTCGGGATTTATGTATCCGGGGTGACAAACGCAAATGTTTTCTTCAATACAGTAAACCTTTATGCACTCAGCTCGGGTGCTCTATTTGGAAGTGCGGCATTGTATGCATCAACAACGTCAAATCTTGATATGCGAAACAATATCCTGGTGAACAAATCGACACCCAATGGCGCCGCAGGTTATAGTGTGGCCTACAGAAGGGACGGAGTAAGCCTTGCGACCTATTCAATCAATTCCAACGCCAACGATTACTACGTATGGAATTCGGGGCCACAGTACCTGATCTACTATGATGGTGTCAATGGCGACCAGGGCATAGCTGCGTTCCAGGCCCGCGTCGGGCCGACAAGGGATAATATTTCTTTTTCAGAAGACCCGCCATTTTCAGGAACACCCTCCGGTTGCAATCCTCATATGGAAACAACTATTCCCACGTTGTGTGAAGGCGGGGGTATTCAAATCACAACGCCTTTCCCTGTAACCGATGACATTGAAGGCGATCCCAGGTTATCTCCACCAGATGTCGGATGCGATGAATTCGATGGAATCTCTCCATTATCCTGTTTTCCACCAACAGGGATAAACGTAACTTTTACAAATTTAACCTCTGTTGTTATTTCATGGAATGCCGCGGTTCCAAATCCAGGCCTCGGCTATGATTATGAAGTACGTATCAGCGGAACTCCGGGAAGCGGACCGGATGGTCTATTCATTTCAGGTTCTACTATGAGTTTGAGCATAGCAGTTACCGGACTTCCTGCCAATACTACCTTTTATGCATATCTCCGGTCGCATTGCAGAACGTTGATTTTCAGCCCATGGACTAGCGGTTATCAATTTATGACGGCACAACAGGTCATCATGACAGGTTCGGTAACAACCCCATCCGGACTTCCCCCGTCTCCCGGCGATTTATTTATCATTGCCACACAGCATTGCAATACATCTGTTGTTCAAACAATTGCAAACGGAGGAATTCAATATGAGGTTGAGAACAATGTCGGGATCTACCGTGTTTTTGATTTTCCCGGCCATCCAATCCAAACAGGAGAAATGGTTGATGTGACATTTTACGATGGTACCAATTTCAGGCCGGCTGAAGTGCTGATGCCGGCTGTTTTACCGACAACAATCAATGTACAGGTTGTTGTCAATGTTTTTGCAACTTTGCAGAAAACCGACTGGGTCACCATGGCCATACCTCCGAACAAGACTTTGCGGGTACATTGGAATAACGTTCAGTGGCCCTATAATGGCACAGGTGGCTGCGGCAATACCGATATACAGCAGTGGAATGGCAGCAGCTGGTACCTTCCGGTGTACAGCCCTTGGAATTTCAATCCCGACAGTACAATAAGAGAGATCACGAACAATACGGCAGATTACATATTCAAACGATTCCATTGTGATGATGGCTATGGGTTTACCCTTGATTTTACAATTGTTCCTTCAACGGGTCAAACTTCACCTTCCAATCCGCAGGATTTTGCACTGCTGAACGTAGGCGGCAGGGACGGATATTCCTGTGAGTTTGGCAACATCATTGCGCCATCGCATGCTTTCTCCTATCTTCCGGGAGCCGAATTGCAGAATTTTCCTTCAAGATTGGGCACGGATGGGGTACAAAACCTGACGATCCAGTTTGAGAGTTATGATAACATCTTCTGGGGTGACATGGATATGATGATCGACCTGGTGAATGTAACACAGCCGGGCACCCTCGAACTTTACCTTCCTGATGCGACAATACCGCTCACCTCAGCCACCATCAATGCGGTGGATCATGTCGTGCATTTCCTTCCTGGTGGAATTCTGTTTCCGGGAATGCACACCATGACTTTAAGCGCCACGGGAGGCCTCTCCATGGGCATTGATTGTTTTAATTTCACCTCCATGGTTCCGGCCCCGGTTCTGCCAACGGTGATCACTGCGCCTGTAACTTCCATCACACCCGGCAGTGCAATGAGCGGAGGAAATGTAACGCATGACGGAGGGGCACTGGTCACAGCCCGCGGGGTATGCTGGAGTACGTTGCCGGCGCCAACGTTGGCTGACAGTCATACCATCGATGGCTCAGGTCTTGGCATTTTCACCAGCTTTATCTCCCCGCTGCTGCAAAACACTCAGTATTATGTGCGTGCTTATGCCACAAACACAGTGGGAACGGCTTATGGCAACGAATATGCTTTTATGACCTTGCCAATGACTGTTATTACCGGTACGATCAGCGATTCGCTGGGCATTTCACCTCCACCCGAAAATATATACATTGTAGCGCATACTGCATGCAATCCAAACGACACGCTGAGTACCCTGAACGGTGGAATTACATACATCGGCGGCGGTGGTGGTGGTGCCGGGACCTACGTTGTGCATTGCAACAGGTTCATCAACCTTCCTCCACCAGGGGATCAGGTATTTATTGCTTTCTACAATACTGCTACACTGGAGTTTGCACCCGAGATGGTGGAGATAGCCCCCGGACCTGTCACGACTTTCAACAGTACTATCAGAATAGTACGCCATGTTCATCTGCCATACAAGACCGCTTCGGTCAGGGTCATGATCCCTCCCCACAGAACTCTTCAGATTCATTATACCTACGTGAACGGTTGTGGAAACACGGATGTCTTTCAATGGAGCTTTTCTCGCTGGGTTAAATTCAAGCAATGGAACTGGAACCACTATTGCATGTGGCGGTATATCCAGAACAACACAAATGTTCCGAAGGTTTATACCATTCATAACGACAACGGGGATATCTGGTTCGACATGATGTTCAACTGCCCTGTTAATCCCGTGACAACACCAAGTAACAATAATGCATTTGCCCTGGTTAACATGGGATGGCGCGACAGGCCGCACAACAGTTGTGAATTTGGCAATATAGTGGCGGTGAACTACACTTATTTTGATTATGAAGGTGCCTACCTGGATCAATTTCCATCAAGGTTGGGACCAGATGGTGTACAAAATCTTTCCATTCAGTTTGAGAGCTATAACAATATTTTCTGGAACGATATGAACCTGATGATCGATCTGGTGAATGTGACCCAACCCGGAACATTGGTGTTAAACATTCCGGACGCTTCAATTCCGGTAACCACTGCCATCATAAATCCCGGGGATACCGTCTGTTATTTCCATACCGGAGGAATTTTATCCCCCGGCTTTCATACCATGACCTTATCGACTATCGTTGGGTTATCCATTGGAATTGATGGGTTGATCTACACAACGAATGTTCCGATACCCAATTTGCCGACCGTTACAACAGCACCTGTAAACCTCATAACCCAGAACAGTGCCATGAGCGGAGGCAATGTTACCAGTGATGGAGGAGCCTTTGTTACCTCGAGGGGTGTATGCTGGAATACAACTCCGGCTCCGACATTACTGGATAACTTCACTGCTGATGGTTCGGGCCTGGGTACATTTGTTAGCCTGATGTCACCACTCATGCCATCAACTTCTTATTACGTGCGGGCTTATGCGACTAATCTTGCCGGGACTGCTTACGGAGAGGAGCTGATGTTTTCGACCCTTGCATTGGTTCCGGAGTTCAGGACGGTACAGAACGTAACAGTAGCCAGCGGGCAATCCGTATGTTACGATGCTACAAACACAATTACCGTGGCAGGCGATGATACCTATTTCATCGTCGAACCGACAGGAAGTGCAATCTTTGCAGCCGGGATGAAAATCAGTTTCCTGCCCCATACCTGGATACAACCTGAAGGGTACATGCATGCTTATATTGATTCTTCCGGATTATACTGCAACCTGATCAAACAATCTGATGGGGTTGTTTCAGTGGTTGAAGAAATAATTGCCAAAGCGCAATACCCATTGTTCAGTATTTACCCAAACCCGACCACAGGAACCTTTACAATTGAACAAAAGGGTGAGAAATTTTACGCTAAATTAACAGTTGAAATCTATAACATGCGCGGTGAAGTAGTTATGACCACGTTAATGGCAGGAGAAAGGAAACATGAATTTGAATTCTTCAACGCACCGGCAGGACTCTATGTCGTAAAAGTGCTTTCTGATGACTATGTTGAAATAATAAAACTCATCAAATCACATTAAACCAATTAAACACTGCTCCTTCTTTGTTATTCGTTCAATAATTCAAAATCCCGCTTTGGCGGGATTTTGAATTTCTGACTACGAAATAAATGCAGTATAGAACATGAATGAGCCACGGTACCTTTATTTTATAATCACTTTACGCGTGCTCATGGAACCTGCTGTTTCAATCCTGACAAAATAAATGCCTTCGCTGAAACCTTTAACATTTATCTGCATCTCGCGGCTATCCGGTAAGGATTCAAAAACCGTCGTACCTAAATTGTTCATCAACCAAACATGCTTTAAATTCCGATCAGCCGATACATTCAGGATGTTGATGGCAGGGTTTGGATATAAACTCAAAGTTGGGGTTGCATTGTCAACGGCACCGGGAGTGGTTTTCAGAATTGCTCCATCTGAGGGTACAATAGAGAAAGTTGCATCGCTGAAATCGAAAATCGAAGGATCTGAACAACTTGAAATCTTGATGGTGTAAGTACTATCGAAGTCAATGAGGGCAGGAATCAGCCAGCTATAGGTGCCATTATTTGGCACACCCGGAACGATCACAGCGCGATGCATTCCGTTTTTGTACAGGGATATTCTGACATTTCCGGTGATGTCGCTGGTCCAGGTGATCGAACATGGTGATCCTGCTGTAAATGATTCACCGCCATTGGGAGCGGTAACTGTCACGATTGTTCCGCCACCACCATTGATGGTGAAGGTGGCATCGCTGAAATCGTTGACCGATGAATTGTTGCAACTTGAAATTTTAACAGTATAGTCTGTTCCGGTTGCAATACAGGCTGGTATTGTCCAGATGAATGTGCCATTGTTTGGCGTGCCCGGAGTAATCACAGCGCGATGTACTCCATTTTTATACAGGGAGATTCTAACATTTCCGGTGATATCGCTCGTCCATGTAATGGTACTCGCTGTACCGGAAGTCAAGGTTTCACCTCCATTGGGGGCGGTTACAGTTACCACAGTCCCGCCACCGCCATTGATCGTAAAATTGGCATCGCTGACATCGCTGAGCGACGGATTCAAACAACTGGAGATTTTAACAGTGTAATCTGTTCCGGATGCAATGCAGGCCGGTACCATCCAGGTGAAACTGCTATCGTTTGGTGTGCCATGAGAAATCACTGCACGCTGCTGTCCGTTTTTCAACAAATCGATCCTCACATTTCCGATGATGTCGCTGGTCCAGGTAATGGTACTCGTTGTACCAGTGGTCCAGGTTTCACCTCCATTGGGGGTGGTTACAGTTACCACAGTCCCGCCAGCGCCGTTGATGGTGAAATTCGCATCGCTCACATCGCTGACAGATGAATTGGCACAACTTGAAATTTTGACGGTGTAGTCACTTCCAGATGCGATAAAGGCTGGTACAAGCCAGTTGAAAGTGCCACTGTTTGGCGTGCCCGGAGTAATCACCGCACGATGTACTCCATTCTTGTATAAGGAGATCCTCACATTTCCGGTTATATCGCTGGTCCATGTGATGGTATTTGTAGTTCCTGCACTCCAGGTCTCACCTCCATTTGGAGCGGTCACCGTCATGAACGTGCCGCCCGCGCCATTGATGGTGAAATTCGCATCGCTCACATCGCTGACGGATGGATTGGTACAACTTGAAACTTTAACAGTGTAGTCAGTTCCGGAGGTCATGTTGTTTGGTACCATCCATGTAAAACTGCTGTCATTTGGCGTATTATGGGAAATCACTGCACGCTGTTGTCCGTTTTTCAACAAGTCAATCCTCACATTTCCAATGATGTCACTGGTCCATGTGATGGTACTCATTGTCCCCACAGTCCAGGTTTCACCGCCATTGGGAGCCGTTACAGCCACAATGGTACCACCGGCGCCATTGATCGTGAAATTTGCATTGCTGAAATCGCTCACAGGAGGATTTGAACAACTTGATATTTTAACGGTATAGTCCGTTCCTGAGGCGATAAATGCCGGTACCATCCAGGTAAAAGTGCCATTATTTGGGGTTCCCGGCGTAATCAATATACGATGTACGCCATTCTTATACAACGAGATCCTTACGTTCCCGGTGATGTCGCTGGTCCAGGTAATGGTACTTGTAGTCCCGGCAGTCCAGGTTTCACCCCCGTTAGGAGAAGTTACGGTCAGTGTTGACCCGACAGCGGGATTGAAGTTCGACAGGAAGGTTATCAAAGTGATGGCAGTCATCAACATCGTAATTCTCTTTACATTTTTCATGGTTTTAGTTATTAAAAGATTAAAATTCATTTAATGGTTCAAAGTTAGCAATACTTTATGTATGATGGACTATCCTTTCCGCAAACAGACCCCGGTGATTTAAACCGTTATCACCAGGATGGTTTATCAGTGAGGAAAGTAATTAAAGGAATACATTCTCCGGAAACAAAAGTATATACACTATCGCACGGAACTCTTACGATATTTTAATTTCCTTGTATAAGATTTTAAGGTGACCGGTCCTGTCAGTTCTTCAGTGCTTTTTCAATCTCATCTTTTAAGCCATCCTGGAATTTTCGTGGGTTACTCTGGCCATAACTGAACGCAAAATGTGTCAGGTCATTTTTGAGTTCCTTGCCATTCGTGAGTTTCACAACATACAAAGCCTGGGAGTTTATTTCAAAACGAGCCACCGTCTTTGCCTGTGATTTATCATCGGTGTTGATGATCTTAAACCTGATGGTTCCATCTTTGATCTCTCTGGAATAGCTTCCCTTCATCAACCGGAGCGTGTTTTCTTCAATCGACTGGTCGATCGGGCACCGCTCGGCAGGATGGAAGTAATATACTTCAACCGCTGGTTTCAATGCGGCTGATTTCCCCTGGGAAAATCCAATTGCCAATCCTGCCATCAAAATGAAAATTATAAGGAGAATAGTTTTTTTCGTCATGGTTCTCATAAATTGATTCTGCGGTCCAGTTCCTTTAATAAATAATCCTTTGTTTTTACTCCTGTGATGCGCTTAACTTCCCTGCCATTCTGAAACAGGATCATGGTGGGAATGCTCCGGATTCCAAATTTGGAGGCGGTGGCTTTTTGTTCGTCAACATTTACTTTGGCGATGGAAATATTTCCCTTTACTTCATCAGCAACTTCATTCAGCACCGGAATCATCATTTTACAAGGCACACACCAGGATGCCCAGAAATCGACCAATACCGTACCGGATTTGATCTTATTCTGAAAATTCAGATCGGTTAGTATTTTAATCTTTTCACTGTCTTTAACATCCCCGAGGCTGTTCATGCGTTGCCGGGCATTCAAAATCAACAATCCTACCAATAAAACTAAAACCCCTGAAATAATTATTGTTATCCACATATTCGATTTTTTTTTATGCGGCAAAGGTAATAAAAAAAAATCAGATAGTGATAATTATGCGATTTAATCCAATTGAAACCATTTGTCGGGATGCATGATTGCATTCGAGCCATCCTTGTATGAAAATTCATTTGTATGACGGTGGTATGAATAATCCAGGGCCCATTGCTCATGATGTTTCTCAATCTGTTTCAATGCATCTGTTATAAAGATCAGCTCAGAATCTTTCATGGTTGGATGTAATGAAAGTCTTACCCAGCCTGGTTTTTCCGACAAGTCCCCGTGATCGATTTTTTCAGTGATCGTTTTTGACTTGGCATGGCTGACATGCAGCAGGTAGTGTCCGTATGTTCCGGCACAAACACAACCTCCCCGCACCTGGATGCCAAAACGGTCGCTGAGAAGTTTAACGATCAGGTTATAGTGGATCGGAAGGATATAAAAGGAAATGACACCAAGCCGTTGTTCGACATTGTCGGCCAGGATATGCAAATTGGGAATCTTTTGCATTTCAGCGAAAGCCAGCTTCACAAGTTCGTCTTCACGCTGGTGAATGTTCGCGACTCCCATCTGGTTTTTCAGTTCGATGGCCAGTGCCGTGCGGATAGCCTGAAGGAATCCGGGCGTTCCGCCATCTTCCCGCACTTCAATGTTATCAACAAACTTATATTCTCCCCAGGGATTGGTCCAATCGACGGTTCCTCCCCCGGGCTGATCCGGAACTTTGGAATTGTACAAAGCAGAGTCAAAAATAAGTACCCCTGATGAACCAGGACCACCAAGAAATTTATGTGGCGAGAAATATATTCCATCCAGTTTTTCAGGCAGGTTGTCAGGATGCATATCAATGTTGTCATATGGAGCGGATGCGGCAAAGTCAATAAAAGCCAATCCTCCATATTGGTGCATCAAACAAGCCATCGCGTGGTAGGGCGTGCGGATGCCGGTAACGTTTGAACAGGCAGTGAAGGAGCCGATTTTGATTTTCCGGTCTTTATATTTTATCAATGCTTCCTCCAAACGGTTCAAATCAACAAGCATATCTTCGGCGGGTTCAATGACTACAACATCTGCAGCAGTTTCATACCAGGAGGTTTGGTTGGAATGATGCTCCATGTGTGTAATGAATACAACCGGACGTTCTGCTTCTTTTAAACAGGGTTTTTGAAATATTTCCCCGCAAATTTTTAAACCCAGAATGCGTTGAAATTTAACGATTGCACCCGTCATGCCGTAACCGGTCGTAATAATCACATCACTGGCGGACGCATGAACATGGTCTTTAATCTTCTGGTGGGCAAGGTGATAGGCTTCGGTCATGAGTCGCCCGTTTTCACTTGTTTCGGTATGGGTATTGCCGACAAACGGACCGATGGACCGGGAAAATATTTTTTCAATGGGAAGATAGAGCCTGCCGCTGGCAATCCAGTCTGCATAGATCATTGTTTTTCGTCCATAAGGCGTATAAAAACGATACTGATTCCCGATGATATTATTCCGGAACTTTTTAAAATAGGACTCTTGATTCATAATTAGTTAACCTTCTGTTGACTGAGTTTGCAAAGAACCGGCGATCTCCTGAACAATTGCAAACCTGATGATTGATAAACAAATTATTATGGGCTGCAACAGGTATTGGATTCCCTGAGTAAGGTTGTATTTAAATACTCCATAATACATTTAGTGATTATTACCTCTTTGGTAGACGCAACTTCAATTTGTTGCAATTTAAAATATTCAGGGAGACCATGAGAAAGAACATGGACGATGATCAATGAACAATCAATCAGGTTATTTAGCATGGTTTTCCCGGTGGCCGGTATATCGCCGCGATTGATCCACCGAAGTTCTTCATCCTGGATCTCGCCGCCTTCCACTGTTAAAACCAAAAACCCTTTTGATTTATTAACATCAACCGACAAGGTTATTCCATCATCGGTAGGAAAGGCTATTTTCATTGGGACAGGGAATATGTTGAACAATCTTTATATGAGTAACCAAAAATAGATACTGCATTTGTGCAAAATAAAACTATTATTGTGATAATAAGTCATTTGATCCTGTGATTGTCAACTTGACTTTATGTGATATACAACGTACATCATTGTGATAAATATCACGCGATGGTGTGTAAAAATTTTGCAATTTTGCGTTTGGCAATTTACCTCAGGAAAGAACCACACCCAAAATGATTTCAGATTATAGCACCAAAGTAAATTCGTGTCGCGATTGCAGGGAGAAATCATGCGCTGCGGCCATCCTACATGTAAAAGAACTTGATTTGATCAGGGAGAACAGCCGGGCAACATCCTTTAAAAAAGGGGATATCCTGGTACATGCCGGATCCATGACATCCCATATCATCTATTTGAAATCAGGACTGGTCAAGGAATATGTAAAAGGCACCAATGATAAAGAGCAGATCTTACAGATTGTCTGTAAATTCACTTATCTTGGACTTCCTTCCTTGTTTGGCGACAGGGTGAACCATTATTCTTATGCAGCATTGACGGATGTTACAGTATGTTATATCGATGTAAATATCTTCAATCAGCTTATCCGTGATAACGGAAATTTCGCCTACGAGATTTTGATATCTGTCAGCCGTGACAGCCTCAACAACTTTCATCGTTTCATGAGCCAGTCCCAGAAAAAAATTTACGGCAGGGTCGCCGATGCAATAATCTATTTTTCAAAGATAATTTTTGAAAAAGAATCGTTTGAATTGCCGTTTACACGGCAGGAATTTGCAGACCTGATTGGCCTTTCACGGGAGAGTGCCACCCGGGTCCTTACCAAATTCAATGATGACGGGATTCTATCAATTGATGGCCGTAACATCGTGATCCTGAACCCGGAAATGTTAATCCAGATCAGTAAGCACGGATAGGCCTGAAGTGCAATTTGGTAAGGTTTGTAGTAAAATACCTTTGAACCATTGGTTCGTACAGTCTACCCGACCTATATGAAAACAACCTTTTTTGTTGTTCATTTAGCCTTTTTCATGGTCATGATGACCCTGAAACTGGATGCACAGCAATATGTTCTCATTGAACCCAAGAATAAGAACATAATTTATCATGTGGGGCGTGAATCCCAGGCCGTTTACTTCATTCCCGCATACCATGAATCCAGGTGATTCCTTTAATCGTACGATTCATGTCGGGCTGCCACTCGATCGACCGGTGAGTGTTTTTTTAATGGATTCGTTCTGCATTGTGAGCGAAGTTTATACCCAGTATGTTAAGAACGTCGTGGATTTGAATATTTTATCCCCTGGTCAACTGAAGTAAAACTACAGGTTCTTAACATGAACGGGCAACATATCAGAATGTTAGAGACGAACCGAAAAAATTCAGGTACTTATTCAATTTCATGGGATGGTTTTGATGATCGTGGCAGGACAGTACCCGGAGGCGTATATTTTTACCGGTTGACCATCGGTGACCAGGTGATCACACGGCAGTGTGTTTTGGTAAGATAAAACACAACCATAAGGGAGTGTCAATGCATCAATGCAAGCAATTCAACTCCAATTCCTATTTTGTAACCTTCTGACAGATAGTTTATTATTCCATTTTTATTTATGAAAATCACTACCGGCAGGTTAGTTAATCCTCCTTGCTTTGCTTTTAGATCCGTCGGGTTTACGGGAAAAGTCGACTGGAAGGAATAAGTCAAATTCGCGGGGAGCAATGCTGCCTCGGTTTTCACGAATGATTTCATCTGTTTTTCTGTTGGAAAAACCAGGATCAACCTTCCTTTCCATTGTCCTAACTCTTTCTTATTTTGCCTGAGATCAGCAACCAGGTGTTTCGTTGGCTCTTTGTCGGGATCAACCCAGGCAACAATGATACCCGGGGCGATTGGAAAACTGAAGAGAGCCGGGTTGATCCTGCCATACTCGGGCAAAGGCAGTTGGTTTTTGCGCAGGGTTATTGATCGGGTAATCGTTTCACCTGATTTTACCTCAAATATGTTGATTGATGACAGGACCGTACTATTGGTGAGCCGGTTCCCCGTTACCAGGAGACAGGGGCCAACCGGAACTTCCAGTGTACATGGAAAAGACAGGACATCGGGGCTGCTTTCATAATCGAGGGTTTTGAAGAAACCATTTTCGTATCGCTGCAGGCTATATTGAATGGCATATTCAGGTGTCTTTTCGTTGGAAGCCGGGTTTAACAGGACAACCTTGCCTTTGTTACTGTCGTGTTGCAATTTTTCGAACAGATAAATTTCATGCCACCTGCCATTGGCCTGGTACTGAGGAATTTTTGTCGCCGGCTCAAGCCGGGATGGAACTCCAAAACTGCGGCAGATAGCCACAAAAAATATATCGGCCGAATGGCCATCAGCCACTTTCAGTTCGAAAACCCCGACCGGCGTGATGGGAGCACGGCTGTAATTGCCGCTGTTGTCAATGGAAATATATGTACGGATCCATGCTGCAATCTTCATTGGATCTTGCCTTGAAGCCTTGATAAAACCGGCATCGAATTTTGTCTGGAAAAACAGTTTATACGGCCTCAGTAATTCATTATCAACACGGGGCGATAAGATGTACCTCCCGTAGTCTTTAACATCCTCAACCTTTGGGGTTGATTTTGTGGAATTGCCGATATTGTCAAGCAAAACGGCTGTATCGGCATCCCGCAGGTCTTTTTCAGAAATATTTTCAAGCAATGGAAAAATCTGTGAATGTTTTTCCGGAGGGCATTGCATGATGAAGGAAGTCAATTCACGCCAGTTTCCATAGCTTTTGTGTAAAAATGACCAGAGTGTATCCGGGTTTAGCTTTGCCAGCTTTGCAAACCTGGCACTTTTCAGCGAATCGATAAAGGTTGCTTCATAACTTCCCCTGAGTCCATCTTCAAAGGAGAGGCGCTCATTGTTTCGCTTTCTGGCCGAATCGCCGACAGAAACCGAGAGTTCAAGTTCTACCGGGGGAACCAGGTCAATATCCATATCAATTGTTTGCCCGGGTACATGGTCAATTTTGATCGTCACGGTATCGGTTTTGCGGACATCAAGTTTGTCAAATCCATATTTACCGTTTTTGGATGCCCAAACCAGAAGGTCGCCGTAGCCGGTCGTAAAGGAACAGTGTCCATTTTTATCGGTCTGTGTTTTGAACAGCGGATAAAATTCGGCGTAGTTGTAAAGTTGAAATTCAACAATAGCACTGTCGAGGAAATGATTTTTCTCATCGGTTACCCTGGCAAAGACTGTCTTTGTGGGTGCATAGTTTTGGAGAACATTGATCCTGGTGAACAACGGATCTTTTTGCAAAACATCTTCAGGGCCTTCATAATCGCCAAAAACTGTTGTATTAACAAGCATTGCCCGTTTTGCCGGTTTTGAAAACCAAGCCAGATCAAGATCGGCATCCGGCTCGCAGGCACCGATGAAATACCATTTGCCATCAACCCATACTTCGACCCAGGCATGATTGTCATCGCAATGCGCCCAACGCGGGGTATAACATTGGCGTGCCGGAATTCCCACCGATCTTAAAGCTGCAACCACAAACGTTGATTCCTCCCCGCAGCGGCCCCAGGAGGTTTTCATTGATGCCAGCGGAGAGGAGGTACGTCCATCCGACCCGCGGTAGGTCACTTTTTCATGACACCAGTGGTTGATTTCAAGTACTGCCTCTTTCATGGGAAGTTTCTTAATCCTTTCTTTCAGCGCAGCAAAGAAAACCCACCGGGATGAATCAAGATTTTCGTTGTTTACCCGGATGGGCAGGACAAAATGCCTGAATAAGACTTCGGGAACGGTTTTTCCCCAACTGAAGGAATCCCTGGCTGCGAATGATGACCGAATATTCTTCAGGAAGAACGATCCGTCATAGTCGGCAAGGTCGTTCAGAGAACTGTATGCATATAAAAATTCCAGGGCCTCCTTTTCACGGGTTGTCAGTTCCTGTTCAAAAACCGTAAAAAGCTGCAGTGAACGGTTTTTAGCCAGATCTTTCTGCTTGTCAAACTGCATATCCACTTTATTCCGGTAAGCCTGGTCGGTGATGAAATGGTCGCTTTTGCAACCGGAAATAAGCAGGGGAATGACAATGCACAGGAAGTACCTTTTTCTCATATAAATGGATTTATGCGCAATTTTGTCCAATGGTTCCTTGCGGAAAACTTATTAACAAACCTATTACTTTTTATCGGATTGGCGATAAAGCAGTAAAAAGTTTATCATGCATGAGAACGCTATTGCTTCTAAAATAGTCGGATTATCACTTGAAATTCATAAATCATTAGGTCCAGGGTTACTGGAAAGCGCATACAAGGAATGCCTTGCTTTTAAATTGCAGAAATCCGGCCTAACCGTAGCAAAGGAAATGCCAATGCCCCTGATATTTGAAGATGTAAGACTTCAGTGTGGATATCGGATTGATCTTTTAATCGAGAAAAAAGTTGTAGTGAAAATTAAAAGTGTTGAACAATTGAAAGATGTGCATCTTGCACAAATTCTTACTTATATGAAACCCGGGGAATTCAAACCCGGTTTACTGATCAATTTTAATGTTTCACTTCTGAAACATGGAATTAGAAGGGTAATAAACGGCTATTGGGAATAATATTTCCAGTTTCCGCTCGCTTTGGTCCGGAAATCGCCGAGGTTGGCTGAAAAGGAAGGGGCGTTTGCCAAAAGGATCATGAACAGAAACAGGAAGAAAATGGAATGGGTTTTCATTTTTTCCTCCTTTTTAAATACGCGACTTTTGTACAGGTTAACTCAAACTGTGGATTTTTGTGTTGTATGACAAATACAAGGAATCCAGGGGAGAAAGTCAAGACCCATCACCTGTACTGCAAGAAAGGGAACACATACTCCCGCAGAACTTTGCAGGCAGGGGAGGGCAAAAGGAGGGTACTTAATAGGTGAATACCATTTCCTCGTCGGTGACCGGAAACTCAATGGTCCGTTCGTTAACCGACTTGAGTTTAAGCGAATAGTCCTTCCCGTTTGAACGCATCGTCATCACCTCATCGAAGGAATGAAGGATCAGCCGAATGGCAGTGAATTTTGATTTAAAACTTCCTTCAGCTTTTGAAAACCTGATCACCTTTTTCACCGGGTCAAAGGAGATCATTCTGCTCAGGTATTGGCCATTTTCAAATTGGTAGGTTAAGCCATCATCTTCATAAAAAACAAAGGAATTGGGTTTATCTCCGTTGTAAACATGCAGATCAAGGATGGAAGAGGGCATCTGCGCTGTGTACTGAATGTCCGACTGCATGGGTATGATGCCTGAAGCCCTGACAAAGACCGGCAGGTCATTGAGCGGGGCATCCACGGTTACTTCAGATTTTCCTTTGTAAAATTCTCCCGTACTGAAACGATACCAGCCACCTTCTGGCAGGTATACCTTTGCTGCCTGCTGGTTGCATGACACGGGGGCCACAAGCAGGTTATCGCCGAACAGATATTCGTTTTGGTACTGCCTCCAATAGACCTTCTCATCAAAGGTATAATTGATTGCCAGGCTTCTTGAAACCGGCAGGCCGTTAATGGCTGATTCCCTGAAAGAAGCATAAATATATGGCAGGAGCCGGTAACGCTGCATAATCATCTCTTTTACCATCCGTTCCACATTCAGTCCGAAAGACCATGGTTCCTTGCTTTTGGTGTCCCAGGCTGAGTGATTCCTGAAAAAAGGCGTGTACACTCCCATGGACATCCATCGGGTAAAGAGCTGTTCTGTCGGATTTCCCATGAAACCGCCAACATCAGGGCCGGTGAATGAAACGCCAGAAAGCCCGAGCCCGGTCACCATACGCGCTGAAAGCAGCATGTGATCATCGGTTGCATCATTATCGCCGGTCCACACCGCCGAATATCGCTGTATTCCTGCATAACCTGCCCGGGTGAGTACAAAGGGCCGCTTGCCATTCAACAACGATTTGGTTCCTTCAAACGTGGCACGCGACATCTCAAGTCCATAGATGTTATGGGCTTCGGTAATAGAACCTTTCCGGCCTTCAAAATCGAACTGAACGATATTCGGAATGCTCTGACCCCATGCGCTGGGTTCATTCATATCGTTCCAAAAACCTTCAACCCCGGCATCCGAAAGCCTGTTGAATGAAGCGCCCCACCATTTTCTGACCTGCTCCTTTGTAAAATCAGGGAAATGACAACGTCCGGGCCATACACTGCCAATGTAATTGCTTCCGTCGGGGTATTTTGCAAAGTAATTGTTGGCCAATCCTTCATCATAAGCGAAATATCCCTTCTCAATTTTGATGCCGGGATCAACGATTGTTGCCAGGTGAAACCCCATGCTGTTTAATTTCCTGACCATGGCCAGCGGTTGAGGAAACCGGTCGAGGTTCCATGTGAAAATTTTGTAGGCATCCATGTAGTCGATGTCGAGATAAATGACGTCGCAAGGAATTTGCTTGTCGCGGAACTGCTGTGCGATATCCATCACCTGCGATTCAGGGAAATAGCTCCACCGGCATTGCTGGTATCCCAAACTCCAATAAGGAGGCATGGGCATACGTCCGGTAAGCCAGGTATAATCCCTGAGGATCCCTGCAATTCCGGATGCTCCGAAAACATAATAGTTCAGATCACCATCGGAAGCGGAGAAACTGCTGAACTTTTCATCGGTGGAGGCGCCAAAGTTAAACTTCGTCCGAAAGGAATTATCAAGGAAAATGCCGTAGGTGACTTTCCCATGAACCCCGATGAAAAATGGAATGCTCTGGTACAACGGATCATGATTGATGGCATAGGCAGGCACATCTGAGTTCCAGTTTTCGTAAGCATTACCACTTTTATCAAGGTTGCCGGTCTTTTCTCCAAGTCCCATGAATTTTTCATCGGCAAAAAGTTTTTTATAACAGGTCACCTCGGTCCCGAGCCATGAAACGGGAAACCCGGACTGATCTTCGGAGAGTGTTTCACCATGGCGACTTCTCACTGAAATCCTGAAAGGATCTTTATAAATGACAATGTTTAGCGAATCTGTTGCAAGCAACAAGGAATCACGATTTTCGTTCAATCTCTTCAAACCGGAAACGGGTGACTGGATCACCGCGTAGGAAAAATCATTTACCATGGCTGTCCGGGCAATTCGGATCCGGAGAACGGTTGGCGTGTATGCAACGATCTCGGCGCAGGCATTTTCTGCATTCAACAGAACGGAATGCTCCTTGACGCTGATTGATTTGATTTTTCCAATAAAAGAGGGCTGACTGGTTTGAGCTGTAAGGATCAGTGGAAGAAATACCATTCCTGCCAGGAATGAAATGATTGAATTTTTCATAGTAAAAAAATAAATTCTGTTTTTCTTAACATTTATAATTCACAATCCCAAAATTCGAGATAAATATGTTGCCAGGAGTGTTGCAAAAAAGTTAAAATCATTATATCTTGCGTTCGCTTATCGAAGTATCCGGTTTTGCAGGTAATGTTTTGTATCGCCTATATTTTCTTCAATGTTATACATTTTAATTCAAATCAGGAGGACAAAAAATGAAAAAACTATTTCTTTTTTTTACGCTTTCGATTTTTGCCGCAAACTTTTTATTTGGTGATCCCGTTGACTCCGGGGTTGCAATGAGGATTGCAAAAAATTTCTATCTCTATTCGATTGATCATAAAGGATTTTCAGATGTAGATCTCACCCTCGCCTTCACCCAAAAGAGTATTTCAGATCCCATTTCAGAAAACACGGACAATCAGGAATTTTCCGCATATTATATATTTAACGTCAATCAGGACGATGGTTTTGTAATCCTGTCAGCCGATGACGATGTCGCACCGGTTCTAGGGTACACCCTTTCAGGAAGTTATACAGGAAGCAACCTGCCTCCGGCATTCATAAAACTGCTTGACAAGTATAAAAAGGAAATTCTTTATGTAAGGATGAACGAACTTCAGGCAGATCCTGAAATTGAGACAAGCTGGAAAAACCTGGAGGATGGGAAGCCAATAAATTCACATATTAAAACCAGAGCGGTTGGCCCGTTGCTGAATACAACCTGGAACCAGAATCCTTATGAAAATGCAATGTGTCCTGCTGACCCGGCCGGCCCCGGTGGACATTGTGTGACGGGTTGCCCGGCTACTACCATGGCACAGATCATGAAATACTGGAATTATCCAGCAACCGGAACGGGTTTTCATTCTTATAATTCCAATTATGGAACATTATCAGCCGATTTTGCAAGTACAACCTATGATTATGCATCCATGCCGGCTCACTTAAACAGTATAAATAATGCGGTAGCATTGCTGATGTTCCATTGCGGAGTTGCTGTTGAAATGACCTACGGCCCCGACGGAAGTTACGGATGGGTGATCGAAGATGACGACCAGGGACATCATGCCGTGTGTTCAGAAGCAGCGTATAAAACCTATTTTGGTTATTCGAATGCGATGGTTGGTTCGATCAGGGCAACCCATACGGATGCTGAGTGGAAGCAAATGTTAAAAACGGATCTGGATGCAGGTCGTCCGGTTCAATATGCCGGTTTTGGATCAGGCGGGCATACATGGGTCTGCGACGGCTACGATGCAGATTACTTCCATATGAACTGGGGATGGGGAGGAGCAGGGGATGGTTTCTATTTACTTGATGCATTGAACCCTGGAAGCAATTCCTTTAACAACAATCAGCAGGCCTTGTTTGGAATTCAGCCGAATCAAACGACGGGTACGACCATTCAGATGTATTCTGCCGCTACCGTAACTCCCAATCCGATCGCTTTCGGGGTGGGATTCAATGTGAATGCGGATATTTTAAATGCAGGAACCACTACATTTACAGGAGATTATACCGCGGCGCTGTTTAACGACCAGGGCACTTTTATTGATTACATACAGACCTTTACCGGGGAAAACCTGCCGGCAGGCTATCATTACACCGGAGGTCTGACATTCACTTCGGCCGGCATTGCCGGAGCCACACCCGGCAATTATACCATAGGCATCTATTCCCGGCCTACCGGGGGAGGCTGGACGCTTGTTGCAGCAGGCTCTTATGCAAATCCGATCAATGTCACAGTCGAGGGTACTTCCAACAACATTCAGCTTTACAGCAACATTACTGTCAACCACAATCCCATCCTGGTGAACCAGGCTTTCACTGCTACTGCCGATATATCCAATATAGGATCAACGACTTTCTCTGGTGACATCTCCCTCGACCTTCATTCTTCCAATGGTACCTGGATCCAGGCTATCCAGGAATATACAGGATTATCGCTTCAGGCTGGTTATTATTTCAATGATGTAACTTTTTCATCCGCCGGGTTAAATGTTGAACCTGGCTCTTATTATCTTGTTGTTTGGGATAAGCCTACAGGTGGAGAATGGACCATCGTTTCAGCCGGTTCTTTTACGAATCCTTTGGAAGTGATTATTACAGACCAACCCTTGTATGCTGACAGTTTTGAGGCCAACAATACAGAAGCAACAGCCTTTTCGTTACCACTGAACTTTTTAGATAATGCCGCCAACTGCAATACCAATGGCTCAAATATCCATTCCGGAACCGATGTGGATTTTTACAAGGTTGATTTTCCTGCCGGCTATAGTTACAGTATAAATGCCCGGGTGCATGATAGTTATAACAGTGGCAACGGGCAGACCTATACTGCCGATGTGATGTTTTCTTACAAGTATGGAACCAAATGGTCAGACTCGTATGATGACGTCATGCCTTCAAACATCATTCTTTCGAACGGCGGAACGTTGATCTTCAATGTGACCCCCTATTTCCCGGGAGTAACCGGGACCTACCTGCTTGATATGAACATTTCCAGGACAGTCGGAATCGGACCGTTCGCCGAAAACAGCCCTCTTTGTGTATTTCCAAATCCCGCCAAGGAGGTTGTTACATTCCGGTTCGACCTTCAACATGCGGAAATATTAACCGGTACTTTAACCAACGTCCTCGGGCAAAAAGTAATGGATATTGCGAGTGGCAATTTCAAAGCAGGTATGCAGGAGGTTACGATCAATGTTAGATCGTTGCCTCCCGGATATTACATGTATCAGATAAGCACCGATAGCGGAAAAGCCACTGGAAAGCTGCTTATTTCAAGACATTAGTTCTCATTCACCAGATTCCCCTTGAGGGTCAATGTGCCGTCATTCGTCAGGTTTCCGCCATTCCGGATGGTGAAATTCCCATGGACGGTGATTTCAGAACCGGCCAGCATTGTCATGACAGCGCCAATGTTGACGGAGATGCTTTTGCATTCCAGTCCGGTATGGTTCAGGATGCATCCGAAAGGAGTTCCTGTCGGAATGGTGAGATCATCTGACGCCGTCGGGATGCCTGCAGGTGTCCAGTTCAGGCCATTGTTCCAGTCCGAAGAGACAGAACCATTCCAGTATTTCCCCGTGATGACAGAATTTTCATAAGCACCGATGGAAGGATGCGCGGCATTCCTCGGTGCACCTGTGAAATCGGTAGTGAAACCTGGTATGGGAATTCCTGCTCCCAATACCAGGGATCCGGCCTGTGGTGCAAGGTCAGTGGCGGAACTGAATAAAGGATCAACCGAAAGGGAGGCATTGTCCTGCAAAGTAGCCGCCCGCCATTGGAAGATGTCGTCCTGATTTGCATTGTTGAAACGGCCAATATGACCAATGGCGGTTCCTGTAACAGAATCAAGCAACAGGTTGTAATCCAGGTTGCTGCCGGCATATGAAGTCAGCACGGTATAATGGGCATAATGGTGGTTGGTTCCGGTAGGATTGTAACTGTTGATGTAAAAGATGTTGTTTTTCACTTCAATGTTCGTAGCATAGGTGGAGTTGACGCCCAATCCATTGGAAAAACAGGCCGAAGGTGCACCATTTGAAGAGCCGGTTTGATTCAGTTGCCCTGAAAGATATACTGAATTATAATAATATTTATCCCCCCAGCCATTAACATTATGGATGCCAACCACATTGTAGTATGTATTTTCGCCACCGGAGGTCAGATCGTATAGGACATTATTAACGTAAATGTTCCCGGAAGGATTATCTGAAGCATTAAAAGCCGGGGCACTCTGGTAAATGCCATCCACCCAATAGGATGCACCGTTGAGGGTCTGCCGTACGTTGTGAATTTTATTGGCGGAGATGTTCATGTTTTTTGAATTCACAACATAAAGCCCTGCGACCCAGTAAAATTGACCGCTATATGTGATGTTTTGCAGGTGGTTGCCATTGATCAACCCACCGGTTTGATTTTCGATGAAAATCCCCTGGCGGAAAAGTCCTTCGCCGGCCGCTTCATTTCCGAGCTGGTTGTTTTTGATGGTTACACCTTCGTCGGGTTCAGCGGATGACTTTCCAAGGGTTACAATACCATTCCGTGCATAATAGATATTATTGTTTTCAAAGGTGTTGTATGAATTTGGAGCCAGGGCATAGTATGTACTCTCGATCGATTCAGTCCCTCCGGAAAAGATGCCGGCATAGGTCAATGTACTTGGATCAGCTCCAAGGATTTTGCAGTTTTTGATGGTATTGTGCGTTGCACCGTCTATATCGGTGGCACTGGCGATCCATACGATGGCAGTGTTAATGCCGGAATACAATAGATTAAGCGTAAGATCTCTGGATGACGACCCGTTATTTGAGCCATCGATGGTGAAATAATCGATTCCGTTCAGTTTAAAAACCCCGGATCCATAGTTTGCGTAAATGGTGGGAGACGACAAAGGGCCGGGTTTTAGGGTGAGGGTCCTGGTTGGACCGGTTCCCACCACCGGTTCGAGGTGTAGCGGGAAATAGTTTTCTTCGCCTGACCGGTAGGAAGTATCTATGACGAAAGTGACATTCCCTGTAATTTCTTTACCGGCACCGATATATGCGGTTGCGGCCGCATCAATGCCTGCACCGGTAATCGTGACTGTTGGCGGCAGGTAATAGCCATCACCGTTTCTGGTAACAACAATGGCTGTAATTACACCAAATTCATCGACAACTGCTTCGGCCAATGCACCAGAACCGCCGCCCCCCGACAGGGTAACATAAGTGGAATACTGACTGTAACCGCTGCCTCCATTGGTAACTACGATGCGGTCAACCACATTGTTAACATCCGCAAATGCCTGTGTGATGTCAACATAGGTGCAGCCGGCTGAAGGAGTATTGCCGGTTCCGCCGATCAGATAATTACCTGCGGGCAATGTTCCAACGATCCTGTATGCATGTGGTGTAGCAGGAGCAGTGGAACATGCCGGAGGACTTGAAGTTAAACCATCAGCCCCCGCAGCCGGACTGACGGCAACATTGGGAGTATGGAAGCCATCCTGTGCACAGATGTAATAATAAACAACATCAGCAAGCACAACGCCTGCTCCAAAAGAAAAACTATATTGATTTCCGCTGGAATATGAGCCTGTTGAACTGTTCCAGGCAACGGCATTGTTGATTTTCCAGTACAAAACAGGCAATCCCGGTAATACAGTGGGCACCCCTGACATAACATCGGTAATATTGACTGTCAGGGTCCTTGGGCCTAGGGATGATGTATTTGCCAGTGGAACATAACTGATCACAGGGGGGGTAAGATCGTTGGGGATGCCGCCAAATTCATCCGCGCCAACATCCGGTGCTGTAACATTGAATGGAGGGTGATAAGGGTATCCTGCATTCGGGAACCTTGGGTCATTATCAATGTCGCTTACAATATTGGGTATAGTTACAATAGCTCCGCCGCTTTCACAGAACGTTGGAATTGTGTCGGACAAATGAATGTCGTAAGGTGGGGTGTCCCCTTCAATAAATGGCGGATCTTCTGCAAAGGAGAGCGCATCCCTTGGTGTAACCCTGGATTGAAAGGCATCAATGGTTTCATCCCCGGTGGTTCCGTTATAGAAAATGAGGTTTTTTGGGCCATGGGCACCGGCGTAAAAACAATTGTTGTCCGAGGTTGGTGAATAAGAAGAAAGGCTTGTTCCGTTTCGTCTGTATGCAACGGTATGTCCGGTGGTTCCGGGCGTTGATTTATTGACCAGTATATTGTTGCGCAGCACCGTTACCGTATTTGTAGATGAAGTTGCATAAACAGCAGCGGATCCAAAAGTGGTGCCGGTGCTGGATGCGTTCAGGTAAACGGTGTTGTAATAGACATTGCTTGTTGTTCCTCCGACAATATTTATGCCCATGATGGAAGGATTGGAAGTGGCTGCAGTGGCATTGAGTCCGGTAACGAAGTTGTTGAAAATATTTGCTGTGCTCGCACCCTGGTTATAGATCCCGTTGACCATACAGGACGATGCGCTGCCATTGTTGCTGCTGATATTGTTAAGCATGTTGTTATAGACATTCCATGTCGTGGTAGTGGTGCCATACATGCCATAGATGGTTCCGCCATTTCCTGAGCAGTCATGCATATCGTTTGAAAAGCAATTTGCAGTCGTGAAGGATGCTATGTAGATCAGGGTCAAGCCACCGGTATTTGAATTACTGAGATTGTGAATTAAATTGTTGTTTATGAATTGCACCGTTCCTGATGCATCCGACCTGATGCCAAAATGTGAAGCAGTTCCTGAATAACTTGAGTTTACCAATTCATTGTTGTAAATCCTGACAGTATCGGCGCCGCCGGTGTTGTAAATACCGTAGAGGCTGCCGGTGGTGGTGACAGGTTGTGTGCAGTTTTTAATAATATTATCATGAATTTTTATTGAGTTCAGCGACGGGGTGCCACCTGTCTGATTCCAGATGCCATACAGGTTACTGCCATTGGTTGTGCTTCGGGTCACGGAGATATAATTCCCGGAGATTTCTGCGGTCGTACTGGTACCGGCCTGCAGGTATATCCCGGCAACAATGCTGGTAGTGCCTGTTCCCCCTGCAATGGAATCGTTCATTACCCTGAGAGAATCCTGGTAATTGGCAAGTACTCCGTAAGCGCCCGAACTTGAACCCCCGAAATTGAAGATCCTGTTTTTGCCATTCTGCCCTACAAAGTTGTTGTGATCATAAAGTGAAAAGGGTGTAGAAGCGTTGAATCCGTTCAGACTTATCCCAATATATACATTGGATATGGTGTTATTTTCGAATAGGCAATTGTTACATGCGTCGGTTTTAGCACTGATATTGAGTGAAGTGGCGGAAGTGGCAATGTGATTGCCGGAATATATCCCGACGGAACCGGTGTTTGTTTTATTCAGTGTGATGGTGCAGTTTTTAATGATGACATGCTGGCATCCGTCGAACGGAGAGGTGTTTTGTTTTTTTATCAATGCATATCCCCATTCCATGCGTTTTGTGTTCGTATTATTGAGTGCATTTTCTTCGAGGTCAATCCCCTCAAATACAATGTAATCGCCCCCTGCGATCTTGATCATTCCATCAAGGGTGGCAGATGTTCCCGGGGTAAAGGCAGTGATCTTTGGATTCGCCCCTGTTCCGGAAGCCTTTCGGAAAATGATTGAATCAGTTGCGGTCCCCGTGGCGGTTAGTAACCCGGCTGTGGCATTGGCAAGGGTTTCCGTATGGT
Source organism: uncultured Bacteroidales bacterium (assembly GCA_903903985.1). Classification (GTDB taxonomy): domain Bacteria; phylum Bacteroidota; class Bacteroidia; order Bacteroidales; family FEN-979; genus CAIVAT01. The sequence continues at coordinate 83,169 of CAIVAT010000163.1, read as the reverse complement.
TGAGGGCAACGATGAATGTTACGCCTCCTGAACCTACACCCTTTGTATTCAAATCAGCGATGGCTGCCTGGATGGTGGCATAATCGGAAGGGATATTTTTTACACCTGCGATCGGCTGGGCATTGATCATTCCCGCTATCAACAGCAGGAACACAGCTAGGATAAGGTTTTTCATTTGTCAGGTTTTAAGGGTTGAAACTGTATTTTCATTGCAAGTCATTAACCTCATTTCACCACTCCTCAAAAGACTTTTCCCGGCAATCCCTTGGGAATCGCGGGAAAGATCCTGTTACTCTCTGATCAAAGTGTGCCCGTTCACTGTCAGCTGGATTCCGGGCTGTACAATTACGGTGGCCCCGCCTTGGATGATCAGGTCTTTGCATGATTGTCCGGCAGAAAGGACAACTGGTTCGTTGACCGTTCCCGGTGAAATAACCACAGAATTGCCTGGACCGGGAACTACTGCAGGATTCCAGTTTGCAGGATCGCCCCAGTCGCTGGAAACCGTGCCTGTCCAGTTAAGCAGGTTCTCCTGGATGCCGCCGAATTCATCCGCACCAACATCGGGTGCGGTGGCGGGGCAGGATGGATTTTCGGCATATCCGCTCTCCGGGAACCGGGCATCTCCCTCAAAATCAAAATTATTTCCAGGAACGGTGATGATCTTTCCCCCGCTTTCACACCCTGTCGGGGTGCCGGTATTCAGATGAAGATCATAGGGTGGGGTGGTTTTGTTCTGAAATGGCGGATTTTCCGAGAAGGAATAAGCATCCCTCGGGCTTACCCTCGCCTGGTAGGATGCCATTGTTGAATCAGTATTGGTTCCATCCCAGAATATCACGTTGTAAACCCCTGGTGTCCCTGCGTAGAAGCAATTGTTGTCGGAATTGGCAGAATAAGTCGCCAGTGTAATCGAAGTTCTGATATATGCGGCAGTATATGAATTGCCGGTTATGTGAACAGGGTTTGAAAGGTTTACCACCAGGTTGTTGCGCATGTCGACCGTGGGAGAAACGCTTGCAACAATCCCGGCGGATCCGAACTGCTGGGTTGTCGTACTTGAAGCATCCAGGAAAATAGTATTATAAAATAAGTTCAGGGCGACTCCCCCTTCAAGGTAAATCCCTTTAATTGCTGAACCATAGTAGGACTGAGGGGTTGTTAAATCGGATACCAGGTTGTTAAACATGTCTACAACTGAACCCGATTGCACATGAATTCCATAACTCATTGCATTTGAACTGTCTGCCTCCAGGCTGTAAATTTCGTTTCGGGTGAGAGAAACCGCGTTCCCCCCAAAAGTCTTGATCCCCGTTACTGTTCCCCCGCCTTTTGATGATAATTTAAAGGAATGGATTGTATTCGAATAAATGTTTTTGACGGAGGTTCCCGCAGATTTTGTATAGATGCCGAAAATGCCGGAGTTGTTTGCAGTGGCGGTTCCCCCAACCGATAAATCATAAATGGTGTTGTTGTAATAGTCCTCCTGGGTCGGACTTTCATAATTGTAATAACCATAAATGACGGAAGGGTACCCTCCTGTCCCGGAAGAGTTGGGAATAGCGTTGCTGTATATGACATTGTCATGAACGGTTATGACACAAGTCTTTCCGAAGATACAATACATGTATCCCTTTCCCCCCGATTTCTGATTGTTGTGTATCTGATTTCCATAGATATTCAGGTAGGTTACCTGCTCACCCATTCCTTCAATACCATAAAAATCACCGATTCCATTTATGTTGTTGTTAAAGATGTGATTATTGTATATATTGGCCGTTGTGGTGTGTGATACTTGTGAAACTCCATAAAAAGAACCGGATGTAGTACTTGTTGAAAAACTGCAGTCATGGATGTAATTGTCATGAATGTTGATCGTATTGCCGGAAACATTGCCGCCATAACCCGTATAGATCGCTTTTATTGGCTGAAATTCCGAGGTGCTTGTAACGGAAATATCATTGTTGAATACATCCGCGCTTGCATTGTAGGAGCCTCCCAGGTAAATACCATATACAAAACTGGTACTACCCGTACCCCCGCTGATCACATTGTTGGCAACCTGCAGGTATTCCTGGAAATTTGCAAAGATCCCGTAAGGATAAACGGAATAACCTCCAAAGTTGGTAATGGTATTTGCCCCGTCAACGCCAATTCTGTTGTTGTGATCATAGAGTGTATAAGGTCCCGGGTAGGGATGTGCATATCCGTACAGGTGGATCCCCTCATACACATTTGAGATAGTATTGCCATAAATACGAACATTATTCAAGGCGTCGGTGGTCGCCAGGAGGGTAAGGTTTGTGGTATTGGAAGCAACATGGTTCCCGGAGTAAATTCCTACCGACCTGTAATTGGTTTTATTGAGTGTAATTGTACAATTCCTTATGACAACATACTGACATCCATCGATAGGGGCCGTATTCTGTCTTTTTACCAAGGCATAGCCCCATTCCATCATTTTGGTAATGTTGGTGTTTAAAGGGTTTTCTTCAAGGTCGATCCCGTCGAAAGTAATGTAATCGCCTCCGGCGATCTTGATCATTCCATCAGTCGTGGTGGAGGTGCCAGGGGTGAAGGCAATGATTTTTGGATTGTTGCCGGTGGTGGATGGATCCTTGCGGAAAACGATCGTATCTGATTCATTTCCCGTGGCTGTTATCAGGCCAGCAGTGCCATTGGCGAGGGTTTCCGAATGGTTGGCGGCAACATTAAAAATTACGCCTCCAATTCCTACTCCCTGGGCATTCAAATCTGCTATAGCCTGCTGAATTGTAGCATAGTTTCCCGGAATAGCCTTTATTCCTGTCAATGGCTGCGCTGTTGACAATAAACTGATCGTTGATGCCGCAATGAATATGAGTAGTTTTTTCATGTTAAAAAAATTAATCATAATGGTTAATTGCGTGGTAGAAGTCTCCTGTTGCTATTTTGCCGTATTCAGGTTCATCAGGTTGCCTTTCAGAATTAAAAGTCCGTCATTGGTTAAGGTTCCGGTATCCTGTATCGTCAGGTTGCCCCACACCGTAAGCGAATTGGAGGGCGAAACGATCAGGAATCCACTGCTGGCAATAGTGATATGCTTGCAAACCATCCCCGTGGCATTTACAGTGCAATAGAAAGGAGTCGCTTCGGGAATTAAAACATTTTCCGTTGCCAATGGCATGCCCGAGGGGGTCCAGTTTGCTGCAACATTCCAGCCTGTCGAAACGGCCCCATTCCAGGTTTTGTTGATGATACCCGTAACTTCATAACAGCCAAGGGTTGGAGAAACAGGATCACGAGGATTTCCATTGATATCTGCTGTCACTTCTTCCAATGTCACTCCTGCGGATACAACTAGTGAACCGGTTGCCGGGTTCAGGTCACTTGTATTGCTCATAAAAAGCGGGTCGCTGCTGATTGAATGCTGGTCTCCTGCTGTTGCCGTTTTCCAGGTAGCCAGTTCAGAAAGGCCGATGCCATTGTAATAGGCCAGGTTGCCATGTGCACAATAAAGATCGTTAAAATCAGAAACCAGGTTGCCGGGGTCCTCAAAATACAATGCATAGGCAGGACCTCCGCCTGTACTCTGCCTGAAATTCGCAAGAATGTTGTTTTTCATATTCAGGGTTGCATCGATATAGCGATATAACGCACAGGTTGTTGAAGATAAAGAAGCTGGCCCGGAGATGCTGATTGAATTATAGAATATGCTGTTTGTATTAGCTGTATAACTGTTTTCATAATAACCGTAAATCTCAGGATCTGTCGACAAACCGCAATCGATGGAGATGGAATTATTGGAAACTTCAATATCCGCACCTGAAAGGCCATCGTTTTGGATCCCTACAACCCTGGGCCAAAGGCCGGCATTCAGGCAGTGACCAAGTCCGTACAATTTGTTTTTTGTAACATTGGCAGCATTGATATAAATTCCATAAACCCACGGGTTCCCTGATGTTGCCGTCAGAACCAGGTTTGCAATCGTATTTCCATCAATGTTGCAGAAACTGCTTGATTCTATGCTGATCCCGTATATAAAGGGGTCTGTGGCATTTGAACGGATGGATTTTGAAATATCCGCGTTCCCGATCATATTTCCCGCCACGCCGCACCAGCCTTCATTGATCATAATACCTGTGAACCCGCCCCCATTGGTGTTGCTCAGGTGGATATTTGAAATGATATTGTTTTCAATATGATTTGTTGCAGAACCGGCATCGAGATATATTCCCGTGAAGACACTGGTCCCGGTGTTTTCCCATAAATTTCCACCGCATTGGGCAGAATGGCCGCCGATATAATTTCCTGTGATGTTATTTCCGAACGATAAAAAGCCGGGGACGAAATAGATTCCCCGCTGCAGGGTCGAGGGAGGAGTTGACAGGTTGTTATAAAAACTATTGTCTGAGATGATCCATTCGCCTCCGTTACCCGTAGCTGAGATAAATATACCAGTGGAACTGTAGTTATATATTTCATTCCCACGTATTGTGTTTGTATGATTGGGATTGCTGCTGGTTCCGGTGGAGGTGATTCCCGATGACAGCGCACCTGTGATATCTGTTCGGTTGTGGATGGAATTGTATAGGATTTGGTTAAAAGAGTTGCCGGACAACACAGAGGAAGTGCCGAATTTGATTCCTGAACTCCCTGATTCCAGGTGGCAGTTGCGAATGGTGATGTTCTGTGCACCATTGAGGAACTGGATGACAGGGTAGCTGTTGTTCGTGTTGCGCAACCTCAGACATCTTGAAAGGGTATCACCATAACATCCTTTGATGGTCAGGCGGGTGGCGCCATCGAGCGTGATCATCCCTTGTGCCACATTCCCGGATATCAGCCGTTCTGTATTTCCATCCGGACGGATGGTGACGGTAAAGTTGCCCGCACCTTCTTCCTGCCAGGAATACAAGCTGTAAGTTCCCGGTTCCGTCAAATCAGAGATTACCGCTGCCTCCACGTTGCCGTTCAGCAGGTTTTGGTTGACCATCTGGAAAAGTCCTCCCTCACCTGTTAATGTTGGAAATTGCCCTCCTGTTCCAATGGTGATGGTTCCGTTCAGTCCCGTTATTACTTGGTAAGAATCGGGATAAGCCGGTTTGGTTGAACAGGCTGGTGGATTAATACTGAATCCGGCAGCACCGGCCGAAGGCCTGACACTGACGTTTGTTTCAGACCACGTATCCTGCGCTGCAATAAAATAAAACACACTATCGGAGACAGCTACCCCCGAACCAAAGGTGAACTGGTATTGACTGCCTCCGATCGCACTGGCGGGAGCCGGAATCCAGGTACCGCGGTTGATGTTCCAATATAATACCGGCAGTCCTGCCCCGGTTACCGGCACGCCAGTATAGTCGGTCAATGTCGCAATCAGGGTACGCTCTAACCGGGACGCAGTGTTATTAAGCAAAGAATACGAAATGATCGGCCCGCGTGCATCGGTTCCTGTTTCCAAAGCACCCATCGAAGGGGTCGTGCCGTTGCGGATCACATTTTCATTGTCGGTCAGAATACCTGTCACAGGGTTCCCTCCATGAAGTGCAGCCGAAGTAAAATCAAGGTGCAGGTCGGTGGCTGACTTGAAAAGCGGATCATCTCCGACAGAATGGACATCCTGTGTCGTATAAGACCTCCAGGCTTCGATAGTGGCAGCATTCTGACCATATTCCAGGTAACCCAACCTTCCCTGGGTTCCTTCAACGAAATAATCATTGTAATCGATGAGCGTAAATCCGGTTTTATACATTTCGGAATAGATCGCATAGGCTTTGGAGTATGAGGAAACGGTATTCACGATTGAATTCCTGAAAATATTATTCTTCAGGCTGATTCCTCCTGTTCCCGCGATGTAGATGGCTGCACTGTTATCACCGCCCATGGAGGAATGGCTGATGTTTCCAAAAAGGTTCACCGAATTGTAATACAAATTGATTCCTCCCGTTCCGGCATGGATCCGTATACCGACAATCGCCTCGCTTGCCCAGTAAGTGTCTCCCATTCCGGTAATATCAGTGATCAGGTTGTTTGAGATGGTCATGTTGCTTGAGGGTTCGTCGGTCATAATATCAATTCCCGCTGACCCGTATGTGTTGGTACCGGTATATTTTATTCCACTGATCCGGTTCCTGGAAATTGTTGCATTGATGCAACCCAGGGCGAAATAAAGACCTCTTGAACCGTATGATGGATTCATGATGTTGAATATGGTATTTCCCGAGATGTCCGCCTCGGTACAATATAGCATATAGACCCCGAAACGGCCTACATAATTCCCTGCAACGGACGACCCGATTGAATCGCCGGTGATAATAAGGCTGTTGTTTACGCCGGCCGCAGTCGCCCCGGCGTATATGCCGTAATAGGCTTTGGAGATATTGCAATTCTGAATGACCAGTGAATCGTTGTCTGCTCCTGCTGAGCCGGGGCTGCTACCACCGGCAGCAACTCCATAAGAGCTGGAACCAGCATGGCCTGTACTTATTTTACAGTTTTTAATGGTGACGTTTGTTGATCCGAGCCCATTTCCACTGCTCACAAGTTGAAGGGCCGCGATGGTTCCGGAGGTGTTGGAGTTGATGATATTCAGGTATTTTCCTGAACCTGCGAAATTGCCGTCGATGGTAACATGGTCGGCTCCGGCCAACCGGATGAGCCCTCCTGCATAACCACCTGAAACGGTCCTTTCAACCGCTGCACCTGGCTGGATGAGGAGGTTGTAATGTGAACCTCCTATTTCAACCCACTGCGGCAAGGCAACTGATCCCGTTTCAGCCGTATTTGAAATAATTTGTGCAGTGATATTTCCTCTCACTCCCGCAGTGTTGATCGCTTCAAACAACCCCCCGGTCCCCGTAATGGTTGGATAGGTGCCGCCGGAACCAACAATGACGGTGCCTGAGAGTGCGGCTTTGATCGTCCTGGCGCCTGTTGGTGCCTGCAGTGTCGGTGTTTTTGCTGTCCCGTTCACAGTAATGGAATTACATTCACCATCTATCAGGTCTCCGTTGCCGGCATTTAATGCGATATCATAAGCAAGCCAGAAGTAATTTGTTCCTTCCACCAATGCCTGTGATCCGGAAATTGTAAACAGACCTGCCGGATTCGGATTTGTGGCTCCAAACTGGTTGGTAGCCTGAAATGTAGTACTGGAACCGGTATAATATACCTTTGCTGCAGCAATATCGCCCGTGCTCGTTGATCCGTTGGTATTCAACGTGAATGAGGTCACCAGGGCAGGGTTTAAATTTCCGGTGGTGACGACCTGAATCCCGATGACCTGCTGGTCCGTTGATGACTGCCGGATGGGGTCGGTATTGTTTTGAATTGCGTTACTGCTTACATAAAGCATATTCTTTAACCCAATTGCATAAAAGCACGGGCCGAGCGTGGTCATCACATCGGTGACTACGGTGGTGGCTGTGGGAGCAGTTGAACTTACAAGGTCATAGACTCCGTTTTGGGTGGCCGACTTACCGATTCCATGGTTGCTGGTCAGGCCTGTTTCAGTAAGCCGTAAGGTGGAACTGGTGAAATTAGCGGAGCCGGAAGTTATTCCACAGGTCCAGTACCTGTTGGTATTCAGTGCATTCATGTTATTCCCCGGCGTGCCTCCGCAATCAGCATCAAAGACCTCAGCTTTGATCAGAACAGTGCCTCCGGCATTGGTGATCGGATTTACAAGTTCCAGCGGTCGGTAGGTGTTTTTTCCCAACGGAAAGAGATAGGTGGTCCCGGTTGTCCGGTTTGCAGGCAGTGTCCGTTGAAGAGGGCCGTTAACCTGCCCGCTTGAATAGGAAACATCTGAAACTGCTGTCCCTGTGATGGTCAGGAGGTTCGTGGCGGTGGTGTTCAGGGCTCCAGCGGTAAGTGTAAGTTTCCCGGCATTCAGCGCTGAGTTCAGCGTGACACCGCTGCTGTTGTTTATCGTGAAAGTTCCTGTAATGGAGGATGGCAATAGTGTGTTTGTAAGTTGAGCGGATGTTCCGTTGTATGTATAATTGACAGTTCCCGTCCCGAAATTCCTGGTTACGGTTCCTGTTACGGAACCATCACCCTGAATATAGGTAAAACCACTGGTAGTGGCGGTCCCTAAAGTGATTCCGGTGCCCACATTCAACGTGCCCCTGGTGAGGTTCAAAGTCGAATTGCCCATCAGAATAAGGCCACCCGGAATGGTTACAGTGCCAGCACCTCCGAATGAATTGTTGACAAGCAGGCATGGTAAAAGATTTGAGGTGATCGTTCCGCCGTTTGTCAGCGACTGGTTGCCGTAGATGCTGTTGAAGGTCAGGTATTGGGAATAGGAAGTGTTCATTGTAAAAGTGGTTCCTGTGCCGATGATTATATTCCCGGGGTAACTGGCATTCATTCCCGACATGGTGAGGTAGTTGCTGACGTTCGAAAAAGTTCCGGTACCATTCAGCACCAGGTCGCCCATGATCGCCAGATCGCCGGATAAAGAGCAATTATGGTTTGCTGTGGTGTTGGTCAGCAGCACATTGGGTGCAGTTCCCCGGATGCGGAAAGTCCTGGTGGTACCTGAATTGCCGTTTCCCAGCTGAAGGGTTCCACCGGTTATATTGGTGGTCGCAGAATTGACGTTATAGTCGCCTGTTGCACTTGTATTGGCAATTACACAACAAATGGTACCTCCGCTCATGGCAAAGGATGAACCGGTGCCAGTCAGGCCGAAACCAGCTGCCGAGGCGGTATTCCCGACGGTAGTTACGTTAACAATTCCATTGGTCTGGTTATAGCTTACAGCGGTTGCTGTGTTGAGCCTGGAAGCGATATTCATGGTTCCGCCCTCAATGAAAAAAACAGCCCCGGAAGTGGCTCCCATTGCATTCCCGCTCGTGCTGCAGATATTTAATGTGCCGGATGAAAGCTTCAGCAAACCATTGTTGGTCGGGTTTCCATTCATCCCTGTAACAATAAAGTTCGGATTGGCCACCCAGAAAGCGCCTGTTGCAGGAATTGTATAAGCTGCGATGGCATACACGGGATTCGTTCCGGAAAAACTTCCTCCGATCTTCAGCGTCCCGGAAGTATGGGTTGCAAGCATCCCGGCTGCCGCATCCCCTTTGGAAGAATAAGCTGCCAGGATTTCAAGAACCGGTGGGGTTACTGTGGCTGTAGCAACGGTGTTTCCTTTATTCAGGGTAACCGAGTTGAAATCAATTGTTCCGGTTCCGGATACAGTTGCACCCGGGATTCCGAAAAAGGTGATGTTGCATTTCCCATTCGATAAACCGATATACATGTCCAGCGAACCATTCACTGTAAGGTTTCCGATACCCAATGCAGTGGAACTGTTTCCTCCGATATTCAACTGGTGTGTAAGGTCAGCTCCCGCAGGCGCTCCGGCATCAAAGGTTCCATTGGTTGAAACTGTAACGCCCTGGACAGTTGTCAATGAAGTGGATGTGGTCCCAAATCTAAGGGTTCCCGAGGTTCCTTGTCCGACCGTAAGGCCATTGCAATTCGCAGCAGCATCAATGATCACGGTATGGCCATTGGAAATGGTCACATTGTCCATGGTTGTTGGAACTGCCGATGTCGACCATGTGCTGGTATTGCTCCAGTTGCCATCTGCAATTGATAAAATGTTACCGGGAGCGGTGGTTGACTGGTTCCCGACAAGGTAAGCGGATGGAACCGTACCTTCATTCATGGCTGTAAGGCGGAAATAATAGGTAATCCCGGGCAGCAAGCCGGTTTTCTGAATGGAATAGGTGGTACCGGTGGCAGCCATGCTGCTGGAAGGAACAACAACCTGGGAAAAGTTGATGCCGTCCTGGGAAAAATCAACCAGGAAGTTGGTTTCGGTAGTCGAATTGTCAACCCAGTTCATGGTCATTCCGGTTTGGGTAACAGATGAAAAGGTCATGTTAACAGGGGAGGAGGGTGATGGTGAGGGAGGAGAAAAAGTATAAACCTGACCGCTTGCAGGTTTGATATTAATGTTGCTGATTTCAGAGGTGGAACTTGCAGTCGGGTTTGTCCCGCTGCCGCTGAGTGAAAGGTAATTTCCAGAACCCGTACCTGATGAAGTGATCCCGATGGATGCGCTGCCACTTTGTACGCTGCCGGATTCCTGCCTGTATACAAATTCTATTTTCCCGGTGGATTCAAAAAGCCTGGTCTGGAACGAGATAGCCGCATTGGATGCGGAAGCATACCATTTGACGTTCAGCCACTCTGCCGTGAAAATACGGTTTGGAGTTGTTCCATTGGTTTGGTAGCTGAAATTGAGATTTGTTTGAAGACTGAGGTTGTCCCACAATGGTGCGATCAGAGGTCGGTTACCGCTGGAGGAAAGATTGTTTGTTATATATGCATTTGTAATGTTTTGGCCAAAAGTAAGCCATCCGCTCGTGGAAGCAGAAACCGTGGTATACGGGATACCCATAAAGTAGAATGTAAAACCGATCGGGATATTGTTGAAATACCCGTTTTCTGCAGTACCGCTGGTGAGTTCCATCGTTGTTCCGCCAGCAAGCTGAGTGAACGACCCATTGGTTGCAGCAAACTGGTAATTGGTGATATTTTGCGCATCAACCACGATAGTTAAGGCTATACTACAGATAATCAGATAAATCGATTTCATAAGTAAAGTATTTGGTTGGTTTAATCTCGTTCAAATATAATATATAATTGTGAAAAATTTATCAAATAAAAACATGAATATATTTTCACCCTTCCTTTCGTATGCTGGTCCACTTTTCCACCTGTGCGCCTGCTCCCTCCCCGAAGTCAAACAATCCCGGTTTGATTATGAAGAAAAATATTACATTTAGCAAAAATTTCGGTCAATATGGAAGAACCAAAAAATCAATCAAGCAACCATAGTTATGTTGGCAAAAGCCTGGAAGTTACAATCAAGGTTGGCCTGGTCGTAGGTCTTTTGCTTTGGTGCTTTATTATCCTGAAACCGTTTTTAATGCTTACGCTTTGGGGGATCATCCTTGCGGTAGCTGTTTATCCGATGTTCGGGTGGCTGAGAAGCAAACTGGGAAACCGGGGAAAACTTGCCTCCATTCTTGTCACCCTTTTTCTTCTTTTATTGATCATTCTTCCGGTCATTCTCCTTGGAGGATCGCTGGCCGAGGCCGTTGGCAGTGTTAAAGAATCCTTTGTTTCGGGCAAGAGCCTGGTCCCGCCGCCACCGCAGACCGTTAAAGAGTGGCAGGTGATCGGCCCCCAGGTCTTTAATCTCTGGCAGCGTGCATCTGAAAATTTAACTGAAGTTGCAAAGGAATACCAGCCTCAACTGATGACTGGCCTCACCTGGTTTCTCTCAACCCTGACCAATGCCGGATTGGGTATGTTGATGTTCATTGTTTCAATCCTTGTCTGCGGTGTATTTCTTGTTTTCGCCGAACAGGGAAAAGAGGCAGCCCGCAGCATTGCCGTTCGCCTGATGGGGGAGAGGGGCATCGAAACGGTAGTTAATGCCGAAGTGACGGTGCGCAATGTGGCGCGCGGAATCCTGGGGGTCGCCTTTATCCAGGCGTTCCTGGCTGGACTTGGATTCCTTGTTGCAGGCATTCCCGGTGCCGGCCTCTGGTCACTGATCAGCTTTGTGCTGGCCATTGTCCAGATAGGAGTTGGGCCGGTTGTGATCGGGGTGTTGATCTATGCCTTTCTGAAATTAAGTACCCTTACAGCCATTCTGCTGACCGTTTGGTGTGCCCCGCTATTGGTTATCGACAACGTGTTGAAACCAATTTTACTTGGTCGTGGAGCCCCGGTACCCATGCTGGTGATCTTCCTCGGTGCCATTGGCGGATTTATCAGTTTTGGAACCATCGGGCTGTTTGTCGGGGCGGTGGTACTTTCCCTGGGGTATCATCTGTTGCTATTATGGTTGAAGAATGAACAGTTTTAGACCTGAAACATTCTATTTTTGCACCCGGGATTCATATTCAGCAGTGATTATTAACATTAATTTTTTGGTGAATGAAAAAAACGATCGTGATACTGTTGATGAGTTGGATAGCAATTCAGGCGCATACTCAAAACGCCATCGGCATCCGGGCAGGATTTCTTGGAACCCACACCAGTATCGCGGAGTACGAACGCATAGAACGCAGGGATTTCCTGCTTGATTCCGTGGAACTCTCCACGAATGTTGGTTCTGTACTTGCTGCAGTGAACGTTGACTTTGATCTTGGGAAGAACCTGTTCCTGTCAACAGGATTTCACTACGCTGACAAAGGATTGGCGCAGGTTGCCTATACCGATACAGCCGGGTGGCTCTGGACTACTCCTGCAAGGCAGAAATATATGGGATTGTCGATGCTCATCGGATATCATTATAATTTTCGCGATAGTAAATTCGGTGTTCAGCTTGCCACTGGCTTGCAAGCCGATTTTGCAATAGGCACTCCAAATGGCGGGGCGCTGTTTTCTGGACCGTATTATAAATTTTTCATGCCTTTTTCTCGTTTCAACGAAGTGGATCTATCCTGGGCCACCGAGGCAGGTGTTAATTATAAACTGGGTCCCGGCGATGTGATTGCCAGGCTATCATACCTCTATGGATTAAGTGATGTTTTGGAAGATGCTTTTATTGTAGCACGAAGCATGTCGCTGGGGATATCTGTGGGTTATTCCATCCGGCTGTCGAAATAAACCGTTGCATCGCCTGCTGGCATGAACCCGATGATGGTTCAAGGTTTCCTCACAGGCCTCTTCTGTTTTACTTTGAACAATCCGGCAAAAACAGCGTATCCGATCAAAGCGCCGAACCGATGCCTGATCCGCGTCAACAAGCACATGCGTTTTTTTTAACTTCTTCTCTTTCCATTTTTAAATGTTGTTAATGATGGAGCAAAGTTGAGCCTTCTGCTTGTTAATTGCAATATACCACCTAAAAAGAAAGTACTATGGATTTGGTAAGTGAGAAAATTATTACTTTTATACCCCGTTTGATCAATGAAGATCTTTGCGCGCTATACGATAAATGCTCAGCGGAATTATGAAATCAATCGGAGAGGAGCACAGGATTAAGCGTGGTTGCGAATGTTGAGCTGAAAAGAATCTTGGTTGGTATCAATGATAAAATGCTTACACAGGTGCTGAGAGAACTCGAAAAAAGTGGTGTTGTCAACCGGAAAGTTTATGAAATAGTTCCGCCCAGGGTGGAATATTCATTGACACCGGAAGGGTTAAAATTGTTACCGGTTATGCAGCAGATGTCAGATTGGGGTGAAAAGTTTGAAGTTCATTCAGTATAAAACATGATCATTTTTTTAATGGCATCCTGGCATGCCGGGCAAAAATCAGGCGAACCGTTGCTATTCATCCGGCAATCCATCCTGGGACTGTAAATTCCCTTCGACAGGTAGCCGCCACCTTCAAACATGCCGGTCATTCCTTTAAATTTTTCCTCACGGGGGGTAGGAATGGGAGTATCCGGTGAAACCATATTTTTCCACTTGGATTCGAAGTTTACATTGGTTGTAATATTTGGTTCCCATGGTTCGAATTTCAGGTTGTAATAATCGGAGTAGGTGATCTGGGATGTATAATATTCATCCGCCAGACCGGCAAATTCATGACCGAATTCGTGAAGGGCCACAATGTTTGAAAGACGATGGTCGACCGTACTTTGCCCGTAATGATTGTAAAAGCCGCCCCCTCCATAACGCTTGCTGTTGACCAGCACAAAAATGACATCGTAGGGCACAACGGCCGCAATGTCATAAACCGATCTTGTGTCGGAGGTGGTAAGGTACCGGTCCATGCCGAATGTATAAAAACTGCTGTGAATATTGGTGTTCACATAGATGTCTGAACCCGGGATGGTCACGCCCGATTCATCGGAGGGTGATTCAATGGCATAAAAATTAAATTTATCGGTCATGCTTGCATAGGGCTCCACCGACATAAAATAGTCGCACATGCGTTTGGCATCGGTGATGAATTTGTCCATCTCGAGGGTGGTATATCCTTCAGCAAGGAACGCCACATCGACATGGTGGGGAGGGTCGCCTGAATCCTTGATTTTTGCAAATTTATAAGGACGGGTGCTTTCACGGGTGATGAAATAGTCGGTGGGATTGATGTATCGTTCGAATAGTAGCTCAAATTCATTTGACTCATACGATCTTTTTTCGATGACAAAGCGGATGGTCTTCTTCGGAAATGGCATCACGGCGGTCATGGGCCAGGCGCGCTTCATTTTCTTTGCCTCGTCTGTACCTTTCCATTCCTGGAATATGGTGCTGAATCCGCGTGAGAACAACAATCTTTTTGAAGCAGAATCATAAACCGCATACCGGTAAGTACCATACCCAAACGGGTCAGTAAGATTCGTATGCGAACCTCCCCAGAAAGGTTCTTCCTTCATCTGAACGAAATAAGCCACTTCTGTTTTTGAATCACCTGCCAGGAGGTAATCAACCCTGAGTGTTTTAGAGATAAAATTTTCATCGAATGAAAAACCCTTATCGTTATCTGCAATTCGGAGTGGTGCTGCATTTATTGCAGTCTGGGCTGTTACTCCCAGCGACAGAACGAGAAATGCTGCTGACAAATAAGCATGCAGGATGATTTTTAATTTCATATTTCAAAGTATGTAATGCTGATAAGACTTCAGCAAAGTTAAACCCTTTAACCACACAAACTCCACCACTTCAGCATTTAATCCTCACCTGTACTGCGATCATCCCCAACAGCATCAATATGCAGCCGGCCAGCATCCGTGCCGTAAATCCTTCATGCAGGATAAGCCAGCCGCCAATCACTGCAAATACGGCTTCAAGGCTCAAAATAATGGAAGCATGGGCCGGGTGGGCAGTCTTTTGGGCCACTACCTGCAAAGTATATGCAACGCCTACCGAAAGAATTCCACCGTAAGCAATTGGAGCCCAGGCTTGAAGGACAGACTCCAGGTTCACGGGTTCGATGGTGAAAGCAATTAGCAGGTTGAGCAGCGCACAGATGGAGAATTGAATGATGGCAAGCAGAAAACTGTTCATCAGGGGAGAAAGCCAGGCGATGAAAAGCACATGGAAAGTAAATACAATGGCACAGTAAAGTACCAGTTTATCACCCGGTGCAAAGTTAAATCCGTTTGTCATACTGAGCAGGTAAAGTCCTGAAACCGAAAGCAGGGCGCCAATCCACATGCTGATATGCGAACGTTGGCCGAATAACAACCCGGCAATTGGAACAAAAACAACATACAAACCGGTGATAAATCCTGCTTTCCCGGCCGTGGTTTGCTGCAATCCCAATTGCTGGAGTGCGACACCCCCAAAAAGGAAAAGCCCGGTCATGAGGCTTCCAATGATGATTTTCCGCCGGTCGGAAGGATGAGAAACCTTAACGAGGGGTTCCTTTCCTGATGCACCAAAAAAAAGAAAAGGCAGCAGAACGAGGGTGCCTAAGGTAAAGCGCACACCGTTGTAAGTGAATGGACCGACAAAATCCATTCCGATACGCTGGGCTACAAAGGCAAAACCCCAGATGATGGCTGCCAAAAGCAGGACCAAATCTGACCGGAGGTTTTTTTTATACATAGCTGAATCGTAAATCATTCAACGCTGATTTCATCCGCAAACACCCATGCCTTATTCCCGGCACCCGGATGCCATGGGGGGCAAATACCCCGGTTTTTTGCAATGATTTTAATATAGCGGGCTTTCTTTCCTTTTACGCTGAGTGAAAAATCTTTGATGACAGCATCTTCCAGGTGTTCATCAATATCATTGGGAATTGATGCCAGCTTCGTAAACGAGGCATTGTCATCCGAAATCCAAAAAGTGACCTCTTCAGGCATGAAGATCCAGGCGCCCTGGTCCTGCAGGCAGCCTAGCGAAAGTTTTTTGATCGGCTGCGAACTTCCCAGGTCAACCACCGCTTCGATATCTACTCCTTTATAGCCCTGCCAGGATCCTGTCCGGAAGTTATCGCCTCCCCTTAAAAAGTCAATCAGGGCAAGATCTCCGCCTGCGGGATACTGCGCGGAATAGGATGAATTCAAAGTGATCTTGCGGTTTTTAGGTATCTGGATGAACCGGGCTTCGATCGGCAGGCTTTTCTGCAATTCCCTGGTGATTGCAAATGCCCTGATGGTCGTGGTTTTTCGGAAAATAAAAGGGCGCTGGTATACGGCGGACCGCACACTGGGCTCTGATCCATCAAGGGTATAGTGTATGGTTACCCCGGCAAGTGCACACGTGAGCCCGACCACCGTTGAATCCATAAACGTATGGTTTCCCTGGTAAACTGATGGAACCGGCGTGACTGGATATTCAGAGATATAGGATTCAGGAAATCCGCCAAATCCGACACCCCAGGCTTTGTTGGGTTGAGGTCCCATATTGAAGACCAGTTCACCTCCCTTGAGAATATCCGCATGACTGATGTAGCACTTTGTGCAGGGTTTGCCGTTCAGACTGGCCGATTGAATATAGTAATTCTTGTCGCTGATGTTGATGGCTTTGATAACAAGCGATTTTCCGTTTTCAAGGATGATCGTGGCCCTGGGAAAAATGGGCGATCCAAAAGCATAAATACCCGAACCGGGTGTTACCGGGTAAAATCCCATCGCACTGAGTACATACCAGGCCGACATCTGGCCGCAATCTTCGTTGCCAATTAAACCATCAGGGGAATTTTTATAAAAGTCTTTACAGATCCGGTGCACCAGTTCCTGTGTTTTCCAGGGGATTCCTGCATAGTCATAAAGGTAAGCCATGTGGTGGCTGGGCTCGTTGCCATGGGCATATTGCCCGATGAGCCCGCTGATGTCAGCCTGGTTGCGGCCGGTCGTTTTTGAATCGGCGGCAAAAAGGTTATCGAGTTTCAGTGCAAACTGGTCACGGCCATCCATAAGCATCATCAACCCGCTCAGGTCCTGCGGTACATAAAAACTGTACTGCCAGGCATTGGCTTCTGTATAATTGAAATTCACTTCCGCAGGATCGAAAGGAGTTACCCAGGTTTCATTTGATTTGGCACGCATGAACCCGGTGATGTGATCGTACATGTTCTTGTAGTTCTGCGCCCTGATCAGGTAAGCTTTATAATCGTCCTGTTTTTCAAGTGATTTGGCCATCATGGATATGCACCAATCGTCGTAGGCATATTCCAGGGTTTTGGAAACGGATTCGCCTTCACGGTCGGCTGGTATATATCCTTCTGATTTATAATATTTTAATCCAAGTTTGTTTTGTTCAGCACTGTGTTTCATGGCCATCAAGGCCTTTTCTCCGTCATAACCACGGATTCCCTTCAGCCAGGCATCTGCGATAACCGGAACGGCATGGTATCCGATCATGCAACCGGTTTCGTTTCCTGAGAGTTCCCATACCGGCAACATGCCTCCCTCTTCATATTGCCTGAGAAAAGTATTGATAAAATCATTGACACGCTTTGGTTCAATGATTGTATAGAGGGGGTTGGCAGCCCGATAGGTATCCCAAAGCGAAAAGACGGTATAATAATCAAACCCTTCCGCACGATGCACCTTGAGGTCGCGGCCCCGGTACTGTCCATCGACGTCGTTGTAAATGTTCGGTTGCAACAGGGTATGATAGAGTGCGGTATAAAATACAGTCTGCTGTTCCGGAGTGCCACCCTCTGCCACGATCCTGCCCAAGGCAAGATCCCATGAAATCGATGCCTGCCGGGCAATGGAGTCAAAATCCCAACCCGGAATTTCAGCATCAAGATTTTTTCGGGCTCCCTCGGTGCTAACGCCCGAAATTCCAACCTTAACCAGGATCTGTTCATTCGGGGCGCTGGTAAAGGTGAAAATGGCCTTGATATTGTCACCGTCAACCTCTTTCAAATCCGTTGAGATCTGTTCCCCGGATGACAGTGCCGAGGCTTTGAAGGGTTTGGAAAACTTTGCGACAAAATAGATCATCTGCTTCGATGCCCAGGCCTGGGAAACCCGGAAACCTTCCACTTCATCTGTTCCTGAAATTTTAATCCCCGATGCAAGGACCTTGTCGCGATGCTTCAGGTCGAATATCACATTTGCCTGACCTGATGATGGATAGGTGTACCGGTGAATGCCTGCTCTTGCAGTCGTGGTCAGTTCTGCTGTGATGTTGTTCTTCAACAGTTTTACCCGGTAGTAACCGGGTGAAGCCAATTCATCTTTCTTACTGAAAGGCGAGGCATAACCGTAGTCTTTGAGGTTTACTGAACCGATATCCGGCATAAGCAGGATATCACCATAATCGGAACAGCCGGTACCGCTTAAATGGGTGTGGCTGAATCCATAGATCACCGAATCGCTTCCATGATACGCCGAACAGCCGTCCCATCCGTCGAGGCGTGTATCAGGACTAAGCTGAACCATGCCAAAAGGTACGCTGGCCCCCGGAAAGGTGTGCCCATGGCCTCCTGTGCCGATGAAGGGGTTGACATAGCCTGTAAGTGATAAAGGCTTTTGCGCGGTTAAAACACCGGAAACGGCTGCAAGCAGGCAGATTAACAACATCTGAAAGGCATGTTCTGCACTCTTTTTGGTATGGGCCATGGTTGGATTGTGAATGGGTTGAGATAATTTAATAACTATCTATCAAACTTTTAACAACGATTAACTCCGTAATATTCTGATTTTTCTTCGGGGTTGTGAATTGTACATCTATCGCTTCCCCCGGCAGAAGGTCAAAATAATTATTTGAGAATTCTCCTGTTAACGAGGTAGAAAGATACAGGTTTTTTACCAGTTGGTCGCAGGAAAGGTGAATGTTGTATCCGGAAAGTGTTCCTGTTATTTTTGTATCAATAACTGGCACTGGTAATTCCATATCCCTGGGTGAAACAAAATAAAGCATGTTTTTAGTCATGACCTTTCCATTGCCTTTACTTGTCAGGGTTGCCAGCAGAAACACTTTTTTCGGGGGGTGATTTCCCAGCAGGTCTGACCGGAGGGTATCATAATAAACAAGCGAGGTATTTCCCGGGATATCAACGCTGAAACTTTCATCGGAAATGATGTTGCCGTTAAAATCGACAACCTTTACCGACATGAATGCCCTGCTGAGTTGAGGATCATCTGAAGAAACATAAACTTTCACCCGCCCGTTTTCATTTACGGGGGAAATGAGTAATTTACCGTATGCTGCGGGTATTGCATATTGAAGCGCCTTCTTTTTACCGAAGTAATCGCGCGAGGACCATGAAACACCGGGCCAGCAGTCGTTCAGCTGCCAGTACATTGTTCCCATGCAATAGGGTTTGGCTCTCCGGTGTGCCTCGATGGCGGCGATAATCCCTTTTGCCTGCAGGAGCTGGCTGACATAGGCATATGATTCAAAATCTTTCGGCTTATTATAATCCCGTAACAGATATTCATCAATGGTTTCAAATCCCGTGGGATGTTTCTGATGCGCTTTCATTACAGGTGATTCCAATGTGCGGTCTTCAGCCGTTGTGAATTTTTTAATGGTCCGGTAGTCAGGAAATCCCTGGAAACCATATTCCGACATGAAGCGGCCTACTTTTTTTTCATAAGTTAAAAAAGGCTCTTTACCCCACCAAACTCCCCAATAGTGCGAATCTCCCTCGGTGAGGCTTTCGGGGCGGCCCCATCCGTGAAGCGGGGAGGAGGGAATATAGGCCCTTGCCGTATCAAACCTCCTGACATTGTTTGGAAGGATGCCATCGAAAATATAGCGGTAATTCTTGTACACCGCCGCCGAATCTTCAGGAGAATATCCATACTGTTTCTGCCATCCCCAGTTTTTCCATCCTTCATCAATCTCGTTGTTGCCGCACCACAGGGCGATGCAGGGATGCCGCCGCAACCGTACGATGTTCTGTATGGCCTCGTCGCGGACGTTGTCAAGAAATTCCTTATTCCCCGGATACATGGCACAGGCGAACATGAAATCCTGCCAGACCATGATCCCGTTTTCGTCACAGAGATCATAAAACAGATCCTTTTCATAAATGCCGCCACCCCAAACCCTGAGCATGTTCATGTTGGCCTGTTTTACATCATGGATCAGCGCCCTGTAGGCAGAGTCTTTGACTCTTGGAAGGAAGTTGTCCTGGGGGATATAATTGGCCCCCTTTATAAAGACAGGAATGTCATTGACTTTAAAATAAAAGGATTTGCCGGCTGAGTCTTTATCCTGGATCATTGCAATTGTTCGCAGGCCGATCTTCTGATGGCCCTTGCCGGCAAGAGTTCCATTAAAGTAAACCTCGTATCCCAGGTGATACAGCGTGGGATTTCCCATGCCATTCGGCCACCATCGCTGCGGATTTCTGATAGAAAAATCGCTCCTGATCACATTCGGACCCCTGATGAGGCTGACAGGTTGTCGTAAAATTTCGACTGTATCCATGAAGAGCCTGATCTCGGCGGAATCGTCAAGTTCAGAAAACATGGTGAACTGGGCTGCCAGGTCGGCAGCTGAATCGGTCAGTTTTTTCTGAATAAACTGAACGCCTAGCAGGTTCAGGGCGTTCCATTCGCGAATATAAACCGGTCGCCAGATTCCGGAGGTAACCAGCGTAGGCCCCCAATCCCAGCCGAAATGATAGGCTGCCTTGCGACAAACCACTTTTTCGTCGCCCGGAAGTTTATTGGCCAGTTTTTCATACCGGGATTTATTCTCCGGCAGAACAGCCGGAAACTGGATCCGCAGCGAATTGTTCCCGGCATGCAACAATAGTTTGATATCGGCATACCATTCCCGGAACATATTGTCGGCAACCAATATCAGGGAATCATTGAGATAGACATGGGCATAAGTATCAAGACCATTGAAAACCAGGTCGATATGGCGCCAGGCAAAATGACTTTCATCATATTGGAACGTTTTCAAATATTCCCAGCCAACTTCGCCAACCCATTGCACCTTTGACTCATTTTCACGCAGGTAGGGATCGGGAATCAGGTTGTTGCGCATCAGGTCAAGATGAACAACACCGGGCACCGTTGCCGGATACCACTCCTTTGTTCCCGCCCTGCGGAACTTCCATCCGGTGTTCAGTTCGATGGTGTTTAGCTCCTGTGCTCTTGTCGAAAATGAAAATAAAATAACCAACCCAAACAGGAAGAACAGGAAGCAGCGGTTCATAGCCAGCAATTTTTATGGCAAAATTATCATTTTCCCGGGATTAGCTGCCAGAAATCATCCTCTCAGGAGCTCATCAGCCGGTACCAGATAAGACCTCATCCCCCTGGCCCCTTCTCCTGGAGGAGAAGGGGGATTCCCTCTCCTTCAGGAGAGGAGTAGGGTGAGGTAAGGGGTAGGGTGAGGTATTTATGGTTTTATATCAAACGCTTGCATTTTCTTTTTAATTTAGCAAGTACTTTGAAAACATCAGAAATGAATCCTTCACTTATTTTTACCAGGTATGAACCTTGACAAATTAACCGACACTTTTTTTCAACTTTACGGCAAGCCTGAAGATAAACCCAGGTGCTTTTTCGCTCCCGGCCGGGTAAACCTGATCGGTGAGCACACGGATTATAACGGCGGCTTTGTGCTGCCTTGCGCTATCCAGCATGGCACTTACCTCCTTATTCGCCCATGCGCCGACAGGATGGTGCGGCTGGCCTCCACCAACATGGAATTCAGGGCCGAAATTCCCCTGTCGGACCTCTCAAAGAAGGTCGAACGACAATGGGTGAATTATCCCCTTGGGATCTTTGACCAGTTCAGGAAGCTGAATGTATCATTTGCAGGATTTGACATGCTTTATTCGGGGAATATCCCCAATGGCGCAGGATTATCCTCCTCAGCCTCCATCGAAATGGTTACCGCCTATGCGCTCACGGTGCTGCTGAATGCCACGCAGCTTGAAATGATTGACCTGGTGCGGATGTCACAGCGTGCCGAAAATGAATTTATAGGCCTCAACTGCGGCATCATGGATATGTTCGCCATCGGGATGGGACAGAAGGACCATGCCCTCTTTCTCAATTGTCTGACACTGGAATACAAAAAGGTTCCTTTTATACTCAACGGGTTTAAACTCATTATTGGAAACACCAACAAACAGCGGGGACTTGCAGATTCCAAATACAATGAACGCGTTGCCGAATGCCAGCTTGCAGTTACTTACCTGAGCGAAACCCTTTCCATATCCAAACTTGGCGAAATCAGTTTCATGCAGTTTTATAAGATGCAGGATGAAATCCCTGATGAAGTGGTTCGCAGACGGGCACGTCATGTCATTTCCGAAAACCAGCGTGTGCTCAACTCCGTGTCAAGCCTGTTAAAAAATGATATCCTGCAATTCGGTGCGTTGATGAACGCTTCCCACGAATCGCTGCGTGAAAATTATGAAGTGACGGGCATTGAACTCGATACCATGGTTGATGAAGCCAGGAAAATCAACGGGGTTGTGGGTGCGCGCATGACCGGCGCCGGATTTGGAGGATGCACCGTGAGCATAGTACGCGAAGATGTTGTGGAAAAATTCATCGAACAGGTTGGAAGGGAATATCAGGCAAAGACAGGGCTCAACGCCGAGTTTTATATCGCCGAAGTATCCGATGGAGTAAGAGAAATTATATAGAAAATTTACCTTTCCGGGTAATTTATTCCTTATATTCGTAAATCGTAAATCTAAAAGTGTTCTTATGGGCCACAAAAAAGATAAACCAAAGGATAAAGTGAAGAAAGAAAAGAAAGACCAGCAAAAAGATGAGGTTGATCTGAATGTTGCCACTTTTCAATCGGATCATGAAGATGAAGGCCGTGATAAGCTTTCCAAACATGAATATGAAGAGGAACTGGCGAAGCTCCAGGTCGAACTTGTCCGCTTGCAGGAATGGATCAAGTACAAAGGACAGCGTGTAGTTATCCTGTTCGAGGGGCGCGATGCGGCTGGAAAAGGAGGATCCATCAAGCGGATTACCGAAAGTCTCAATCCCCGCGTTTGCAGGGTTGTTGCACTGGGTGTTCCAACCGAGAAAGAAAAAACTCAATGGTATTTTCAACGATATGTTCCTCATTTACCGGCAGCAGGAGAGATGGTACTCTTCGACCGCAGCTGGTATAACAGGGCAGGGGTGGAGCGGGTGATGGGTTTTTGCTCCGAGGTTGAATATTGGGACTTTCTGCGCTCATGCCCGAATTTTGAAAACATGCTGATCCGCTCCGGGATGATCCTCATCAAATACTGGTTTTCCGTGAGCGATAAAGAACAGGAAAAACGGTTTATCCAGCGGATCAATGATCCCACGCGAAGGTGGAAGATCAGCCCGATGGATGTGGAATCACGTACCAAATGGATCGACTATTCCAAGGCAAAGGATGAGATGTTTTCCTATACCGACACGAAACAATCTCCCTGGTTTGTGGTTGAAGCCGACGACAAAAGAAAAGCGAGGCTCAATTGCATCAACCACCTGCTCAGCATGATCAAATATGACGATGTACCCCGGGAAACAATCATTCTGCCGCCTCTTGAACGCGATAAAGCCTACGTTCGGCCGCCGATGTCGGAACAAACGTTCGTGCCGAATAAATACTGAAATAAAATACATTTACCGTTCTTTCCGGAATTCTTCCTCGGAGATCAGGGTAATCTCCTTTTTTCCGGCCTGTAAAAGTGCTTTGTTGAGGTCCGGAAGTTCTTTTTCACTGTAAACGGCAATATCTGAATTGATTTTATCCACCTCTTTTACAAGTGATGCAAGGCCATTCAGTTGAGAATCAGTAGGCCTTCCTTTGTAGTTCATGACGGAACCATACAGAAATCCGATCTTCTCCCTCAATCGTTCTTCGCCTACAACTTTCCCTTCTTTAACAACGACCATTTTTAGATGCAGACTATCCATGAGGACTTCCGTATCATGAAGTTTCCGGGTAAGTGATTTCGAAACGCCATTGGATCGTTCCCTGGCTGCATCCCTGGCAGATGTTGCCCGTCGGTCAAGCAAGGCCAATGTTTCCAGTGTGTGGTATGCCTGCATGAGGGCATTCTGCCTGGTTTCCTGGTCTGTTATCGAGTACCGGGAGGCAGGATCAAAAAGCAACCTGATCTTTGTATCATAAACCTGGGTTCCCTTATGAAGTTTCACGGTATATTCACCGGCAGGATAATTGGGCCCGATCATGGATGATCCTTCAATCTGTGGAGAAACCGGAACCCTCGGCGGCTTCATCCGTATCGTCCAGTTAATGACATTGATCCCTTTCCGGGTGCCGGCAGGAAGTTTTTGGATCATTTGATCATCCTTGTCAAAAACCTCCATGTACATCTCCCCGAAAACATGTCTTTTTTTCTGGAAGTAAACGATCTGTGCGGCTTCTCTCGGTACCTGCCCTGAGTACTCGTCATCACCGTTCCAACCTTGTCCGGGGAAAGCTTCCCGGATAATATAATCTTTTGACTTCAGAAATGTCAGGTCCGAATTCAGGACTTCATCCGATAACTTCCGCAGAGGAGTAAGGTCATCAATGATCATGATACCGCGCCCGTGTGTGGCGATGACCAGGGACTGGTCACGTGGGTGAACCAGCATATCCATCACAGGAACATTCGGCATATTGCCGCTGAAATGTGCCCAGGTATTGCCCCCGTTGACGGAAATATACAGACCCGCCTCGGTACCAAGAAAAAGGAGGCCAGGGTTTACCAGATCTTCCCTGATGACATGACAGTAGGATTTGACCGAGGTATCTGCCAATGCTCTCCATGTTTTTCCAAGGTCTCCGCTTGTATAAACATACGGGGTTTTGTCGCCCATGCGATGTCCGTCGAAGGTAACGTAAATCCTGTTTTTATCATATCTTCCGGGTTCAACATAAGAGCACCAGGTGGCCTGAGGAAGTCCGGGAATATTTCCGGTTACATTGGCCCAGGTTTTCCCGCCATCGTTTGTCACCTGCAGGTTCCCATCATCGGTACCCGCCCAGATGATCAGGCTGTCCAGCGGCGATTCATTTATAGTATAAATGGTACAGTGATTTTCGGCCGATGAATTATCTGATGTCAAACCGCCGGAAGATTCCTGCTTTTGTTTTTTCGTATCATTGGTTGTCAGATCGGGTGAAATCCGTTTCCAGGTATCTCCGCGGTTATATGTTTTATACAGGTATTGGGCTCCGGTATAAAAATGATTGCCTGTCGGGGAGAAAATCAAGGGTGTATTCCAGTTGAAGCGAAGATCTGCGGTTCCTTCATCCTTAAAGGGTATCAATGATTTATATTCCCCGGTTTTCTTGTAATAGCGGGCAATCCGACCACCCTGGAACTGCCAGTAAAGAATGGTCGAATCCAGCTTATCACAATAAACATAAAATCCGTCCCCATACCCGACACTTTTCCAGTCGGCATTTGAAATTCCTCCTGCAGCGCACGAAGGTGCGTACCACGATCCATTGTCTTGCAATCCACCATAAACATTGAAGGGATCAGCCATATCGACGCTCACATGATAGAATTGTGAAACCGGCAGATTGCGCAGAAACCTCCAGGTATTCCCTTTGTCCATTGAGCAATAGGCGCCGCCATCTGTTCCCATATATATGAAGTTATTATCCTTCCTGCTGATATAGAGCACATGGCAATCGCTGTGATAATTTCCTCCTTCAACCGCTGCTGAACCAAATGTTTTTCCGCCATCCATGCTTTTATACAGGGAAAAACCCGGTTTATAAACGATGTTTGTATCGATGGGGTCAGCGACCAGGTTCGAAAAGTAGAATGGCCGGTCACCGACAGCCTGTGATTCGGAAATCTTGTTCCAGGTCAGTCCTTTATCCGCAGAACGAAACAATGCCGTATTTTTTGCTTCGATCAGGGCATAAACAATATCTGATTTCACAGGAGATACGGAAATCGCTATCCGTCCGAGGATTCCTTCCGGAAGGTCTTTGGTGATCTTTGCCCAGGTCTTGCCGCCATCAGATGAACGGAACAGGCCGCTTCCCTTGCCCCCCGAACTGAACGACCAGGGAGTACGCCGGAATTCCCACATCCCGGCATAGAGAATATCGGGGTTTTGCGGGTCGATCGCTACATCGGAACAACCGGTGTTTTCATCGATATAGAGTATCTTCTCCCATGTTTTGCCGCCATCAGAGGATTGATACAGCCCTCTGTCGGGGCTTGAATTCCAAAGGTTACCCAGAACAGCAACATAGAGGAGATCAGCATTTCCCGGATGAATGATTATCCTGGCGATCCGCTCAGATTTGTCCAATCCCATCTTTTTCCAGGTCTCACCGCCATTGGTCGTTTTATAGATCCCGTTTCCTACCGAAGTGGAATTTCTCACCCATACTTCACCGGTTCCAACCCACACGGTATCAGGATGATCCTGATCGATGGCAATGGAACCGATCGATTGGTTGTATTTGTCAAAAACCGGCTTGAAAGTTGTACCGAAATTTTTTGATTTCCACAATCCGCCGCATGCCGCTCCCACGTATACGAGTGCAGGATTTTTATCCACTGCATCAATCGCTGAAATCCGGCCGCTCATGGTGGCGGGTCCGAGTTGCCGGGCAGTGAGGTCGCCAAAAGTATTCTCATCAACCTTCACGGTTATCTGCGTGAAACCGGAACCTGAAAGTAGAATGAACACGAATAACAGGACAGGAAGGATCTTCTGCCATGGCATTTGTTGAGGATGGTTGGTCATATTATTTCTTTTTTGCTGGTTTCACAAACAAACTGTCGTTCAGGTCCTTATTGACCTCATATTTGATGATCTCCACGGTTGAGACCGTCTGGCCTTTAACCTTATTCTCAATGGCGAATGGCATCAGCGCACCACTCACATCTTTATAATTGCTTATGTATCCTTCACCTTCCGTTTCATTTCCCTGGATTTTACTTACTGAGGAAACTTTAAGTTCAACAAAACTCTCCGCATCGATATAATATGTTTCGATATTTCCATCTGCTAAATTGGTTTTGATCTTATAAACAGGTGTTCCTTCCATATCATCCTTCCCGATGAGTTCAACTTTATGTCCTTTCTCTTTCCAGTTGTAAAGGGATCCCTCAAAATCTGCCTGTTCCTTCATTCCCTTCACCTCATCCGGGTTCATTTCCTGCGGGTCGGAGGAGCCCGACCACGGAACAACGCTCCATCCGGCCTGTCCGTCGAAAACCTGGAGCATTTTATTTCCCTGAATCTCCACTTCAACCCTTATTTTACCCGGACGTTTCATGTACATGATTACGGGAAACTCCATTCCCTGCGCCAAAGTTTTTCCTGTCATCGTAAGGGTTTTCCAATCTTTTACCAAATCCAATCCGGTGGTTTGATAATATTTTGACAGAATTTGGTCCAGGTTCATTTCCTGTGTCTTTCCCGAAATGAATACAAACAGGACAAGAAAAGCGGTAATTGAGGTTAACTTTTTCATTTTATAAGATTTAAGGTTCAGGAGATCAATGATCAATTAATTTAGAATGATCCAAAACTAATGAGAAACTTTCGAATTTTCAAGTTAATTAAAAAAAATAATAATTTACGATTTACGATTTGCGATTTACGATTTTGTTAGGACGGGTGAAAAATCAGGAGTGACAAGTGACTATGGTAATTTCATGACAATTATCTTACCTGTTGATTCCATTTTTTCGCTGACGAGGGAATAATCGTAAAATCCTGCCGGTAATCCTCCGGCGTTCCAGTTTATAAAATGTTCTCCCCGGATTGACTATCGTTTACAAACTGCATGACCTTCAGCACGGTTGAGTTATATGTTTCCGGGAAAACCTGGATTTTAAACCCTTGGAGGGTCACGGATTTTGCACTTTATATCGGAATAACCAGATCCACCCTGGTTCCCATTGACAGGCCGTGTTCATCTTTGAGGTCGATAACCTGCACCTGTGCACCGGTGGTATTCAGTTTGTTCATCATCTCAATCCGCTGGGAGGTAACTTTCAGTCCATGCGATTTATGGGTGGCCGACTTGCTTTTTAATGTCGACGCCTTGTCCCTGCCGATCCCGTCATCCGAAACTGAAATATTGAGGTAACCCTCGTTCTTTTTTTTAATATCGACGATGATCGTACCATCCGTTTCTTTTTGCATCAGTCCGTGCCAGATGGCATTTTCAACAAACGGCTGCAGGATCATCGGTGGGATCATGATTGAATTGGTATCCACATCTTCACCGATGTGGTACAGACACCTGAATTTATTGTCAAATCTCGCACTCTCAAGCAAGACGTATAATTTTAATGTTTCCAGTTCCTTTGTCATGGATATGGTTTCACTGCGTGAATTATCCAGGATAAGGCGTATCAGTTTTGAAAACTTGATCAGGTATTCGGAGGCTATTTCATGTTTTTGGTCAATAACGAAACTGTTGATAGAGTTCAGGCAATTAAAGATGAAATGCGGGTTCATCTGCGCCCGCAGCGCTTTGGTTTCCGCCTGGGCAAGTTGTTTGTTGAATTCTGTGACGAGTTGCTCTTTGTCACGTTTTCGTTTATAGCGGAGCCGGCTGAATACGGCCAGGCCGATCAGCAGTAAAAATAAACCGGCCGCAAGGTAATATTTGCGTTGTATGGCTTTCTGCGCCTGCAATTGCTCAATTTTATTTTCCTGGATTTGTTCGCGTTGTTCAATCTCATACGCTGCAATCCTGCCTTGTGAATTTATATTACTCAGCGAATCCTGGATTGCCTGGTATTGCACCAGGTATCGAAGCGATTGCAATGAATCACCTCTGCCAAGCAGGTAGGTATGCAGCTCGTTGGTGTATTTTAAAACTAGGGGTTGATTCTTGTCCTCCTTTGCCTTTTTTAACGCCACTTCGAGCGATCTGAGCGCCTGCCCCTGACGACCCGTGGCCCTAAAATAGAGATAGTTGCAATAGTCTAGCTCCAGGGGACCGTGGTTGGAAACAATGTTGAATTTACCTTTTTTTTCCATTTTTTCAACCGACGAAAGATAGAAGCGGGCACTGTCGGTGTTCTTCATCTCCAGGTGAACTGCGGCAATGCTGACCATATTCAGGGCAATAAACTGACTTTGAATATCCGGCCAATATTTTTTCTCCTCATAATAATACTGTAGCGCACGCTTGTATTCTTTCTGTTTCAATGAGAGATCACCAAGATTATTGTAAATGTAGGTGATCATGGAAGGATTATCAATAATAAGAAAATCTTTCAGCCCTGATTCCAGGTATTGCCGGGCTTTTTGTAAATTGCCCCACAACAGGTACATATTGCCGACGATCGCGCTCTCGGATGCATACCCGTATGCATCCACCGATTTGGAAGCAGACCTGGCACGAAGGTAATATTCGATGGCCTTGTCATAATCTCCCAGTGAGTAATAGTACCCGGCAATGCTATGATAGCATGACGCTGTGTTTTCCAGCGGGCCGTATCTTCTGTAGAAAGCAGCCTTCGCTGAATAATACTGAAACCGCTCTGTTTGTTTGCCTAATTCATAAAACAAAAGCCGCATCATGTGAAGCGGAGAATTGTTCATCAGTTGAACGACCTGCAAAGAATCCAGCCCATCGATCGCACTTTTTATTTTATCGAAAGCGCTGTCCAGTTTATTGTTGTCCCAAAGTATAAGCCCTTGATAATAGCGGCCATAGATCAACCCCTCCCTGTAATGTCGTTTTTTCGACAGTTCGTAGACCTGCTTTAAACAAGCCGTCATTTCATCCTGTCCGACATTTATGAGCAAGGCAAGGCGGATCAGGAGTTTTATTTTAATTGTATCATTTTTTTCTTTGGGAATCTGCGACCGAAGTGAATCGGCAACGGTTGGCATGGCATAACCGGTACAACTGAAAAAAATAATCAGAAGTAAGGCTATTCCAAAATGGCCGATGGCAGATTTCATGGTCTTGCCATCTACTTGATAATAATTATTTTACCAGTATTCACCTGTTGCCTGCTCCTGAGTGTATAATAATAAAATCCTGATGACAAGCCAGCTGCATCCCATTTAACAAAATGTTCACCTTTGGTTTGATTGCCAATGCCTGGTTGCAGGATTTTCCGGCCCGTGGAATTAAAAATCTCAAGGGTTACGTGGCTTTCCTCGGGGAGATAATATTGAAAAGTGACACATTCATTCACCGGGTTTGGATAAACTTTGCAACGCAAAGAAGCGGATCGAATGCCATCCGGCACAGCAGTATACATGTCGAAAAAATTGATGATCCGGTTCAAAAGAACTTCCCTTATGTTTGGTAGCTCTCCATCATTTAAGCGGGACAAAGCATAGGAAAAGCAAAATGTTCGCCGGTTACCGGGAATTTGTTGTTGAACAGCTACGGTGCCGTAATTGCTTTCAGTAAAGGCAGTGATGCCATCTACAGAGGGTGTAAACATATCAATATAGGAATTGGAACTCTGACTATTACCAGTGAAAACCATTCCATTTGTTAATGCTTCCGGTCGTCCGGCCAGGCTATCGACCGGGTTATTGGTGCCCAGGACTGCGGATGAAAGGCCAAACAATTGGTGCAAGTGCGTGTTGTCGCCCTGGTCGTAACTCATTGCAACGTCTCCTTCGAGGTATACGTAACCGCCATTTTCAAGATAGGCAGTGATCATGCTTGCCATTTGGTCATCGAGTTGTGTCCATCCAGACAATACGTTTCCGTAGGAAAGGAAGACCGCTGAAAACCCTTCCAGGTTTTCCGGGAATTTGGTAAGGTATTTGACCGGGTAAGATCCTTCGATGAGATGATCCCTGATAAAAGAGCCGCTGTAATCATGTCCGCCGGAAACACCTTCATAGACCATATAACCGCTGTTGACGGTGATCAGTCCTGCCTTGATTAAAGTGTCAGATTTAAACCTGTTGGAGGCAATCAGCCTTACCGTGTAATTACCTCCGGTATTATAAGTCCAGGACGGATTCTGCTCATAAGAGTCGATGGTACCATCATTATTGAAATCCCATTGCCAGGAAGTTACCTTGTATCCGGAATCACTGAGCGAGATATCAGAAAAGTGAACCTGCAAGGGTGCACCGCCTGTTTTTTTATCGGTGATAAAATTCGCCAGTATATATCCCTGGGGCATTGTGTAACCAAAAAAATCCATCGTTTTCAGCATGACATTGTATCGCGAAGTGAGCGTATCCCTGTCGCGGAGAGCGGCAAGTGTGTATCCCATGTAAAAAGATTTTTGCCCCTCGGCAGCTGTTCCGTCGTACATGATGGCAACATTGCCTGTGCCGTAATTGCGTTCTTTAAATGCAATGAGCGCCCCGGTTTTCGGGGTCATCCGGTCAATATGCCAGTTGTATTTCTGATCCGATCCCGCAAAAACCATCCCTTTCATCGGAGAACTCATTTCCCCCTTCAGCGTATCGATCTGATTTTCAAGGTTTGTCACAACAATCGTATTCAGGCCAAATAATCGCTTGAGGGTATCCCTGTTCGCATAATT
This sequence comes from uncultured Bacteroidales bacterium, assembly GCA_903903985.1. Taxonomy (GTDB): domain Bacteria; phylum Bacteroidota; class Bacteroidia; order Bacteroidales; family FEN-979; genus CAIVAT01. The sequence goes on along the minus strand of CAIVAT010000163.1, from coordinate 51,843 downwards.
GTAAATATAATAGAACATACCACCCATCTCCATGTACACATTTCCGCCGCTTTCGAGATAATGCTGTAATGTGGCTGAATTGCTTTGTGTTAATGGTGTGCCTTTATCACTGTACTCGCCGATATTGCCAAAAGACAGGAAAACGGTTTCAAACCCTTTCAGTTCAGGAAAGGAATTGGTATAGGTATAGTCGTACCCGAGATGGTCAAGAAAACCGGCGATGAATGTGCCGCTGTAGTCCTGTCCGCCTGCCTCTCCTTCAAAAACCAGTATCCCTGACGGGGCAACCAGCACCTCGAAATTGATATCCTTGCCTGCTATGATTTCCAACGATGATTGGAAATGAAGGGTCATTTTTGCAAAGTGGCTGGTTGCGCTGGCTCCAACCAGAATCTGCAACTGATTCTGGATGCTGAAGTAAGAATCAGGCGGGATGTTTACGGTACCTGTTCCATCGAGGATGGTGATATCAGGGTCGTTTGTCGTTATGGTGAAATTTACATCGCCGGCACCTGTCGTTTGCATGCAATTGCGAAGATTGAAATTTAAAATCACATTTTCGCCTGCTTCATTGATGCCATTTCCGTTTGCATCTGCAGGGCTGACAGAAAGTAAATCGATTTTGAGGTACGGCATTGTTACATTCTGATCTGTTAGCATGCGATAGGCATTCACCCTGCCAGACCCCAGCATGGTAACATAACCGGGATTGAGGGAATCGATGTTGTCGGCTGATCCGAGCAACTGCGTGATAAGCTGTTCATTCGACCAACCGGGATGAAATGATTTTAACAACCCGAAACAGCCTGCTATCAGCGGTGAAGCCATGGAGGTTCCCGACATAAGGCCATAGGCATCCCCGGGAATGGTGCTTAGAATTCCGCCTTCATTGCCACCACCGGGCGCCGCGATATCCACCGCATGGTTATAACTTGAATAAACTGCCTTGGTGTCGTCCACACTGACAGAAGCAACGGATATAACATTCAGATAATCAGCCGGATAAAACAGCGGGGAATTGTTGTCATTGCCTGCTGCCGCTACCACGATGCTGCCCAGGCCGGCTGCATAGGATATTGCCTCCTGGTCGGCAATGGAATAACCACCTCCTCCCCAGCTGTTTGAAATGATATCCGCCCCGTTTTCGGCTGCATATATGATGCCATCATAGGCATACGGCAATGTGTTGTTTGCATCAACGCATATCGGCATTATCTTCACATTCCAGCTGATGCTGGATATTCCTTTCCCGTTATTGGTTCTGGCATCTGCAATCCCGGCACAATGAGTACCATGGGATCCCATGGGGTTTCCAGCGATTGGATTCGGGTTCCCGCTGCTGTTTATAAAATTCCAGCCTACCAGGTCATCGGGACGATCGTTCAGGTCATCGTCAATACCATTCAGATCGCCGGGATCAAGTACCCACTGACCCGCGATAAACTCTATGGTATGTCCGTCATTATCGGCATCTTCTCCCAGGTTTTGCCATATGTTGCTGAGCAAATCAACGTGTTCCCAGTCCACACCGGTATCGTTGATGGCAATGATGACCGGATCGGTCCCGTTTTCACCTTTGTGAATTGCCCATGCCTGCGGGGCCATGATTTGAGGAAGATGCTGCAAATGGCTGAACAAGGAGTCGTCAGGCACATCGCATACATGATCCACCGGAATCACTTCGGCATATTCCACTTCAGGGTCCGCTGAAAATGCTTTCACAACGTCTCCCGGAGGGAAGTTCTCAGGAAAGGATATTTTATAGATGCGCGACAGGTCGGGCAATCCTGCACGCATTTTTGCAGGGTTGTAGTGGAATCGCTTTCCCAGTTGGTTAACCTGGTAGTAAGCAACCTTTTCATCAAGGGATTTGATTCCGAAATTGACAGACCCGGATTGTTTGCCGAATTCCCCGGCACCTTGTTTGAGTTTAATAGTGATCATCCCCTGTACACATTGAGAAGGCAATAAGGAAGGTGCCATGGAGCTGCGAACTGCTTCCGGACCGGGTTTGTCCATCGGCACCCGGGTCTGGCTGTTAACCGTTATCCCAAAGCCCGAAAAAGCTAAAACGATGATCAAAATGTGTAAATGTTTTTTCATATTAATTTCAGAGTTTACAATGTCAAAGGTAGGTGGCCTGATTTTTATTTTTTTCTATTCCTAAACCCTATTTAAACACTTTTTAATGGAAAAATTGCGTCTTTGAAAAGGAAATATATCCTTCTAAAAAGTTGTCAATGTCATCAATTAAACCCTTGGAGGGTCATGGACCTTCCAAGGGTCGGGTTAAACAATTGAATTTTTCGGTTACATTTCATATCGGAATGATCAGCACTACCCTGGTCCCCGTTGGATGGCCACTTTCATCTTTGAGGTCAAGCACATCCACCTGTGCGCCGGTTGAATTCAGTTTGTTCATCATGTCGATTCGCTGGGATGTAACTTTCAAGCCATGCGATTTGTGAGTGGCCGATTTGCTCTTTAACGACGCAGCTTTCTCCCTGCCAATCCCGTCATCGGTGACGGAAATGTTCAGGAATTCTTCATTCTCTTTTTTTATTTCCACCGTAATGGTCCCTTCGGTTTCCTTTTGCATCAGCCCATGCCAGATGGCATTTTCCACGAATGGCTGCAAAAGCATTGGCGGTATCATGATGGTACTTGAATTGACATCATCTGCTATTTGATAAATGCATTTGAACCTGTTTTCAAACCGGGCACTCTCCAGCAAAACATATAACTTCAATGTTTCCAGCTCCTTTTCGATGGAAATCGTTTCGCTGCGTGAATTATCCAGTATCAGCCGGATAAGTTTCGAGAATTTAATAAGATATTCGGAGGCTATTTCATGCTTTTGGTCCATGACAAAACTGTTGATGGAGCTCAGGGAATTGAAGATGAAATGCGGGTTCATCTGCGCCCGCAACGCCTTTGTTTCCGCCTGGGCCAGTTGCCTTTTAAAATCGGTGGTGAGCTGCTCCTTGTCTCTTTTACGTTTATATCGAAGCCGGCTGAGCAAGGCCATGACCGCCAGGAAAAGGAAAACTCCGCCAACCAGGTAATAGTTCCGTTGTGTGGCTTCCTGGGTGAGCAATTGTTGAATTTCATTCTCTTTTTGTTGCTGCAGTTGCTCAATTTCAAATGTCGCTATCCGGGCATAGGTACTCTTGGCGTTCAAAGAATCCTGGAGGTTTTTGTATTGAACCAGGTAACGAAGGGCTTGAAGCGAATCTCCTGTTTTAAGCATGCAGGTATGAAGTTCATTGGTATATTTTAAAACAAGAGGCATTGACCTGGATGACTTTGCTAGTTTCAATGCGGCTTCAAGATGTTGAAGTGCCATGCTTTTATTCCTGGTTGCAGCGTAATACAGGTAGAGGTTATAATCAATTTCGGCATTTCCGTTCGAAAAAACAAGCCCCAACCTGTCTCTTTGCCTTAACTTCTCCGCGCTGTCGAGGTAAAGCCATGCACTGTCCAGGGAATTCATCCTGAGGTGAACTGCCGCGCAGTTTACCAAATTTATCAATTGTAACTCAGGGATGGCAATGTGCCGTTTCCCCTCAAAGTAATATTGCAAGGCTCTTTTGTAATCCTTTCTTTGAAAACAGAGATCACCCAATTGGTGATAACAAAAAAACAGATTCAGTTTTAACTGCTTCAATTCTTTCAGCGCCGACCGGAGATAAACTTCAGCTTTGTTCAGGTTACCCCATAACAGGTATTCAGACCCGATGACTTGAGTTTCATTTGCATAGGCTTCAGGGCTAAAAGATTTATAGACATCCCGCGCACGGAAATAATACCCGATCGACTTATCGTGGTCACCCAGATAGGCATAATATCCCGCAATTCCATGGTAACAGTTCGCCGTATTTTCAATCGGGCCATGCTTTTTGTAAAAGGCAAGTTTCTCATTATAATATTGAAATTTCTGTTCTTGCTTGCCCGCGAGGTTAAATAACCAACGAATTTCTGATAGTGGCCGATAAGTAAGATTTTGTATATAGCCTAATGAGTCCAATCCATCAATACAACTCTTGTATTTTTCAATAGCTTCATCATACCTGCCTGCATGGAGAAGCAATCGTCCTTCATAAAACCGGCCCCATATCAGTCCGTAGCGGAAACCTATCTTCTTTGAGAGTTCGTAGGCAACCTTTAAGCAACTATCCCTTTCAGCATCATCGAAAAAATAATTAAAATCTATCAGCAATTTAACTTTGGCTGTATCACTGGCCATTTTTGAAATTTTCAACTGAAGACTGTCCCTCATGGCTTTCTGGGCAAATGTACTTTTACTGATCCAGCAGGCCAGGATGAGCATTATCCAAAAATACAATGGTGCTGGCTTCATTGGTCAATTGTCAATTGTCACTTCTCGTCGCTTCTGGTTTTAATAAATTTTCCGATTTCGGTATCATCGGCATTTACAAGTCTGATGATGTATATTCCCACCGGAAGCGAGCTTACATCCATCTCCACAACCGAGGCCTGTACCATTTGCCAGATCAGTTTCTGACCGGTCATCCCATAAATTGAGAGGCTGCCCGTTAAAAGACTTCCTGTTCCGGAAGGTGCGATTGTTATCTTATCCGTGGCAGGGTTGGGATAAACCTTCAGATCGTTTTTTACACCGATTGTTTGCTGATTTTCATTTATCCCGAGTCCGTAACCCCCATTTGTGGTTTTCAGAATAGTACCGCCATTGCCAACAATGTACCCTGTTTTGGAATCGGCAAAGAAAACGGAAGTCAGTGAATTATTTGTTTTGACCGACAAAGTATCCCAGGTTGTCCCTCCGTTGATCGTCCGGATGATGGTGCCGTTATCTCCCACCGCAAAACCGGTGCCTGGACCGGTGAAATAAACTGATTTTAAAACTTCGGAGGTTCCGTTGGCAATATTTAGCCAGGTTGTTCCACCATCAGTGGTTTTCATGATGATTCCACCACCCCAGTTATGTCCTCCGGCGGCGTACCCGGTATTTGCATCGGTGAAGTATATTGAATTCAAAGCTGCATGTATATCACCGGTGGACATGGTGGCCCAGGTTGTCCCGCCATCGGTTGTTTTCATGATCATTCCTTCGTATCCCGACACAAAGCCGGTATGTTGATCGAAAAAATAAACGGATGTAAACTGAGCTCCCCAATAATGTGAGATAGCCCAGGTTGTTCCGGCATCTTCGGTTTTCAGGATGACTGACTCATAATGATCGAGATTATAATGGGTACCCACCGCAAATCCGATGCCCGCATTGGTAAAACAGACCGATTTCAACCAATAATTCGTCACATTGGGCAAAGTAATCCAGGTTGCCCCTCCATCCGTGGTTTTTAACATTTTTCCATAGTAATCGCATACAGCATACCCTGTATCTTTACTGGTAAAGCAAACGGAAGTAATATCATACGATGTACCGGCTGCCTGTGTTGCCCAGGTTGATCCACCGTCAATGGTTTTAAGCATGGTTCCGCGATTACCGGCTGCATAACCCGTATTGGCATCTACGAAAAAAACTGAATTTAACCCGGCAGTGGTAAAACTGCCCGACAGGGGATGCCAGGAGGAACTGCTTCCGGTCATTTTCAGGGTAGTTCCGTAAGCACCCACTGCGTACCATGTATCTGCATCAGCCTGACAGACTGAGTTCAATGAATAAGACGTACCATTCGACAAAGTGCTCCAGGTTGTGCCTCCATCGATGGTTTTAATGATGATTCCATTGCTGCCCATGATATAGCCAGTGTTGTCATCGGTAAAGGATACAGAAATTAACCTGCTGAATGTCCTGCCCTCTAAATGGTTCCATGTTGCGCCTCCATCGGTGGTTTTAATGATGGTTCCATTGTCACCAACTGCAATGCCTGTCATTGAAGTAAAAAAGGCGGCTGAATACAAATCAGATGTTGTGGCGCTGGGCAAAGTGGTCCAGGTAGAACCTCCGTCGGTGGTTTTACAAATAGCTCCCGACATTCCCAAAGCAATCCCGGTACTGGCTTCTGTAAATGAAAGGGAGGCGAATGAACCACCAACCAATTCTGAAACAACATTCCAGGTCGAGCCTCCATCAATGGTTTTAATAATGACTCCGAATCTCATCAGTTCCCCGGCAGGGAAATAATCACCAGCCGCAAAGCCAGTATTTGCATCGGTAAAGCAAACAGATCTTAAATTATAGATTGCTCCGCCTGGTAAAACGGACCATGTGCTGCCTCCGTTGGTCGTTTTTAAAATGACTCCCCGGTCGGCGTACATGCTGTATAAATATCCACCAACTGCATAGCCCGTGCTGGCATCGGTAAAATATACGGATGTCAAAGTATAGGGAGTTCCGCTCAATTGCCTGGTCCAGGTTGAGCCTCCGTCGATGGTTTTAAGGATGGTACCGGCACTGCCAACGACATATCCTGTATTGACATCCGTAAAACAACATGCATTGAGATGGTTTCCTTGCGGAAACGGGTTTTGCCAGGTCCACTGCGAATTAGCATAGAGCCCTGCCATGAGCAGGAGGATTGAAAGAAAAAGAATTTTTTTCATACCCGAAAGTCAATTTTCGATTTGCGATTCATTTCTGCTCCTTGCAAGGGGAAGATTGCTGCTCAAGGATTTTCAGAAATACAAAAATAGGAGGCAGGTATAGGGAAGTAAAGCGGTAGTTGGCAGTTGGTATGAATTAATTGGTAACCGGTAGTATTTGGCCGGCAGTTGGGGGAGACTTTCTTTCAGAATCGCTTGAAAACCTTTAAAAAATCGGTTTTTCGTGTACGGGCTACCTGCAGGGTTGCGCCATTGCTCATGATCACCTCACCGCCTTCGCCACGAATATATTTTTTTACCTGTTTCAGATTGATCAGGGTAGAATGATGGATACGGAAAAAGCTGTATTCACTGAGTAATTCGTCGAGGTCGCCCAACGTTTTTGAAAGCAGGAGTTCACTTTTATCAAGCAGAAACATACGGGTATAACTGCCATCTGCTGTGCAATATACGATATCATTCACCGAAGAAAATGTCAATCCGTCTGTGGTAGGCAATGCAATTGTCTCTGGCAGGAGCTTGTTATGCACCGCGGTAGCCATCTGAATCTGGGTTTTGCTAATTAAATTCTGTTTGTTTTTTAACTTTTCAATAGCAATGGCAAGGTCTTCTTTCCCGATTGGTTTCAGGAGGTAATCCAGGGCACTGTATTTAATTGCTTTAATAGCATATGTGTCATAAGCTGTAGTAAAGATCACCTCAAAAAACAGTTGTTCGAATTTTGAAAGCAGGTCAAATCCGTTCAACAGCGGCATTTCAATATCAAGGAAAACAACATCGGGATGATGCTGCTGAATCAAAGCGAATGCCTGTGTTGAATCGAGGCAGGTTGCAAGAATTTCCACCTCCGGGAAATTTCGTTCCAGGAGATTGGTCAATGTGTTGATACAATGCTTTTCGTCATCGATTAGGATACACTTCATCTTCTTTTTTTGAATAATAAATAAATCCCTTGTCACTCATCACGTGTCACGGTTTGCCACAGACCTATTTAATCACTGAAAACCGGTACACCGTCTTTTCCAGGAACTTCTCTCCGGGTCGCAGGATGGTGTTTGGAAATGCCGAATGATTGGGAGAATCAGGAAAATGTTGGGTTTCAAGGCAAAGACCATAATGTTGCCCATAAACTTTTCCACCCTTGCCTCTGATGGTGCCATCCAGAAAATTGCCGGAATAAAATTGAACTCCGGGCTGTGTGGTCAGGATCTCCAGTTGGCGTCCCGTGCGCGGGTCATACAGCTGAGCGGCCATCGATAATTCACCGGTTTTCTTCTTTAAGACATAGTTATGATCATATCCACCCTTCACTTTCGCAATTTGTTCTCCAATTGCACGCGAATTGTTGAAATCCATGGCGGTTCCTCTAACAAAAGGCAGATCACCTGTAGGTATCAATTCATCGTTCACCCGGGTATACTGATCTGCATAGAGTGTAAGGATGTGCCCCAGAATGCTGGTATCGGCTTTACTCAGGTTGAAATAGGTATGGTTGCACAAATTTACCGGGGTAGCCTGGTCCGTTTCCGCTTCAATCAGGGTGATCAGCTCATTGTAATCATTCAGGGAGTATGTTACTTTTACTTTCAGGTTTCCGGGAAAGCCTTCTTCTCCATCTTTGCTCAAGTAGTTCAGTTCAAGTTTTGGTGTCAGGGTATCTGTAATTTTGCCGGGATCCCATACAACCTTGTCAAACCCCTTCAATCCGCCGTGCAGGCTGTTGTTCCCGTTGTTGATGGCGAGCTGGTACAGTTTTCCATTCAGGGTGAACTTTCCTTTGGCGATCCGGTTCGCATACCGGCCGACAATGGCGCCAAAATAGGGACTATTGGCAATATACTGTTCAAGACTGTCGTAGCCGAGTACAATGTCGCCTGTATGGCCGGTTTTATCGGGGAAAAGGATCGAAGTGATGATGGCACCGTAGTTAGTGATCTTCACGGTCATGCCGTTGCTGTTGGTGAGCGAAAAAAGGAAAACGTCTTTATGGTCTGCCTGTCCAAATGATTTTTTCATGATCGGGGAATGTTTATTTGAAGGCAATAAATTGCTTGCTTTATTCAAAATGATTGAATCAGTATCCTGTTTTTTTTCGTCTCCGATATGTATTTGGCAGGAAGTACCAGTGAATAATATCGATATCAGAAAAAAAAGAAATAAAATCTTTTGCATAACCCGGATGTTAGATTTTTCCACAAACTTATCAAAACTATATCATGTATCCAACAGTTCTTTTTACTTTTGAGCGCTTTTGCCATTTTTCAATTGTAAATCGTTTCCCCCCATGCTCCCTCTTCAAACCAAAGTCGTCCTTATCACCGGTGCTTCTTCCGGAATCGGAGCCGCCGCCGCGCTGGCCCTCGATGCAGCCGGGGCGAAGGTTGCCATTGCTGCCCGTAGAAAAGTGAAACTGGATGACCTGGCCCTGCGTATGCATGGTCCGCTCGTGTTGGTTAAAGACCTGTGTGATGACCATTCAGCCCGGGAAATGGTTCAAAGTGTTGTCGGGCATTTTGGCCGGATCGATGTGCTGATCAATAACGCAGCCAGCATCATTGTTGCAAAGTCAGATGTTGTCAGGCCGGCTGACCTCCTGAGCGCGTTTTCCACCAACCTGATTGCTCCCGTTGCAGCCACCCAGGAAGCCATCAGCCACATGCTTAAACAAGGTGGGGGCCACATCATCAACATCGGCTCACCCGGCTTCATGATGGGCATTCCGTTTTACGCCCCGTATGTTTGTTCGAAAGCGGCATTTTCAGCATGGACCCGTACCATTCAGGCTGAATGGGCTGGCACAAAAATCCTGGTAAGTGAATATTTTCCGGGTTATATCAAAACCGATTCAAAACCCGATTCCCGGCTGGGTATGATCGAACAGGATTTCCTGATGGCAGACAAACAAAATATGATCACCCGGCTTTTCACAAAACCGAAATCGCCGGAGGATGTTGCCCGGCAACTGGTAAAACTCATCCTGAAGCCTGAAACACTGGTATATTCGGATATCAGCGTAAAAATCGGTGCATTTATCTCCAATATTCCCGGGTTCCGGTTGAACATTGCCCGTCAGATGGCTGAAAACGCCCGTGGAAAAAAAAATCTTACTATTTTTGACACACCCTGACGGGGTCCAACACCCTGACGGGGTCAAAACCTTTACTTAATGAGAACACAAATCCCTTTAAAAGACCGCAAAACAGATTATATCTACCTGGCATTCTTCTTCCTTAACCTGTTATATATTACCTATATTGTTGATCTTGAACAGCTTGTAATTAAAGACCCTGACAATTTTCAGTATCCGCTGTGGCCGCTTCCTTTTCTGGTGGACATGGTACACTGGTGGGGAAGCAGTTTCGATCCGCTGCAATGGGCAAGGCCAACATGGTGGAAAGCGACAATCTGGCTTGATGCAGTATTCTTCGGACCCTACTATCTGTTTGCTGTTTATGCCTTTATCAAGGGTAAGGACTGGATCAGGATCCCAACGATCATCTACTCCTCAATTCTCTTTACCAATGTTTTCATCATCATGAATGAAGAATACTGGGGGCCGCATGCCACCTTCGCACCGTTCATTGTTACCCTTGCAAATGCACCCTGGTTTTTATTCCCGGTGTTTCTTGTATGGAAAATGTGGAAGCATGAACATCCGTTCACCAGGGAGTGAAGCTTATTTCTCCAGTTCCTTGTTCATCTTCGCAACCAACTGCCTGTATCTTTCCAGGTTTGCCGACTCGACAGGTGTCGAAGGCGGCGATTCAAGTTTCAGAGGATCGGTGGGGGTTTCATTGCGGTAAACCCGAAAATCGAGATGTGATCCGGTTGAAAGCCCGCTGCTTCCCACGAAACCGATCACCTGTCCCTGCTGGACATGCAATCCTGGTTTTAATCCCTTGGCATAACCCGATAAATGAGCGTAGGTGGTGGTATATGTCGAATTGTGGCGGATACTGATAAAACGGCCATAACCCCCGTGAAACCCTGCTTCGTTTACATGGCCATCGCCCAACGCTACCACCGGGGTGCCGCGGGGCGCTGCATAATCAACCCCGAAATGCGGGCGTGCAATGCGCAGGATCGGGTGCATACGCGAACGGGAAAACCGGGAACTGATGCGTGAAAATTTCAGAGGAGCTTTCAGAAAGGAGCGCTGCAGGCTTTGCCCTTTGTCATCAAAATAGGAACCCTTTCCATTCTGCTCAAAATGGTAGGCATAAAAATCTTTGCCATTGTTTTGGAATTTGGAAGCCAGGATGCGGTCGATGCCAACCAGTTTGCCGTCAACAAAGATCTCTTCATAGATCACTTTGAAATTATCCCCCTTTTGTAAACCGTAAAAATCAATCGTCCAGGCATATACATCAGAAAGTGCCAGGCCAAGGTTGACGTCAAGCTTGTTCTCCACAAAACAGCTCCAAAGGGAACTCTTAATAGTTCCGGTAGCAGTCTTGACAAGCCGGGTGACCTTTTTCTTGTCCTTATGCACCTTGACTGAATCCCGGAGGTCGTATATTATATAGTCGATCGGGTTGATCTCATAAATGAAATACAGCGTTCTCCTGGTTGTATCTTTTGAAAATATCCTGGCATACCTGTTACCTGCCTTGATTTTCCTCACATCAAAGATTTCTTTCGTATCCCTGGCAATATATTCGACCGCATCTTCAGATGCATATGATGAAAGTATGGTGGAGAGGTTTTGGCCATCTGCCACTGTTCCGTAGGCGATCGCCACGCTGTCGAGCCTGATTCCGTATGCCAGGGGTGGGGGTGGGGCAGGCATTTCAGATTTTACAGGCATTTCTCGTTGGTAATATAGAAAAACACCAATCACCACAATGAGGCCAAGTACGAAAAAAAGTGCAATGAGGGAGGAAGTCCTGAAAGTTATTTTCTGCATAATGGTTATTTCTTTACCCTCCCCCATGGGATGGCCCTAGTCAAAAGTCAACTTTATCTGCACAATCTCAGGCCTGTTCCCGAGCCTCACAGGAGGCCCCCACGTACCAAAACCGGTTGATACATAAAAATGCGTCTTCCCGATCTGACGGTAGCCGCAACTGATTTCGTACATGGCGGATGTGATATAGTTAAACGGCCACATCTGCCCGTGATGGGTATGTCCCGAAAGCTGAAGGTCGACGCCTTGTTCCACACTTCGCTCCAGGTCGAACGGCTGATGGTCTAAAAGAATAACCGGCAACGAGCGATCAACCTCTTGCAGCAACTCGTTCAGATCTTTTCGTTTTTTTCCGGTGAACCGTGGCCGGTCACGGTCTTCACGCCCCACAAGGTAAAACTGACTGCCGATGAGGATGGCTGTATCACGCAACACATTGATGCCATGATCCCTCAGGTATTTTACGGCCGGTTCAACCCCCCCGATATATTCATGGTTCCCGGTGATGGCATATACTCCCAGTTTCGACCTGATCTGTAACAGATTCGCCCCGAGATTGTTCTTGATCACCGGGGCCAGATCCTCATCAACCAGGTCTCCGGCAAACAGAACAAGGTCCGGATTGAGTTCGTTGATCGTGGCAACCAACCTGTTGGCCTTTCTCTTGGCGATAATCGTCCCCAGGTGGACGTCGGAAACCACCACCAGTTTCAACGTTTTATCGCCTGTTACATTTTTCCTTATATTCAATTCCAGCTTTCTGATCCTCGGCATGCGGGCATTGATGAACCCGACGGCAACAATGATCGTGACCAACGCCATTGAACTGAATAAAACGATGAGTTTTGTCCGCTGGTAGTCAATATAAAACGACTGTGGGAAAATGTGAAAAAAGTGGTTGATCACCCTTGCGAAATCAATTAAAAGAGCGATCATTATAAAGTAGAGCATAAACGCCAGCCAGAATGATCCGATCCAGGTTATGATGCCGGTGAAGCCACAAGGATAAGCTCTTTCCATGATCCTTGCAAGGATAAAAGTGAAAGCGATGAACCAGAACCCGGTAAAATACCAGGGTCTCCAGGCGGAACCGACAGGAATAGCCTGCAATCCACGCATGAAAATGTAGCCATTGGCCAGTCCGTAAATAACCAGGACAATGGAAAAAAACAGGATGAATGCACTTGTTTTCAATGTTTTTTATCCTTTTTTTATTTTTATCGCTACAAAGTTACCGTTAATAAAAATATACTTCTAAATTTGTTTCCCGTTAACCTCCCGTAACCTCATGCTTTAGCATGAGGTTGCCAAAAAACATAGAATAATGGTAGAAACTGGTTTTGTTCTTAGCTGGATCGATTACACCATCATGATCGTCTATTTCGTTTTCGTACTGGGCATCGGATGGGCACTGAAACGTTATATGAAAGATGCCAACGCGTTTCTCGAAGCCGGGCGATCGATGCCGGCCTGGGTTGCCGGCCTGGCATTCATCTCCACAAACCTCGGTGCACTGGAGGTGATGGGCATGACCGGCTCCGGAGCCAAATATGGAATGCTCACAACCCATTTTTATTGGGTCGGGGCCATTCCTGCCATGGTATTTCTTGCCCTCTTCATGATGCCGTTTTACTATGGATCCAAGGCACGGTCGGTACCGGAATACCTGAAACTGCGCTTTGATGAAAAAACCCGGGGACTGAACGCCATCCTTTTTGCCGTGATGACCATCCTCGCATCCGGGATATCCATGTATGCACTGGCTATCCTGATGGAGAAAGTACTTGGCTGGAACTTCCACCTGAGCCTGGTCCTTTCCGCTGCGATTGTTTTGGGCTATACTTATCTTGGCGGCCTTTCGTCTGCGATTTATAATGAGGTGCTGCAGTTCTTCATCATTGTTATAGGTTTGTTGCCCATCGTGATCCTGAGCCTTCAGGACCTGGGAGGCTGGTCGGGCATGAAAGACCAACTGGCACCGATTGTTACCGCCAAAGGATTTGCCGCCGATACCTGGACCACAACCTGGAAATACACCGGATCGGCCACCACAAATCCGCTGGGTGTTGAATGGTACGGCATTGCAGCCGGCCTGGGATTTGTCCTCTCCTTCGGATACTGGTGTACCAATTTTTTAATTGTACAACGCGCCATGTCAGCAAAATCTTCAACAGCTGCCCGGAATACGCCGTTAATTGGAGCCCTTCCGAAAATGTTCATCCCGTTCCTCATTATCGTTCCGGGGATTGCAGCACTGGTGCTTTTGAATAAGCCTGGATCCGGTTTTTCACTGCCTGAGATTTCACCGGGCCATTATAATTACGATTATACCATCATCGCCCTGCTGAAACAATATCTTCCGGCCGGGGTATTAGGTCTTGGGATTACCGCCTTGCTGGCTTCCTTTATGTCGGGCATGGCCGGAAATGTTTCCGCGTTCAACACGGTTTGGACCTATGATATTTACCAGAGTTATATCCGCCCGATAACCAAAGATAAAGCGGCCGATGACAAGCACTACCTGTTTGTCGGACGCATGGCGACCATCTTCGGGGTCATCGTCAGTATTGCAGCTGCTTACCTTGCAAGTCTGTTCGGGAATATCATGGACTTCCTGCAAACCATTTTTTCCATGATCAATGCACCCTTGTTTGCTGTGATCTTCCTCGGTATGTTCTGGAAACGAACCACCGGGCATGCAGCTTTTACCGGTTTGCTTGCAGGATTCACCATCGCACTCTTACACCACGGGTTAACCGTTCCTGAAGGAGCAGCGACGCTGGTGAAAGGAGGATGGATTACCAACCTCCATACCTATCCGGTTGAAATGGCTCAGAACTTCTGGACGGCTATCTTCGCATTCTCTACAAGCGCCATCGTAACCGTTGTTTTGTCGCTTTTAACGAAGCAGAAAAAGACTGATGAAGATCTGAAAGGCCTCGTTTATATCCTGACACCAAAAGTTGTGGAAACCAACGTGCCCTGGTATCAGCGGTCATCTACATTGGCCATCCTGGTCCTTACCATTGGGACCATTTTAACGATTATGTTCTGGTAAAAAAAAGAATGCAGACAATGCAAAGAATTCAAAATTTATGGGTATAGATATAAAATTTCCGATCGGCCTGATGTTCACCATCCTAGGGTTATTGCTGACTATTTTCGGATTGATTACCAGTGGCGACAGTGTGCTTTACAGCCGGTCACTGGGTGTTAACATTAACCTCTGGTCAGGTTGCGGCATGTTGGTCTTCGGACTCATCATGCTCTATTTTGCATGGATGAGCAAGAAAGCGAAACCTTCCTGATATGAACCCCATGCATAGGGCCTTCCTGAAGACCCCGATAGGACATCTTGAGGTGACAGGCTCAGAGAATGGTATACGTACGCTGACTTTTCTCGATTTCAGGGTCAAGCCCGAGCCTGTTCCCTTGTGTCTGCGCGCATCCGTAAAGCAACTCGAAGAGTATTTTCATGGTACAAGGATCCAGTTCGATATCAAACTCGATCTGGTTGGTTCGCCATTTCAGCTTCATGTATGGAATGAGTTGATAAAAATACCTTACGGCCAGACGATTTCATACCTGGAGTTGGCCCGCAGGACAGGGAATATCAAGGCATTCCGTGCTGTGGGTGGAGCCAACGGCCACAACCCCGTATCAATCATTGTCCCCTGTCACCGGGTCATTGGCGCAAACGGCAGGCTGGTCGGATACCGCGGCGGCCTGAAACGCAAGAAATGGCTGCTGGAACATGAACATGCCTTGTCACAGAGGGATCTTTTTTACGGGAAACTATAGAACGATTTACAATTTACAATTTTTGAACCACATCAGACACAGTGGGACACAATAATATAAGCGAATGTGTTTTTCTATGTGACCTATTGTACCTGATGTGTTTATTTTTGTTTTCAATTCGATGCTGTCAGGATCCTTATAAATTCATCCCGCCATGAAAAAGATTTTCTGGCTAATCTTCTTTCTAGTTGCATTTTCAGTAAACCTGTTTTCACAGGATAACTTGCAATCCATCCGGTTTGATGCTTTGAATCCGTTCAACGCTGTTTCCGTTGGTACTGATAAATCTGCGAATATCCTCCTTATTCAGCCCCAACCACTTTTTTCGGTGGTTCTTGACAGTGTGTTTTATCCGACGTGCAGCAATGCAAGATACGCAGGCGATACGATGTTTTTTTCTGTTTCCGACAGCATTCATGGCTGGGCTGTAAAGGAAAAACAATTCATTCCGGGTGTCAGGTTAACCGTTCGGTTCATCAATACCGGAAGGAGCAACCACCGGATCGAGAACCTCGTTCCGCTGGGAGAAAGCAAAGAAAAGGTTTACATTACTGCCGCCGGATCCAAAGAATGGCCGCAGTATCTCTGCCGTTCGCGTCTTTATCGCCCGGGATACGGGCCGGTGGGTGTGGTGCTCCCAGACAATGCCTGGCACCTGGGATTTGCCGATGTCCGCATCAACGATACCCTTTCGCTGACCGCCCTTGCGCGCAGGGGGCTTCGGGACAAGGATAAATCGGAAACCGACCGCTGGATGGTGACATTAAAACCGGGAGGATGGGCCGAATACACGATCTATGCCGACTGCCACAAAGGAGACTGGCACGAAGGCCTGCGGATGATGTTCCAGGAACGCTGGTTGTACGACCTTTCGGAATTTGACAACAGCATGTTCATGCGCAGCGACCTGTCATGGATGCGTGGAACCTGCCTCATGCTGCTGCAGTTTGCATGGGATAAAAAATACTACGACTACCTGCAACAGAAGCATACCTTTTATCAGAACCTGTTTGAGTATGATTCGCTGACCGGGGGCTTCGATATTTACACCCTTTGGCCCACCTGGCCGAGACTAGGGCTCGATCAGCGCAACCAGTGGGATATGTACCGCGATTTACCCGGTGGTCTTGCAGAATTACGCAATCAGGTGAAATTCACCCACGATGCCGGGAGAAAATATTTTATCTCCTTTAATCCATGGGATGAAGGAACCCGCCAGGAGGACCAGTTGAAAGGGATGGAGGAGCTTCTTCGGGCTACGGATGCCGATGGGGTGGTGCTCGATACGAAAGGTTCGTCAAGCAGGGAGTTGCAGGCCGCTGCTGATAAAGTCAAACCCGGCATCATCATGTACAGCGAGGGAATGGCAGTCCCGAAAGACATGCCCGGGATCGTCAGCGGAAGGGTGCATGATGCGCTTGTGCTGCCACCGCCACTCAACCTGAACAAATTCATCAAGCCCGATTTTGCCATTTTCAGGGTTTTGCAACTCGCCGATGACCGGTTGCACCGCGAACTGGCAATTTCATTCTTCAATGGTTATGGTGTAGAGATCAATACCATGCGCCCCGGCCGGCCGGAATGGATGGAAGAGGAATATGCATATATGGGCCGCACAACGCGGATCCTGCGCGAAAACAGTGCGGTGTTTCACAATGAATCATTTTATCCGTTATTGCCTGCGTTGGTGGATTCAGTCTATGTGAACAGTTGGGAGGCGCAAGGGAAAAAGATTTTCACCATCTACAGCGCCAACCCGAAAGGATGCAATGGTCTGCTGTTCGAATTAACAGGTCCTGGCGGTGCTCCGTTATCTGCCGATGGCATGCGCCGGTTCCATCTCGTTGATTTGTGGAACCACCTGGAAATCAGGAATCAGGTGAAAAATGAGCGAGTATTCATCCCGGTGAAAATCGATGCATTTGATGCATCATGGCTTAACAGCCGGCGTGAAGGGAACGTGGGGTGCATTGCTCTATTCCCAAAACGGTTAGACGTTCAGTCAACCGGCAGAACGATTGCATTCAAAAGCACATCTGGCGACAGAATCGTCCTTACCGGAGAAAATCCAACCTACCGTTCAAAGCAATTTATCTACCCGGTGACGGGTACTTCGTTAGATTACCGGGCATTTTTCCAAAAACCGGTTGAAAAGATCGTGGTTCAGCTTTTTTCGGGCAAGGAGCTTTCCGATGAGGTGATTGTAATCCCAGGATCAGGGTTACCCGTGAAGATCAGCGTCACTGAACGGACAACAGGAACTGCCATTGCTCCCAATAACATGGTCGAAATCCCGGCAGGTAAATTCCGCTTCTATACAAAACGCGACCCGAACACACTCGACCCGTTCATTCCTTTTCTCGATTACAGCGATACCACCACCATCAATATGCCCGGTTTCTGGATGGACAAGTATCCTGTGACCAACTTGCAATATAAGAAATTCATTGATCAAACATCTTATATTCCGCCTGATACTGTCAACTACCTCAAGCAGTGGTTGAATGGTAATTCGCGAGATGGAACAGAAGACTTACCGGTCGTTTACATAAATCTTGAGGATGCCATAGCTTATGCAAAATGGGTGGGCAAACGCTTGCCAACAGAGCAGGAATGGCAGTACGCAGCCCAGGGAACCGATATGCGCAAATATCCCTGGGGGAATGAAATGGATTCAATGAAGTGTAACCACAACCTGAACTTTGCCACACGGGTGCATCAATTTCCCGGCGGTGCCAGCCCTTACGGAGTGATGGACCTGGTTGGGAATGTATGGCAGATGACCGCTGATGTTTACGACAACGGGAGCTACTATTACAACATCATCCACGGAGGAAGTTATTACCATCCGACCCAGAGCATTTGGTATGTTACCGGCGGACCGTTGCCGGTGGATCATCCTGAAATGCTGCTGCTGCTTGCACCGGGACTGGACAGGAATGCGACGGTGGGGTTTCGGTGTGTGAAAGAAGCTCGCGAAGAATGACTTAAAGACGTTAGACTTGGGATGTAAGATGTGGCGGTCTGGTTGGAAGAGCTTACCGCAAGCTACAGCCACAATACAGGGACGGTTGGACGAGGTTGAAAAAAGCTTGAGAATCATTGAGAAAGCTTGAGCGCCGTTGGACGTTACTTGAGAACGGTTGAAAACATTCTCGTTGTACGTCCCACATCTTAAGTCTCACGTTGAACGTTGCCTGTCACTTTTTCAACAACCATGCATCTTTATTCCTCTTCTTCACCTCCTTTAGCTTTGCCATGACTGTAGGTTTGTCGGCTGATTCAAAAACGGAAACCCTGAATTTGCCCTCTTTTTCCATCGCCATGGCTTGGGGATATCCGCCGGATTGAAGGGTGAGCACCAGTTGATCGGCTGCAGTCCTGGACAGGTTTGTTTTTATAATAATGCAATATGTTCCTGATAAAGAATCTTTTGGCAGAGGTACATTTTTTTGTGGATTGGTTGTTGAATCTCCCGACCGAACCGCCAGGGTGTCTGCAGGTTTACCCGCCAGGCTGTCTGCCTTCATTCCAGTCGTTTTAACTGATTTTGGTTTCTTTGGTTTTACTGCTGGTTTTGGTGCAGGTTTCACCACAGGCTTGACTGTATCTTGCACCGGTTTTACCGGTTTGTTTCCGCAAACATACGGTTCACCTTCCGGATCGGGTACCTCACCAAACCATGCACATGCGTAATTTTCATAGACGGCAATCCCGATCGCATTCCACGTTTTTCCCTGCCATTTCCCGGTGTTCAGTAAAAAACTGTTGAAATATTCTTCCGTTTTCCACACCATGATGATGGTATCCCTGACCAGCGGATTATTTTCCCAGTATACGATTTCAAATCCCCTGGAGGGGTATTTTGTCAACTCGCGGGGTTTATCCCAGACTGAAATTTTCTTCGTCTCATCTTTCGGGTAGCAGAAGGGTGTCCAAAACCCTTTATCTGACCAGGAATGAAAATTGCAGGCTCCCTGGTCGGGATGGTGAAAAAACAGGTCCCGGACGTGCAGGGCTGCAACATGAGACAATGATTTAGACAGCGGAATAGGGGGGAGGTTGTTGATCGCCCGGTATTCATTGATCATCCGGAACAACTCTTTTTCATCGGAACTGATGCAAAAATTGACCGGGACCGGGGGCCCATGTTTAACTACCGGCTGACCCTGCAACATGGGCCCATTGCCGATGGTAAGGAGCAGTAGGAAAGTTGAAAGGATTAAATCTTTAAAGTACATGCTTTATAATTTATTTTCCCGGTGGCAATTGCTTGTTTGCGCTGATAACCAATTTGTTGTCAGGATCAAGTACCCGGGCATAGAAACTATACGCGCCGAAGTTATTCTCGATTTTCAATAAAAGTGTGTTCCATCCTGGTCTCATGGCCAGTTCAAGTTCAGCCTGATCGGGTTCGGCAATTCGTTCTCCCAGGTATCGAAAAACTTCCCTGCCATTGAAAAATACTTTTCCGCCATCATCGGTTCCGATAAAAAACAATGATTTCCGGTTATCCGGCGAATAGATAAAGGTGACTGCATAAGTTACCACCAATTCATGTGGATTGACTTTGTCAATGAATGAAAAACAGCCATTTGCAGGGGTTTGTGCATATGTCCACTGAATAGGTTGCTTTCCTGCACCAAAATAATCTTTGTGCAGGTCGATGATTTTCTCGGGCAGGTAAATTGAATCCAGGCCGCGCCGGGTCGAACCGATCTTTCGGGGATTTGAAAATGGCCCAAGTATATTCCATTCAGGGATGTAAACACGCCTGGGTTCCATGCTCACCCCATCGAGACCGAGAGAATATCCTTTGGACAGTGCATCTTTTCCGGTGACGACAAAACGAAAATCCACAGACCCTGTCAGGGTCTTCAACCCCGTCAGGGTCACTTTGCCATTAGGCAGGATGTGGGGTGAATAACCATTGATGGTGCCTGCTTTCATGCCATTAACATAAATATCCGCATTGCCATAATCAGGGCCTTTGGAATAATACAGGTTCATGTCATAAACCGGTTCCCTTAATCCATTGATATCCAGCTCAAAGGAAGATTTGTCATGCGCCTCAATCAGGATCTGCTTGTTTTCTCCCCACTCGGGTCCATCATCAGACATATCCATCACCCTTGATTTTAATCCTTCAAGCTTGAATTTCAGTTTCTCTGCTTCATACATTCTGGCTGGTTTGACGATACGCAGCGGGATTCGCTGGCCGGCAATGGGGAAATGCGGAAATGGTTTATGCGGTTCCATCTGGTACCAGTAGGCCGTTGAGCTATAATCGGCAATATCCTGGTTGCCATGGCCATGTTCAATGGTAACTTTGATGTTTTTCTTAAACGGGATGGGATCCATAATGTAAAACCGGTAAGCGGCAATCTGCCCGAGGGTATCGTTCTTGTATATCAGCCCACTGTATGGACCGGCAAATTCACCCCTGTTGAAATACCATCCGGCAGAAAAGTAATCCTCCGTACCGGTTCCACGGATGGATGGTTTTTTCTCTCCATCAACATAAATCATGTCATCTCCTTCAAGAAATCCAAGACCGCCATCATACGATTGCATGTTGAGGTTCACACCCACCAGATGGCCCTTGCCTTCGGCATTGAGGATCACAAAATTAGAATCGTAATTCGTTCTGATGCTTCTGCTCCATTGTGTATGAAAATAGGCAACATCCGACTCCAAAGCTCCTTCAAATTTCTGGTAATCAACCTGGTAAAAAAAACCAAAAATTTCCTGGCGGGTTTCATTTGCTATCTCAATACGGGCCTGGCGTTCAAAAGGCATCGGGAAATAACAAACATACCCTCCGCTTGTCATACCGAGGTACTGTGAAACATACTGCTTGTATTTGAAACCGCATCCGAAGAAATCCCCCAGTGGAACTTCAACGGATGGCCTTGGTTCATCATCCCAAAAGATCCGGAGCACGATGCGGCGAAGAAAATACGGGTCGCGTGAATCAATGGCGAACCAAATCCTGACGATCATGCCAGGGCCTTCGACATTAAAAATCGTTGCTTTTTTTCCGGGAGCAATGCTGATGCGGTCATTGTTGCCTCCTGTTGAATCAAAACTTGAAACCTGGATCAGTTTGCAGTTTTTCAGGTAAGGCAGTGCTGCCGGTGACAACAGAGGTTGAATATCGGTCCGGTAGCCTGAATTGCATGAGGACAGAACCAGCAAAATGAATAAGCCAAACCAACCGGCGGCGGAAAAAAACTTTTTCATAAAACGTTCTTTCAACCTGCAAAGGTAACCTATTTCTGATTTTCATCAATCAGTAATTTCGCGATGATGGCATCCCATATATAGTTTGGAGGACAATTCAGCACTTCGTTGTCGGGACTGTATGACTCCCAGAAATTATGATTTTTCGAGAGTTGCAGGTTCACGGAGCTGATCATTTTTTCTGCAAGCTGGGAGGCAAGCGCGTCGTAATGATACTGGCGCAGGCCATCATACACCATGTAATCCCATAGCATCCATACCGGACCATTCCATTTGCAGCAATAGTCAGCATACGGACTGTACCATGGATCAAGCGCAGAAAGTGTTGGAACACCGTATCTGCGCCAGAATTTCGTCGTATCGGTAAGCGTCTGTATGAGTCTTGCGGCCCGGTCTTTCGGGGCTGCCTCCGCCCACAGGGCAAGGAAACCAATGATCTCCTGCCGCCGGAGGTCACGGGTCATAAACCTGAATGTGTGATCTTTTTTGTTTACAGAATAATAAAAACCCGTGGAATCATCCCACATCCGATCGTTCACCAATCTGGAGGTGGTATCAGCCAGGTTCAGCCATTTCTTTGCATCAGCATTTTTACCAAGGATTCCGGCCATTTTTGCCAGGCTACGTTCCTCTTTGATCACCATCAGCGTAAGGTCGAGGCACTCCAGCTCATCCGAAATGTCTTCTTTGTCAACATCAAGGTAACGCTCTGCTGAAACCTGGAACACGGCATTGTACCAATCCCTTACGTTCTCAATGATGCCGTATGGACCCCATTCAAAGGTACCGTCATGATCAGTGTCCCGGTTTTTAATCAGCCATTCCACGTAATGTGTGCCAGAAACATAGGCATCCGCGAGAAAGAGTTTGTCATGCCCTGCATTATAAATTTCCAGGTTGATCCAGCTGAAGAACGGGGCCGAAGTGGTCGACATACCGTTGTGCGGATAATCCTGCATTCCGCGCGGTCCGTGCCTGTATGCAATGAGCCCGTCGTCCCGCTGCTGTTCCATGTAAACACGCTGAGAAGCCTGGGCCGATTTTGGATCCATGAAAGCATAAGCCATCATGCTGAGCGATTCATGCAATACCTGGTGACCATGGCCCCAACCCCATATTGGGTTTCGTGAAAAGGCATAGAAATTGTATTTTGTTTTTCCCGATGCGGGATACATGCACCCGCGGGCAAGGTTGAAGGCATCCAGGTAGGCCAATTTTTCATATTGACTTTTAAATGCGATCCTGGGAACTTTTGCATAAAGAATAAGGTTGTCTTCATAATAGGGTCGAAGCATGAAATTCTTAACAGAATCAACAGTCCTGATCATTTTTGCAGGATCTTCCTTCTGATCCTGAAATCCGCGCAAGTACCTGAAACGGACAGATTCTCCCGGTTTCAGGCGCTTTTTAAAGTGCAGGGCAATGAAATCAACAAATCCTTGCTGCTTCATGTTCAGGGTATCCACCCGCTTGTCTGAATAAAAATCGGTTTTTATTGCATTATAGAAATCGTTCATATCGCCGGAATAGCCTCCGTGAGACGTCGTTTCCCGGTTGCCGGTGAAGAAATCCCTGACCCTGGTCGGATATCCATATTCCGTCTTCAGGCTGCTGATCAGGCGATATGGGCTTTCATAACGCTGTGTCAGATAACCATCTGAAACTTTGTCATACCTCACCATCTCCAGCGAATCATTGCCGGTTTCCAATACCGGGTACACTGCAACTTCATGCGGAGTTCCATCCGTGTTTTTTACTTCCATATCCACCATGGCAATGGAAGAACTGTAAACAAAGAAAGTCTCACTGACATGGATTCCGCGAAAAGGTTCATATTCCAGGATAGCCATGTCAGGGAAAGTGAAGTGTACGACCGGTTTCGCCTTGAATTCACCAATTCGCGGGATGACCACTTCATCCACCTTCCAGATACAGAACATGGTGCCGGCATGATCGGACGAATAGCTCACCGGGCGGCAATCGGAATAGTAATCCATCTTATAAGCCTTATCTCCGTATAATTCCGACCTTGCCATCGCAGCTGCATAAGTGGTATATAATGGGTCCTGCCCCCTTGCATTGATGCGCAAGTAGTCTTCGATGGGTTTGAATTGCTGGGCTTCTGCGTAATGAATTACCAGGAAGAACAAAAGGAATTGGATTGCCGTTCTCATATGGACTGATGGTAGGAATGTAATTTTTGGATGAAAGTACTCTTTTTTCCTTTTCTGCCCAAGTGAACAGTTTTGAAACCTGATAATTATTAGCATCTTTGTAGAAATTTATCAGTTAATATCTAAAAAAAACAAAATAATATGGCATTAATTAACCTAGTTGAAAAGGACCAGGCCACCGGCAGGGTTGCAGAAATTTACGAAACAATGATCAACACCATGGGCTTAATCCCGAATGCGTTTAAAGTGTTCAGCCCCAGTTCACATGTCCTGGATGTCCAATTTGGCAACCTGGGATATTTCATGCGTCACAAAACCCTTGGGGGCAAACTACTGGCCTTTATCCGACTGTTGGTTTCTGAACAGGAACACTGTGTTTATTGTGTTGGAATGAATTCAGGAATTCTCATGCAGTACGGGGTTTTACCCGAAATGATGCCCGAAATTATAAACGACCCTTCGAAAGCGCCCCTGGATGAAAAAGATCTTGCAATGTTGCTCTTTGTACTCAAGGTGGTGAGAAACTCCAATTCCATTGAACAGCCGGATGTCGACAAATTGAGGAGCCTTGGATGGAACGACACTGAAATCCTGGAAGCCACTTATCATGGGGCGACACAGGTGGGGGTCGATAAAATCTTCAATGCCTTTAAAATTGAATCTGACAGATAAAAACTGTAAGTGAGGTGCGGAGAGAAGGTCATTTTATCTCATCCGATCGAATAAACTTCACCCCGTTAACGTTTGACGACATCTGTTCGATCATTACCCGTGCAACGTTTGATGCGTTGACTCCGCGATATTTCTTCAGGCTGCCTATAAGCAGCGGATCCAGGATGCGCATGATCGCCGATGCGGTCTTCTCTCCTGTGCGAAACTCTTTCCTGTCTCCAATCAGCAGGGAAGGCTGAACAATGCAGGTACCCGTGAATGGAATCTGCCGCAGATCCCGCTCCATTTCCCCTTTTGTACGGAGATAGAAGTTGGAAGAGTTTAAATTTGCGCCTATGGATGAAACAACGGCAAACCTGGTAACCCCCACTGAATGACAGGCTTTGGCAAACATTACCACGTAGTCATGGTCAACGATAACCTGCTTCTCCTTGCTTCCGGCAGTTTTAATGGTTGTTCCAAGGCAGCAATACCCGTGGTCTGCGGTTATCCCCATAAGGGCTGCTGGCAATTGTTCGAAATTTGCCAGGATCTGCTCCAGTTTCTCATGGGTATTCCGGAGAGGCTTCCTTACAACCGCAATTACCTTGGTATATTGAGGGTCGGCCAGAAGCTGTATTAAAAGTTGCTCTCCAACCAGGCCGGTGGCGCCTGCGACAATCGCTGTTTTATTTGATTGATTTTCCATGTTTTATATAAATGTCGTTAGTGAGCATTTTCATCGATCAGGAATCTTGCAGCAATTCCGGCCCAGATGTATGATTTGTTCCAACCGGCCTGGTGGTCGTCTGCACTGTAAAATTCCCAGAAAACATGATCATTTTTCAAATGATAGATCATGTTTTCAAGTACCTTGTTTGCAAGCTTTTCTGCCACCCTGTGATAACCATAGTCCTGAAGTCCCCGGTACAACAGGTAATTCCATTGAACCCACACGGGTCCGTTCCAGTACCCGATCGGATTGTAGACGCACAATGCAGTGTGCGTCTGCCATGGATTGTCAATGTCTGCTGCCGTCAGTGAAGGTATCCCGAACGGACGCCAGAATTCTGATGGATCCTGCATTTTTTCAACCAGTGATGTTGCCTTTTCCGCATCAGCCACTCCGGCCCATAATGGCAGGAAGCCTATAATTTCTTTGATCTTCAGATCATTGGTTCCATGAAAAGTAAAAGATTGATCTTTTTTATTCACGTTGTAATAAAACCCGGTTTTGGAATCCCACATGGTTTTATTGATGTTTGTACTGCGTTGAAGGGCATCCATCTGCCATTTTTTCGATTCAGTTGAAAATCCAAGCTGCCTGGCCATTTCCGCCAACGATTTTGCTTCACTGACCAGCATGGAATTCACGTCCGGGCCTTCAAAATTAGATGGCCAGCCCACGTTGTCCCAAACAGCAACACGTGCATCGCGCACCGATTCCAATTCGGCATGTGCTCCCCATTCACATAAACCGTTGTTGTTTGAATCCCGGTTGGCCACATAGTACTGGTAGAATTTTTTCCCGGAAGCATACGCCTCTTTTAGAAATTGCCGGTCACCGGTGATTTTAAAAATTTCCAGGTTCTCATAATTGAACCATGGCGCCGAACTGGTTGGCTGCCCGTTGGTCTCAATGGTTTCATCCAGGTAAGGACCTGTGCGGTAATTGATGTAGCCATCAGGCTTCTGGCGATCCATGAAAACCCGCTGTGAATTCATGGCGCCTTGCGGATCCATATATGCATAAGCCATCATGACAAGGCTTTCATGAAATACCTGCCCGCCATATCCCCAACCCCAACGTGGCTCACGTGAAAAAACATAGTAATTCTGTCTGCATGCACCTTCCGGTGGCATCATACACTGCCGCATAAGAGAAAAGGTGCTCCAGTAAAGCATCTCCTTGTCTTTATTTGTAAACCTCAATTTGGGAATCCTTGCATAGGCCTGCTCATCCGCTTTTATCAGCTTCCCAGGATCAAACAGATCCGCAGCGGGATTCCGGCTTCCCATGAGAACCCCACTCCCGGCCCTTCCCACTGAAGGGAGGCGGGATTTGTTGTCTGATAAATTGAACGTAATTGTGAATGAGGTTGACTCACCGGGTTCAATCCTGAAGGTTCTGCATGCAACCAGCCCATTGACAAAGAGGGCATTTCTCTTGAGTTTTGAAAATGATTGTTTCAAAGCATCCAGCGCTTCAGATTTTCCCTGGTGATAATTTTTGCCTGTTTTTACCTTGAATGTGATCACACTATCAAAAGGCAGACTTGAATGAAAGTTCAGCGTCATTTTTTCAACCACAGGAATGTCGTGCTCAACCATCCAGCCATCACGTTTTTTTTGCAGTGCGAAAGTATATCCCTCATTTTTTGTATCGTGTTCAGTTTCTGCCAGGCTGTCAGCCGATGGTAAATAGATGTAGGGAAGTGCAGAAAATGTTAGCGGGAAATGGCCTTCATTCACCAATCTGTATTGAATAATTGCAGTTTCCGAAGAATAGACGACAAAGAAAACGTCAACCCGTAAATCTTTCCCTGGATAGTAAAAATAGTTCACAAGGTCACTGTAGGAAGTTGTAATGACTGGTTCCCGATATAATTCCTGAAGCTTAAATATCAAACGGTTCTCAAGATGAAACGCAATTCCGAAATTCGGGCCGTCTTTGGAAATGAATTCCACCCCCGATTCATCATCAGTCCACTGAAACTGGTATCCCTGGTCGGTTTTATAATGCGAACGTTCGATTGGCGCGGCGTACGTCGTGTAAATGGCATCCGTTTTCCTGGCCTCCAGACCGGAGAGAAATTGCGCATGGCCATTTGCGGCAACCTGCACCAGCATCAGGGATAAAATGCATTTGAGGAACTTCATTGCAATTTTCGATTTACGATTTATTGAAGTTATTTTAGATGCACAGTGACCGTTTTATTCAAATATTTTGATCCTGCAGGTTCAAAGTCAACCATAAATCTTTGAACCCGGCCGGTTTGATCCAGGAACCTTGCATTGTCCGCCTGAATCTTTCCCGTCCCGGCCGACCAGAATTCCAAAGCACCGGAGCTTCCGGCTTTGCCCTCTGTTTCTACCTGGTAAAGATTTCCGGAATAACGTGCAGAAAGGATCCGCATGCCTTGGGCGGCATCGCCGGGTTTTGGATCAGGGTAAACAGGCATTACGGCAATGCCTCCCTCCGTTTCCACGACCAGTTTCGAATCCGAGGCCAGGTCGAATGATACAACCATGGTCATCGATTGAGCAGATTTAAAAGAGGTGAATGGAACCTCTTTCCCGTTCAGGATCACCTTGAGAAATAGGGTCGCCGCTGAAAAACAGGGCATGAACCCGATATGCAATGGTTTCCCATGGTCCAGGGAAAATCGGTATTCACAGGATCCGTTCGTCCTTACAAAATGGAAATCAACGGACTGATCTGCGATCCTTATGTGACTGACGATCAATGAATCCCATTGCGGGGGCAGTTGTGGAGCAAAGATGATCTTCTGCTCCTGTGCCATGAATTCCAAACCCAGCATCCCTTCAATAGCAGGTTGCAATACCATGGTTTCCGACCAGCATTGGTGTGCACACACGCCGGAAGGCTTATATTCCGCCCCGTTCATCACCTCTTCCACGAAACCCAGTCCCCAGGTTTTGTAAACATTCAGATTATTCATGAGATGGGAAAATCCCTGGTTTGAATTGCCTGTGGAATATTCGGCAAGCGATGCCCATCCGGTGAACAAAGGCCATACGCTGCCATAATGGTAACCGGTTGGTTTGAACAATGGGCTGTCGTCACGCAAAATACGTGCTCCCCAGTTGGTCGTAAATGCATTGCCGGCTATGCTTTTCAACGCCAGAATCGCCTTTTCCCGGTCAGCCATCCTGAAATAGATCGGTACTGCAGGCAGTATGGTCTGCTGTCGACGGAATGAACCATCAATATTCTTACCATAAGCGAAGAATTGCTCCTGGTCACTCCAGAAATCGTTGTTGATGATCCTGGATTGCTCTTCCGACTCGAGTTGATAACTTTCCGATTCAATGTCTTTCATGAACCTGGCCATGTTCGACGCCTCATTCAGGGCTGCACCCCAGGCACCAGCCATGTAAATGGTGGAATGGGAACCATACAACGCGCCACCCTCAACCCACCCGTGTCCGACATTGGTGTTCTCGATGAGGTGGTCGCGGTCGGTATCGGTTGAGAAACAGAAGTTGATGGCGCGTTTGATATTGGGCCATGATTTCCTTAGAAAAACAGTATCGTTAGTGTGCCTGAAATACTTGCCGGCGAGAACGATATACAAGGGTGTTGCATCCGCGGCATCATAGTGGATCAGGCCAGAAGTGGAGGCTTCATGAAAAATTTTCCCGTTAAGGTCCTGGTATTTATTAAAGAACTCCAGTTGTGATCTTACCTTAGTAAAATCACCGTAATCAAGCAATGCAAACCCGCTCCATTCCGCATCGCGCCCGAAATACCAGCCATAGCCTGGACGGCCATTTACCTTTTGGCCGCCATCCCAGCCATGGAGTGTCGTTGAATACCCTGCTACGAGCGCTTTTCCCATATCCGGAGTGTTGACGAAAAAACGGTCGGTTGCCAGCAGCGCCCACCGGTATCCCAAATTGAAGTTCATGTCGGGGGTCGTAATCATCAGGTTTTTTTCAAGGATACCCCTTGAATGCTGCATTGCATTTACAAAGACCTGCGAGGGTGCATGAACCGCCCTGTTGAATTGAGCGTAGGTTTTGTTATATCCTTCTACCGATGCCGTGAACACAATATCCAGGTTGTCGTTCATCCCGAGTTTATAGCACAACAAACCAGCCATCTGAAATTTCCCGGTAGGAATGCCTTCAAATAAATCATCCTTTTGGAGATACCTGAATCCATCAAACTGGCCGGCAAGGTGGGCAACCGGTTTTTTGGTTCCGCCGATCATCACATTCAGATCCCCCGATCGGTCCTGGATGGTGATGGCATTAAGATCGTCGTTCCATGAATGACAAATCGAACCGGTGACACGATCGGAATATGGCCACATCCAGCGGAGGTTTGATTTGAACCTGATGATCAGTTCAGCTGAATAAACGCCACGATACTCATAGTGCATTACCCCGTTTGGTTCTGTGGGGTCGTTGACGACCACTTCACGGAGGTATGCCCTTTGAAACTTGTATTGCCTTGAAAAAAAAGCAGGGTTGACTTCTATCTCCGGACGTTCATCATTAAGCCAGAAAATCGTGTCGATGTATTCAAACCTGATCCCGACCTCGTAATCCCGCATGGCCATGAACGGATGTGCCCATATTTCCTCGATGCCCCCAGTTTCGTTGCCCATTGTTAAAAGCCGTTCACCAGCCACATCCCAGAAATTCACTGAAGCGAAACGACGTTTCAAAGAGATTTCATCGGGTTTTTCGTCCCAGTTGCCGGAAGGTGGAACCGCTAAGAGAAGCTGATCTGTTTCAGGAAGGGGAGGGCAGGCAGTCACAAGGTTCGGCGAATAGTCCCAATAATACTCACGCCGGTCTTTATATTGATCCGTGAGATAGTTAAAACAATTTAGGGTGAATAATGCAAGTTGCTGACTGTTGTTGTTCTGAATGCTGAAATGCATATACCCCCCGATGAGGAGCACTTTCCCATGGCCTGGGGTATATTCGAGGACCAGTTTTGAATCTTCACGAAGAAAAATATAGTCCCAGTCAACCGCCACAACTTTGCCCTGGCCGGGAACGCGATCGCCGAAGAAACCGGTGATTCTCGTAGTCAAATCTGACGTTGGCCGGCAAAGATAAGTTCCTCCGTTCAGGCCGGTAAACAACGGATGTTCCCTGAAGGAATGGAACCCAAGCCGCCGCCCGTCGCCATTATCGGTGCACGATTTTGTGCTGTCCTGCAAACCATTTGGTTCAAATCCCAAGAGGTTGATGTAATGAGCTGCCTGCATGGAAAGCAGCAGTTTACCTCCGTTTAAAACATACGATTTCAGTGTTGTTATCAGTTTTTCATCGGTTTCAACTCCTGATAAAGAGGTCGTATCGGGCCGGTGGATCCAGATCACGGAGAACCTACCTGCTTTTTTCGACTGCTTTTCCAATTCTTTGATTGTAAGAAAGTCTGCTGCGTAATTAGTGAACTTTTTCAGTTGGTCGAAAGCCTGCTTGATTTCCTTATCAGATTGTTCATAAGGTAAAAGACTGACAAATCCGATGACCGGAATGCTGGCCGGTTTGCCATTCACCTTCTTTTTTCCGGTGAGTTGAATGGAATGCATTTTCATGCTCTGCCCCTTGGTTGCCTGTGGCAGGGCCGGATTTTCAAACAGAATAAGAAATGATAAAATACAGAAAAACAATATTTTATGAAATGTTATCATAACAATTCAATTAAATCATTCAGAGAATGGATCAGGGGCACACCCAATGGCAATAAGCGCAACTCACTTTGATGTCCGTGAGGAATCAGGATGCAATCAATACCCAGTTCAGCCGCAACCTCCGCATCATGCCGGGTATCTCCGATGAACAGCATTTTTACTTTCGGCGCTGCAATTTCGCCGACCAGGCGCAACCCCACATCCGTTTTTCCATGGGCATAGTGATCATCGAGACCCCTTATCAATTCAAAATATCTAAAAATATCAACCGATTTTGTCTCGGAAATAAGTTCGGTTTGTTCCCTGGCAGAGAGGATATTCTGGGAAAACCCATGTGAAGAAATGCATTTAAGCACTTCCTGCACTTCCGGATGAAGTTTTGCTTCACCTTGCCGCTCGTTGTATCTGATGATAAATTCCATACCCACTTCATCAAAGGGTTCCTTGCTGAAGTCATAGCCCAGTTTTGAGTAATAATCCTTCACCGGAAAATCGAAAATTTCCCTGTATTCCTCCAATGTCTTTAGCGGCATACCGCGCTCTTTCAGCATTCCGTTCATTACATCCACACATAACCAGGCATCGTTGAGCAGCGTTCCGTTCCAGTCCCATATGATATGTGAATAGTTCTTCAGATCGATCATCATTTATAAGTAGTTTTGCACTTGATTTGTCAAAAATAACTAAAAAAGCGACCTCTGCCTTGAATTTTAATGCCTTGACCGATTCGTTGAAGGATTTGGAAAATTGTACGCTTTGCCCGCGAAACTGCAATGCAGACAGGCATAGCGGCAGGCCCGGCTTTTGCAAAAGCGATTCCTCGTTCAGCATTGCCTCTATCTGCATTCATAAGGGAGAGGAACCTGCCATCAGTGGTACAAATGGAATCTGCAATGTGTTTTTTACCAACTGCAACCTGCAGTGTATCTATTGCCAGAACCATCAGATCAGCAACAATAACCTCAGCCATTCTATCAACAGGATGGACCTGGAAGAGGTTGTCAGCCAGATTTCCGACATCCTCAACCAGGGTGTCAACCGGGTAGGATTTGTTTCACCATC
Organism: uncultured Bacteroidales bacterium; assembly: GCA_903903985.1. Taxonomy (GTDB): domain Bacteria; phylum Bacteroidota; class Bacteroidia; order Bacteroidales; family FEN-979; genus CAIVAT01. The sequence goes on along the minus strand of CAIVAT010000163.1, from coordinate 20,059 downwards.
GCATTTTATTCCACAGATGAAAGTGATCATCCAGGCAATCCAATCAATGGGCTACCAGCCGGTCTGGGTGTACAATTCCAATGGATATGATAAAGCCGAAACCCTGCGCGGTCTTGAAGGGATGATCAATGTCTATCTGCCCGACTTCAAATATATGGATGCCGCTCTGGCATCGAAGTATTCCGGGGCGCCTGATTATCCTGTAATGGCAATGAAAGCGCTGAAAGAGATGTATCGCCAGAAAGGGGCAGCATTGATCACAGATGATAACGGCTGTGCCGAATCCGGTATCATCGTCAGGCACCTGGTACTGCCGGGTCATGTATCAAACAGTCTTGATGTGATGAGATTCCTGGCCGGGGAAATTTCTCAAAGGATTCATGTTTCGCTGATGGCTCAGTATTACCCGACTAAAAATGTTGAACATCATGCAGTACTCGGCCGTGGCATCACAATAGATGAATACCGGCAGGTTACTGATGAAATGGAGAGGCTCGGCATGTTCAGCGGCTGGATACAGGAATTTGAAAGTTGCGATTTCTACCGCCCGGATTTTACTAAACCACATCCATTCGATTAACAACTCCGGTTCGTTTCCAATGACAAATGTCACCGTTCAGGTGTCATGCGTCACATCCTTCCTGTTCTTCCGTTCATCGTCAAATTCAGCCCGGTCAAAGAAATTTTTTGTAATGTTATGTTTATAACCTTACATTTGAAAAATCAATACCAACCAGCATTGCAATTGACCCTCACACTTCACTTTTCTAATTCATCGTTTAAAGTAAAATTTATGAAGAACGTTTTCCCTTTCATGCTTGCCATTTTTTTTCTGTCGGAATTATCCATTGGATTTGCACAGGATAAGGATAAGAAAGCCGATTCCGGCTATGTTTTTACCGTGATTAAACAACTCCCTGCTACCTCTGTTAAAAATCAGAACAAGTCAAATACCTGCTGGAGCTATTCAGCCATTTCTTTTTTGGAATCTGAGCTCCTTCGAACCGGCAAGGATACCTTTGATCTTTCAGAAATGTTTTGTGTTCGCAAAGCGTACCCAGACAAGGCTTTAATGTATGTCAGGTTTAATGGAAAACATAATTTTGGCGGGGGTGGCGCGTCACATGACGTAACCAGTGTGCTCAGGAAGTATGGCATGGTTCCGGAATCGGCATATTCTGGTATGACTATAGGTGAGCCGAATCCGGTGCATTGGGAGATGGATGCAGTACTTTGCGCGGATGTTGATGCTGTAATCAAGAATGCGAATAAAAAACTAACACCCATATGGCTCGAGGGTTTCAATGGGTTGCTTGATGGGTACCTCGGGAAAGTTCCTGAGAAATTTACTTATAAAGGCAAGGAATATGATGCGAAGTCTTTTTCCGGCATGCTGGGGCTGGATGCCGATAATTATATTGAATTAAGTTCCTACACACATCATCCTTTCTATTCCAGGTTTATCCTGGAAGTTCCTGATAACTGGGAAATGGGAGAGGTTCACAACCTGCCGGTTGACGAATTGATCCAGGTAATTGACAATTCGATCGATCAGGGTTATACGGTCGTTTGGGGTGCCGATATCAGCGAACAAGGGTTCTCATGGAAAAACGGAGTCGCTGTCGTCCCTGATAGGAATGCACCTGAAATAGCCGGAATGGAAAGTGCGAAATGGTCGAAAATGTCGGATGCCGATAAAGATAAATTGCTTTTAAAGTTTGATAAACCATACCCGGAAAAAGTGATCACACAGGATATGCGCCAGGTTGAATTTGACAACTATCAAACAACCGATGACCATGGAATGCACATCACCGGCATCGCCCATGACCAGAATGGGAAAAAATATTACCTGGTTAAAAATTCCTGGGGAACTGGAGGAAGTCCATACAAAGGCTATTTTTATGCATCTGAATCCTATGTCAGGTTGAAAACCATGGATGTCATGGTTCATAAAAATGCAATCCCCAAAGGAATCAGTAAAAAACTTGGTATTAACTAATAGTTGTTCGATTATGCGCAAATCTGCATAGAAGACCTGTGTATTCTGCGTGAAATATATTTTATCTCTTCTCCCCCGAAAGACCGGTTATTTCCAGGGACCTTTTACTGTAGCTGATTTCAACGATTCTTCCAGCAATAACAGGTAATCATTCCGGTCAATAAGATTTGCACCCATTGCAAGCAAATGGGAGGACTCTATTTGGCAGTCAATGAACCTGATCCGGTATTGGAGGCAACGTTCCACCAGGGCGTGAAATGCCACTTTCGACGCATTGTTCATTTTGTAAAACATGCTTTCTCCAAAGAAAGCTGCACCCAGCGACACGCCGTAAAGGCCACCAACAAGTTCTTCCTGGTGAAATACTTCCACCGAATGGGCTAATCCCCCGGCATGCAATAATGTGTATGCCTCGATGAAATCCTGCGAAATCCATGTACCATCCTGGTCAGGCCTTGAAGCTTCTGCACAACATCGGATCACCTGATCGAACATGGTATCAAATTTCACGCTGAACTTTTTGTGATTGATGATCCTTTTCAAGGAGCCTGAGACCTTGAATTTTTCAGGAAACATGACCATCCTTGGATCGGGAGAATACCAGAAAATATCACCTTCATCAAGGAACCATGGAAAAACACCGTGGGCATATGCCTGGATCAAACGCTCCTTCGAAAGATCTCCGCCGATGGCAACAAGCCCGTCGGGTTCAGCATCGTCAACAGGAGGGAAAAAAGGTTCTTCAGGTAATTTGTATACTGTCATGGGCCCTGGCCAGGATGTAGAATTCTATCCTTATATTTCGGTTCGATATTCGATATTCAATATTCAATATTCGATATTCAGTTGACTTCCTCCAACGCAGCAATCAGTTTTGAACAAGCAAGTTCAATTTCATCAATGGTAATGGTAAGGGGCGGAGCAACACGGAAAGTGGCGGGTTTGAAGAGGTACCAATCAATAATCAAGCCATGGTTCAATGCCGCTTTCATCAAGTGGCCTCTTTTTTCCGGCTGCCGGAGGTCTACGCCAAGAGCCAGGCCGGTCCTGCGTATTTCACCAATTTCCGGATGACCTGAGAGTTTTTCGACAAACATTTTGCCCTTTTCTTCTGTACGGTCAATTAAGCCATCCGCCAGAAGCACTTCAATTCCGGCCAGGGCAGCGGCACAGCTCACAGGATGGCCTCCAAAAGTGGTGATATGTCCCAATTCCGGGTTGTAAGCAAGCGTATCCATCATTTTTTTAGGTGCAATAAACGCCCCAAGCGGCATGCCAGCCCCCAAGGCTTTGGCAAGGACAAGAATATCAGGTATGAAGTCGTAGTGTTCAAAACTAAAAAACTTGCCTGTCCTGCCCATCCCCATCTGCACATCATCCACAATGATCAGAACACCATCCCGAGCACACCTTTTTTTCAATTGTCGCAGAAAATACTCCTCCACCGCGATAATGCCTGCTTCAGCCTGAACAAGTTCGATTACCACACATGCAGTGCGGGTAGATATCTTCTCCAGGTGGCAGTAGTTGTTGAATTCGATCAACCTGACATCCGGGAGCAATGGCCGGAACGCATTCTTCAGCGTTTCATTGCCCATTATGCTTAAACTCCCATGCGTGCTTCCATGGTAAGAGTCAATGAACGAAATGATTTCCGTGCGACCGGTGAACCGTTTTGCCAGTTTTAACGCCCCCTCAATGGCTTCACTGCCCGAATTGACAAAATATACCGAGTCGAGTTTTTCAGGTAAAAGCGTTGCCAGCCTTTGTGCAAGGAGCACTTGTGGTGATTGCACAAATTCTCCGTAAACATTCAGGTGAAGATACTTTTCCAATTGGTGATGGATCGCTTCGATCACTTTTGGATGACGATGCCCTGTGCTGCTGACCGCAATTCCTGAAACAAGATCTATATACTTTTTGCCCGTTTGGGAATAAAGATAGATGCCCTCCGCCTTGTCTATCTCCAGGCCCATCGGGTATAATGACGGCAATCCAAGGTGTCTGTAAAATAATTCACGCTCAGTCATTGCTCAATCTTTTTTCTAATGATCACCAAAGATATAAAATCAATCGGAATAACTATTTTTGCATGACACCACCCGAATTCCATGCCGGGGGGAATAATTTATTTCCCCTTCCCTTTGAGGGGAAGGGGTCAGGGGGATGAGGTGTTTTTTTTAAATCATCAATACTTATTTAACCATGCACGATAAAGTAGTCATCATCACCGGAGCCTCATCAGGCATAGGCAGAGCCCTCGCTTTTGAATTCGCCAAACGGGGGGCTAAAATTGTCGTGGCATCCCGATCGGGCGTTTCCGACCCTGAACTGAATAAAATTTCCTCATCGATATTGAATGTCAGGACTGACGTAAGCAGGGAACCAGATTGCGCCTCGCTGATTCAGCAGACCGTCGAAAAATTCGGACGCATCGATATCCTGATCAACAATGCGGGCATTTCCATGCGCGCGCTCTTCAGCGAAGTCGATCTTGGCGTGATCCGCCAGCTGATGGATACCAACTTCTGGGGTACGGTTTATTGCACGAAATACGCATTGCCCTACCTTATTGAATCGCGTGGATCACTTGTCGGGGTGTCATCCATTGCAGGATACAAGGGCCTTCCCGGACGAGCCGGTTACTCTGCCTCGAAATTTGCCATGCAGGGATTCCTGGAGGTAGTCCGTATCGAAAACCTCAAAAAAGGGTTGCATGTGCTGATTGCCTGCCCGGGATTTACTGCATCAAATATCAGGAATGTCGCACTGTCAAAGGATGGAACTTCCCAGGGAGAAACCCCGCTTGATGAAAGTAAACTGATGTCTGCTCACCAGGTGGCAGTTTTCATCATTCAGGCAATTGAAAAGAAAAAAGAGCGGCTTATTCTTACGACACAAGGCAAAATGACCGTTTTCCTGAATAAATTTTTCCCGAAATTCATGGATAAAATGGTATACAACCACATGGCAAAAGAGCCAAATTCACCGTTTAAATAATTGGTTGGTTTTTGAACGTTGGAAGACTTCTGAAGCCGCCGCTGCAGCATATTCTTTCCTTAACTATTTCTCGGATGATATTGGATGATCGTACTCCTTAAGTATTCCCTGTCCAGGTGGGTATAAATTTCTGTTGTCGTAATCGATTCATGTCCAAGCATTTCCTGAACAGCCCGCAAATCGGCACCGCCCTCCACCAGGTGTGTGGCAAAAGAATGGCGGAAAGTATGCGGACTGATCCGCTTTTTTATTCCGGCCAGGATCGCCAGCCGTTTGACGATGGTGAATATCATTTCGCGGGTGAGGCCAGTTCCACGCCTGCTAAGGAACAGGATATCCTCATTTCCCTTTTTTACAGGAACATGCGGTCTGAGACCGGAAAGATAAAACTGGATTTCTGTTTGTGCAATGCTACCGATCGGAACAAGTCGCTCCTTGTCACCCTTTCCTGTTACCTTGATAAAGCCATCATCGAAAAAGAGATTGGATATCTTCAGGTTGATTAACTCCGAAACCCGCAGACCACAACCATATAAAGTTTCCAGCATTGCTTTGTTCCTTTTTCCTTCTGCCTTGCTCAGGTCAATCTTTCCGATCAGGTGATCAACCTCGGTTACATGGAGCGTAACCGGTAATTTCAACCCGATTTTAGGCGAATCAAGCAATGCCGTCGGATCCGACTTTACAACATCTTCCAGGATCAGATACCGGTAAAATGCCCTCATTCCGGAGATTACCCTTGCCTGGGTCCTTGCCGACATGCCTAATTCCGTAATCCATTTTAAAAATGACTGGAAATGATGAAGTTCCAGTTTTTCAGGACCTATTGCCAAATGCTGCATTTCCAGGAATTGTATTATTTTTGCCACATCATGAAGGTAGGCCTCCACCGAGTTTATTGAGAGTGATTTCTCAAGTTGCAGGTACACCTTGAAACCATGAACATATGAATTCCAGATACTCAAGTCGTGTTCTTTAGTGATATTCCAATTTGTTCTGGGGGCCTGATACGGTACAATTTTCTTTCAGGAAATAAAAGTATAAATAATTTTTGTTTTTTCCGGGAAATGGTTTAATTTTGCAGTCCCGAAAAATAAAGAAGTCATAAGATGGCAAAAAAGAGCAAAGACCAACGGATTCAGGTAATTTTAGAGTGTACTGAACAAAGGAGCAGCGGTATCCCCGGTATTTCAAGGTACATTACTACTAAAAATAAAAAGAACACACCTGAACGGATTGAACTCAAGAAGTACAATTCGTATTTAAAGAAAATTACAGTTCATAAAGAAATTAAATAACCCACGATATGGCAAAGAAAGTAGTTGCTTCGTTTAAAGCTACCTCCGGAAAAGATTTTACAAAAGTCATCCGTATGGTCAAATCACCAAAATCAGGAGCCTTTGTTTTCAAGGAAACGATTGTTGCCAATGAAATGCTAAAAGACTTTTTAGCTAACAAAGAAAACTAGTACAATAATTACATTCAGAATTGAAGCTTTTTCCTTAGGAAAAAGCTTTTTTTATATACAATAAATCGTTTTATGGGATTCCTCAGCATCTTCTCCCGCGAGAAAAAAGAACGTCTTGACCAGAGTCTGCAAAAAACGAAATCCAACATTTTTACCCGGATTTCAAAAGCCATCGTCGGCAAATCCACTGTAGACGATGAAGTCCTCGATAACCTTGAAGAAATTCTTGTCACCTCCGATGTAGGCGTGGAAACCACTTTGCGGATCATCGATCGCATCCAGAAACGTGCATCCAGAGACAAATATCTTGGCACCAGTGAGTTGAACAACCTGCTCCGGGAGGAAGTGGTGGCCCTGTTACAGGAAAATGAAATACAGGATTTTATTGAATTTGCCGTCCCTGCGGATAAAAAACCCTATGTGATCATGGTTGTTGGTGTTAATGGGGTAGGGAAGACAACCACCATCGGCAAACTGGCATACCAGTTTAAAAAATCGGGAAAATCCGTTCTTATTGGTGCTGCAGATACCTTCAGGGCCGCAGCGGTTGACCAGATTATTATCTGGGCCGAACGGGTGGGTGTTCCCATCATTACCCAGGGTATGGGAGCCGATCCCGCCTCCGTGGCCTATGATACGGTCAAGTCAGCCATTGCAAGAGATTCAGATGTGGTCATCATTGATACAGCCGGCCGGCTTCACAATAAAATCAACCTCATGAATGAACTTTCGAAGATCAGGAAGGTCATTCAGAAACTGATACCCGATGCACCCCATGAGGTACTGCTTGTTCTTGATGCATCTACGGGGCAAAATGCTTTTGAACAGGCAAAGCAGTTTACCACCGCAACCGAAGTAAACGCCCTTGCGCTTACCAAACTTGATGGAACCGCAAAAGGCGGTGTTGTGATCGGGATATCCGACCAGTTTAAAATTCCTGTAAAATATATCGGTGTTGGTGAAGGCCTTGAAGACCTACAGGTATTCAACCGTGTTGAATTCGTCGACAGCCTCTTCAATTAACCTTTGTATTCTTGAAAACAAAATCCAGGCCCCACAGAATCGGAATGGTATCACTGGGATGTGCTAAAAACCTTGTGGATGCTGAACTCCTCATGAAACAACTGGAGGCAAACAGGTTCGAACTTGTTTTTGATCCTGCTGACACCTCCCGGATTGATACGGCCATCATCAACACATGCGGTTTTATCAATGACGCAAAACAGGAGTCCATCGATACCATTTTGCAATATGTTCAGGCAAAACAAAACAACCTCATCGATCATGTGTATGTGATGGGGTGTTTGTCAGAACGATACAGGACCAGCCTGAAGGCGGAGATTCCTGAGGTTGACGCTTTTTTTGGTGTGAATGACCTGAAGCAGATCATCGGTCACATAGGAGGCACCTACAAAACCCAACTTGTTGGGGAGAGGAAAATTACTACACCAGCCCATTTTGCTTATCTGAAAATTGCCGAAGGCTGCGACCGGAAATGTTCCTTCTGTGCGATCCCGATGATCCGGGGGAAACATGTGAGCAGGCCAATGAGGGAAATCGTTTCGGAAGCATCCCGTCTTGTTCAGTCAGGTGTTAGGGAGATCAATCTCATTTCGCAGGATACAACATATTATGGCCTTGATTTGTACCAAAAGCGTCTGCTTCCCGAACTTCTTGAAAACCTGGCCGGTATACAGGGGCTTGAATGGATACGGGTCCATTATACCTATCCGGATGGATTTCCCATCGTGTTGCTTGATGTTATCGGATCACATCCTGAAATCTGCAATTATATTGACATCCCGCTGCAGCATATCAACAACAGAATTTTAAAATCCATGCACCGTGGGATGGATGGAACCTCCACCCGCAAACTCATTGATACCATCCGCCAGACAATCCCTGATGTGGCTGTCCGGACAACCCTCATTGCAGGATATCCCGGAGAAACAGAAAAGGAATTCAGGGAACTGAGAAATTTTATTAAGGAATGCCGGTTCGAAAGGCTTGGCGTTTTTGCTTATTCCCATGAAGAAGACACGGCTGCTTATGGACTTACCGATTCTGTCCCGGCAAAAATAAAATCGGAGAGGGTTGAAGAACTGATGTCGATACAGGAAGAAATTTCCTTATCGCTTAACCAGGGAAAAGTGGGAAATACCATGCGCGTTCTGGTTGACCGCACCGAAGGTGATTTCTATATCGCACGCACCGAATTTGATTCACCTGAAGTAGACAATGAAGTGCTGATTCCAAAGGGCGAAGAAACCCTGATTCCTGGTTCATTCTATAATGTTCGGATTACGCGGGCAGAAAGCTTTGATTTATTTGCCGAAATGAAATAAATTTGCATCTTAAAATTCCAAACCATGAAAAAAAATATTGTATTAATTCTGACAACGGTCATTCTCCTTTCTTCACAATTGTCGGCACAAGTTGCAACAACAGGTCAACCAGGTTCCGATACCCTGAATCGGACAGACTCCAATGGCAATAAAATTGGGTTTTGGGTTGAAAAAACCGGAGATATTTCCAGCAAAGGTGTATATCTTGAAAACAAAAAGATAAAAAACTGGGTTGGGTATTATCCAAACAATTTACCTTCCAAACTCGAATATTTCGACAATGGAGTGAAAGATGGAATTTCACTGCAATTCGACCGTAAAGGCAAAATAACGGTCATTGAACATTATAAAAATGGACTGGCACATGGCCTGACCACCTATTTAAGCCAATACAATGATACCCCGGTGTCGGAAACCGAATATGCCAACGGTAAGAAAAATGGCATATACCGGCAGTATTATGACAACGGGAAAGTGCAGGAAGAATCCATATATCAGAATGATCTGAAAAACGGAGTTTCAATCTGGAACAATAAAAACGGGAAGCGGCTTGCTGAATTTAATTATAAAGCTGGGAATTTCGATGGATTGCAGATGACCTATTATGACAATGACACCCTGCAATCTTCCAATTATTACCTGGACAATAAACTTTCCGGGGAAGCCAAAGAATTTTACCGTAACGGGAAAGTGAAAACATCAGGGAAATATGTTAACGGACAAAAAGAGGGGCCCTGGACAGAATATAACGAATTGGGTAAGATTGAAGCCGTTACCAGGTTCAAGAATGGAACAGAGATTAAAAAGTAATTCCTGATCGGTCCTTTCACACTGTTTCAATGAAAAAACTCAGGAACCCATTCACCGGACTCGAAGGGTATAATTGTTTTGGCTGTTCTCCAAACAATAAAATTGGCTTGCATCTTACTTTCACAGAGGAAGATGATGAAATTGTATCCAGGTGGGATCCCGATACGAATTTTCAGGGATATTTCAACATTCTTCATGGGGGAATTCAGGCTGCCCTGATGGATGAAATTGCCAGCTGGACAGTTTACGTTAAGGTTAAAACCGCCGGTTTCACTTCAAAAGCTGAATTTCGTTATCTTAAAACCGTTGGAATGGGGCAGGGGCCGGTCACTTTGCGGGCGAAGGTGAAACAAATGCGAAGAAACCTTGCAGATATTGAAGTGATGCTTTTCGATGGAAATGATACCTTGTGTGCCGAAGGACTGCTTACCTTTTTTACATTTCCACTCGACAAATCGCAAAAAACGATGTATTATCCCGAACACAAGGAGTTTTATAATCCTCCTGATTGACAGGCAATTCGTTTCCTGCTACTTATTCCTGATAATATAGGATTTTTTGGTGGGTTTGGATTTGTAACTATATACCGCAGCATTACTACCCTTGTTCTTCTTCATTTTCTTTGTTTTGAACTGGCCACTTGCACTGCATCCTGATGATCTGGAACTGCAGGAAGCAATTATTAAACTGAAACTGAACATGAGCAATGAAAGTCCGAGGCAAATAATTCGTTTAATGTTCATTACATCTTGAATTATAGAGAAAACAATGAGTACGGATTGCGATTTTTGATAAGTATCAAAGGCATTGAACCAACAAGGCAAAAATAATAAATAAACAGTTACGGGTGATTTTTTCTAATTTTGTATATTAAAGTTTGATGTTAAATTGAAGCTAATGAATTTTCGTGTTTTACGCTTTTTTCTGTTTCTCGTTTCATTGCTGCTTTACACATTCCTGCCAGCCCAGTATGCACCTCCCGCAGGACAGCCTGGGACTACTGCAATGCATAAAGACAGCTCAGCATTTATTGGCTGGGCTTCAACTTGCATCATTGAAAAGGGATTTATCAATCTTTCAGATACCACCATGGTTTATAACGGTTCAAACAAGGCTACATATGGCAGTTACCTGAATGGAATCGGGCAGGCGGACCAACTTGTTGTCAGCCTTGGGGACCATGGATCCGCGGTACTTGGTTTCAAATACCCGATCATCAACGGGAGTGGTCCCGATTTTGCGATATTTGAAAATTCTTTCGACGATACCTTCCTGGAACTTGCGTTTGTTGAAGTAAGTTCTGATGGCAGGAATTTTATCAGGTTTCCGGCTGTATCGCATATACCCGACGATGAACAGGTGCCGACGTTTGGAACCATAGATGCCAGGTCTATCCATAACCTGGCAGGCAAATACCGGGTTGCCTATGGTACTCCGTTTGATCTTGAAGACCTGAAAGATAGCGCAGGTATCAACATCAATCTGGTCACTTATGTCAGGATTATTGATGTGGGGGGATGCATAGTCATTCCTTATGCTTCATATGATTCACAAGGTCATAAAATAAATGACCCGTGGCCAACACCTTTCGATACCGGTGGATTTGACCTTGATGCGGTGGGTGTGATCCATGACACTTCAAAAATAAACCCTGATGGCAATCCTTCAGCCATTAAAATTTACCCCAACCCGGTGGAGAAAGAATTGAATATCGTTTCCGCACGCGAAGGTCAGTCCGGGGTCACTATTACTGATGTTGCCGGGAGAATTTTCCTGGAATTAAGGTTGAACATGAAAACGGTCATTGACCTTTCATCTCTTCCTGCCGGCATTTACCTTGCCCGGTTTTCTTTGCCCGATGGGACCTCCATCTCCAAAAAAATCGTGAAAATTTAACATCAGCGTAAACCAGGGAATTTGATAAAAATAGGCAAATACATCATCTTCTGCTTTGCATTACTCAGTATTCCGGGATTTTCAATACACCTAAAGGCCCAAAACCTGAAGGATCCCCTTCACCTGCCTGAAATTGAGATAAAATCAAAATACCTTCGGGATAACAACGGGTTTAAAAAAACAACCATCGATTCAGGATTGCTGATCAACCACCTGAATGAAGATTTATCAAATATACTTTCAAAATATTCAACGATCTTTATTAAATCCTATGGAAATGGAACCCTTGCTACCCCTTCTTTCCGCGGTACTACAGCACAACACACCATGGTTGAATGGAACGGGATCAACCTCAATTCCCCGATGCTCGGCCAGGCTGACCTTTCACAAATCCCCGTTTCACAGTTTGATGGTCTTGAGATTTTGTACGGCTCTGCAGGTATTTCTAAAACGACAGGCGCATTTGGAGGTGTTATAAACCTGGTTACCAATCCTGACTGGAATAACAAGATCAATATTCTATTATCACAAACCATTGGTAGTTTTCAATCCTACACTACAAACCTGAATGTTGTTGCAGGGTCTTCCTCATTTCAATCACATTCAAAATTCAACTACGCAGCTGCATCGAACGATTTTCCATATTATAATGCATACGAAAATACGACCATGCATCAGCAAAATGCCTCTTATGCGCTTTTTGGAATGTCTGAAGAATTATTCTGGAAACTGAAAGATAAACACCTGATGTCAATAAAATTCAGATATAACCAGGATGACCGGAACATTCCGCTCACCGAATCAAATCCTGATACAAATCATAAAGAAAACCAGAAAGAAAGTGTCCTTCTGGCCGTACTGGATTATAAATTTGTTGAGAAAAAATATAACCTGTTCGTTAGGTCAGCCTTTGCAAGCCGGAAAATGCACTATACCCTGGATAGTTCGATCGACGACAACCATCATTATAATCAATGGATCAATGAGGTAAAATTCGCCTACACCGGGATCAGGAATCTGAGCATCAAACCGGGTATTGACTTTACCCATGACCAGGTGAACTCAGATGCGTATGACGGAATGAAAACCCGCAATACAACCAGCTTCTTCTCTGAAATAAATTATGATTTCGGTCCTAAAGTCAAAATGTCACTGGTCATCAGGGAAGACCTGGTTGATTCGAAGTTTCTTCCCGTGGTTCCTGCCATTGGCGTGGAATACATTCCCTGGAAAAATACGGGTCTGTCATTTGCACTGAACCTTGCCAGAAATTACAGGTACCCGACACTCAATGATCTCTACTGGACAATTTCGGGTAATCCCGACCTGGAACCGGAAACCAATTATTCTGCTGAACTCGGGTTTTCCTTTCATCATCAGGCAAAAGACCGGAAATTCGCATTGGAAATCAACTTGTCAGGATATTATTCATGGATATACAACATGATCACCTGGTCGCCGGTCAATGGCAGCAACGATCTTTGGAAACCTGAGAATATTGATGAGATCTGGGCCCGTGGATTAGAAACCGGTTTGAACCTCAAATGGGAAATCCTTGGCTTTGATCTGAGCCTCGATAATAACTACCATCTTTGCCATTCCACCTACCAAAAATCCTCCTCGGCTTATGACCAGAAAATTGGCAATCAACTGATCTACATTCCTGTGCATACATTGAACAGCACGGTGATGATCGAGCGATGGAAATTCTTTCTGAATTACAATTTCATATTCGTAAGTGACAGATTCACAGCTAAAGACAACCTTTCCCTGATGCCTGCATATTCCCTGTCTTCGGTAATTTTTGGAAAAAAAATACCGGTCAAACATTTAGTTTTATCTTTGCAATTGGATATTAACAACCTGTTTAACCTGAACTACCAGTCCGTGGCAAACCGGCCAATGCCTGGAATAAATTATGCATTTACACTTAAACTGGGTCTTTCCAGTTTGTACAGGCAATAGATCAAAGACAAATTACCAAATAGTGACGAATTATAGCTGCTTTTCATTTAAGTTCATGCTTTTATGTGCTTTCACAGCACTTTCCTTATTGCCATCCTCCTGCTCCAAGGATCCCATCCGTCAGAAAATAATTGACCCTGATACCACCAGGGCAGCGAATTATGAAAATGGGATTTTTATTATTAATGAAGGAAATTTTAACTGGGGCAATGCATCCGTAACATACCTGGATAATGCGAGCAATCATGTGTTCCAGGATGTCTTTGCCAAATCCAATTCCAGAAGCCTGGGGGATGTAGCTGAATCGATGACCATTGTGAATGGCCTGGGATATCTTGTGATCAATAATTCAAACAGGATAGAAGTTGTTTCACTGAAGGATTTTAAGTCTGTGAAAACAATAGAAGGGCTACATTTACCCCGCTTCCTGCAGGTCATAGATTCAAACAAAGCCTATGTGACCAACCTGCTGAATTCCATCTCGATCATCGATCTGAAAACCAATATGGTTACAAAGGCAATTCAAACAAACAGCTGGACTGAAAATTTAGTTCGTTATAATAAGTGCGTATTTGTAACGTCGATCGGCAGTTTCAACAAACCAAGTTCGCAACGGAATGCACAGATACTCGTTATTGATATCGGGACTGATGCCGTTGTTGACAGCATTCAAACCGGCAAGGAACCCATCGGTCTTGTTTTGGATAAATATCAAAAATTATGGGCTTTATGTTCAGGTGGTTATGATAATTATGAAGCTCCTGCATTGTTAAGAATCAACCCTGATCTGCGGATTGTTGAAAAAGAATTCACGTTTCCCAATCTTCAGGAAGTGCCGGGCAGATTATGTATAAACCCAACCGGTGATACCATTTATTTTTTGAAAGGAGGGGTTTTCCAGATGCCTGTTCTTTCGCAAACATTGCCAGGCCAGGCTTTAATTAACGATGATGGACGGCTATTCTATGGTTTGAATATTCACCCGGTCAGCGGTTATATCTATGTAAGTGATGCAAAAGATTATGTGCAAAATGGCACTGCTTTTCAATATACTGTTCACGGAAATCTCATCACGCATTATGCCACGGGGAGAATCCCGGGTTCTTTCTGTTTTACCAGGGGTGCGATAAGGTAATTGTTTCCCCCTTTATTTTCCTTGGAATTTACCATTGATGTCCAGCACAATTTCTCTTAATTCACTTAAAATCATGGCTGTTGCTCCCCAAATAATATGTCCATTGATGCAGTAGGAGGGAACCTTCAGGGATAGACCAACGCTGAGCTTTATTTTCTTCTGTTGCCTGTTCTTTGCGTCCATTAAATCATCCAGTTTAATCTCGATGATCTCTGCCACTTCCTTGGCATCAGCAGTGAAGACAGGCCGCGATGACTGGTACCCGACAACCGGTGTTACCATGAAATTACTAGGGGGAATATACATTTCTGTAAGTTGTCCGATGATCTGAACCTGCAAAGGATTTATCCCGATCTCTTCCTTTGATTCGCGCAGTGCCGTATAAATCAGGCTTTCATCCGTTTCTTCAAATTTTCCTCCCGGCAAACTGATCTGCCCGCTGTGAACACCACGATATTGCGGGCGTAGCATTAAAACCAGTCCTATACTGCCTGCGAAAGGATATAAAAGGACCAGCACGCTGCTTTGGGTGGCACTTTCCGGGGCGGCCAATTTAAACAGTTCCTGTATCCGTGCGAGTGAAGACATTTTCAATTGGGCAGATTTGCCGGGAAGAGGCTTCTGCAACCGTTCTTCAAGCGACACAACAAACTCATAGAACTCCATTCTTCACAGTATTTCAATCCAAAGGTAAGCGTTTGAGACCATTTTATGCTTAATTTTGCAACCGAAAAACAAATTACAATGGTCAAGCAGAAAGATAATCCCTCCTCCATTCAAAAAGATGATTCAACCATTCAGCGAGGACTTATCCTGTATAATGATGATGTAAATACTTTCGATTTCGTCATCGATTCACTGATGGAGGTATGCAGCCATGAGCATGAACAGGCGGAACAATGTGCGATCATCACCCACTTAAAGGGCAAGTGCAATGTTAAAAGTGGAGACTATTATCAGTTGAAACCCATGTTTGACGAGATGTGCCTTCGGGGTCTTACCGTTTCAATTGACTAATCCGGTTTAATCCTTTTATTAGTACCCCTTCATCATGCTCCAGGCATGGTTCTATATCGGATTGCTGTTTATACGGTATTAAAGTTACTAACAAAATGTTGATAACTCAGGTGCAAAACTTGTTGAAATCCTCTTTGGAAAAAACTTGCATTCCCCTGTGCGAATGCTGTATATTTGACTCCTCAAGCAAGTGATAAAAGGTCAACTGAAAAAGTAAACCGGTGAAAGCGGAAACCGCAAGGTGGCAGCACTCCCGGGACGGACAGGAAAAAATACAATCCGCAAGATTGTATTGAGAATGACCGGATTTTAGAAGCTGGGATCAGAGCCAAAGTAATCTGCAAAGGCTATCAACGTGATGATCCGGGTTAAATGGAAGGGGAGACCCAGCCAGAACAAGCCAACCATAATAACAGTAGCTTGAACGCTTCCCGAGGCCAAGGCTTTTGGGATGACGGGATGGGAACCGCTTCGAACAGAAATGGTTCCCATCGGTGTTTATAGGATATACGGAAACAATGCCTTGCGCTCCGCAGGATATTCCGGGAAAGTTGCCTGATACCATTTGTGATGATGCAGTGCACGCGGCATCAGGTTCACCAGTGTCCATATCGCGAATGCCAGTGCCGGAGAACACCAGGTCATTAAAGCAAAACCAAACCATTCAACAATCTCCCCAAAATGGTTGGGACATGAAACCAACTGGAAAAAGCCCTTCGATGGAATTACATATCCGGTTTCACCTGGTTTTCGAAGATGAATCAAAATATTATCAGACTGCCAATTGATGAACATTCCAAAAAAGAAGAGAGTAATCCCACCTATAAAACGCGAATCTGATAAATATGAAATCGGATATTGAGCCTCCGTTGCCAGTGTGCCGAGATAATAACCATTGATGAATCCATTAATAAAATTAAAGCCAATGGCCATGAACACTATCGCCAATGGCATTTTTTTTCCTTTTGTACGAAGCCGTAAAGGGAAGATCAGGGTTCGGTTAATATAATGCAAAACCCACAGACCAAAGAAAAGCCATGTAACCACCGGGTGGTCACCTGAGCCTGCAAGATAAAAAACCGAAAAAACAAGCAGAGCAGGCAGTTCCATTAAAATCCAGCCAACGCGGTTATCGATCATGCCACCCCAGTTCTTAGTTGCATGACGGCCATATGGTGCAATGATTCTGATCACCACCGGAAAAATGAAAATTGCAACAGCTATCCAAGCGTATACGATCATGTAAAAGGTGGTTTCTCTCATCTTCTCGGTAATTAATGAATATAATCTTGTTCTTTTAACCAGGTCAGAAAATCTTTTATTGTTTCAGAAAGAGGACGGGGATTGTAGTCTAACTGGTTGCTGGCTTTGGTGTGGCTGATCATCCGGTTGCCTTCCGAAATGATTGTCAGTGATTCACTTGTGTATAATGGTTTCGTTCCTGATAATTTACTGTACAGTGTTATAAAAGGTAACCCGAACCTTGCAATCCACATCGGTAAAACCGTATTTACAGTTTTTCGGCCACTATGCAGTTGTATCAAACCTGAGAACTCATTTAAACTGTGCCATTGCCCTGAAAGGAGGTATTTTTCACCGGTTTTTCCCTTGTCCATCGCTGTAATGGCCGCTGCCACAACGTCCCTGACATCTACCCAATCGTAGCCCCCGGGCACAAGCGACGGAATTTTATGGTTATAAATGTCTATCACTGCATTCCCTGTAAGCGAAGGCTCTGGATCAGCAGGCCCGATGATGGCGGTTGGGCTGAGTATCACAGCATCCAGGCCGTGCTTGATTGCTTCCATTATTGCCCGTTCGCCAGCTGCTTTTGACAGGTCGTAAGCAAACCCTTTATCATCAACCAAAGGCCTTGTTTCATCTATAAACTGACCCAGGGGATGTTGCTGAAAGGCATGAATAGAACTGAAATGGATAAACCGTTTCACCCTGCATTCAATTGCTGCGGCAATCATATTTCTGGTACCTTCCGTGTTAATTCGGGCGACCATGCCGTCCGGATCACCGGTAATTGAGATTTTTGCAGCAAGGTGAAAAACCACATCCACATCCGTGAGCAATGGGAGTAAAGTTGGTTTGTCAAGAACATCCCCATGAACGATCTCTACGGGGATGAATAGCAGGCCTTGATCATGGCGGTGCATGAGGGCCTTCACTTGATGGCCTTTCTCAAGAAGAGCCCTGCATAAATTTACGCCAACATGTCCGTTGGCACCAGTGACTGCGACGTTCATTCGTAATTTCTGAGTTAGGCGGCAAAAATAGGAATATTTCCTTGGAAGAATTGGTTATTATTTAAATATGGATTAATTTTAGACGTTGTTACTAAAAAAAAAACGAATATGAAAACAGTTGTAAAAATATTTTATTGGTTATTGGGAATCATCGCTGTCCTGGTGATTGTTTCATTTCTCTTACCGAAAACCTACAAGGTTGAAAGGAGCATTTATATAAAATCAAACCCTGATGTCATTTATAGTCTTACCAGTAATTTTCAGCAATGGCATCTTTGGGTGCCATGGACCAGGGAAGTTGATTCGACCGCAGTTTTTAAAATGACCGGATCTGCTGCC
Source organism: uncultured Bacteroidales bacterium (assembly GCA_903903985.1). Lineage (GTDB taxonomy): Bacteria > Bacteroidota > Bacteroidia > Bacteroidales > FEN-979 > CAIVAT01. The sequence continues at coordinate 1,827 of CAIVAT010000163.1, read as the reverse complement.
CAGGTTGGAACTTCGTGGGTATGGAATGGAAAAATTCTGGGAAATGGTGAAATGATCACGACAGAACTTGTTCCAGGCCGACTTATAGGCTATGACCTTGCATTTGATCACGGGAAATACCGGTCAAAGGGGAAAATAATCATCGACCACCAGGGAGATTCAACGAAAGTGGCATGGCTCGATGAAGGAGACCTGGGATATAACCCGATAAATCGGTACATGGGACTATTTATGGGAAGGATGATGGGACCTGATTTTGAAAAAGGCCTGGCAAAGTTGAAAAAAGTCTCAGAGGAGCGCAATACCTGGCCGAAAATTGAAGAGGTTGTGATTCCAGCCCAGAGGGTCCTCATGGTAATCGATTCAGCAGGACCGAAAGAATATGCCCGTGTCATGGGGAAGGCCTATGGCGATATGTACGGATTTTTGAAGTTAAATAAACTGGTTCAGAATGGAAATCCGTTTACAACCTATATCAGGTGGGATTCATTGACCCTGTTTTCAGTAATGAAGATATGCCTGCCTGTGGAAAAGGCAGAAAAAGGGAAAGGGAGGGTTCAGGTTTCTTCCGTCCCGGAACAAAACGCAGTACAAGCCATCTATTTCGGTTCATACAGTAAAACGGAACCTGCATACCGCGCTTTGGCTCAATACCTGAAAGAATCCGGTAAAACTGAAGCAGGCGGTCCTTCAGAGATTTACATTACCAATCCGATGAGTGAAAAAGATACGTTGAAATGGGAGACCCATATTGTATTCCCTGTAAAGTAATCATATCTGCCAACAATATATAAACCCTCCTGAATTCCGGAGGGTTTTTTGTTGATATCAGATTCGATAAGGATGAAAATATATTTGTCTTATAATTAATATTATAATCACGATTAACTGTTTCTAATCTAAATATACTTTGATTGTTAAAGGTCTGAGATAGGGGAGGATAGGAGTTGATGGAGTTTTTATTTCAAAATCAGTTATGAAAAACGAAGCAATGAACTAAAGAGTTCTGCTTATTATTACAGTCCGGATTTCCCCTGGCTTTTAAGTTGATTTTCTAAATCTACAATTCGACCTTCCAAAAATTGTATCTGTCTCACATAGATTGATTTATCCATTTCAAGCTCCTGCACTCTTTTTATATTATTGTTTATTTCAATCAGTCGGTTGGACAATTCCGAACTTGTGAATTTATATGTATCAGGCAGAACGTCTATAATATGGACACCAAGTTCATCACAGACTTTGAAAAGTAATCCCACCTTTATTGTTTGATTGTCCAAGGAATATTTGAACCCGTTTTCAGTCAATCCACGTTCATCTGGATATTTATCCTGAATATTTTTCAGCATTTGTTTAACAACAATGCCTTTTTTTTTAATGACATCTTTTATATTATCCCCAATTCCAACTTCTTGCGTGTTCATGACAAAATGGATTTAATAAAAACAAGTACTAATCAAAATATATTGGTTTAATTATCAAAATAATTTTAGACCTTCGCACAGCATTTTGCAACAGTTTCTATACTGATTAGCGACATCTAAATTACTAATAAACTACTAAACGCAACATAACGCAACAAAATTAAACCATGGAAACAGTAAAAACAAGTACCAAACAACAATTTTTTGAAAATAATCCAGATTATTTGAGAATGGTCAAGGAACTTCCTCATGGATCTGCAGGGATAATTCGGGAAAAGGTCATTTTGAGTTATGGAGAAGAATTCAGCTATACTTTGCCTTACATCAGAATGGTCCTTGATGTAAATAATACTAGGATGAATCGTAAAATCCTTAATGTGGCCGTTGGATATGTTACACAGCT
>CAIVAT010000162.1 GCA_903903985.1 uncultured Bacteroidales bacterium | reverse complement strand
TTCCGTGGACCTCAATATTTTCATTTCCTCTATTTTTTATAAAAAAATAATATTATGCCAATCTTTCACTTGAAAATACAAAAACATATGTGTAACTATTCAGCACATTGTTCTTTGACATTCATAAACGCAGGCCACCTTTCCTGAAACAGTAGGCGCAAGGCTTCGGAGGCAGTAACGCCTTGTTTTCTGCATGTCGACAGAAAGCTTCGGATTCGGCAGAATATTTTTGCTCCATCCATTGATCGAAAGCAACCGGATATCTTTTGTTGAACCTTGGTCATACGCAAATCATTTTCAGCCTGATTGTTTGAGAACGGCACATTGATATCAACCATGAATCGTAACGTTTCGTTCTCAAAGTCCCGCAGGCGTTCCAGAAGATTTCTTGCTTTTGATCTCGCCGTTTTTCCTTTTTTCTTTTTCCCTGCTTCGTCTGGTGGTGGACATTCCCGTTCAGCTTCACATAGCAGGTCACGGTAACGTTTTCTGTAATGTTCCGACTCTGTTGCTTCAAGGCACCCTCCTGCATCATTGGTGGCCTTGTTAATTTCTTTCAGAAGCGCAATCATCTGCTCTGCCCATTTTTGCTTATCCTGCTCTACGGCTCTTTCAAGCTCTCGCAGGTGATGGGCATTGCATAGTGCATGTAGGCCGCCGTATCTGAAGTAGGCTTTCCAATGATCGTGACAGATGACGCCTTGATACCCTGGCAATATCCCCATTTCGTCCATTGCTTCGCACCCTCGTTTGGCATGAGGATAAAAGCATGTAAAATTGTCATTTGAGACATTATGCAGCCAAAGCTTGGTTCCGCCGACATTGATGCCGGTTTCGTCACTATGAATCAGTGTGGATGCCGCAAGCCGTTCTTTGACCCATGACTCAAAGAACGCAAGACGCTCATAAGCATCCTTGTTGAAATTGTGGATCGTTCCGGCGCTGATCAGGATACCCATCTGATCCAGAAAGTGATCCTCAATACGGTTGTACGGAATCAACTGATACTGGGACATATAGACAGCGTTGGTCTTGACACCGATACCGTATTGTACCGGTCTGGTAACACCTGTCGGAAACGGTGCAACATAGCGCTTGCCATCCTGATCTTCCAGTATCTCGGCCCGCCACTCGGTAACAAAGATGTCGATATCCAGATCGACCATCTGGCGGGGCTCATATCCAACTGGCCGGTACTTGCCTTGTGGTAATGTACTTCTGTCAACCCGGATTTCTGTTACCAGATCAGGATTGAGAAACGGTTTCAGTGTGGCGCCGATATGTCCGTGCTGTCCACCCGGTTTGCGTACCCCTGGTTCTTTCGGCTCTTTTTTCCGATTGGGATCAAATGACGGTGGCTTACTGCTATTCTTGCTATTGAGTCCCAATCGGTTGACTAAAATGGTCACAAGCAGCAACAGCACTTCAATACTGGCCTTGAATGCCGGAGACAAATCCTTCTCTTGTGCAATAAGGTCATTGACTCGCTGTATGGCTTTTTCTACATTAATGTTCTCAACAGTCATTCAAACACCTGCATTTTATGATGCAGTCATTATAGCACAGGTTTTTGAAAGCAAATTTTTCGTTCCAGGATGCCCGATAACCCAATGTATTAATTTAAACACAAACCTTGGTTATGGGGATGTTTTGCAGACAAACCAAACAGTATGGCGCCTTTATAGTGGCATTGTGGATACGGTGTTAAATTGCACCGGTTTTTTAAAAATCTACATAAAAACCGTGTCAAGAACTTTTTTCAAAGAACATAAAATAAATTGTGCTGAATAGTTACATCACTTCTTATGGTTACGAGATATACAGAGGTGATGAGCGCCTCTATTGGTACGATGATTTTCCACATCCTCAGGATTCCAGCCTTGCATCAACCTATCCTCATCACAAACATGTTCCGCCTGATATCAAACGCCACAGAATTCCCGCACCTGGCATGAGTTTCAGCCAGCCGAACCTCCCCGGTATCATCGAAGAAATCCTGGCAATAAAATGACGGTCAAAGGGG
>CAIVAT010000161.1 GCA_903903985.1 uncultured Bacteroidales bacterium | reverse complement strand
TGCTCCGACATGTTGTGAGAGAGCATATAACCAGGCTGGGGATCAATGAATCCAGGGTAGTTTGAAACTTCGTGAGTCGTGGAAACCTGTCCGCCCGGCAGGGCGACATCAATCAAAACTGTATTCACTTTTGCCTGGCAGAGGTATAATCCTGCAGTAAGTCCGCCCGGACCAGCGCCAAGAATAAGAACATCGAATTCGGAAACAGCAGGTTTAATCTCTTTTTTGATCTCCGTGACCCTTTCTGCGGATAACATACTGTCAAGCTGATGAATGATATCGCTTCGCTTGATTCCGCCCGAATATGTTACCGGAGATTGTGCACCGTTATCAAAAAACAGAAGGGTGGGGGATGATCGTACACCCAAACTCTCGGCCAATGGTTTGTTTTGCTGACGGAACATTTTAAAGAACTTTATGTCTTTACCATAAAGCGCTGCCAGTCCTTCAAACTTTGGGGCTAAAGCCTCACATGGAGGACATTCGGTGGAATAAAAATCAAGTACAACTTTTCCACCTTTAAGAACTTCTGTTTCGAATTCGGATGATGTAATTTCTTTCATTACTTTTTAATTTTTTAATGCATCAATTGGATGATGATCGTGAACCCTGTCTTTTACTAATAATGTTGTTGTGTATGATTTTACATGCTTAGTGAAAAGAATATCATGTCCCAGGCAAAGACCCACCGTTATTGTAAAATCAACAGATTCACTGTTTAATTGTGTGGCCTGGGCCAATGGGTTGCATGAAACTTTCTCTATCTGACTCCCGGGATTTACCTCTGATTGTTTAAACCCTCCGGTGGTACAGGAAACCGGATAAACTTTGAAACCTGATTCCCGAAAAATCGTTGTGATCAGTGCAGTTTCAATCTCCATTCCGTAACAATAAGCAATACCGATCCGCTGAAAATTCATGCTTTTTGAGAATTCAATGACTTCCTGCAAACGTGATAAAGTTCCGGCTCTTCCATTGTCAACCAGCTGAGCAGCTGCCTGAATAATTTTCACATTTTCAGGCAAATGGTAAGTCACCATCAGATCATCAGTATCAAACTTTTGAGCGTGGCACGCTTCGGTGGTACGGCAACTTTTCGTATTACACTTAATACAATCCATTATTCAATTGTTATTTTCAAAGTAAGCCCCAAATCCAAGTTCCAGCAATTCCTTTACCGGGCGGCAATCGGTGGAGCATACATCGCCGGTTCTGTTTTTGGCAACTGATCCGCATCCTCCTCCGCATGCCAGTTGCATGCTGCAGGTGAAACATTCTGAGATAGCAGTGACATCACGGTTTTCCCAGGCAGCAATCATTTCATTCCTGCGTGAAACTTCAGGGTAGAAGGTCCCCAATGATTCATCAGCTTTCCCAACGGTAGCGGTACATGAGAAGATATGACCGGTATAATCGAAGGCCCATTCCGTTTTACAGGCCGGGCATGCATCGAACAATGGATCGGGAAGGCTGCCGTTTTCAAAAAGGAATTTTGAGATGGAATAGGCTGGTTTATAAAATTCAAGAATATACGGATGATGTTTTACCTGTTGATATATGGTTTCGTAAAGCGAGATACGGCTGAACAGTTTTTCGGAAGTTGCCTGGCAATGATGCAACTCATAATTACGGCCGAGTTGGGTTTTAAAAAGCTCATTTTTGGTCCAGCCTTTATCAAGTGCAAATTGTGCCATTTCTGGCAAACCATGAATATTATCCTTATCGATCACCATTCGCAGGTTTACCGGCAATTGGCTGTCGAGACAGGCATCTATCCCTTCTACGATCTTTTCAAAGGTCGCTCCACCTCCTTTAAGGAAGCGACGAGCATCATGAACATTGCCAATGCCGTCGAGTGTAACCTCGATTTCGCGGATTTTTGCTGTTTTCAGGATGTCGATATACCCGCTAAGTGAATATCCGTTTGTTACAAGGCAGACTTCAAGATTTGATTTATTGGCCTGTTCAAGCAGGTATGCGATCAGCTCTTTTTGTTTAGCAGAACTGAGCAATGGCTCACCGCCAAAAACTGTCAGGTATTTTTTGCGCCCTGCAAATTCATGGCTGATATACCTGAAGAATGCATCAATTATTTCAGTAGTCAGCTCCTGCTTGGCCGGGGCATACTCATCCTGGTAACAATAGGTGCAGGCGAAGTTACAACTGTAGTTAGGCACGAAAAACAACTGCACCTCATCCTCATCACGGGTATCGA
>CAIVAT010000160.1 GCA_903903985.1 uncultured Bacteroidales bacterium | reverse complement strand
TCCTGAACTCGCAGAGGAAATTATTTACCAAGATGCTTATTTGTGCTTGATTGTAAGAGGATTTGAGATCGGTTCATTCGGTTTATTTTGCTTAGTGTACCATATGCCAGGTTGACACAAGGATTTATAGAGGAAAGATAAAATAAAAACAGGATTTAGCCACTGCTAAATCCTGTTAATGTTCAATTCGCTGCATTCCTGCATTCCCGGGTTAGTGCCCTGAAGGCCCGGTCTGTTTAAGAACTTCACCATGCTGTTTGACGATCTCTTTAAGCCACCATTGCGGGTAGCCGGGTTGTGACGGCATGACAGGCATGTTGTAAGGATTCGTTTCGAATTTACCATCCTTCTCTTTTTTAATATTTCCATCGATGTATTTCACCAGCAAATACTGGAACAGCTCCTGCCAGCGTTTCACGGTTGCCTGCCCTGTTTTTACAGAATAGTCTGTGATGAGTTTGATACCGGCGGCTTTGTCTTTTTTATAGAGTTCGGCCGCTTTTTTATCAATACCTGAAGTTTCGGTAATATAATTCTGTTCCAGCTGCTGCTGAACCGGCTGGATATCCTTGATCATGTAATCGTACTTTGTATAGGCCCAGTTGGCTACCATGCTGAAGGCCCAGAAAGCGGAAGTAGGTGAGAAGTGGAGCAGGTCTCCGTTCCCGACTTTATAAGCATCGGGCGCTTTTGTCATTCCACAGTACATCGGTGAAAACACCGTAGTATAGGTATCATCCACGCCAAACCAGAAAATTCCGCCTACGGGATCGGGCAGCCAGTTTCGTGACTGTGCGACAAATACAAACCCTGTTTGCTGGGTTGAGGTGGCACGTTCCTGGACGTAGGGAACACTGTCGACTGTGAAAGTCATCGGGCGCCAACGGTAAGGACAGGTAAACGGACCGGCACCGATATCTTTGGTCATGTCCATTTTGGTTCCTTCATAGTGGTCGCGCATGAGGTTCATCACGTCGTGGACGGTGAGTTTTTTATCCGGTTTAATCCACAATGGCATCCGGTTGGTCGTGTATCCCCAATTGCCTTTGATGAGATGTCCCATGGCATAATCCTGCCATTGGCCCATGGATGCATTCACCCGGTTGAACATGGACCACACCCTGGCCTCGCAAGCACGTGCGCCACTAAAAGTCACCGGAGCATAGGTGTCGGAGAAGCTGAATTCAGCATCTTTTCCGTCAAAATAGCCTTTGGAACGGGCAAAGGAGATCACATCCTTTGCATAAAGACAATTTTCAGGATCGTTCAAAGGAAATGTTGTGATACGTGCCTGGTTGGCATGTCCGCATATATAGCCATCGGGAATACGCAGGGCAACCCATACGGCACCCAGCTGACCTTCTCCTTTGCCGATCATCTCAAGGATCCAGGCTTCATTGGCATCAGAGATGGAAAAGGATTCTCCTTCACTGGCGTAACCATATTTTTCCGTAAGTTCCCCGAAGATCTTTATCGCTTCTCTTGCTGTTTTCGCCCTTTGGAGTGAAATATAGATCAGCGTTCCGTAGTCGATGATCGCTCCTTTTTGTGTTTGCAGCTCTTCACGACCTCCATAAGTTGTTTCGCCAATGGCAACCTGATGTTCATTCATGTTTCCAATGACATTGTAAGTATGTTTTACCTGCGGAATTTTCCCAAGGGGCTTTCCGGTATCCCATTCTACAACATCGTAAATCGATCCGGCAGGCCAATCGCGTGCAGGCCAATGGTATAACTCGCCATACAGGGTGTGTGAATCGGCCGAATAGGTGATCATAACCGACCCGTCGGTGGTAGCCCCCCGGGTGAAAATAAAGTTTGTACAAGCCATGGAGTGGTAACTGAAACCGGCCAGCATCAGCAACAGGCAGAAAATGGATTTCCTCATAAAAGATTGGATTATTGAATGATTGATTGAATTTCGCTATTTCGCCATTTCAATATTTTACGATTTGGCTGCGTCAAAATTACAAAAATTCCTCATGCGTTCACAGGTGCCTGAATGAGTTACACAGGTTTTAAAATAATGCGACCGGTAAATAGCGGAAAATCTGTAGATTTGTATCCTGATTGAATTGCCTCATCCCCTGCACCCCTTCTCCTTCAGGAGAAGGGGACGGGGGTTGAGGTGGTTGGGTTAATTCCCAGTCTCTTGCGACGAGAAGAGAAATATTTTACCAAAAATAATGAGAAAAATACTTTTTCTGCTCATTTTATATGCTTATTCTTTTGTGGGACATGCCCAGGATTCCATTTCAAAACCCGCCCAGGCAATAAACCGGCATTTGGGTTTGGAAGTGTCAGCCGGTTATTCCATGCCTTTGGGTTCTTATGCATCATCGGATAAAGAAAACGCAAAATCGGGTTATGCAACAGGTGGATGGCACCTGCAAATAACTTTCGACTGGATGGGAAAAAATGATTTAGGGCTGGCACTTCAATATACTTACCAAACCAACCCGATGAAAGGAATGGCCAACCAGGTATTTCCAAAAGGGATACCGGATTCCATTGGCTCTGGTTCCTGGTCGAACCACTACCTGATGGCGGGCCCGGTGTTCATGAAAACGATCAAACGCATCCATATTGACGCCAAAGTTCTTGGCGGGATCATGGTCTCATCAAGTGGCATTTTCAATACCCCCGATCCAACCGATACCCTCACAAATACTTACCATCAAAACATCGCAACAGGCTTTGCTCTGCAGATTTCAGCCGGGATAGGATATGCCATTTCAAAACATGTCGTGTTTAAATTCAATCTGAGCCTTTTGGGCGGCTGGCCCGGAATTAGCCGGCAATACGGTGCGCAACTCCTTGGTTATAAGGAGTATTTTGATCCGATTTCCGGGTTGCGATATTACAAGGCTGTATATTCTGCCCCTGTGGACTACGACATTAAAAAAACCGTAAGTACGTTGAACCCATCTATTGGTTTGGTTTACAGGTTTTAATAATTTATTTACCTCCATATGACCCGCAAAACCATTTTAATACTGGCGACTTTTTTTATTGCAGCATCTGCTGTGTTTGCCCAGGTAAACATTCGTGACTCTGCCATTTCCACACCCATGATCTACGCCACATACGGATACCAATTCCCGGGGGGTGACCTGGCCGGGCAATTCGGGAGTAATTCCAGCATTGGCGGGGGTTTTTTGTTCAAAACACGGCACAACTGGATGCTTGGAGTGGAGGGCAATTTCATGTTTGGCCAATCGGTGAGAAACAGCGACTCCCTGCTGATGGGCATTTCCACGAAAGATGGCTTTCTCATCGATGCCAACGGCTATTATGCCGATCTGGTTTATTATGAAAGGGGATTTAACTTCTTTGCTAAATTCGGGAAGGTGATCCCTGTGTTCGCGCCGAACCCCAACTGCGGATTGACCATTCTCGCCGGTGCAGGCTACATCCAGGATAAGATCAGGATCCATAACCCCGGAAACACGGCGCCGCAAGTGCAGGGGGATTATAAAAAAGGCTACGACCGGTTGAACGGGGGCATCGCGGTTACCGGGGCCATTGGGTACATGTACCTGAGCAATACAAGGTTGCTGAACTTTTCCGCTTCACTGGAATTTATGCAAGCCTGGACAAATCCTTACCGTGAACGCAACTTCGATACCGGGAAACAAGACACGCGAAAATTGAGCAGCCAGTTTTATACCATTAGAGTTTGCTGGATCATTCCGCTGTACCGGCGGGCACCGAAAGAGTTTTATATGTATTAAAAAAGGTGAGATTTTGAAATGGTGCAGGGATGAGACCTGCCTTATGATAAAACAGCGAAACAGAATTACAGCCAGATGAGATTTGTTTACACGTTTTTTATATATTGTTTTGGTTTGTTTCTCCGGTTCGCGGCCCTTTTTAACGGAAAGGCAAGGCAATGGGTTGATGGCCGCCGGGGATTGTTTGAAAACCTGGGGAAAGAGTTGAACCAGGCTGCCGGAGAAAAAAAACCTGTCATCTGGTTTCACGTTTCATCTCTCGGAGAATTTGAACAGGGGAGGCCTGTGCTGGAGGCGGTCAGGAAGCGATGGCCTGAAAAAAGAATAGTGCTGACCTTTTTTTCCCCTTCCGGATATGAGGTGCGTAAAAAGTATGATCAAGCCGACTTTGTGGGCTATCTTCCGCTCGACACGCCCGCAAATGCCAGGCGGTTCATGGAAATTGTCAGGCCGGAAATGGTGTTTTTTGTCAAGTATGATTTCTGGTTCAATTTCCTGAAAACGATTCACGAGGACCATATCCCGCTTTATTTTATTTCTGCGCTTTTCAGGAAAAACCAGTACTTTTTTAAGTGGTATGGAGGATGGTTCCGAAGATATCTTGGGTTTGTGACTCATTTTTTTGTTCAAAACACCGAGTCGGAAAATCTGCTCAGGTCGATTGGCATCATGCAGGTTACCCTGGCCGGCGACACCCGGTTTGACCGCGTTTTTTCCATTGCATCCCAGCCAAACGAGATGCCGTTGGTGGATAAGTTTTGTGCCGGCAAGCCGGTATTTATCGCCGGCAGCAGCTGGGAGCCTGATGAAGCAGTGTTTCTTCCCATGTTGCAGCACCGGGTTTTGAAATTGAAGTCCATCATTGCGCCGCATGACACCTCGCCCGGCCGGATTACTTCCATCAGGGAACATCTGAACATGCCGGCCATTTGCTATTCTGAACTGGATGATGACAACGCTGATCAGTCGGATGTCCTGATCATTGATTCTGTAGGGATCCTCTCCCGGCTATACCGTTACGCAACCGTTGCATTTATTGGCGGCGGATTTGGCAGCGGCATCCACAACATCCAGGAACCTGTTACTTTCGGCGTGCCGGTGTTGTTCGGCCCAAACTTTCACAAATTCAGGGAAGCCCGCGATCTTATTGAATCGGGTGGCGCATTTTGCATCAACAGTGCAGAAGATCTTGAAAAAAAAGTCATGGAGATCACCGGGAATCCTGAAGAACTTGAACGATTATCGGCCATCTGCAGAAACTACGTCGAATTCAACCGGGGAGCGACAGGGAAGATCATGAAGTTCCTGGGGTAATTGCGTACAAGCGAAAAGGCGCCCTGTCACGCGTCATGTGTTAAAATCCTGATCCCTCTGTTTAGGGTCAAACCCTGCATCCCTGATTGCCTGCTGGATTCCGGGCGCATCGAATTTATGATTGGCTCCGGCCACACTGACTACATTTTCTTCAATCATGATGCTGCCGAAATCGTTGGCGCCGGCATGAAGGCATAACTGAGCCGTGTCTTTCCCTACGGTAAGCCATGAAGCCTGGATGTTCGGAATGTTTGGCAACATGATCCTGCTGATGGCAATCATGCGGATGTATTCTTCAGGGGTCACTGTATTGAAAACGCCTGATTTTTCTCTTAAAACCGTCCGGTCATCCTGGAATGGCCAGGGGATAAATGATAAAAACCCTTTGTGACCGGCAGGCCTTTCCGATTGAACTTCCCGGAGGGCAACAAGATGTTCCAGCCGCTCTTCCAGCGTTTCGATATGTCCGAACATCATGGTGGCTGAAGTTGTAAGGTTCAATTCATGGGCGGCCCTCATCACATCAAGCCATTCCCTGGTGGTGCATTTGGCAGGCGATAATACTTTGCGAACCCTGTCTGCCAGAATTTCAGCTCCCGCACCAGGTAAACTATCCAGGCCGGCAGCTACAAGACGCTCCAGTACAATTTTAAAGGAGAGTTTTTCCTTTTTAGCCAGCCAGGCGATTTCAGGCGGGCCAAGCGCATGCAAACGCACATCAGGATAATGTCCCTTCAGATCAGCAAACAGCTTTTCGTAAAAATCGAGACTCAGCTTTGGATGCAGCCCGCCCTGGAGCAACAGCTGGTTACCGCCCAAACGCTTCATCTCTTCAATCTTTGTGCAATATTCAGGGATGGTGGTGATATAGGCATCGCTACTGCCGGCGGTCCTGTAAAAATTACAGAATTTGCATCCTGAAATGCAAACATTGGTGATGTTTACATTGCGGTCGATGATCCAGGTCACTATTCCATTAGGGTGGAGTTTTTTACGCAACGCGTTGCCTGCCAGCATCAGATCGGCCAATGGTAAGGTTTCAAACAGGAATTTACCCTCTTCGACCGTCAGGAATTCAGCACGAAAGGCTTTATGTATAATGGTTTCGGTTGTCATTGTTGGTTAGTACCGGATGTTAATTATCCATTCCGGCCACTGAAATTTTTCTAAATTTGTATTCGTAATCCGGTTCAAAATTACTTAAAATCATGATCCCTTCCATCGTCCTTACCAATAAAGAACAGGAGCTTGGTCACCTGGTCGTTATCGTTTCAAAATTCTCAAAGTTGCCGGCCGGCATTTTCAGCGGAGCAGAAAAAGCCTATCTGAAGGTTCAGGTCGAAAACCGCAAACAGGAGGTGGTTGAATTCAACCGGCTCGGGTATTGGGTTTATGTTTATTTTATCAAGGACGAAAAAGTGCCCTCAAAACGCATGGAAGCCTCGCGAAAAGCCGGTGACAAGGTTGCCGTCCTCCTCAACGCACAGAAAGCTACAAAGGTGACTGTCTTTGATGAAGGGGGAGAGAGTGAAGAAGTGCTCGCTTTTGCGGAGGGAATGGCCCTGGGGTCCTATCAGTTCCTGAAATATAAAAAGGATAGGGAAAACGAAAACACGCTGAAGGAAATCGAAATCTACTCCAAAGCATTGGAAGAAGCAGAAAATTCTCCCACTGTCACCCGTCACATGTCACGTGTCAAGCGTTTGAACATCCTCCTCGAAGCCGTTGCCTGCTGCCGCGACCTTATCAATGAACCCAATTCTTATCTTACGGCCACTGCGTTTTCGAAGGAAGCAGGGAAGATGGCCAAGGAATCCGGTGCAAGTGTGGAGGTACTGAACACACAAAAGCTTGCAGCCCTTAAAATGGGCGGCTTGCTTGGCGTAAACCAGGGAAGTCATGAGCCGCCTACATTTACCGTGATGGAGTGGAAGCCAGCCGGAGCGAGGAATAAGAAACCACTCGTTATCGTCGGGAAGGGAGTTGTATACGATTCCGGGGGCATGAACCTGAAACCGGGCGATTCGATGATGAACATGAAAGACGATATGTCTGGCGCTGCCGCTGTTGCAGCGACAATCTATGCAGTTGCGAAGGCCGGGCTTCCTGTTCATGTCGTGGGCCTCATGCCCGCCACCGATAACCGTCCGGGGGCCAAAGCCATGGTGCCGGGCGATGTCATCACCATGCACAATGGCATGACCGTTGAAGTATTGAATACCGATGCCGAGGGGCGTCTTATCCTTGCTGATGCCCTAAGCTATGCAAAGAAGTATGACCCGGCATTGGTGATCGATCTTGCAACACTTACAGGAGCTGCCGTTCGGGCAATTGGTAAGTTCGGCGCTGTGGCGATGCAATCGAAAGCCCCGGCAGAAATGGAATCCCTGATCTGTTCAGGATATGATGTTTATGAGCGCCTGGTTGAATTCCCGATGTGGGAGGAGTATGGCGAACAGATGAAATCGGACCTGGCCGATCTGAAAAACCTTGGGCCTGCTGAGGCCAGTATGATCACTGCCGGAAAATTCCTTGAGAAATTTACCGATTACCCATATATTCATCTCGACATTGCCGGGCCTGCCTTTATTGATAAGCGCGATTCTTACAGGGGACAGGGCGGCACTGGGTTTGGCGTTCGTTTGTTGTTTGATTTCATTCAAAAAAACACATGGGCCGGTTCGCAAGGATAGGTCGCGGTTTTACAGGGACGCATTGCGGTGCGTCCCTGCACTGTGGTGCGTCCCTGCCCCGACAACGATACCGCCAAATCCACGGAATATTGTTATTTTTGCAGAAAACCGACAATAATGGAACAATCTGTTGACAAGGAAAAACGTATCCGCATCGGGATCACACACGGCGATGTGAACAGCATCAGCTATGAGATCATCATTAAAACCCTGCAGGATCAGCGATTGATGGAACTTTATACCATGGTGGTATATGGCTCTTCCAAGGTTGCATCCTATCACAGAAAAGCTCTGAATATCAATGATTTTAATTTTAATCTTGTTAAAAAGGCCGATCAGGCTCATCCGCGCAGACCGAATATCGTCAACATCCATGATGAAGAAATAAAGATCGAACTTGGAAAATCAACCACCATTGCTGGAGAATTAGCGCTGCTTTCATTGGAGGCTGCTTGCGAGGATTTGCAGAAAAACATTATTGACGTTGTGGTTACAGCTCCCATCAATAAAAAGAACATTCAATCGCCCGGGTTTGCATTTCCGGGGCATACAGAATACTTTGCCAGGAAATTCAACACAGAAAACTACCTGATGCTGATGATCAACAAGTTATTGCGTATAGGTGTGGTTACCGGGCATATCCCTTTAAGCAAAGTCAAAGAAACGCTTACAGAGGAGTTGATCTTTAAAAAAATCCAGGTGATGAACCATTCACTGATGCGTGATTTCGGGATCATCAAACCACGCATCGCTGTCCTCGCCCTGAATCCGCATGCAAGTGACGACGGATTGATCGGGGATGAAGAGAAAACGGTTATCCAGCCGGCGATTGACAAGGCCTATGACCAGAATATCCTGGCTTTCGGACCTTACCCGGCCGATGGTTTTTTCGGCGCATCAAGTTTTAACAGTTTTGACGGTATCCTGGCCATGTACCACGACCAGGGAATGGTTCCCTTCAAGCTGATGTCTTTCGACGAAGGAGTTAATTTTACTGCGGGATTGCCCGTCGTTCGTACATCGCCGGCACACGGAACTGCCTATGACCTTGCAGGAAAAAATGAAGCTTCCCCGGAGGCATTCCGAAACGCAATGTATCTGGCCGGTGATATTTTCATGCACCGCCTTGAATACGATGAACTACTGGCCAATCGATTGAATGCCGCGGGAACTCAACCCGATAATAACCGTTCATGACAATCCCGGCCTATACGGTCTCTCACATTGCTTCCATTTGTCAGGGTGCTGTTTATTCCATTGACAACGGGGATGCAGTTATCCATGACCTGCTGATCGACAGCCGCAGGCTGATCCACCCCGAACATTGTCTTTTTATTGCATTGGTTTCTGAGCGTAACGACGGGCATAAATACATTGAAGAACTTTATGAAAAGGGAGTCAGGTGTTTTATGGTTTCGGAACTGCCGAAGCAAAATACCCCTCCCCTGCACTCCTCCCCCTTGGGTGAGCGGAACGGGCAGGGGGCTTCCCGCCAATTTTCCGGTGCCGCTTTTATACTTGTCCCAAACACTCTTGCAGCCTTACAGCAGTTGGGTGCATATCATCGCGCCCTGTTCACTATTCCTGTGATCGGAATTACCGGCAGCAATGGTAAAACGATTGTCAAGGAGTGGCTGTTTCAACTGCTGGGCAGGGACTACAAAATTATTCGCAGTCCGAAGAGTTATAATTCACAGATCGGAGTTCCGCTTTCGGTATGGAAGATGGCGCCTGAGCATGATCTTGCCATTTTTGAAGCCGGGATATCCCTGCCAGGCGAAATGGAACGGATAGCCCCCGTTATCAGTCCGACAATCGGAATTTTTACCAATGTTGGCCACGCCCATGATGAACATTTTTTAAACCAGCATCAGAAGGTTACCGAGAAACTCAAATTATTCTCCAATGCGCATACTTTGGTTTACTGCGCCGATCATCCTTTGATCACCAATTGTTTGCAAGCCGACCCGGCTTATTGCAATCTTAAAACCTTCACCTGGAGCCGGTTTCAGGATGCCGATCTGCAGATTTCCCAGGTCGTCAGGGAAAAGGGCCAAACCCGTTTCCTGGCACAATACCAATCTAAAACCATCCCGGTTACCATCCCCTTTACCGACGAAGCTTCGATTGAAAATGCCATTCACTGCCTGGCAGCCGAAATGGTTCTCAAAGGAACAATAGATGTGAGACATGAAATGTCCCACATCCCACGTCCCACTTCTCCCGTCCTACGCCTTCCATCCCACGTCTCCCGTTACGAATCGCTGTCTCCCATCGCCATGCGCCTCGAACTCAAAGAGGCCATCAACCACTGTTCCCTCATCAACGACAGCTATAACTCGGATATCAATTCACTGAGCATCGCACTGGATTTTCTTAACCAGCAGAACCAGCACAAGAAAAAAACGGTCATTCTTTCTGATATCCTTCAAACAGGCCGTGACAAGGAAGAGTTGTACCATGAAATATCATCCATGCTTGCCTCGCGTAATATCAACCGCATCATTGGAATTGGGCGCGACATAGGAAAACATGCGGATAAGTTTGTAATGCAGAAGTCATTTTTCACAACCACAGATGATTTCCTGCAGCATTTTCCGGTTTCTTCCTTTCAGAATGAGACCATCCTCCTGAAAGGCGCACGTTTGTTTGAGTTTGAAAAGATAAGCCTGGTTTTGCAGCAGAAAGCACATGAAACGGTCATGGAAATCAACCTCGATGCACTGGTTCACAACCTGAATTATTTCAGGGCAGCCTTGCAGCCCGGAACCAAGACCATGGCCATGGTCAAAGCATTTTCCTATGGCAGTGGCAGTTATGAAATTGCAAATGTGCTGCAGTTTTACCGTGTCGACTATCTGGCAGTCGCCTACGCCGACGAAGGGGTGGAACTGCGTAAAGCCGGCATTCATCTGCCCATCATGGTGATGAGCCCGGAAGAACAGAGCCTTGATACCCTGTTGAAATACAATCTTGAACCTGAAGTTTATAATCTCCATATTCTCAGCCTGTTGGTGGATGCCATTGCCCGCAACCAGACCTCCATCCAGGAGGAGGTACGCATTCATATCAAGCTTGATACTGGCATGCACCGGCTTGGGTTTGCCGGGAATGAACTTGAACCATTGATTGATCAGCTGAAACTGAACCCAAATCTCCATGTGCAATCGGTATTTTCACATCTGGCTGCCAGTGAAGATCCCGATGAAGATGATTTCACGCACAGACAAATTGGACTTTTTACAGGGATGAGCGGGAGGATCACCCGTGTTTTGGATTATTCCATCCTGCTTCATATACTGAATTCGGCGGGTATCAGCAGGTTTCCCGAGGCTCAGTTCGACATGGTACGACTTGGGATCGGCTTGTATGGTATTGGGAGTGATCCCGGGGAACAATCCAGGCTGAGAAATGTAAGTACGTTAAAATCTGTGGTTACCCAGGTTAAGCACATCCCGGCTGGAGAAACCATTGGCTATAACCGCAAGGGCAAAGCCGGAAAAGACACCCTGATCGCCATTATTCCGGTGGGTTATGCCGACGGACTCAACCGGCGTTTGGGCAATGGCCGCGGAACACTCTATATCCACGGAAAGCCTGCCCCCATCATCGGGAATATTTGCATGGATCTCACAATGGTGGATGTGACTGACCCCACCCCCGGCCCCTCACCCAAGTGGGAGGGGAGTGCCCCACCCCCGACCCCTCCCCCATGTGGGAGAGGAGAGTCCCAGGTCTGTGAGGGCGATGAGGTGATCATCTTCGGCGATCTGCATCCCGTGTTGGAAGTCGCTAAGGATATTGGCACCATTCCATACGAGGTGCTTACCGGGATTTCGCGGCGGGTTAAACGGATCTATTACTACGAATAAAACATTCCTCGATTATTTCTCTTATTTTTGCCTTTTGAACCGGTTTTTATGGAATCCCGAAAGCTCAGTATATTAATTCCCGCTTACAATGAAGCGGTGACTATTCATCATATCCTCGACAAGGTCATTGCTGTTGACCTCATCGAATCGGTGGCGAAAGAGATCATCATTGTCAATGATTTCAGCAGGGACGACACCATTGCCGTGGTGGAAAAATATATTGCATCACATCCGGAAAGCGACATCCAGATATTCAATCAGCCACTGAACCAGGGCAAGGGAGCGGCTTTGCATCGTGGAATTGCCGAAGCAACAGGCGATTTCATCATCATCCAGGATGCCGACCTTGAATATGATCCGGCAGAGTACAACATATTGCTGAAACCTATTCTCGACGGTTTTGCCGACGTGGTTTACGGTTCGCGTTTCATGGGGGGCAGGCCGCACCGCATCCTTTTCTTCTGGCACTCCATCGGGAATAAATTTCTCACCATTATCTCCAACATGTTCACGAACCTGAACCTCACCGACATGGAGACCTGCTATAAACTTTTTCGCGGTGAAATGTTGAAATCAATCTGCCTTAAAGAAAAACGATTTGGATTTGAACCCGAAGTGACCTCCAAGATCGCACGATTCCCGAAAATCCGGATTTATGAAGTGGGAATTTCATACTACGGACGGACCTATGAGGAAGGCAAAAAAATAGGGATGAAGGATGGGTGGCGTGCCGTGTGGTGTTTGGTGAAATATAATTTGTGGGACCGGAAATATCTTAAGTAATGCGGGCAATGCAAAGTACCCGGGTATGCCGGGCTCGGGTTGGAGCCACCACAGGCCTGCGAATGATACAGGCCTTCAGGAAAAATCCGCCAATCGATGACTGAGCATAACCCAACCCGGAGATTTTTTTTTGCGGCGCTGCCGGCAATGATCCTGCTTGGGATATTTATCTTGTTCAATTATTACAGGTCATACCAGGATACTCATCAAACAAATAATCCATATGCCTTGCTTCAGCGTGAACATATGCCAGAAGTTTCCGAAGGTTTGGGAAAAATTCTTTCTTCCTACGATTTTGAATCAGGAAACGCCAATAACAACTTGTCACACCTCGCTTTTTCCGGCCACACCGAAAAGCAATCCCTGAAAATGAGTGCACAGGTTCAGTTTTCCCCGGGCCTGTGGATCAAATTCAAAGACCTCCCCGGTGATTCAGCGTGGATCAGGGCAACAGGATATGCCTGGTTTTCCTGTCGGGTGTCTGAAGCAAAATGCAGCCTGGTAGCCACATGCAACCACAACGGGATCAATTATAAATACATGAGCGTCCCCATTGAAAACGAAGCGGTGAAACCATACCAATGGAACAAGATCAGCATCGATTACCATATTCCACCTGCACCCGACCGCGAGGATGTGTTGCAGGTATATTTCTGGTATCGGGGACAAGGGGAGATGCTGGTGGATGATATTGAAATCAAATTATTTGTTCATGATAAACCTAAATAATGAAACAGCGAAATAGTGAAATGGCGAAATAAAGTAATTCAGCATTATTTCTTTTACATTTTGTTTTGCGCATCCCTGGCGCTTACCTGGTATTTCCACAAGGATGCGACTCGTTATTCCGATCGCAACGAACTCTGGTCCGACCGGGCAGGTTATTACATTTATCTTCCGGCAACCATTTTCTACCATTTCGATACCCGTAAAATGCCGGTTGATCTCGATGTGAAAACCGGCGGCGGTTTCAGCATCGACACACTGCGTAATAAGATCGATACAAAATATACCTGTGGCGTGGCCCTGATGGCCGCCCCGTTCTTCCTGGCTTCAGGTGTTATATCGCGCATGGCCGGCTACGACAGCGAAAGCGGGTTTTCGATGCTGTACATGCGGATGATGAGCCTGGCTGCGGTCATTTACCTTTTTCTCGGACTATGGTTTTTGAAAAGATTCCTGGATCACTATTTTCAGGCCTTTGTGAGCTTTTTTGTCATCACGCTGATCTTCATCGGCACCAATCTTTTTTATTATTCCCTCATCGACGGGATGATGTCGCATGTATATTCCTTTTTCCTTTTTGCACTGTTTCTTTTCGCCCTGAAGAAGCATCAAATTTCGGGATCATACCGGTATTTCATCCTCCTGGCCATCACCCTTTCCCTTGCCATCCTCATCCGCCCCACGAACATTCTTTTAGGATTTTTATTCTTTACCTGGGATGCGGCAAGCCCTGCCGGATGTCTCAAACGCATCAAACAATTCCTGAAACCATCCTATATCCTGTGTTTCCTGGCAATCCTGTTCATCGTTTTTTTACCACAACTCATTTATTGGAAGTATCTCTCCGGAAGCTGGATCCATTTTTCTTACCGCGATGAAGGATTCACCAACCTGCTCCACCCAAGGATCCTTGAAGTTTTATTTTCCCCGGTGAATGGGCTGATTCCTTATACACCCCTTATCCTGTTTTTTCTGGCAGGGACCGGCATGATGATCACACACCGGAAACCTAACGGCTGGCCGGTCGCGGTAGTTTTTCTGATGGTGATCCTGGTCTCTGCGTCATGGAAAATGTGGTACTTTGGCTGCAGCTTTGGCCAGCGGCCATTCATTGAGTATTATGCTGTCATGGCAGTACCTTTCGCATATTTCACTATATCGCTTTTCAACAGCCGCAGTCTCCTGGTAAAAACAATCTTATTCTTTTTCGTGTTTTTTTTCGTGTATTTCAACCTTCGCTATACCGTTTCCCTGTACCGTTTCGAACGCTGTTATTACGGCTCCACCTGGGATTGGGACCATTATTTCCGGTCGGTGGAACGGGCAGGGGTCATCTCCCCGGTTCGACAGGTACAGTCGTTTGAGAATGATTTTGAGAACCTGGCGCTTTGCCCGGTTTTCAAACCTTCCCGGGTATTCACCCGTTCAGGCATTTACAGCATTTCTGCCTGCGGGAAAGGCGGACATACGCCCCTTTTTTCAATCAGGCTGAATGACTTTGGCTATCCGTATCCGAAAATGATGGAGGTGGAGGCATGGGTGTTGAAACCCGGCAGCAGGCTTACCGCTACATCCCTGAACTACACAATGAACCAGGGAACGAAGGTCCTTTTCGGTGATGAACAGCCGCTCGACAGTGTTCTTCATCATCCATTGACCTGGTCGAAAGTGGCAAAAACCTTTATCATTCCCGATGTGAACGATTCAAGCCTGCTGATCAGCGTCTTCATCCATAATCCAAAGGGTACACCCGTGTTCATCGATGATCTGAGGGTGAAATTTCATTATAAATGGAATTGACATAGATTTGCAGCCATAAACCAAAATCAGGCATGAAAAACAGCAGCCAACAGAGAATATCCCTTGCAGTATTTTCACTTCTTTCCCTCTCAATCATCATAAACAGGCTGCTGCTGCCAAGATTCAACACGAATGACATTCTATCCATCATCAGCTGGGATGTTTTCGGTTACTACCTCTACCTGCCTGCCGTTTTTATTCACCATGACCTGGGGATAACAAATTTTCAGTGGGTCCAGGATATTTTAAACACCTATCATCCAACCATCGGGTTTTACCAGGCTTATCCCGGTCCGGAGGGAGATTTTATAATGAAATACCCGATGGGATTGGCGATCATGTATAGTCCGTTCTATTTTCTGGGCCAGGTGATGGTTCAGTTTACCAGTTATTCCCACGACGGGTTCACACTTCCTTACCAGCTCTCCATTGCCATCGGCGGATTGGTTTACACAGTCACCGGACTCTGGTTCCTGCGAAAGATCCTGCTGCACTTTTTTACCGATGGCGTGGCAGCCTTTACCTTGCTGATCATTGTTGCCGGAACAAATTATTTTCAGCTTACAGCCTTTGATGGTGCCATGCCGCACAATTACCTGTTCACCCTGTTTGCCCTGATCATGTGGTTTACCATCCAATGGCATGCCCGGCCAGGTTGGAAATATGCAATATTCCTGGGATTGTCTTGTGGTTTGGCAACCCTCATCAGGCCCACCGCGATCATCATCGCATTGGTGCCTCTTTTCTGGGGTATATGGGGCAGCAACGCTTTGCATGAAAAGATATCCCTGGTAAAAAAACGTCTTCCTCAGGTACTGGCCGCCCTGGCAGCCATGATGCTTGTTGCCGGGCTGCAGTTGATCTACTGGAAAATCTATTCAGGATCATGGTTTTATTATAGTTATGAAAAAGGGGAGAAACTGCAGTGGATTGCCCCTTACCTTCGGGAAGTAATCTATTCCTACAAAAAAGGCTGGCTTGTCTATACACCGGTGATGGTTTTTGCCCTGATCGGATTCTGGCAATTAAAAGCAAAATGCCGCACAGCTTTCATTTCTGTTTTCGTTTTTTTTATAATTCATTTGCTGGTTGTGGCCAGCTGGCCGACCTGGTGGTATGGCGGGAGCTTCGGCCAGCGTGCCATGATGGAATCCTATGTGCTGCTCTCCTTGCCGCTGGGTGCATTGATTCAGTGGATCTCGCAGCAGAAGGGAGTGCTCAGGTGGAGTGCAATGGGAGGCCTGTCCCTGTTTGTATTGCTGAACCTGTTTCAAACGTGGCAATACATGCATTTTATCATGGATCCATCGCGCATGACCATGGCCTATTATTGGGCGGTATTCGGAAGAACCAGTGTGAGCAATACTGACAGATTGTATCTTGAACCGACCACGACCAATGATGAACGTGATGACCTGGCCCAACCGGGAAACTATACTTCAAGGATTCTTGCATCCTATGATTTTGACAAACCGGGACAGGCAAGCCCTGAAAATTTATGCAGGGATACCGTGCACACCGGTAAATATTCTTTAAGGATGAGCAAAAAACTGGATTTTTCCCCTGGGATCAACATGCCCTATAAAGATGTTTCCAGCAAAGATTTTTCATGGATCCGTGCAACCGGGTGGGTTTATTTTACCTGTAAACCAGAAGAGGCCGCCTGTGGCCTGGTAATAACGTGTATCAGGAACGGCGTGGCCTTTAAATACCGTTTGCTGGAACTTGAAAAACAAAACCTGAAACCGGGTATCTGGAATGAGGTGACCATGGACTACCTGACCCCGTTTTTTGAGGATAAAAACGACCCGGTGCAGGCCTATTTCTGGTACCGGGGCCAAAAGGAAATTCTTGTTGATGATTTTGAGATCATGGTGTTTGAACCGAAATGACCCCACCCTAAATCCCTCACCAAAAAGGGAGGGACGATCTCCCCTTCCCTTTGTGGGGAAGGAGGGCGGGGGGATGGCGTCCACTAATTCATTTCCTGCAGGGCATGCAACATCCTTGTTTTGCTTCTTGAATAAGCCTTGAATCATGATCCTCCGGTGGTAATTTTTACTATTTTTGCCGGGATGACGAGTAAAGCAGCAACACCGGTTAAATGGACCCTGTTCATCCTTATTGCTGGGTTGTTTGTTCTGCCTGCGATCCAGAAAGTCTTCCACCCGGTTCATTCCAGGGCCCTGGAAGGCTACATTGAACCAAATCCTTTTCCTGAATTCAGTTTGAACAGCCTGTTTGAAGGCCTGTTCCTTCCCCGCCTGACAAAACATTACAACCGCAGCGTGGGGTTTCACAATGAATTGGTTCGCCTGCATAACCAGGTTGACTTCTCTCTTTTCCGGATTCCCAATGCCAGGAGTGTTGTGATCGGGAAGGAGGATTACCTCTTCGAGGACCAGTATATCAATGCCTTTAACGGCAGGGATTTTATCGGGGTGAAGAAGATAGAGGCCCGCGTCAGGCAGATTCGGTTTGCACAGGATCGGCTCTGGAAGGAGAAGGGGATTCTTTTCCTGGTACTGATATTGCCTGATAAAGGAACCTTTTATCCGGAATATATCCCGCAACGCTTCAAATTATCAGTCAGGGAGAACACCAACTATAAGTGGTACAGCAGGAAACTGAAAGAAGAGCATGTCAACCTCATCGATTACAGTGCCTGGTTCCGGGCAATGAAGGATACCTCCGGATATCCTCTTTTTTCAAAGTCAGGAATTCACTGGAGCAGCTATGGCTCTTACCTGGCAATGGATTCGCTTGTAAGGTATCTTGAGGAGAAGACCGGGAGAGCATTTTCACATGCCAGGGTTACGCAAACCATCATCAGCAGGAACCCGATGGATCGTGATGATGATGTGGAAAGGGCACTTAACCTGGCATGGGGTATCCCTTCGCAGCCACTGGCCTACCCGAAGGTAACCTGGAAAAAACCTGGCAATCAGCTGCCCTTTTCGGCCCTTTTCATCGGGGATAGCTTTTATTTTACATGGGCAGAGGCTGGTTACATTGGAAATGTTTTCAGGAACCGCGATTTCTGGTACTTTGACCATGATGTTTATTATGGGACCTACCCGACAGGGGAACGTGCTGTCAGCCAAGATTTGAAGCGGATGCTTTCACAACACGATGCGATCATCTTTCTTCAGACCAGTGCCGGGTATGGACAGTTGGGCTATTTCTTCATCGACAGGCTGCTTGCAGCGGGCGGCCTTTGATTGATCGGAATGCCCGGTGTTAAGACGGTGAAGGATGCGTTTTTTTCTTATTTTTGTGTTCTGGTTCCTTTCCATAGCCGGGCTGATCAGGTAAAAGATTCATTAACAGCGATCCTATGATATTCAACAGTAGTCTTTTTTTACTATATTTTCTGCCATTTTTCCTGATCGCATACTACCTGATCGACCGGAATTACAGGAATTGGTTATTGCTCATTGCCAGTGTCCTTTTCTATGCCTGGGGAGCCCCTAAGTTTGTCTTTTTCGTCATGGGTTCTGTCTTGGTTGATTTTGTGCTCATCAGGCAGATGAGCCTGAAAGAAGGTACGGCCCGCAGGACTTTATTCTGGATTTCCGTTGCCCTCAACCTGGCCCTGCTCCTTTATTTCAAATACATGAATTTCTTCGTTGACCAGTTCCAGGTGATGTTATCCTGGTTCGGATCGAAACCGGCAGAATGGACGAAGATCGCCCTCCCGGTCGGAATTTCATTCATTACCTTTCAGAAGCTCTCCTATACCCTGGAAGTGTACAAAAAACGATTTTCGGTTTTTCAAAAACCGGAGGATTATGCCTTGTACATCTTCATGTTCCCCCAACTTTTATCGGGCCCCATTGTAAGGCCGGGACAAATTGCAGCACAGATCGGCGACAGGTCTGAACAGGAGAACATCGATTCACGCCTCACGGGATTCTACCGGTTCATCATCGGTTTGGCGAAGAAGGTTCTGATAGCCGATGTACTTGGTGTTACGGTCAATGAGATCTTTGCACTTTCATCCCTCGAATTGTCGACCGGGCTGGCCTGGATTGGTGCGATTGCCTATACGTTTCAAATCTATTTTGATTTCTCCGGGTATACGGATATGGCCATTGGCCTGGCCCGGATGCTTGGCTTCAGGTTGCCTGAAAATTTCAACTCTCCCTACGTTTCACAAAGCATCACGGAGTTCTGGCGCCGGTGGCATATGACGCTGTCTTTCTGGTTTCGTGACTACATATTTTTACCGCTTGCCTATGCCACTTCACGTAAACTGCCGAAAGAACGGTATCTCGGACTCCGTGCTGACAAAGTTATTTATCTTATTGCCACTACGGTGACTTTCCTTTTATGTGGGTTCTGGCATGGTGCCGCATGGACTTTTATCCTATGGGGAGCTTACATGGGGGTATTCCTCATTGCCGACCGGCTGTTCCTCTTGAAATATCTGAAAAAAGCCGGCAAAATACCCTCCATCGCCATCACCTTTTCCCTTTTGATGCTCGGGTGGCTCATCTTCCGTTCGCAAACAGTTGATGAAGCCGGGTATCTTATCCGGCGGCTCTTTCAATTCCAGGGAGGAGAAAACATGGTGTGGCTCAATTCGAAATTCTGGACCATGTTGGCCATTGCCATCCTTTTTTCATTCTGGGGCGCGTTCAAAAAAATAGAATCCTGGATCGATAAACTATATTTCAATCCCGGAAATGGTTTGATGATTACTTTCTCGGTCATCGCAATTCTGTTATTTATCCTCAGCGAAGCCACGATTACCTCCTCGGGATTCAGCCCATTCATTTACTTCAGGTTTTAGCATGATGTGGATCAAACGGACCATTTTATTCCTGATTTTACTGCTCCTTGCGTTTCCCGCTTTCCAGAAGCGGTTCGGTCCGGTTTCTTCAAAGCCGCTTTCCGGTGTATTCACCTCCGCGCCAAAGCCTGTTATGACCACCACCACCTGGATGAATGGAACCTTTCAGGATCAGTACCGGCAATACCTGGATGACTCCGTAGGGTTTAAACCCGAATTTGTAAGATTGTTCAACCAGGTTGAATTCAGCCTGTTTGCGATCCCGCATGCCGAACGGGTCATCGTTGGCAAGCATAACGAACTGTTTGCCTCAGGCTATATCAGGGGATACCTGGGCCAGGATTTTCCCGGAGAAAATTTTATTGATGAAAAGGTCAGAATGCTGAAATTTGTCCAGGATTTTCTTTGGCAGAAAAAAAGAATTTTGGTTGTGGTCATTATCCCTCCCGACAAAGGTTCCTTTTACCCGGAGTTTATCCCCGACAGGTTTCTCAGAATGAAACGTCATCAAACCGGCCGGGACTATTTTACCAGAAAAGCATCAAAAGTTGGAGTGAATGTCCTCGATTTTAATCCGTTTTTCCTTGCCATGAAGGACACTTCAAGGTACCGGCTGATACCAACGACGGGGGTTCACTGGAGCGATTACGGATCGTACCTTGCAGCAGATTCGGCCATAAGGTATTTTGAAGCCAGAACAGGGTTTACTCTTCCAAGAATGGTTCTGGATTCAATAGTCACGAGCATGCAACCGCGGCACAATGATGCTGATATCAATAGCACGATGAACCTTATCTGGGATGCCCCTCATTTACCCCTTGCCTATCCGTGTTTTCATTTTGTTTCCGATTCTGCAAAACCCAAACCCGCGGCACTGTTCATTGCCGACAGCTTTGTATGGGGTTGGTGGGACCAGCCGATCATACAGCATATTTTCAGCAACCAGGAAATCTGGTATTATGATAAAGAGATCTATCCGGAAAGCCATACAAAAGTCAAACTTACTGCGGAGGTCAGCCTCAGGGAAGCAATTGAGCGGCAAAACATCGTTGTCCTGTTCCAGGTAGGCGCTGGCAGCGGCAACCCCGGCTCCGGGGTTATTGACAGGCTTTATGCTGAATATGACACTTCCGCCAGCAACATTTTCAGGATTGCTGAGAAAAAAATAATGGCAGATGCCGGGTGGATGGCCGGGGAAAAAAAGAAAGCAGAGGAAAATAAACTTTCAATGGAGCAGATCATCCGATCCGACGCGATCAATATTGTTAACGATGAACTCAGAAAGAAAAAATAATTATTCAGCAGATTATGAAAGATGACTTTATCTTGAAAAACAAAGAATTTTTCTACCTGGCGTTCGTCATTATAGCGCTCATCACATTTTACCCGCTGTTTTTCACGGGATATGCCACGGCAGATGATTTTAATTATTATATGGTTGCAAGAAGGGGGATCGTGATGTTATCTGCTTCCTGGTTTGCAGAAACCGCAGGCCGGTTTTATTTTTATATCGTGCAACCCATTTACAGTTTGCCTTACTTTTATGATAACAGGGCTGTGACAAAATTATTCCACTACATCCCCCTGATTTTGTGCTTTTTACTTTTTGCAAAAGTTGTCTTTGTTACCACAAAATCAAGGGAATTATCCTGGTTTTTCCTGCTGACTTTTCTGATGACAATGCAAATATCCCAGCATTACAACCTCTTCGTGGCATACCCCTTTTACTTTACATTTTCTTTTTCGCTGCTGTTAATTTCGTACCTTCTCCTGTTGCGATATTACCAGCAACAAAAAACAAGTCTTCTCATCTACGCCTCCTTGTTTTTTGCAATGGGCTTGTTGTTTTATGAATCTTATATCCTATATCTTTTATTTTTCATCATTACCATCTGTTATTATAACCTGAAAGATAAGAACTCCTTGTGGCAAACTGTAAAAAACTCATTTCGTCAGTTCCTGCCATTTTTAGTAATAGCTGTAATATACCTGGCTGCCTATTTTATATTCAGAATCTATTATCCTTCAACATATGCAGGCACCACCTTCGGGTTTAAAAATGTTACCGCAGGTACCTTTTTCAGGGTGCTGTGGAACCTCTCTTCCTCTTCATTTCCATTGAATATCTATCATGCATCACGCAGTTTCTTCACAGACAAATCCGACCTGCTCACAGGGTATTCGCCGGTTGTTTTGAACCTTGTTTTAAATGCCCGGGTGGAGTGGATTGTGAAAGGAATACTGGTCTCTTTCATTGGCTATAAGTTGCTGATGCTCATGCCGTCGATGACTCCCAGGAGGATTCTTGCCGGTGTCTTTCTGTCAATTGTGCTTATCTTTTTACCACACGTTCCATTGGCTTTAACAGAGAAGTATACCCTTTATGCCGGACAGAGCGGCAGCCAGATGTCGGGTTATGTGACAACTTTTTTCTCCTTCTTTGGCACAACCCTCCTGATAACCCTGGTACTGAGTTTCCTGATGAATCTGCTTAATTTCAGCAGGATCGTAAAAAACATCGTTACCGCAGCGTTTGTCCTCGGCTTTTTTACATGCTCGGTCCTGACCGATTTTTCAAATTATACCATTGCAAAAGATATCCGCAGTTCCAATATACGGCTATATGCAATTGACGAACTTTTAAAAACCGATGAATTCAAGGCTATTCCGGCCGGTTCACCAATTTTTGCAAAGGATTTATGGGAGAACCCTTCCTTTTCCGCTCATGGAATAACGGAACAGGGATTTAACTGGTATTCATATTTTGAGGTAAAAAACGGCATTATTTATCCCGTTGGGCGTGATTACAGTATGTTCCTTCAATATTCAAAGAAAATCCAGCTGGCGCCATACTCCATCACCATGCGGCAGGCGGAAAAGTCGGAAGATGTTTCACTGGTTTTGGCCAAGCTGGACCCTCTCCGGCAGCAGGATTCCGTTGTTAACCACTTTGCAGATCGTGTAACGGTTTTATATTATTCACCCTATAAAATATTCACCCTCAGTTTCAGGGTTAAAACGGATCCGGCACTCACAAAGATTCCAATAAAAATTAACAGTAATTTTGTTGAGATTGAGGAACCTGTGAACCGTACAATAGAAGTAACGATTTACAATACGAAAAAATCACAACCCGCCGCTGTCTTTTCAGTTCAGTTCCCGGGAATTGATTTAAATTCCATCATGATTTCAAACATGATAAATCCAGCCAACCATTACTTCTATTTGTGACCTGCCAAAAGATAAAAGAGTTTATTCCAATCATGGTTTGAAGATGAAAATTCTCAGGGCTCCTGCAGGACCATCCTTAATCAAATAAAAACAAAAAATGGCAGATCCGGTCTATCTTAGTGTTGTAATTCCATCCTATAAGGCTGCAGGGATTTTGAACAAAAACCTTCCTGTTTTACTTTCGTACCTGCAAAAACAGGATTATAAGTGGGAGGTGATCGTCGTAGATGACGGAAGCAACGATCATGGGGCGACCGAAGCAGTATGCCGTAAGCTGGGCTGTTTGTTTTATCAGAATGAAAAGAACATGGGGAAAGGCGCGGCAGTGCGCACCGGGATGGAAGCAGCCCGGGGACAGTTCCGGATTTTCACCGATGCAGATATCCCCTATGAACTGGATGCAATAGGTACCATGCTGCGGTATCTCGATTTTAAAGAATTCCAGCTGGTCATCGGCGACCGCAATTTGAAGGGATCCTCCTATTTATCAGAAATATCATGGCTTCGGAAGTTCACCAGCATGTTTTTTACCTGGTTTGTCGGAACCATCGTAACCACCAATTTTTTCGATACTCAATGCGGGCTCAAGGGATTTCAAAAAGAAGCTGCGGATTTTATTTTCAGACATGCCAGGATCAATGGGTTTGCCTTTGATGTGGAATTGCTCTACATCGCATTGAAACAGAATTTCGAAATCAAGCGGATCCCGGTGCGACTGAGTAACCAGGAAAAGTCGACCGTCAGGGTATTCAGGCATGGGATCTCGATGTTTTTTGATTTGTTTAAAATCAAAATCAACAACGTCAAAGGGTATTACAAGGAGGAAGTTTGAATAAAAAGGATTAAAGTTTCAGATCAAAGATTTCCACATTCTTGTAGGTGCCGATTTTGTGCAGAAGGTATGGGGCCAGAAAAGGCTTTCGGTACAAAGCTGAATCATTGATGATCAGGTATCTGGCCCCAAGCGATTTTACTGTTTCCATCCTTTGATCTTCGGGAATGCCCCCGATATAAAAATCACTGAACCCTTTCTGATCCATCAGGTACAGGGTTACGTTGATGGTTCCGTCGGGGATGCTGTAAACCAGGTCGTTTCTCTTTAATCCCAATTCCCTGAGGTAAGGCGTAATGGTCTCAAATGCCTTGTAATATTTTGAACAATAGTCTGACCACATGATCCATTGAGCTATTTTATCCTTGTTGACGAGGATGCTTTTCTGAACAAAATCCTGCCGGGGATAATATTTCATTCGTGTATAAACGGCGCCCATGTATAGCAAAACCACCACCCCCAGTGCTGCAATAATTTTCATGATGGTGTTTTGAAACAGGGAAGGGCAGTTTCTTTTTAGGAAATCCAGAAAAGCGAGTAACGTCAATGGTATGAATACCAGTAAATTGAGCAGGTAATAATCGTGTACGTTGAAAACCTGGAAAAAAAGAAGAATGAATCCGGCACAGCCGCCATATACCAGCAAACATAGAAAGAGAAAAAAGCGGGATGTTTTTTTAAAGAAGACAACCAGTGAGGCAAACATGGCTAAAATAAGTATAAGCGCCGGAATGTTGAAGAAACCGGGCAGAAGTTCTTTTACCAGTTTCCCCAGAATATCCTTTCGTGCAGCGGCATCAATTCCCCAAATGGGAAGGATTCCCTGGAGGAAGATCCCATTTAAATTATGCCGGTTATAATACCCTGAATAACTGTACCATGCATATGTCAGGATCAGGACCACCAGGTATGGCCACAATCGCGATGCCCTGTGATACCAGGTGTTTTTACCCCGGCTGAATACAATGCTGTAGCACTGGATAACAAAAAGGGCGATAAATATTACCAGGGAGGAGATTTTAAGCAAGCCGGCAAGCAGGAAAAAGAAAAAGGAAAGGTAATACCATTTATTGCTTTGCCCTGCGTAAGCTTTCCAATAAAAATAGCAGGCAACCAGCATCAGGCCAAATGCGGGGGCATCGGCCAGGAAATTATTTGTAAAATAACCCAGAACAGGTGAACTGAAGAGAAAAAGCGGTATGAAGATGGCCCAGAAAGTATCGGATAAAAATTCACGGGCAAGGCGGAAAAGGCAGAAAAGGCCGGCAAATACGATCAGGACATCCAGCAGCCTGAAAATGGCCTCATGGTACCCTAAAATTTTCCACAATTGTGCCACGGAGAAATAAATGATGGGGAATTCGCTGATCGTTCTTCCTCCCTTGTCTCCAACCCAGTGTATCGAAGGCCTGAAAAAATTATTGTTATCCTGATAATAATTCATGGTGATGGATAAACAATCTGCCTGCCTCCATATGTGATGATAGCTCGGGCGTGCAAAAAGAATATCATGATAACCGTAAAGAAGAGAGACTGCCAGCAATAATACGATGAATAAAAAATCGGATTGTCTTTTCATCAGGGCATATGTTTTTACTCAATATTGGAGAATCATTAAACGGGTAAAAATATGAAAAATTAACAACCGGGTCTCAAATTTCCTTAGTTTTGTAATGGAACTGCCAAACATTGCAAGAGTTTACACATTGTAAAGATTAAAAATTCAAGTTCCGGATTGAACGAATGAGAGCGACCAAATTGATCCTTTTTTCCCTTGTACTTCTGTTGTTGGCAATTTCGTCGCTGCAATTGTGTTATCCTGTATTTAAAGAATCACCGCTGAATGGGTTTTTTAGCCAGAATCCTTCTCCTTCGCTGAAATATTTTACCTGGCGAA
Organism: uncultured Bacteroidales bacterium; assembly: GCA_903903985.1. GTDB lineage: Bacteria > Bacteroidota > Bacteroidia > Bacteroidales > FEN-979 > CAIVAT01. Next base: position 58,541 of record CAIVAT010000160.1, on the reverse strand, counting down.
GATGGTTTTCCTCCAATTTCCAGGATGAAATTACAAAACAATTCAACGACCATCTCGGCCTGCGCAATTCGCTGGTTCGCATCAGCAATCAATGCGACTACAGCCTTTACGGGATCATTCATGCTGATGGCTTTATCCGCGGGAAAAACAGGTACCTGTATGAAGAGGGATATATTCATGAGTATACGGGTGAATATTTTATCGGCACTGCCGCCATTGACAAGAAATTGTCACGCCTCAAAAATGTAATGGACAGCCTCAATGCATACCACATCCCGCTTTTGTTAGTCTATGAACCCGGTAAAGCAGGTTTTTACCCCGAGTTCATTCCCGGACGGTTCCATCCGGAAAAACGAACACTGACCAACTATGAATACATGTTGCAGCGTTCACAGGAGCTGGGTTTGACTTTCATGGATTTGCACAGCTACTTTCTGAAGATGAAAGACACCTCCCGTTACGCGCTGTTCCCGCGCTATGGCATGCACTGGAGTATGTATGGTGCCCATATCGCTGCTGATACAATATCCAGGTTCCTGTCAACGGTTTCAAACGTCAAAATGCCGTTTTTTCAAGTCCGTAAAATGCACCTTTCCAGCAGGTCATTGGGATCAGACTATGACATTGGCGAAATGCTGAACCTGGCATGTCCGCTTGAACCCACTCCGGGGGCTTATCCAATGGTTCCCTTTCATTCAATCCCTGCAGGGATCCTTTCAGCACTCGTGGTTGCCGACAGCTATTATATCACATTGGTTGAGTCGTACGGAAAAAAGATGTTCGGGAAACAGGATTTCTGGTATTACAACAAGAAAATGTATCCGAACCAGAATAATAATCCGCCGGAATATGTTGATAAATCGAGCCTTCGCGAAAAATTGAAAAAGTATGATGTGATCCTGTTGATGGTTTCAGAGATCAACCTGCATTGTGGCTTCTGGAATTTTGCCGATGAGGCCTTTCTGGCCTTTCATCCCGAAATAAAAGACCCCCTGCTGTACGGAATTGAAAATGAAATCAGGAATGACCGTCAATGGTTTCAGTTTATTTCGGGAAGGGCCTTGCGGGAACAAATGACACTCGAAAAAACGATTCGTATCAATGCCGAGTACGTTTTTTTTTCGAACTACAACAACCTGCCGGGGAAAGGCTATTGGGATACCATTCAATACATCTCGATGAATATCAAAAACAACACGGAATGGATCAAACAGATCACAAAAAACGCGCATGACCAGAACATGCCGGTGGATTCGGCAATATTGCTGAATGCCATTTATACCTATAATCAATCGAAAAAGAAACCTTAAATTTGTACTAACCTAACGGGGGCATCATCATGAAACACCTATTATTATTTTTCTTCCTGATTTTGATTGTTTTTTCCGGATCCCGGTCATTTGCCCAGGATCTTCCCTTCCAGAAAGGCCTTGAACCTGTTTCCCTTACCCCGGATGAACTTTTTGTGCTTTCGAATATCCCTGAACTGGAGGTTCCGGAATTATATAAAGGAGCGAATGCCCCGCTTTTACCAACAAGCATCGATAATTCCACGCGACCATATTTCAGGTCGATTACCCAGCAGTCGGGATATGAATGCGGACAGTCTTCGGGCATTGCATTCAATTTTACCTATGAGATCGACCGTGTTCGCGGCCTTTCTGCCAGTCTGATTGAAAACCAGTACCCGACCCATTTCACCTGGGATTTTCTCAATGAGGGTGACAATTATACAGGAGCCAGTTTTTTTGATTCCTGGGAGATCGTAAAGGCATGCGGGAACATGAATGTGGCCGATTATGGCGGTGCGCTCAATACCGGCGGATATACCCGCTGGATTTCGGGGTACGATAAATATTACAATGGAATGGCGAACCGCCTCAATTCGGTGAAAGGAATCCGTGTCGATACACCGGAAGGATTGCAAACGCTGAAATACTGGCTCTTCGACCACCTGGAAGGAGCTCCTGTTGGAGGAGTCGGCAACATTTACGGCCAGTACTTCGGCCCGCCGGTTGCCTTCCTGCCCGCTGGGACCCCTGAAGCGGGAAAATATGTGCAGACTTTCTGGGGAGGAAGCCCGTCGCATGGCTGGACCATCTGCGGATATAATGATTCCATCCGTTACGATTTCAACGGGGATGGCAAGTATACAAATACCATTGACATCAATGGCGATGGGGTGGTCGACATGCATGACTGGGAAATAGGCGGATTGAAATTTGCCAATGGCTATTCAGGGACCGGCTGGTGCGACCAGGGATTTTGTTACACCATGTATAAAAACCTGGCCGACGACATGGAATATGGCGGTATCTGGAACCATACCATCTATGTACTCGATGTGAAGAGCACCTGTTCGCCGAAACTCACCATGAAGGTTACCCTGAAGCACACTTCCCGAAACAAGATCAAGGTCACTGCGGGTATAAATAACGACATAACGGCAAACGTGCCCTCCTTTGTGCTGGAATTTCCGATCTTCAACTACCAGGGAGGAGACCATTATATGCAGGGAGGAGACACCCCGGCGGATAAAACCATTGAATTCGGGCTCGACCTTGCGCCGCTGATCGCGCAATTGACCAACAACCAGCCCGCAAGGTTCTTTCTCCAGGTGCAGGAAATCGATCCGTCAGGGTATGCTTCCGGAGAGATCGTTAACTGGGCGCTGATCGATTATTCGGTTACACCGGCGATTATCACAAATTATCCGGTTTCAAATGTCCCAATCGAAAACAACACCGTTACCCGGCTGGGACTCAACTATACCCTGAATGTAGCCAAGCCGGTAATAACCAACGCATCATTGCCACCGGCGCAACTATACCAGCCTTACAATGTCCAGATGGCTGCCAGCGGAGGGACCCCGCCCTATCTTTGGGATGTAAAACTTAATTATCCCGAAACAACCAGCCCTGCTGCTTTCCCTGCAGTTACGGCCCAGCAGCTGACACTTACCAGCAACAATTCCGGTTTTGCCATCAAAAGCCTCGATTTCGATTTCCCGTTTTACAAGAAAACCATCAATAAAATATATGTTTATGCCGACGGATATATCCTGTTCGACGATCAGCCCTATACCTGGCCATATATCATTGATGAATCGTTATTGTTCAGGCAGACAAGCATCCTTTCCCCGTTCATGAGCGACCTCATGATTTACCCCACGGCAGGGCAGGGGATCTGGTTCGAGGGCAACGCCAACTATGCGATTATCCGCTGGAAGGCTTCCATTTACAATATGCAGGGCAGTTCCAACCTGAATTTCGCAGTAAAGCTCTATCCCAACGGAACCATTGAATATTACTACGGTGACATGGTGTACCCTGCAGGAACTTCGTGGACAGGCGGAATGTCTTCGGGAGATAATAAAAACTACCAGTATTCTGCCTTTCATGATGGACCTGCTATCACGGCCAATACCCTTGATAAATTTACTGCATGCGGGTTTCCCCCGGAAATGCAGATATCGGAAGATGGACTTTTTTCCGGCACCCCCACGCAGGGATATCAGAATCTCCCGGTCAAATTCCAGGTGACTGACAACAACAACATCTCTTCAACCAAAGTATTGCTGTTCAACGCACAGGGCCTGCTGATCAATCAAACCATCACTTCAGGCGACGACAACCTGATCGAATTCGGCGAAACGGCAAAAATTACGCTCCAGGTCAACGATTTGGGTAGTCAAACGCTGCACCAGGTTGCCATCTCCATTACCGAATCGGATCCTTATATCACCCTGACCGACAGCACCGAAACCATTGCAGTGATTGCCGGTGGTCAATCGATGACCCTCCCCGATGCATTTTCGTTCAAAGTGTCATCATCAGTGCCTGATAATCATTCGTTTACCCTTAACATGCATGTCCAGGCGCTTGAACTGAGTTTTCAGCGGCCCCTGGATCTCGTTGCTCATGCCCCCATCTTCCGCATCACCGGTACACAATTTAACGATGGAGACAACGGCACTCCCGATGCCGGGGAAAGTGCCGATCTGCTGGTTACCATTGAAAATGCCGGAACGGCGAAAGCCTCGTCCATAAACATGCTGCTCTCTTCCCTTGACACAAATCTCACCTTTAATGTCAATGCTGCCAATATCAGTCAGCTGAAACCCGATTCGGTTAAAATCGTCAGCTTCCATGCTACGGTTGGCAATTCCGCATCGTTTGAACACCTGTACCAGATAAAGTCGGTCATGACCGCCGACAATGATTTAACCAGTACCGATACGCTGTACCTGTTTTCGGGCGAAATCACAGAGGATTTTGAAACAGGCAACCTGAATAAATTTCCATGGTACAGCACCGGACAGTGGCCATGGATCATTGAACAAGGCGTTAGATATGAAGGGAACTACAGTGCCCGGTCAGGTGTTGTGACCGACAATGCCGAGAGCATCCTGAACATCACCGCCCAGGTTTTAGCGGCCGGAGAGATCAGTTTTTACAAATATGTGTCTTGTGAAAAAGATCCGAGCGGCAATCATGGATACGATTACATGGCATTTTATATCGACAGTTTTGAAATGGGCAAGTGGGACGGAGTGATTCCATGGAGCAAAGAAACCTTTCCTGTCCCGGCCGGTTTTCACACACTCTCATGGGTTTATCACAAGGATTATTCCGTGGCTGCAGGCTGGGATGGCTGTTTACTCGATTTAATCAAACTCCCGCTGATTGAAGGGACTGTACCCGTCCTTTCCGTAACACCGCATTCTGTCGAAAAAACACTGGTGACAGGTCAAAATGCAATGGAACAGGTTTATCTGACCAACCTGGGTGGCGGGATCCTCAATTATTCGGTGATGGTTTTTGATACCACCGCCAATAAAAAGGATGATTACCCCGACAACCTCACCGGCTCATATATTTCCTGCAGCACCAATGGGTTTGTGCCCGGCGAGTCTTTCAACTGGGTGTTTACCGCGCATAATCTTGGTAGCGACAATGAAGCCATCAAACACATCAAACTTGATTTCCCGCCGGGAGTAAATGTCACCGGTGCAACCAACTTCTCGGGCGGTTCATTGGGAGAACTTGTTTTCCTTGGAACAACAGGCAACGGGGCATCCCTGAACTGGCATGGCGAAGCTACGGGTGGAAGAGGAGTCCTCAGGCATGGCGAAACGGCCATCGCCACGGTGACGGGAACCATTGATGAACCAATGCTCAATGACGTTTTTGCGGTGTACCAGCTTGGAGGCGACGGCCTGGGAGGACTGCCGCATGAACAACCCGGCAGCATTAAAATAATGAACGCTGGCTTGCCAAACAGCTGGGTTTCGCTAACGAATCCAACGGGAAGCCTGATGCACAACCAGTCGGGAATGGTCATCATGAAGATCGATGCTGCAGGCCTTTCCCCGCGTGACTATCAATGCAATGTGGTAGTAAAGGATGCCTACAACAACAAGGTTGTCATTCCTGTCACCCTGCATGTCACATTCCCCGTGAATATCGGCGACCTGAAATCAAATGAAACCCGGCTTTGCGGAAATTTCCCCAACCCGTTTACAGGAGAAACACAGATCAGGTATGTCCTTTCTGCAACGAGGGACGTGGCCTTTGAAATTTACTCGATGCAGGGAGTGAAGGTGCGCAGCTGGAGTCATTCAGCGATGCAGCCCGGATCCTATTTCCAGGCATGGGACGGCAAAGATGAGATGGGAAATCAGCTTCCGGCAGGTGTTTATACTTTGCGGATGAAAACCAGGGATTACCTGGGCAGCCTGAAACTTACGCTGATCCGTTAACTTTTTCCGGATGAATAAAAAAAATAAGAGACTCCTCATTTTTGGCCTGTTGCTGCTTCTTTCTGTTGTCGTACTGGCATTGGGGCTGAAATATTTTCCGTTTACCAAGGTCGTTAAAATGCCGGCAGGTTCGGAAAAAGAGTTTGTCACCCCGGGGAAAACCAGCAACCTTTCCCCGCATACACTTTATTATGACTTTGAAGTTGCGCCAGGTAAAGACATGCCCGGAGGGTTTTACAAAGGTGTGGCCCATTCGGGCCAATATTCGGTAAAAGCATTCGGGCAGAACAGCTTCAGCATTGTGGTGGAACGAAGCGCCGGGGAGATCGGCATTGAAAACCTGAAGGCAGTGGCATTAAGCGCCTGGGTATATGTGTTTCCTACGAAAAATGAAGTGAAGGGACGCCTTGTTTTTACGGCTTCCAACGAAGTGGGAGTCAATGTTTGCTGGCAGGGGCTCTCTCTGAATGATCCGGAAGTTCCCAGGGGAAAGTGGTTTAAAATTAGTACATACTTTGATCTTGCCTCTGTTTCCTTTAAACCCGGTTACAAACTCCAGGTTTATTTCTGGAACAACAGCAGCACCGATATCCTCGTTGATGATTATTTCATCTCCTTTGGAGGTGCAGTTGACCGGCGTGGTGATTCAGCCAGGGTCGACATGACCAGGCCGGCAGGATTTATCCCGAAGTTCAACTACCCTCCCTTCCAGGTTTCTGTTTTGGAAAGGGAATTGGTTCATAAACCCATCACGCCTGGCGAAATCGGGCCGGATGATTTTGCTGTTGCCGGCGATTTTTTTAACACAGGCAACGATGGGCTTTCTGTAATCCGCAAGGATGGCAGGATAGCCACCTATGCCTTTTGCCGGGATAAAGGTGAATTCAGAAGAATCAACCTGAACAACGCTGCGGCATTATCGGCTGTTGGCCCCGTAAAAAAGATTGTAAAAGGAAGATTTCTGTCAACCCGGACCGATCAGTTGATGGTGATCGGAGAGAAAGGTTGTCTTCTGGGCGTATTCAACCCGGTTGAAAACATCTGCAACAGTGCCGATGGCCTGCAAACAAGTTTGAATGTCCTTTGGAGGTCAGGAACCCCGGCAGGATCAATTCATGCCGGCGATTTCAATGGCGATGGCCGGACCGAAATCCTTGAAATCGGGGACAATGGGTCATGGGGGTTGAAGATGTTCGAGCCGGATGGAAAAACAGGTGGTTCCTGGAAAATTTTATCCGGGGATGACAATCAACCGATAAATGAGTGGAACCGTAATATCAAGGACATCGGCATTTCGATCGGCCGTTTTTTCCCTGTCCTGGCACACGATGTTGTTTTAACCGTCACCCGAAATAAAAGTGATGGGAAATATGCTTACTCCCTGAGAAAATTGAATATTTCCGCCGGAAAATGGGAGCCGGTTTTCAGCGAAAAGCAAAATTACCTGGGGAAAACCTATGGCCTGGACACGCTCAAACCTGCGGATGCTTTTTTCACCGCCTCCTGCGATGGCAGGAAAATGATCATTTACCGCTATAACCGTGACTGGCGGTATGACCTGAAAGAGATCATCTTTAACGATACGACCTTCAATATTGTTTCAACTGTTGATTTTCATGGCTATGACCGCGATCAGAGTCCCAGGTACTACGAATCCTTAAAACTCATACCGGGAAACTTTCTGAATCCATCACGTGGTTCATTCCTGGCCATCGGCCATGTGTCAAAAACGCGTCATTATCAGGACATCCTCCCAGATTTTATTCATCTTTATTCGCTTCCGGCAAACAAATAATTAACGATTTATGCCCAGTTCACTCCGATATATGCTGCTCGTCCTGTTTCTTCCCGGTTTGTTTATCTCCTGCGGGCAATCGAACAGATCGCCGGAGGTTGCAAGCGAACAGTTTATTGTGAAGGACTTTAACCCAATCGCAAACTGGAAGCAGGGGCTGACGCTTTTTCTCGACTATGCTGAAGCCATGAAACAGGGCTTTGTGATCCCGGGGATTCAGCAGGTGGAAGGCGGTTTTTTTAACCTGGAATTCAAGTTGAAAAACACCGGGAAAGTGCCGCAAAATTTTGCATTTAAGATATACTACCAGAACGAGTCCTATAAATTCCCGGAACGCGATGGGGCCGACAGCACCAGGCAGCACCCTTGTGCCTGGGAAAATTTCTACGGAAGCTGGGAAGATGTAACAAAAACTTTTACTGAAACCGGGGCTATCCCGGCCGACAATGATTTTCATATTGTTAAAAGCCAGTTCCGCATCGTTGGTAACCCAAGGAATGAAAGGCAGTACTTTGACCAGGATAAAAATGATCGCTGGAAACGCAACCTCCGGGTTGGCAATTACAGCTTTTTACTGGTGGTGGCCACGGTGGAGATGGTGAAGCAGAAACAGATCCCCGAGAATGTTCAAAACATCAGCCTTAAAAATGAACAGGGGTTTGTAAACCCGTATTTTTATTTTCTTTACGGAGCTGGCAAATCGCTGAAAAACACGATCGTTCAGAAATACCAGGAGGTGTTGACCGTAGTTGCCCGTCCCGATCCCGGAAGCGGTATCTACATCAACCCATCCGCTTACTCCAAAGAAGAGGCAGACAAGTCGAAAACTGACTGCTGTGGACAGGATCCGGCTCTTTACAATAAGGCAGCGTTTGAACAGTTTGTCCATTTTATCGACCCTACAACCAAAATGAACAACATCCCTGTGATTGCCGATGTGCTCAACGACAATTACTCGCGCATGGACTATAACTGGAACAAGCGTTTTTACCGCAAGGAGGAGCTGGTGGCGATTACCGCATCCGTGGCGCCGCATCCATGTCAAACGGTCATCTCTGACCCGGTGAAACACACCATCACCATCCGCAACCCGAAATCGGAATTTGGTAAATGGCAGAAACAAAATGTCGGAGTGATCACCCGCCACGGGATGACCTTTGGCAAATACACCGTGAAATGCAAACTGAGCGAGTTGCTGAATAAAAACAACATGTGGAACGGGCTCACCAATGCCATCTGGCTCATCACACAGAGCCAGGCGGATTGGAATTTCCGCCGCGATTGCAACAAAAACGGCTATATGGCCAATTATTATGGCGGGCAGCAGGATCCGCGGGTGAAGAATGTCGGCTATTCCGAGATAGATTTTGAAATCCTGAAAACAGTGCCATACTGTCCATCGTGGGTTTTACCTCCGGCATACAGCAACGGGATCGATGATCAAAACAATGTGTTGAACTGGAATGTACCATTCCCTGAAGAAATTCTGGCCGATGATGACAAGATCATGGTTTCATGCACCAATTGGGATATGGCCTGCTGGCAACCTTCCGAATTTCATGATGGTTGTTACCCGGTGCGTTATGATGAGAAGATATTTTGGGCGCACCGCTGGGATAAAAGTTACCGTGCCCTGACCCAAAAAACACCCGAACGCGATGACGAGCTCTTTGGCTCTTCCTTTTATTATTTTCAAATCGATTGGCAACCCGATAAAATCATATGGCGTATCGGGCCGTCGAAAGACAAAATGCATGTGGTTGGTTACATGGATGACAAAGTGACCTCCATACCGAATAACCAGATGCTGCTCATCATCACTCAGGAGTTTCATAACACCAAATGGTGGGTGGGATCGGCTTATTCACAAGACAATATTCCATTTCCAAAAGTGGACTATGTCGGCGAAATACAGGAGCTGACCATTGAATAGGGTTTTTGTATCTTCGCGCCTGCGCGGAGCAGGTGATATTTTATGTTCAACAATTTAATTTAATACTGACAATATGAAAGTGATCGTTCTCGGCGCCGGCCTCGTGGGCGGACCCATGGCACTCGATCTCCTTGCAGATCCGAAATTCGATGTGACTGTTGCCGATATCAGCCAACCAGCACTTCAACATGTTGCTGACCAGCAACCATCTGCCAAAACCGGCTTGAAAACAATTGTTGCCGATCTAAGTGACCCTGTCAGGGTGGCTCACCTTGTTAAGGATTATGATATGGTGATCAATGCTGTGCCGGGTTTCATGGGTTTTCAAACGTTGAAAGCCATCATCGGGGCAGGGAAAAATGTGGTCGACATCGCCTTTTTCATCGAAGATCCCTTTGAACTCGATGAGCTGGCACGTAAAAACAATGTCACCGCCATCATGGATATGGGAGTCGCCCCGGGCATGTGCAACGTTCTCATCGGTTATGCTGATCACCTCCTGGATGAAACGGAAAATATCCTTTACATGGTGGGCGGCCTTCCCGAGATCCGCGAATGGCCATATGAATACAAGGCGGTCTTTTCACCGGTCGATGTAATTGAAGAATACACCCGGCCCGCCCGCTATATTGAAAACGGAAAACTTATCGTAAAACCTGCCCTTTCCGATCCTGAATTGATCAACTTTCCGGGTATCGGCACACTGGAGGCCTTTAATACCGACGGACTTCGTTCCCTGGCCCATACAGTGAAATGCCCCAACATGAAGGAGAAAACACTGCGTTATCCGGGGCACATCGAAAAAATGCGGGTATTGCGCGAAACCGGTTTTTTCAGCCAGGAGGAGATCGAGGTTCGGGGCGTCCGCATCAAACCCATGGATCTGACTGCCAGATTGCTGTTCCCTAAATGGAAACTGCTGGATGGTGAAGTTGACATCACGGTAATGCAGGTGATGGTGGAAGGGAAAAAGGAAGGAAAAATGATGCGATATACCTGGGATCTTTTCGACAAATATGATGCTGCGACCCGCATCCATTCGATGGCCCGCACCACAGGCTATTCGGCAACGGTCGCCCTGCGAATGATCGCGGACGGACTCTATACGCGAAAAGGCATCTCGGTGCCGGAATTCATCGGAAGGCAGCCCGAATGTGTGGCCTATTTGCTTGACGGACTGAAAGATCGGGGCATTGTCTACCGCGAAACAGTGGTTTAGGTTCCAGGTTTGAGTTTTCAGATATGGTGAACGTACTCCCCTTCCTTTTCCTGGGATGGGTTGGGGGAGAGGTATTCGGGCTCTTAACCGCAGTGTAAATAGGTGTTCACAAGCTTCATGACCTCCTTCTCATTGTCTTTTATGGATTCTCTGAGGTTCTGGTCATTGAAGTTTTTCAAATACCTGATCAGTCCGTCAACAATCTTAGGCGGGAAGATTCCATGCGCTTCATAAATTTTACGTTGTTTTTCAAGCGCTTCAGCTGAATGCCAGCATGAGAGCGGCAATTGCTGCAGTTGACTCACCCGTGAATGGTGCTTTTCTTCAAAAATATTGACATCCACATAGGTTTTTTCGGCAAAGGCCAGTGCATGCTCCATCTCAATGCCATGGCGGGCAGCCACGGTTAAACCGGCAAATAACAAATAGATGTCGGCCGAACCGTCAGGGCAGCGGAACTCCACCGTCTGCCGGCTTCCGAAACCCTTCTGTGTTTCAGTCTCCTGCGGGTTGGCATCCACAATCATGTTGTGTTTGTTCCCCCAGCCAAGCGGTACACGAACAAGTACCGAACGGTTGCGATCGCCCCAACAGATATTGGTCGGCGCTTCCTGGTGCGGTACGAGGCGGAAATAGCTTGTGGGGATCATGTTCCCGAAAGCTGTCAGGGACTGTGACAGATCAAGGTACCCTGCGATTGCTTTTTTGGCGGTATCAGATAGTTTCCCATCGTCAAGCATCACGCTGCTGCCGTTTTTCATCAGGCGGGTGTGCACATGCATGCCGCTCCCGGCCTTTCCTGTTGTGATCTTGGGCGCAAAAGTAATAGTAACGCCATATTTGTATGCCAGGGAACGGAGGATCCACTTGGCGATCAGCAGCTGGTCGGCGGCATCCTCGAGACGGGTCGGTGTAAATTCAATCTCATTTTGCTCAAAGGAGAGGCCGGCCTCCGTGAAATTGCCAACTTCAGAATGGCCATATTTGATAAACCCACCGCATTTGGCGATGGCTTGCATTGCTTCGATGCGCAGTTTTTCCCATTTGCAAAACGGCGATGATTCGTGGTACCCGCGCTGATCGACCGCTTCATACAAACGATCCTGCTCGCTGATGATGTAATATTCCAGTTCCCCCATTACTTCAAATGAAAAACCTGTCGTTTGTTTCAGTACTTCATGTGATTTCCGCAGGATGTATTCCGGGGAATTGGCAAATGGCTGCCCGTCTTTGTCGTAGTAGGAACATAGAATATCCAGCGCAGGAATCGCAGAAAAAGGGTTTACAAAGGCTGATCGGTACCTGGGAATCACATACAGATCGGAGGAACCGGCTTCCACATAGTTGGGGAAGAGGCTTGAACCGTCAGCCCGTTCACCGGCAGAAAGAATACTGTCGAGATGCTGCCGGTCCTTAATGATGAAATTCAGTGTTTTTAAACGGCTATCGGCGGCAGAATAACGGAAATTCAGCATCTGGATGCCCTGGGCTTCAATAAAACGGATCAGGTCCGCTTTGGTGAAATCATCGGCCGGTTTGTCGAGAAAGCTAACAAGTGTATTGGGATTCAGAGAGATGTGTTCGTTCATGGGCTTTATATTTCAGGTAAATTGAAGTACGCACAAAAGTAAGAATTTTTTATAATTTTGTTACCCTGTTGCTTTACACTCGTCACGCGTCATTCCAGAATCGTAAATCGAAAATCGCATCTATTGCCATAACCCGATTTCTAACCCCAAATGTCCAACCACAACGAAATTATTTTTTTTACTTCCTTCCTCCTTTTTATTGCCGTGATGCTCGGGATTGACCTCGGATTTTTCCAGAAGAAAAACCATGCCTTATCCTTGAAGGAAGCGTTGACCTGGACAATCGTCTGGGTTGGGGTTTCGGTTGTATTTTATTTTCTGATCCGTTACCATGGAAATTTGATACATGGCTGTGATACCCTGGAAGAGATACAGGGCAGGATCACAAAGTTCCACCATCCCATCGACCTGAAAGGTTTGGGAGTCGACCAGGCCATCAGCGTTTATAACAGGAACCTGTCATTGGAATATTTGACCGGATACCTGATCGAATATTCTTTATCGGTGGATAATGTATTCGTGATCGTGATGATTTTTATCTCCTTCAACATCCAGCCGAAGTATTTCAAGCGCGTGCTTTTCTGGGGAATCATTGGCGCCATCATCATGCGGTTTCTGTTCATTTTTGCAGCGAGCGCCCTGATCCAGCGTTTTTCCTGGTTTCTCTATGTTTTTGGAGTGATGCTGCTGATCATCGGGGTGAAAATGGCCTACGATTTTCTTTATGGCACGAACGACGAACAAATTGATACCGAAAAGCACCCTGTTGTCAGGTTGGTTTCACGCTTTTTCAATGTCAGCCAGGATGAACATGCAGAAACATTTTTCGTCCGCAACCAGGGAAAGCTTTTTGTGACACCTCTTTTTATCGTGTTGATGATCATCGAGTTCACCGATGTGATTTTCGCAGTCGATTCGGTGCCGGCAGTATTTTCGGTAACCCAGGATCCCTTTATCGTCTTTTTCTCCAATATTTTTGCCATCCTGGGGTTACGTTCCCTCTTTTTCCTGGTGATGGACATCATGAACCGGTTCCACTTCCTGAAGATGGGCCTTGCCGGACTGCTTGCTTTTGTCGGAACAAAAATGCTGATCCATTCAGTGTTTAATATTTCCACCAATGTTTCACTGATTGTCATTGCCTCTATCCTCGTCGTCAGTGTGCTGGCATCAAATATCCGGAATATCATACTGAAACGAAGATTGAGGGGGTGATGAAGTGACAAGGTAACAAAGTAATAGGGTGACAAGGTGACAAGGTTACTGTTCACTTATCCCTTCTTTCCCTATTACCCTGTTACCCTGTTACCCTGTCACCCTGTTACCCTGTCACCCTGTTACCCTATTACCCTGTCACTGCCCCTGAAAATACCTCTCCAGCAACTCAGTCGCCGCCTGGTATGGGTTTGCCTGTCCATTCATTATTTCGTCTTCCACCCTGGCAATGGTATGGCTGATCTCCTTCTGGGTAAAAAAGTGGTGCTGGAGTCCCGTTTCAATGGTTTCCCTGAATACCTGCCTGTTCTGTTCCATCCGTCGCCTATGAAAATAGCCGGTGCTTTCTGTAATTCTTTGATATTCCATGATCATTTCCCATACACGGTCAATTCCCTCCATGGTCAGAGATGAACAGGTATCAGTTTTGGGAACCCAGCCACTTTCCGGTGGAGGGAAGAGGTGTAATGCATTCGCATATTCAATCCTGGCTGTTTTAGCCTTATTGATGTTGTCTCCATCGGCTTTGTTGATTACAATGGCGTCGGCCATTTCGATGATGCCCCGTTTGATACCCTGCAATTCATCACCTGCACCGGCCAGCATGAGCAACAGGAAAAAGTCTACCATGGAATGTACTGTCGTTTCTGATTGCCCAACACCCACCGTTTCAACAAATATCACATCAAAGCCGGCAGCTTCGCACAGGATGATTGTTTCACGTGTTTTGCGTGCCACGCCTCCAAGCGAACCGGAAGCAGGGGATGGACGGATGAAAGCATTGGGGTCGACGGCCAGCGCTTCCATTCGGGTTTTATCCCCCAGGATACTGCCTTTCGACCTTGAACTGCTGGGGTCGATGGCAAGTACCGCCAGTTGATGCCCCTTTGCTGTGAGGTGTTTTCCCAGGGCTTCTATGAATGTACTTTTACCAACTCCCGGAACTCCTGTAATGCCGATGCGGATTCTGGAGTTTAGATTTTGGATTTTGGATTTTGGATTTTGCAGGCAGGCGGCAATGATCTCCTGCCCCTGTTCCTGATGGGAGGTTAAATTGCTTTCTATCAGCGTAATTGCTTTGCTCAGAATGGTTCGGTTACCGGAATATATCCCGTCAAGATACTCTTGGGTAGTCAGTGACCTGGGCTTGTGTGAATGAGGTTTTTTTGCAGCCTCTTCATTGATCTGAGAGGGCTGGCTGATGCCTTTCATTACATGCAAGGCGCTTTTATGGTTGGTGTTGTCAGGCATCTCAATTTAACTGAAAAACGATTTCCCATGCATCGTGATTGTCATACAAATTGGCAGGATGGACAATTTTCCCGTCACATAGCTTTTTGAATTCGCTCGGTTCACCCTGGCTTTTATCGTCCCAGCAACAGGTCCTGGCATATACTTTCAGGATCAGTTCAGAACAATAAAATGAGTTGTCGGAATTGTTGAAATCGAAACTGTAAGGAGTCCCCACAATTTCAGAGGCGTGACGGCAGGCTTTATCCATCTCTGCCCGGCCGCAGAATTTCGGTTTAAGAACCACAAAATCATCGGTTCTCATAAAAAATTCACGAAGTTCATGGATATTCACCCCTTCCGCAGTCGCTTCGATGATTTTATCCCTGGGCATGATCATGGCTGTATGGGTCCAGTAACCATCAATGAAAAGATTTGATATCTGGAATTCCCTGTGAGAGAGGATGATCATGCCCGGCCTGAGCACCTCCCTGATCCTGTCAAGGTTCATGCCTGAACACTGGAATTTCCGGCCAAACCTCCATGTCAGATATCTGGATGCTTTGATCAGGGGGATGAAGTAATAAAGAAATTTCGGGCTCCAGGGAATCATGGTGAATGAGTGAAACAGCGATACGGCGAACGCGCGAAAACTGCCTGCCAGCAGCGAAGGTACTAAATATTTCCTTTTTTATCTTGCTATTTTTCCAGGAATCCGTACCTTTGCACCTTCGTATTCTCTTCGTAGCTCAGTTGGTAGAGCAATTGACTCTTAATCAATGGGTCCCAGGTTCGAATCCTGGCGAGGAGACAGCAGTAGCAAGGGTTTCAGAAGGTCCAACATCTGAAACCCTTTTTTTGTGCAAACAATTTGCATAACAAACGGCCCGGGAATTATTTTTTTCAGGTGGTTATTTTTGAATTTGAAATCCCATTATTGATGATCCTGTTCAAGCAAGTAACGAGATGCAATTGTAGCATTTGTCTGCCTCTGGGCTGTTAATGAATAATGTTTACCTGATTCATCTGGATCATTTGAGAATAATGTAACATAAGCGACTGCAGAAACAGTTGATATAGAATTCCAGTCAGTTGCGGTCGCTTTTCATCTGTTGTGTCCCGCCCTCGCATGTCTTGATCCGGTTTAACCCGTATGCTGTCGTTGATTGTCCAAACTTGCCATCGATTGAATCCATTTCTCTAACCCGGTCTTAAGTGTTCCACATCCACTGCCTTTGGCCTTCGTAAGGGTTTTGACAGCTCAAAAAGTCTCCTGCCCCGAAAAATAGAACCCCTGCGATTGGTGGCCGATGGCAAAATCGAGGTTGATGTTCGTCCTGAAATATTTATTGACCATCACCCGGATACCGAAGCCGACGGCTGGCTGAACATACTGAAACAGGGCAACGTTCCTGGCAGGATTATCCGTAGTTGTTGCATTCACAAAAACCACTCCCCCGATGATGTTTGAACAGGGGCAGATTGGGAAACGCCATTCGACCTCATCATAAACCAGGTCTTTACCGCGAAACCGGCCATTGACATACCCCCTGCCGGACCGTGCACGTTGATCCCCGCCAATGGTAGGCAGCGTCATATAGGGAAGATCGCCCGTGAGGTTAAAATCGCCAAATGCCCAGAAAGCGACCAGGTTTCTGGGTTTCTTTTTCGAAAGTCCAACGTAGGTCCTGAATTCCACCCAGAGCTCCGATGCATCCTGGTCGCTTCCCAGGAACTTGAAGTTATACCGGTAATTGATGTTGGCGTAAATGCCTTTATAGGGATTGGCCTGGTTGTCGCGGCTGTCGTATACGACATTTGCGCTCAATCCCGATAAAACGTAATGCACTCTGCTATAATTGTTGGTATCTGAATAAACAGAATGAGGTGTTACCAATCTTGGTATGGTATCCAGGTTGAGTTTTTCATCGTTTACGGAATAATAGTCATCAAAATGATACCCGATACCGGCGTAAAAATTCTCCTTGATTTTCATGTTGACAATCTCGCTGAATTTCACATAATTGAACTTCATCGGGAATGATAATGAATCCTTTGATCCACCCTCACCCGACCAGTGAATCTCGTTTGGAACGTTGCCTGTCTCAGGGGCATTTGTGCCCAATCCATACGTTGGCTGACTGTAAATGTAAAATCTCCATTCGCCCTGCAGGAAAAATTTGTTCTCCTTTGGTTAGATATTCGATTTTACAAAAGTGATGAGCTGTTTTTTTGAGGTAACGGCCACGGTGAAAGGGGCAGAGGAGACGCGGGTATTTTCTCTCGGGCCCATGTACCA
This sequence comes from uncultured Bacteroidales bacterium, assembly GCA_903903985.1. Classification (GTDB taxonomy): domain Bacteria; phylum Bacteroidota; class Bacteroidia; order Bacteroidales; family FEN-979; genus CAIVAT01. Next base: position 41,500 of record CAIVAT010000160.1, on the reverse strand, counting down.
TCCAAAAGTACCTCCAACACCAAGCAAAAACCCGTTGGAGGGATTGGAACTGATATTCGGCAACACCAGTGCCATGAATTTTTTTGGCGATTTAGGCGCTTTCTCTTTCTTCCTGAACAGGTCGCCGATGGCTTTTTGCTGACAATCCTTGTCAGGTTTCGCATTTAGGGTATCGGAACTGGCTGCGACAGTCTTGTCCAAAGAATCATCCTTCTGAGCATGCAATCCGCCTGCTGCAACCAGGAATAATATAAGCGACAGAAATACGAGAAAATTTTTTTTCATGTGTTGTTTTTGAGAAAAAATTAAACAATGCACTTAATCTTCAAATCCTTTTATATCGGCATGCCGAATCCAAAAAAGAATCCATTCGTATGGATCGAAGTAAAGGCATATTCAAACCGGACCACCAGGTCGTAATAGGTAACAAAGTCAATTCCCAGGCCCCAGCTGAAGAGAAACTTGTTGTTGTAAGGATTGACCCCGGTAAATTTATTAACTACGTATCCGGCGTCGGCAAAGGCATTCAGGTAAAAGGCATATTGAAGCGCCTTGAACTTGTTTTTTTCCTGCCCCTCCTTAACTTTTTTAATGCTTGGCTTGATCAATTCGAATTTAATGTTGTTCCTTGTAAAATACATCTGGTCGCCCTTCAGTGTGTAGAGGTCAAACCCACGGATGAAATCTTTCCCGTCGGTCATGTTAAGCTGGTAATAGTAGGGGGCGTTTTCACCGGATGCATTTTCTGCCTTGAACATTTCTGCCACATACCATTTCCGGCCAACGGTTTGATAAAAGTGGAAATCGACGCCGTAATAGAACAGGTCAACATCTTTTGAAACGAGCCCCAGTCCGACCTTATTGACAAAGACCCGGAGCATGTTCCCTTTCAAAGGGTAGGAATGGCTGTTGCGGGAGTCGTAATAGTAATCGGCATAAAGACTGAGAGATACGTTCTTTTTTTTATTTCCAGCCAGGTAATTGGAGTCGAGTTTAATCACGGAATCGGAGACCTTGATATATTCGCCGGTAAGTTTTATTGTTCCATAATTGTACAAGCCTGGCCGCAGGGTGAGTTTTGCCCCGAGTTTGGCCACCTGGGAACAATTGGGAGCATAAAGCATCTGCCGTTTATTTTCGACCGAGGCATATTCAACATAATACATGTTGGTGTAACCAGCAGTCATTGTGAGGCCAACCTTTTTTCCCTTTCCGACCCAGGGGATCTTGTACCCCACTGCGATGGCCCAGGTTTTCCCGGCCAGGGCAATGACCGAGGTCTGGTGATTGAGCCCGAACAGGTTGTTATGACTAAAAAACAGCCCCATGCTCAGGTAGGACCAGTCAATGTCCCGGATCCATTCGTTGAAATTCGGGGCATTGAGTTTGGGGATAGGAAATAACCACCAGTAGTGTCGCTCCACCACGTCGATCACCAGCGTGTATTCGTTGTTTCTGATGCATTTTAATGAAAGGTCGACCGTTAAAAAAAGTTTGGCGTTGATCAGATTTTCGCGACTGTAATTCATCCGCAGGCACAACTCGCTTGAATCGCCCGGGTAAAAATTCCGGTCGTTGAAATTGACCTTATTCCCCTTCTGAAAAGTCGCCAGGCTGTCACCGATTTTGAAATCCAGTTCTCGCACAAGGATTTGCGGTTTGGTCAGTTTATTGCCTGTGATTTCAACACCGGTAATTTTAACATAGGCGGCAGCCAGTGTATCCGGAACATGGATGGAGCCATCTTTGTTCTGTGCCCACATTGTTAACGGTAAACAAATCGTAATGAAAGCCACTACTATCCTCCTGTTTCTCATCCTGTCATTTTTAAGTGTCAAAATAGTTTTAATGCAATCATGTTTATAAAACCTTTTGTAGTTTTTTACCTGAAACAAATTGAAATAATTTGTCAGGGTTCGGTGATGCTAAAACCACAGCTGCATTTCCGGTGTATCCTAATTTCTGCATGATGCCTGAAGCATATTGATCCACCAGGCCGATCGTCTCCGGTACCGGGGGATTGGGTTTATGCTCAGGAGCAGGATTTTTTTCCAGATATTGGTTGAACCTTGATGATACCTTATTAAAGTCACCCAACCCGAATTTATCATAGATCTCTTTCAGATTCCCGGGAATATCTCTGACAAAATCATCCATCTTCAATTCAATAAGATTGGATGACGGGATCTGGCCACGATCACGAAAGTATGCATCCATGGCCTTCTTATAAAGGGTTAACACTTTTCTGCGCGAAAAGTCAACAGGTACATCCTGCAGTTGAACTCCAGGGAATATCGAGAAAATGAAGTGGTAAAGCGATTCGATGACTTTGTATGGATGCCGGTGAATGAATATGAACTTTGATTCGGGAAACATCTCTTTGAGCACGCCTATCCTTGTGAGGTGGCATGGGTTTTTCCCGATATACCTGGTGCCGCCGGTATTGAAAACAGCTTTCGCAATCATTCCGCGATAGGCTTCTTGCCATTGGGCTATTAAATGAGGTGAAAGATTCCCGGTATATAATTCCCGGTCGATGATCTGGTCAAACTCGGCAGGAAACAAGAAAAATTTATAGATGGTGGATGGCTGAATGTTCATCAATCCGAAATCCTCCTCCTGTGGGAAATCCATATCCATGCTTACGTTGTCGTAAGGCCTTTGGGCAGGAAGAAGGTGATTGATCAATGGTTTCAGCCACCACGATTGGGTAAGGAGCAGGTTCGGGAAAACAGTCTGGAATGTCGTGGTATAAGCTGCTTCAGGATCCTGGCACAAGAGGTTGTGCAGCAGGGTGGTACCGCTGCGCCAGAAACCGATGATGAATACCGGAGGGTTTTTTAACCGGTGATCCCGGATGCGCTTGTGCCATAGGATTCGTTCAGCCTGAGTGAAGGGTTCCAGGATCCCTGCGGCAGCACAGGACAGAATGAACTTCCATCGGTACTTCGGCTCAACATAGTGAATGTAATGTAAGGCATTGATGTTCTTAAGCGAACTGCCGGCAAGGGTGGTGACGGGAAACCTGAAACTGTTTCGGCGCATGTGCTGTTAAAAATTTGAAAAGACATTCCCCTTCGACAAAAGTTGTTCATCGGGATACCGAAAATAATAGGGATCACTTCCCAAATAGAAATGGAATCCGGGATCAATCCTCTTAAACCACGAAATATCTGATATAATCTGCAAAATGAAAACTGTTTTGTAAGGGACATCTTTAAAAAATAAATAATATTGAAAAAGGTTGTTAATGTAATCCTGCTTTTTGATCGTTTCGCCCGACCAATTGGTCAAACCCATGTTGGGTTTTGTCGCATCTGCCCTGTCGGTCAGAATCTCTGCAGCGGTTTTTCCGGTCACCGCCCAATGGAATTTGTTTTGCACCGAGGCAAAGAAATCCAATGTCTTTTGCTGCGAAGGTTCGTAATCGGCGCTGGTGGCGTAAATCTCGCACACCTTCCGGTAAAATACTTTTTCGGAACTCCGGATGTCACGGATCCTGGAAAGCAGTTCATCGAAATAATTGTTTCTGGCAAGTTTGAGCCGTTCATCATCCAGCACAAATCCCTTGATGAGGTATTCTTTCAGGCGTTGGGTGGCCCAAATCCGGAACCTGGTTGCAATCGTTGATTTTACCCGATACCCGATGGAAATTACGACATCGAGATTATAACAGGTTAAAGACCGCTGAACATTCCTGCGACCCTCTTTTTGAACTTGTAAGAAATCCTTACAAGTTGCATCCTCCTGTAATTCACCTTCGGCATAAATGTTCTTCAGGTGAAGTGTAATATTTTGAGGCGTCGTTTGGAATAATTCGGCTATCTGCCTTTGGGAAAGCCAGACCGTTTCATCCTGTAACCTGACCTCAATCTGCATATTGCCCTGGGAGCTCTGATAGAGGATTATTTCGCCGTTGTCCATATTTGGTTCTCTGATCTTTGTCTATTTGAAAATTAAACTGTTACCTCTCCTTCTATGATCTTTATCTCTTCATCCGTCAAGCCATATAACTCATAGACCAATTGGTCAATCTCTTTTTTCAAGGAGCAGGTTTTAAAAGCAGGGTCGATTTTTTTAGAAGAAAATATTTGATCAACTATCCTAATTATGGGTTCTTGCTTCCCCATTGTTGCTTTTGCAATTGGGATTTCATTAAGTTGACTTTTTTTAATTTTTGGGAATAAAGCCTTTCCATCGAAAAATAATTTCTTCCAAATAAATTTAATGAACCTTGAGTCAATTAAAGCAAATATATACCGGATGTCGAAATCGCTATTGATGACTATTCCATTATAAATTGTATTTAGCGTGTAAAAACACTCGAAATCAATTGTAGATACTGGAGTCTCTCCAATTTGCCGAATGATTAACTTAGGATTTAAAAAGTACTTATCATCTCTTTTTCTGTGAAGCCAATCACCATAGTTGATGTACTTTTTAGGCCAAGAAATCAAATATGGCTCAAAATCCTTACCATCTAAGAATTTTTTATATTCCTCAGAAAGTTTTTCTTCACTTATATATTTTGTTTTAAAATCTTTACTGTTTCCTTCACCTCCAACTTGTATTCCTATGCAGAAATCAACAATTTCGCCAAGTTTTATTGAAGCCGTTTTGGCTCTAAACAGGATGGAATCATCTGCTAAACATAAGGAAACTTGTATCCTGTAATCTGAGACAGCTTTAAGATCATCAAACCCTATACTTCTAATAAACTTGAAATTTCTATCTTGAAGTTTCAATACCGAATGTTTTTCAATATTGTCAATTTGTAAAATAATACTCTCGACAAATGCTTCAGAAAATACAGTGTCGTCAAATACGGTTATCAAATTCAATAATTGGTTATTTATCAAGTTACCTCTCAATAAAATTGCGTTTTCATTGACCAGAAAGGTGTTTGGAATGATAAAGCACAAGTTTTTCTTTATTGTCAGTATTTCTAACCCTTTCTCAATAAATGAAAGATAAACATCAAATTTTCCAATTGTGAATTTATAATAATCTTTGAGATGCCATTTAAAATTATCGTCCAAATCCTTACCAGGTATATACGGTGGATTCCCAATCACCACATCAAACCCCACAAAATCCCCCTCATCATTGAGCACTTCCGGAAATTCAAACCGCCATTCAAAAGCATTCTCATAGATCTTGTTGTTTTTGATCTCTTCGAGTTCGGTTTCAAGTTTCTTAATCTTGCCGGTCTGTTCATTAACTTGCTTGTTCCAATCGGCCAATTCTTTCTTAGTCCTCTCAAAAAGTGATGTTTGCTGTGTAAGATTAAACAGATCACCATTTAACTTTTTCAATTGCACCAGGCGCTTGTCATTTGCGGCCACTTCGGTTTCAAAATCGGTCTTGATCGATTCGATGAGCCGCTCCATCGTTCGCTTTTCCTCTTTATTGGAGGCATTCCGATAGGACATGACGGCAATACGGTAGGTATCGATACTCCACTTGCTTTTCTTCAACGCTTGTTTGATATCCGCATCAAGCGCATAGCGTGAAATCAGTGAATTACCGCATTTGATGTTGATATCGATGTTGGGCAGGGTCTCGAGTTCCTGCTCCCCCTCTCCCCCGGGGAGAGGGGGCCGGGGGGTGAGGTAATAGGCATTCTTTAACAATTCAATCCAAAGCCTCAAACGGCATATTTTCACGGAATTGGGATTGATGTCAACACCAAACAAACAATTTTCAATAATGGTTTGTTTCTCACGGAATAGCGTTTCCTGAATCCGTTGGCTCTCCGGATTGGTGGGATTATATTCAAACAAATCTCCATCTTCGTCGGTAACGATTAGTTCATCATTCACAACCTCGACGTGATACTCTTTGAGTCTTTTTCCAGCCTTGTCCGACAATATTTTCAATTCGCTTTTGATGGCAATGATCTCATTGAGCGCAGAAACCAGGAAGTGCCCGGAGCCAACTGCCGGGTCACAAATTTTAAGCTGGTTGATAATCTCATTGGCTTCCTTCCGGTCTTCAATTTTATTATACAACCTTTCCATATCCTGGCAATCCCAACCCTTCAGGTCATTGAACTTCTGACATACGGCCCGGCGGATTGTTTCGCGGCACATGTACATGGTAATGAATCCAGGGGTAAAGAAGGAACCGTCTTTATAACCGTTGATCTTTTCAAAAATCAAACCAAGAACCGAAGCGTTGATCAGCGTTTTGTTGTCTTCCTGGATCTCTTCTGCGCCTTCGCCTGAAAAATCATAGGCATCCAGGAAGGCAAAGAGGTAATCCAAACCATTCATGTTCCCGGATAGCCGTTTTCCGGTATTATTTTTCAATACCGTTCCCGGGTGAATCGGAACGAGGCAGTCATCCTGCAGGTTGCTGATAAAAATGGTGTCGCGCTCCAGCTCTGTCGGTTCAAAGAGCGAACTGTTCAGATAAGGTACCTTGTCAAATAATTTAGCCACCGCAGGATCACGTTCCATGTTCTTCCTGGCAAGTACCCGAAAGAATAAGCTATTCAGTGAATCATATCCATTGATTTTTTCAGTGGTAAGGAACACATAGGAAGGATCACTTTTATGGTAATTGATCAACTGGGCTTCGAGCAGCTTCATGAATAAGATACGATTGATCCAGGTAATCGCCAGTTCCAGCGACACATTGAAAAGTCTTTCCTGAAGCGTTTCTCCAAAGCGGGATGGTTTATCAATCCGGCTGATCATATCCAGGCTGTCGATCTGGATAATGGCATTCTCAATGAGTGAACCGGGATCACGTTGTCCATCCTTTTTCCGGCCGATGAGTTTTTTACTGCCTTCCTTTGTTTCGGTCAAACCGATGATATGAAGCAATTCCGTATAAAATGTTTTGTCCAGGCTGTTGCTGTCATTGGTAAAAGGAAGTTTCAGTAAATGTTCCGGTGACAACAGTTTATAAAGGGCTATGAGTTTGGAATCATCTTTTTTGTCGTCATTTCGCAGGGGTTTTTCATACTCCCGGAAATCAAAGGCAGTGAAGCAAATTTCGGAAGTCAGGCCTGCAAGGAATGGCTCTGCAATTTGCTTGTAAAAAAATTCAGTTGTGTTTCCTGATAACCGGCCTTCTTCAAAATCGGTGAACTGTTTTACCAGGGTTTTATTCTGGGCGAACAACTTCTCAAAGAGGCCGGCATCGAAAACGAACCATTCATAAATGTTTGTGGCCACGAGATGTTTGATCTCCAGGTTGTGATTGGTGATCCGTTCGCGCAGATAATACAAGATAAGTTCCTGAAACGCTTTTGCATTCAGGTTATCCGTCCGGATCATCTCGGTTTTATTCGAAGGCTTCTTGGCTTCGATCAACACACCGGCTAAACTTTTTGCATCGGGGCCATTATGAATCACAAGGTCATTGCGGCCTTTTGTGTTGATATAGCATTTCTGAAAGAACGTATTTTTGAGAAAATCGCTCAAGTCGTTTTTGACATGCTCTTCCGATTCGGATTCATCCAAACCATCAAGCATTTTAATAAGGTTTATCTTGAAAAGCTCAATCTCACTGCGCGACGGTTTTACCTTGAGGTAGGCTTTGTTGAGGGATTTTCGGGGGGATAACAGGGTCAGTTGCATAATTTGGGAGTGATTCTCTTTTCAAATGTAGGAAAAGAGAATGAATGAAACATGAAAAAATACAAAGAACCAGCTGCTCAGCGCTTTTTGATGGCCATTCATAATTTAAAACACCCAACGTTGAAAACGTGCCTGAGTGAAATTATTTCCATAGGAATATTAAATATTCATTAACAATTCGTTAACGATCAAGTTGACACATAACGGATGTCGATATTTGCATAAAAATTCATTTATGAAGATCACGACTTGTCAATTCAATGATTCCTATTTCCCGATCATGGATGGCGTGGGAATGACGGCCCATAACTACGCACACTGGCTGAATGCCAAACATGGTAAAAGCATGCTCGTTGCACCAAAAGTAAAGGATTACCAAGACAACGTCGACTATAAAGTTCACCGGTTCAAGTCAGTCCTGCTGCCCGGCATGAATCCATACCGGGTTGGCCTTCCGCTGTTCGATGTCAAATTCAAAAAGAAGATTAAAAAGATCAAGTTTGACCTGCTTCACGCACATTGCCCTTTCATCAGCGGGCAGGTTGCAGCAAAACTTGCCCTAAAACTCAATGTGCCGCTGGTTGCAACCTTTCACACCAAGTACAGGGATGACTTCAAAAAGGTAATCAACAACGACTTGTTTGTTGACTTTCTAATGAAACTGACCCTTGATTTTTACAATGCTGCCGACCTGGTGTGGGTTCCAAACAATGCCACCGGGCTAACGCTCAGGGAGTATGGTTATAGCGGTTCCTTTGAGGTGATGCCCAATGGAACCGACATGCAAATTCCGGATCAGGCAAAATTGCTGAAATACAAGGGAAAAGGGTTGGACATGATCGATGCCGGCCCTGACGAGTTCATGATGTTGTTCGTGGGACAGCACCGCTGGGAGAAAAATGTCAGGCTCATCATTGACGCATTGAAAATGTTGCAAACATCAGGGAAACAGTTTAGAATGGTTTTCGTGGGTGAAGGATATGCTGCCAGGGACATGACTCAATTGGTAAGGCAGTATCAACTGCATGACCAGGTGGTGTTCCTGGGGGTGATCACTGACCGGAAGGAATTGCAGAATGTATATGCAGCAGCTGACCTGCTGGTGTTTCCATCGGTTTATGACAACTCCCCGCTAGTCATCCAGGAGGCTGCTGCGTTCGGTGTTCCATCTGTAGTCGTCGGAAACAGTTCCTCTGCAGAGGGGATCCTCGACGGGGTGAATGGATTTTTGGTTGAAAATGAAATCGCTTCCCTGACGACTACCATTACTGACCTGATGAGTCATCCGGAGGCGATAAAAAGAGCTGGTGAGGGTGCCACAAAATCACTCTATCATCCATGGGAAGAGATTGTTGACAATGTTTATCATCGTTATGTGGAATTGATCAGGGAATACCAGCCGACAGTTTCACATCAATGGGAAGATGACGAGGATTGAGTTTATTAATTAACGCCAATTCCCAAGGATTGCTCCGGTCATAGCCAGGTATAGCACCTGGTATCCGGCATCGATCGCCCAGAGCTTCAATGATTTCCTCTGATAAAGTATGTTGATCCCGATGGAGGTAGCCACAAAGAAAATCCCGGTCAGTAATCCATAAAGTGATCCGGAAAGAGCATTAACTTCCCTGCCCGCATTTCCCTGAAGGATAACTGCCAGACCGAGATCCATTACAAAAATCAGCAACAGACTCGAGCCAAAGATTGCCAGCATATTGCCTTTCTTCAGGTATTCGTCGGTGAATCCCAATTCCTTTTGCCATGCCTTGCCAAAAAGAAAAGGACTATACCAGGCTGCCCCAAGTCCAAAACTTGCCATGGCTGCTATGGCCAAAGCAATAAAATTTATGTTTGAAATTTCCATAATTATTTATTTAGAATGATTATTGTTTGCAAAGATAACCGTCCTGAATGAAAAAGTGAGAAATATTCATGTTTCCTGTGTTCACCCGAGTTCAAACTCCTTCAGGAGCTCTTCGAATGTTTCCTTATGGCTTGGCGATACAGACTGTTTTGATGTAGCTGCGTAAGCCTGGGCATATAAATCTTCACGGTAATTATAGATTTGCCATTCCCCATGATGATATTCGAGTGCGGAGAGGTTCTCAATCCAGTCGCCGGAATTCAAATAGGTCACTGATCCCTGGGCATTGCTGATTGTACGCATTTCAGGTTGGTGGATATGGCCGCAGATAACGTATCCATATCCTTTTGAGATGGCGATCCCGGCGGCGGTCTCTTCGAATTTGTTGATATACGAAACAGCACGTTTTACGCTGTGTTTGATCCGGCGTGAAAAGGATATTTTTTGCCTGCCTATGCTGGTCAGCATGAAATTCACGAAACTGTTCAACAGGATCAGCAGATCGTATCCGAAAGAACCAAATTTCGCCAGCCATTTGCTGTGTTGCATTGTGATGTCAAAGACGTCGCCGTGAAATATCCAGGCTTTCTGCCCGCCAAGATCGATCAGTAACTTGTTCACCAGTTTGAATGAGCCAATGTTGAATCTGGTGAATTTCCGCATCAGCTCATCATGGTTCCCGGTGATGTAAACGATTTTGGTGTTTTTAGCGATCAGTCCAGTGAGGTATCTGATCACCATCAAATGTGATTTTGGGAAGTACCGTTTGCGAAATTGCCAGATATCGATGATGTCCCCATTCAGGATTAACATTTGGGGTTTAATGCTTCTCAGGTATTGCAACAACTCTTTGGCATGACAGCCGAATGCCCCAAGATGTACATCGGAAATGATGACAAGGTCAACTTCACGTTTGGGCAAGGATCGTTCTTTCATTATCTGGATGCAAAATTACCAAGCATATGTAAGTCCAATGTTAACAGGGTATTACGAAAATATTAATTTACTGTTAAGAAATTATTAAGTTATCATGAAATCGGAAAATCTGCTGATATTAAGCAGAAATTTGCGCAAAAATCAGAAGTATTATGAAAAAAAATACAGGTCAATCAAGGGAGATCAACAGAATATCCAGACGGGATAAGCTTCCACTCCTGCGTGGAATGTTCGTTAGTCCCAAAATATCAGATGGGAAGTACAGACCGATTCAAAGGACAGGGAATTTCACTTTTTTTTCAGAGGAAGAGCTTTTCCTTTCTTCGGATAAGGGATATTATCTGGGAGAATAACGAATGAAATCAAATACAAAGGAAATAACTGCTGATAGATCGGAAAAAGCAGGCCGTCTGCTTTGGCTGACCGATACGTATGGAGATCACAATGGGGTATCGACTGTATTGAAGGCAATCCTACTGGAGATCAGGCGTCGTAATTTACCCGTTGACCTTCTTGTTTGCAGCAATACGATGCAATCGGAAGACCACCTCATTGTTGTCAGGCCCGTCACTGAGTTCACGCTCCCGTTATACCGGCAACAACCTTTCAGAATTCCCAACTATCTTTCTGTGCAACGCATTTTCAGGCGGGGCAATTATAACAAGATCATCTGTTCCACCGAAGGTCCCATGGGCCTTGCAGCGCTTTGGCTGAAAAAAGTATTCCCGGTTGAAGTTTTCTTCTACCTGCACACGGATTGGCTGATTTTTGCTAAAGAGGTGGTATCGCTGGAGCAGACAGGTCTTAACAGGCTGCAACGGATCCTCAGGATTTACTATAAGAGATTTGGAAACGTATTCGTACTCAACACCGACCATCAGCAATGGCTGACAAGCAAGGCCATGGGATTTGATCCGTCGCGCGTGTTTCTGACCGCTCACTGGGCTGACAGGATTTTCTCTGAACCTTCGGAAAAGAGAAGCCAGGAAATTCTCTTCGACAGGCTGCAGTTCAACAAACTGAAACCTGTTATTCTATATACAGGCCGGATCAGTAAAGAAAAAGGGGTTCTTGAACTCCCGCGAATTACGAGGATGATCAGGTCGGTAATCCCGGAAATACAAATGGTCATCGCAGGAACAGGGCCTGCAGAGGAAGAACTGAAAAAGGCGATGCCGGACGCACTCTTTCTGGGATGGGTTGGCCAGAAATTTTTGCCTGCACTGTATCAAACGGCAGATCTCCTGCTGCTGCCTTCACGTTTCGATACTTTCAGTTGCGTTGTCCTTGAAGCGCTGAGTTGCGGGTTGCCTGTTATCGCCTATAATGCCAAGGGGCCAAAGGATATTCTGGAGAATTCAGTATGTGGATTTCTGGTTGATTCGGGTGAAGAAATGGCCGGGAAAGCAATTGGTTATTTTCTTGACCCGGAATCATGGGTAAAGATGAAACAAGCAGCCTTGCAGCGGGCAGAAGCTTACCAGGCTGATAAGATTATGGACCGGTTGCTGCAGGACGTGGGATTGATGACCGAAGCTTGTACCGTATGAGCAAGAACAACATTGAACCCTGGATCTGGTGGAAACATGGAGTCATCTATCATATTTATCCCAGGAGTTTTCAGGATTCTGATGGTGACGGGATCGGAGATATCCGTGGAATTATTCGCCGGTTGGGCTATCTGAAGGACCTTGGAATTGATGGCATCTGGATCTCCCCCATGTATAAATCGCCCATGGTGGATTTTGGGTACGATGTTTCCAATTATCGCGAGATCGATCCTGTTTTTGGAACCATGGAAGATTTCCTTGAACTTGTAACGAAGGCACATGGCTCCGGTATCAAAATCATTCTTGATATGATCCTCAACCACACCTCCGACCAACATCCCTGGTTCATTGAATCCTCCTCCTCCTTGTACAATCCGAAAAGAAACTGGTATATCTGGAAGGATCCGGTCATGGGCAGTCCGCCAAATAATTGGAAATCGGCAGTTGGAGGTAGTGCCTGGAAATTCCATGAACAATCCGGACAGTATTTTCTGCACTCTTTTTTTGAGGAACAACCTGATCTTAACTGGCGGGATTCGGAACTGCCAGGTGTTTTCTTTGAAGAGATGAAATTCTGGCTCGACTTAGGGGTTGATGGTTTCCGGCTGGATGTTATCAATATGATCGCCAAGGATAAGAAATTCAGGAGTAACCCGGTAGTATTCGGGATTCAGGCAATTCAGAAGCATATATATAGCCGCAACCGAAAACGGTCGATCACAGTTGTGAGGCAGATCCGGGAATTACTGGACCGGCAGGAGGATAAGGTCAGCATTGGAGAAATTTATGCGCATCCTCCGGGGGATGCTAAGACCGCAGCAAGATATTTTGCAAAAGGGAAAGACGGACTGCATCTGGCATTTGATTTTTCCCTGATTTTCAGCACCTGGAATGCACATTCCTATTTTAAAAGTATTAAAACCTGGTATGACAGTATCCCCGAAGGTGGTTGGCCATGCAACGTCTTGTCGAACCACGATCTTTTCAGAAGCATCGACCGGTTTCCATGGCGCACAAACAGGGAAGAAAAAGCCAGGGTCGCAGCCACATTGCTCATGACGCTTATGGGAACTCCTTTCATTTATTACGGTGAGGAGATCGGCATGCACAATACCCACATTGCTAAAAGCAAGATCCGCGATCCTTTGGGCAAAAAATTCTGGCCGTTATTTACAGGCAGGGACAAAGCCCGGACACCCATGCAGTGGGTTCCGGAACCCAAAGGAGGTTTTACGGCCGGCAATCCTTGGCTACCGCTAAACAAGGACACCAGGTTGCGCAGTGTCAGACAGCAGGAAGGTGAGCCATCATCGCTGTTAAACCTTTACAGGAATCTTATAAAGCTCAGAAAAACCAGTGAAGCGATTCAGAAAGGTTCATGGGTGCCAGTAAGCAATGGACAAGATGGTATTCTTGCTTATTACAGATTAACTGAAAAAGAACGTATCCTTGTTTTCCTGAACTTTATGGGTCGCCAGAATACACTCTCATTGCCGGAACATGCCTATGGTAAAGTTCTTTTTTCGACACACCGCATAACAGAAGAATTCAGTTATTTTCAGAAAATGCAGATCAGCCCGTTTGAAGCGACAGTATGCCTGGTAATTGAATGATAGGTTTTATCATATGTTGGTAAATAATGCGCTACCTTTATTGAATTATCATGGATCATAAACTCAAAAGCCCAGGAATGAAAGGCAAAAAACACATCGCTGAAAAAAGGCATAGTGGTAAAAGGTTAGTCGAAAAGGCCGGATTAGCAATAAAACATGAGTTTTACCTTGAAGCTTCATGGATTTTAACTTCAATTTTCGAACAGAAGTTGAAAAAAATTCTTGAAAAATTGCAACCACCAACGAAAAAGCATGGACTCACTTTCACACAATTGATCAATCGTATCAGGAATTTAAGTATCAGTGCAAAGCATCCTGATTTTTCAGCGCATATTAAGGTCGGGTTGATCGATGACATACGCACATGGAAAAATCAGCGGAATGATGTTCTGAAAGACATCCCCGGCATACATGTTTCTCAGGCAAGACTTGAGCGACTGGCAAACGAAGGAATTCGATTATTCAAGGAATTGAATAAAGCGGCAAAATTATTAAAACGGGCAGATAATTTATCTGACAATGGCATTGAATACCAAGGCTAATCCTCACCAACCCTCATGAAAAAAAAAGAGATCGGAGAATTTCTGTACCGCTTCTACCGGAAAAGGACTACGTCATTCCTTGCACATGTTTACAAAGCCAGCATTACAAGTGATTCAAGGGATATCCACCGGGCAAGACTTGATGTAAAAAGGATTTTTGCTTTATATGGTCTTTTTGAGATGCTGGACCCAACTATCTTTAAGCATCAGGGAGGGTATAAATTGTTCAGGCCCTTATATCGTCAGGCCGGGAAAATCCGGGAGATACAAGTGAATTACATTTTGCTCGCAAATCTGCAACCTCAGGCTATTGAATATGATACCTTTATTTTTTGGATGAGGGAAGAAGAGCGCCAGGCTATTCAGAAGTTTCTTCAAATGGTTAAAACATTCAAGGAGGCAGAATTATCGGATACGGATAAGATGATAGAAAAAATTTGTCATCGCAGTTCCCTTTTCAAACTCCGCTCTAAAACAAATGCATATATCAGTGTCAAGGCTGAACAAGTTAAAGATTTACAATTGAATGAACCCGACGAAGACGACATACATAAAATCCGAAAGACACTCAAGGCGATGGCGACCATTTCCACCCTTGTTTATTCGGTCAAGTCCGGAAAATGGCTTGATCAGGTGATCACATCGTTGAATAAAACCGAAATGATGATCGGTGACTGGCATGACCGGGTGGTATTGGGAAAAGCTATTGATCGGTTCCTGAAGGAGAACAGCAATATGCCTGAAGCAGAACGGAAGGCCTTACATATACTTCAACAAACGCTTACTGATTATAACCAAAACCTGGTTCAACATTTCATGCCGGAGGTGAGCGCGGTCGTGGAGACGATCCTTATTGACCATACCTGATTATTTACTGAGCAGGCTGAGAATTTCCGACTATTTAAATTCTTCCCGGCTTGTGACATTGCCGTTTTCATCCCTGATAATCCATATCCCCTTTTTCTCGCCCTGCTGATAGTACATTTCGTATCGTTTTATGCTGTTGTCATCCCATACATACCAGAAACCATCCTTCCTGCCATTTTTAAAACTGGCTTCTGCCGTCTTTTTTCCTGTTTCATTCCAGGTTGTCCAGATGCCATTTTTTTGCCCATCCCGGTACGACCTTATTTCCTTGATTGTTCCTGACGGATAATAAATAGTGGTCGAGTCCTCAAGCAAACCATTTTTTATACAAGTTGCTGAAATAAGTCTTTTTTCTGAATTATATTCTTTGAAAACACCGGAATAGGCTTTACCATTGTCACGGAGTATATAATGGTCTTTTTTCAGGATCACATCCTGGGCAGTGAGCGTGTTTAAAAATATAATAAAAAGAAGAAAAAGTATGGCGGTTTTTTTCATGAGATGCAGCATTTATAATGCAAAATTAATCAATTGATGCAGCCAGATGCATGTTTATGTTTATGTAATAAATATTTAATATACGGCCTCGCTTTGGCCAACCGGATTAAGTCAATTGGGCGAATTCCAGCATTAAACAGTTGCTTGCAAAGGCTCCCGTTTTTGAAAAAAGTATAAACAATGCAACCAATGACGTACGATGAATTGCATAGGACCAGCAAAGAATATAAGCAGGGTAGTACTTTTGTAAAAACGGAAGGAATGAAGCGTATTTCCGCGCTTATGGTTGTATCGGATCGAGCAGAACCTTAACCTTTTCCTTTGGCGATTTGGTAACTTTTACCGTAACTTCTTTGTCCTTATAAGAAATACAGTTAATTTTTACTTTGTAGGTTCCGGGCTCAATTCCGTCCAGTGTAAATTCGCCCTGGGAATTGGAGTAGATCTTCTGATCGGTCTCAGGTATCTGGATCGATACCCCGGCCAGTTTTTCATTGGAGTTTTTGTCTATTATCACACCTGAGAAGGAAGTCTGCGTTGATGGGCCTGATGTTCCGGGTGATTTTTTCGAAGCTGAAACATGGAGGTTCAACAGGGAAACAACAACCAAGACCAATAATATTCCTTTATTTTTCATAGGGAGAAATTTTTGAGGCAAATGTAGCGTATACGCCCCCCGCCAGTGTTAACTGAATATTAAATTAGCATTAATTCTCTGACTTCCAAATGGTCCTAATAAGTTAACGATTATTTAACCATTATTTGTTTTTAAGTTAACATATTGTTGCATTGAAGAGATGATCTTTGTATTCATGAAAATCGCTGAATTTTGGGCAGAAGATTAATATTGTATGGAAAATAGCGAGATAACAATTCTTTTGGTTGATGATGAACCGGATATTCTTGAATTCCTGGGATATAATTTAGGTCGGGAAGGATATAAGGTTTTAAAAGCAAAAAACGGACAGAAAGCACTTAACCTGATCAAGCAGCACAGGCCGCATTTAGTAATTCTTGATGTGATGATGCCTGTCATGGATGGCATGGAAACCTGCCTTGAAATCAGAAAGAATCCTGATATCGCTGATACGCTGATCATTTTTTTAACTGCCCGTGGGGAAGATTATTCCCAGATTGCCGGATTTGAGGCCGGTGCCGATGATTATATTACCAAACCGATTATACCAAAAGTGTTTGTGAGTCGTGTCCAGGCTTTGTTAAGAAGGCTGAAAGAGGTGCCTAAAAACACGAGTATCATTACCCTGAAAGGCTTTACGATTGATAAAAGCCGTTACATTGTCATAAAGGATGATCAGGAGATCAGCCTTGTGAGGATGGAGTTTGAACTGCTGTTATTCCTAGTCTCACAAAATGGCAAAGTTGTATCCCGTGACAAGATATTTGATAATGTATGGGGCGAAGATGTTATTGTTGGTGACAGAACCATAGATGTCCATATCCGCAGAATACGTGAAAAATTGGGCATCAGCAGTATCAAAACCGTTAAAGGTATCGGATATAAATTTTGGGAAGGATAAAAATAATAACCCCTATTTCTATTTCTTCTTACTTTTCGCTTTCTTCTCTTCTTTCTTTCCTTTTTCCCTTTTCTCTTTCTTTTCTGGCATCATCAATTCAGGTTGATCATCAATTATTGGCTCAACCTTTTTGCGGCTTGGGAAAAACGAGAAGAATATCAACCGGTAATCTTTTGCAAGCTGATTGATGTCTTTCTGTAAGATCGATTGAAATTTTTTCTCAATCTCCAGGTAAAATGATCCCTCATCTCCGTCCTGGAATATGACAAGGGTTTTTTTCTTGTTCACTCCTGAGATAAGTTTTTTTACCTCCTTCAAATCCCCGAGGATATGAACCTCCGGCAAACCTTTTATTAGTTTTTTCATGTTTTATTCTTTTTGTTGGTTAATCCCGTAAAAGTACAATTACAAAGTAAGACCCATGTTAAATATCTATTAAATTACTCCTACTACCTTGCATGACAAATAGCCGGGAGTTTATTGGAAAGTTATCAATAATCGTTCAGGATAACCGTCAAGTTGCCAAATGTTAACTGAATATTAAATATTATATCGATTTCCGGATAAAATCCTCCAATTTTCTTACACATTCAATAAAAGCTGATTGTTATAGCCATATAGGCAGGTATGTAAAACTTCACATATTGTTAACAAGGAGTTAATGTTCAATTAACATCCCTATGGAGCCCGTGCGGTAATTTTGCCGCAAATATTTCCAATGAAGCATTGCATCATACTCTTTTCTGTTTTATTTATTGAATTTCTTTCGTTGACATCATTTGGCCAGGGGTCCATCCAGGGAAATATCACTGATCTGAAGACAAAGGAAAGCATTGTTGGCGCAAGTGTATTTATCAAAGGAACCACGATTGGGGCATCGACCGATTTAGAAGGAAACTACCATATTAAAAATATCAAACCAGGCACCTATCAGATCATCGTCTCCTTTATCTCTTATAAAGTCGATACCATCCCTGGGGTCAAAGTCAGTAAAGATAAAGTAACGACCCTTGATCACGGTATCACCGAAACCACCACGCAGCTTTCTGAAGTTTCGGTAACGGCAAGAAAAAAAACAGACACGGAGATATCGGTCATCAATTCCAGCAAACAGAGTAACCTGATCATTGTTGGTGTTTCGTCGCAAATGATCGCCAAATCGCAGGACAAGGATGCTTCGGAGGTTATCAGAAGACTCCCGGGCGTTACCATTATGGGTGGCCGGTTTGTGGTGGTTCGCGGGCTCATCGAACGGTATAACACCGTATGGCTTAACAACGCATCAACTCCCAGCAGTGAAACAGACCAGCGCGCCTTTTCATTCGATGTACTTCCAAGTAATATGATTAACAATATGGTAATCTATAAAACCCCTGCCCCTGAAATTCCTGCTGATTTCGCCGGAGCTTTCATCCAGATTTCCACGAAAAACATACCGGAAAAAAACAGCATCGGCTTTGGTTATACGGTAGGATACAATGACGGGTCATCCTTCAAGGAATTTCAGAAATACAAGGGAAGCAGCACCGACTGGCTGGGTTTTGACAATGGAACCCGAAAACTTCCCGGAAACGTTCCATCAACAAACGAAGTCCTTCAACTGCAGGATTACAGCAGTGGCGGTACACCTGAAGAGAACGCCTACCGCAAGCAGCGGATGCTCGACATTGCCCATTCATTCAGTTCGATCTCCTCAAGCACCGGCCGAACGGCACCGCTTGATAATAAATTCAATGTTGATTTCAGCCACATTTTCAATGCCGGACGTATAAAAATTGGGACTATTACGGCATTGAGCTATAAGTTAAGCCACAGCATCGACGACATCCAACGTTTAAAGGTTGAATCATACGGAACCACCAGTAGTGGTGTGACCTATTCAAAATCTTACCAGGATTCGGAAAACGATGAAGGTATCGGCATCGGTGCCATCTCAAACTGGTCGCTTGCAGCAGGAAAAAATATTTTTGAATTCAACAACCTGTTCAACCAGACAGGGATCACCTCCACCATCATCCGCACCGGGGTGGACCATTACCGGGATGACAACCATGTATATAAAACGATGCTCGGGTATGCCAGCAGAACAATTTATTCCGGATCAGTTGGCGGAACCCATACCATGAATGAATCCAATTCGTTGAAATGGACCTTTGGATATTCATATGCCAACCAGAGTGAACCCGACAACCGGCTGATCAATTATTATGCACCCAAAAAGAATGAAACCACCTATTACCCCTACCAGCTTGACTATACAGCCACAGCCAATGCCGACGGCAATGCGAGGCTGTTTGCAGATGTAAAGGAAAATATTTACAACGGGAATGCCAACTACCAGCATTCCTTCACGATTGGTACCTTCAGGCCGGAAATCAAAACCGGGATCTTCGGCGAACTGAAAAACCGCGATTTCTATGTCCGTCCGTTTGGCGTGATCTGGGCAAAAACGGGTTACATTAACCAGGAGATCCTGCATCAGCCTATCGACAGCGTATATACCGAAAGCAATTTCAATTACCAGGACGGGGTGATCTACCGGGAGGTTTATGACCCGGGATACCAGTATAAAATTGAAAACACATTGCTGGCAGGTTATCTTGCATTGAGGATCCCGATCGGAACTTTTCTGAACATATATGGTGGGTTGCGGGTGGAAAGTAACAAACTGGTTCTCTCAGGACCGGATGCGAACCGTGAAATGGTCGTACAAACAACGCGGGATACCGTCAACCTTTTTCCTTCGGTGAATGTAACATTCAACATCAATGAAAAGAACCTTATCAGGCTGGCTTACGGAAGAACCATCAACCGGCCCGAATTCAGGGAGGTGGCCCCGTTTGCATTTTATAATTTTAAGGAGAATGTGACGGTTTACGGCAACCCGGGTATCAGATCATGTTACATCGATAACTATGATCTACGTTATGAGTGGTATCCAAGCCCGGGTGAAATGATCACGCTCGGTGCATTTTACAAAAAATTTGACAGTCCGATTGAAGCAACCTGGGTGCCTGCCTCAGGTGGGGAATGGGACCTCCACTACCTCAACGCGATCAATGGGAACAGCATTGGCGCCGAAGTTGATATCAGGATCGGCTTTCAGGACTGGGCAGCAAAACATAATTTTTTACGGACGTTCAGGAACTTTTCAGTCGTGCTCAATGCAGCCTACATCAGATCACGCGTGGAAACGAACCCTGAGTACCTGTTCGTCCTCGATCATAACCGGCCCATGTACGGCCAGTCACCATATATCGTAAATGCCGGACTTTACTTCCAGAATGTCAAAAACGATCTTTCTCTCAGCCTGCTTTACAATGTTTTCGGCAAACGGATCGTAGGTATCGGAACTCCAGATATTCCCAACTCATACGAAATGCCTCGGAACATCCTCGATTTTACCATACAAAAAAGGATCGGACGGAACCTGGCAGTAAAATTCGGAATCAAAGACATCCTTAATCAAGAATCCCTGATCCAGCAAACCATGAAAACGGAAGGCCTGCCTGATGCCATCATCAAGGTTAAGGCATACACCCCGGGCCGGGTATTTTCTTTCGGGATAAGCTATGCAATTTAAATAAATATTATGAAAAGACAAGTATTGATATTTTTTGTTCTGGCGATGTTTTTTGGTTCCCAGGCTCAGACATTAACTGTATCTGTACCAACCGTGACAGCCACTGTCGGACAGATCGTTTACATTCCAGTGAAATTGGCAGGAGCCAGCAGCAGCGGTGTTCCCATCAGCGGGGCCAACATCCAGATTTCTTACGACACTGCAGTTTTACACTACGATTCGCTCACCAATTTTTATTCTGCAATGCCGCAAAGCCAGTGGTTCTTTGCCGGTCATAACGGATTGGTTTCGGCTAACTGGCTTGAACCAAGTTTACTTACCCTCGCAATTCCCGACAATACCACGTTTTATGAGATCAAATTCACCTACAAGGGAGGCAATTCACCTTTAACTTTTATGGTGAATGAATTTACGGATGCACTATATAATATTATTCCAACTGCACCGGTGAACGGAGCAGTAAATGCACCGGTTGTTTTTCGACAGGTAACCTTCAGGGTGGATATGATAACGCAGAATATCTCCACCGACGGTGTACATATCTCCGGCACATTCCAGGGCTGGAACCCGGCCGCAACTCCGATGATCAATTCAGTGGACAGTGTGTTTTCCTATAGTGACAGTTTACCGACCGGCACCCTGGTTCAGTATAAATTTGTGAACGGAAATTCCGCTGCCAACTATGAAACAGTGCCTCCTGCCTGTGCTGCGAATGGAAGCAGAACCCTGCTCGTACCAGCCAATGATACCATTCTAAAATTGGTTTGCTTCTCGGAATGCGATACCTGTATTTTAACCGGATCAACGGAACGTAAACGAGATGATCTTACCCTGTTCCAGAACTTCCCCAATCCATTTTCAGGAATAACACAGATCGGATACAGGATTAACCAGGAAGGATTCGTTAAGCTGGCTGTATATGGATCGATGGGCCAGATGGTTTCGGTATTGTTCTGCGGACCAAGCAAACCGGGTGCTTTCAGCGTGCCATTAAACACAAGCGATTTGGCTGCGGGAATTTACTACTATCAGATGACATTCACAGGTCGGGACAGGACCTCAGTACAAAGTAAAATGATGATTGTTAAATAGTCAAGTGAAAACAATTTTAAACCTTTAAACCTAGATGATTATGAAAAGAACATTAATTACGCTTACCCTGCTTATTGGGTTGATTGTTACGGGTTTTTCACAGATCGCCGACCCGTTTTTTGAAAAAGTCACTTATGTAGGTGCCTTTGGGAAAACCGACTGGACCCAGGGATGGGCCAACTGGACACCGCAAACAACTGTTTATCCTGCCACCAATATCACTGTTGGAGACGGATCAACAAATCCTACCGGAACAACAACGAATGTGATTACCACGAATACACGTTGGTCGTCAAGTAATTCACCGGTTGTTGGGACAGCTTCGTTTACGAATTCAAACCTTTCGGATCCCTTTTTCGAACAGGTCAATTTTGTAGGCGCTTTCGGAACGTATGACTGGACACAGGGATGGGCAAACTGGGATCCCCAGAATACGGTTTATCCTCCAACCAATGTTACGATCAACGCTGGTCACATTACTGCAAATACAACCTGGACTTCGAACAATGTTTACTTTCTGAACGGATGGGTTTATGTGGATGCGGGAGTTACCCTGACCATTCAGGCGGGGACCATTATCCGCGGCGATAAATCAAACAAAGCAGCGCTGATCATGGATCGCGGATCTAAACTTATTGCACAGGGAACCGCGACTCAGCCTATTGTGATGACCTCAAACCAGGCTCCGGGTTCACGCGATCGTGGCGACTGGGGCGGACTGATCCTTTGCGGTTATTCAACGATCAACCAGCCCGGTGGCACGGCCGTTATTGAAGGTGGCGTCGGTTCAATCTATGGTGGCGGTGCAACCCCCAACAATGCCGATAATTCAGGAATTCTCAAATATCTGCGTGTCGAATTTGCAGGCTATCCTTTTGCCCCGGATAATGAGATCAATGGGATCACCTTTGGTGGTGTCGGAAATGGCACTACAGTTGATTACTGCCAGGTTTCATACAGCAATGACGATTCTTTTGAATGGTTTGGCGGAACAGTGAATTGCAAACATCTTATTGCTTTCCGCGGACTCGATGATGAATTTGATACAGACAATGGTTTCGGCGGGAAACTCCAGTTCCTCGTTGCCCTCAGGGATCCGAATATTGCTGATATTTCAGGTTCAAATGGTTTTGAGTCTGACAATGATGCTACAGGAAGCTCAAACCTGCCGCTCACCCATTGCATCTTCTGCAACGTAAGTATCTTTGGTCCGTTGGTTACTCCTTCGACCCCGATCAATGTCAATTTCAAGCGTGCCATGCATATCCGTAGGAATTCTACCCTGTGCGTTTACAACTCGGTTTTTGCCGGCTGGCCGGTTGGTCTGTATATTGACGGCAACAACACTCAGGCAAATGCCACCAACAATGTTTTACAGGTCGAGAATTGCATCATGACCGGGATGGCGACAAACTTTGCCGTTCCTTCAGGACAGACCTGGAGCTCAACTGACGAACAGAACTGGTACCTGGCACCGAGCCGTCACAATAGTGTTCTTCCAAACAATACTGATCTCAGCCTGGTTGATCCTTTCAACCTGGCAGGCCCTAATTTCACACCCGCCAAGACTATTTACAAACTTAATGGCTGGCTTTATGTCAGAAACGGCGCAACTCTGACCATTGACCCGGGAACCATTATCCGTGGCGACAAAACAAACAAGAGTGCCCTGATCATCGAGCAGGGCTCAAAACTGATTGCGAATGGGACAGCTACTGAGCCCATCGTGTTTACATCGAATGAAAATGCCGGAAGCCGCGCACGTGGTGATTGGGGCGGTGTAATCCTTTGTGGACTTGCTACTGTAAATCTGCCAGGTGGATCCGGAGTAATCGAAGGTGGAGTTGGTTCTGCATTTGGTGGTGGGTTAACCCCGAATGATGCGGATAATTCCGGATCTTTGAAATATGTCCGTATTGAATTCCCGGGTTACGCTTTTGCACCGAACAATGAAATCAATGGACTGACCCATGGTGGCGTCGGTAGCGGAACTATTGAAGATTATATCCAGGTTTCCTACAGCGCTGACGATTCCTACGAATGGTTTGGCGGCACAAATAATGGCAAGCATCTTATTGCCTTCAGAGGTCAGGATGATGAGTTTGACACGGATAATGGCTTTGCCGGCAAATACCAGTTCTGCGTTGGGTTACGTGAAAATTTTGCCGATATTTCCGGTTCAAATGGCTTTGAATCTGATAATGATGCCACCGGTTCGGCAAATACCCCGAATACTCAGGGAACTTTCAGCAACTTCACGATCGTCGGCCCGATGGTTACACTTGCGACCACCGTTGATGCCAATTTCAAACGTGCAATGCACCTTCGCCGCAATACCCAACTCAAGGTTCACAATTGCGTATTCATGGGCTGGCCCACCGGTTTGTACATTGATGGCAACAATACCATGGCGAACGCTGACGCCAATCTTTTACAGATTGAAAATACATTCATGTCGGGCATGACAACAAACTTTGATGTGCCTGCAGGACAAAACTGGACTCCCACAACCGAACAAACCTGGTACCAGGCTCCAACCCGTCACAACAATACCTTTGTAAATAATACGGAAATCCAACTTGTTGATCCTTTCAACCTGAATGGCCCGAACTTCCTCCCATTGGCAACATCACCGGTGTGGGGTGCTTCACGCTGGTCGAGAAATGTTTCCGGTCTTGTAACCTATGATAATGCTGCAAATACCCCTATGAACGGAACCATCGTATCACTGAAAACCCAGAGTGGTACAGTTGTTGAAACAGCCACAGCAAATGTCAGTGGTAATTTCTCGATCTACGCGATCGATGGTGTTTATGTCCTTGATGCAACCAGCGCTAAAACATGGGGTGGACTCGGTATTCAGGATGTAATCAACACACGTAAGGAAATCTCCAACCTGGTCACTTTCACTCCGCTTCAAAAGAAGGCTGCCGATGTTAACCAGACAAATACGGTTAATGTACAGGATCCGATTGTGATGAGGCAAAAACTTGCGGATATTACGCCGCTGCCTGCCTGGAAGATTGCAAACTATGTATTTGAAACACCTACAGTGACAGTCAATGGTGCAGATGTTGTCCAAAATATCAAATCACTGGCTGGTGGTGACGTCAACAACAGCTTAGTTCCGGCAGCCAAGTAATCAAAGTCATTCATTCACCGCAAAGACGCAAAGGCCCAAAAAAGCTAACAGTTCAGATGATTTCTTAGCGTCTTGGCGGTGATTTTAAGGATGGATCAAACCCACTAAAATTCAATGAAAACAATATGAAAAAAGTGCTAATTACATTCCTGGCAATATTCGCTTTAATTGCCGTCCATGCACAAATTACGGTCACAGTGGGAAGCGCACTGTTGCAAAACCCCGGTACAGATGTGCATTTGCCCGTTTCTGTCAAAGGGTTAAACGGACTTACAGGGGGGAAAGGTGTGACAGGGCTGGAGTTGCATATTGGTTATATCAACACAAGTTTAACCTATGATACAACTTTGAATTTCAATGCACTGACACCTGCTTCCCAATGGTTTTTCGGTGCAAACGGAACTGAGTACAGTACCAACTGGATAGAGCCAGCAGGGAATAAACTGAATATTCCGGACAATACAGTACTTTTCGAAATTGTTTATCATTATCTGGGTAGTGCAACCACGCTTGACTTCGACAGTGCGCGTTGTTTGCTGATTGATTCAGCCTTCAATATCATTTCCGGGGTTCATTATGTCAATGGACAGATTACGCCATCATTGGGTTCAGGTGAATCAAGATGGAACGGAACCGGGCCGTGGATTACTGCTGCCAACTGGAGCAATGGCATCCCAGGCGACAGTACGAATGCCATCATCGAAACAGGGGAAGTTACAGTATTATCCAATGCAGTATGCAAAGTCATTACCATCAACGAGGGAACAACGATCAATCTATCCGCTGGTTATTCACTTACGGCAAACATGGATTATACCAACAATGGCAGTATGAACCTGCAGTCAGACGCAACCGGCAGCGGATCACTCATTGTACGTGGAATGGTTTCAGGGACAGGTGTTAATAAATTCGCCCGTTTCCTTGATTTCAGTTCAGGCATGCCAAACCTGGTCTCGTCACCGGTTGCTGATGCGACAGCCAGTGTCTTCGGAAGCAACACCGTTGAAAAATATGTTGAAAGTGCTTCATCCTGGATGACTCTACCGTCGGCGTCGAACCTGGAAACCGGATCCGGTTACCGCATCAATGGTTCGGCCCAGGCAACATTCAATTTTCAGGGTCTGTTCAATTCCGGCGCGGTAACAAAAGGCAACCTGTCTTACACGGCAGGCAGCCAGGCTTCTTCAAGGGGACTCAACCTGCTCGGCAATCCTTATCCTTCCGCAATTCAGTGGGAGCAGGGAAACTGGGGGAGGACCAACCTCGATTACGCGGTGTATGTTTGGGAAGGCTATAAATTTGTGAGTTGGAATGGATCGATTGGAGCACTAAATGATGGGATCATTCCGGCCATGCAGGGTTTCTTTGTAAAAAGCAACGCACCCGGTTCATCCCTTACCATACCTGCAGGTTCACGTTTGCACAGCACACAACCATTTTATAAAAATGTCGGAACTGTTTCTAATGTGATTTCCATGAGGCTGCTGAACACAAATGATACCAATCATTATGATGAGGCATTTGTACAGATACTTCCAGGTTCAACAGCTGGTTTTGACAGCAGTCATGATGCCTGGAAGTTGACAGGAAACAGCGCGTATCCGCAGATATACACAAAAGCATCGGATCAGAGCGTACTTTCTATCAACACGGAGCCTGAGTTTGTTTCTGTTCCTGTGGAATTCAAGACAAATACTGCCGGATCCTATAAAATTTCTTTTGGTGGTATCGAATCGTTCAACACGGGCCAACCCCTGTTTTTTGAGGATAAAATCACTAAAACCGTGATCAATATCCGGAATACAGGCGCCTTTGTATTTGCATCAGATGGAACAGCTGAATCAGGCAGATTCGTTTTACATTTTCAGGAAGTTGGAGAAGAAGAACATAGCGAAACCGCTTTCTGTGCCTGGAGTGCCGACCATGTGATCCACATTACTGCCAAAACGGGCAATGGGCAGGCCGACGAATTGGAAATATATAACCTGACAGGTCAACTGGAATTTTCAACCGGGAACCTGGTCCTTCCTGCAACAATTCATCAGGATAACCTGACCAATGGTTTACACATCATGAAGATAACCACAAGGGATGGTATCTATACGCAAAAATTGCTGGTCAGATAAACCAGCAGATACAAGTTAAAAAACGCGATAGCATATCTTAGCTTATAAAGCAAATGTAATGCCTTCATAGTATTGATAATACATAATTAATTAAAAAAAACAAAATGAAAAAGATACAACTTTTATTTATTATCCTGTTGTTATCATATGTCGGATTTGGAAGGGTAAATATTACCACGCCACCGATAGCGGCAACGCCAATTAACATGATAGCTTCCCCTGCAGAACAAAACGGGGCTGGGAATGACCTTCCCAATATCAACACAACAGCCAGGGAGGGCGACGCGATGTTTAGCCAGGCTTCCCTGACAGGGCCAACATCCGTTTGTGCAACCTCTACCAGTAATGTTTATACGACCGATCCGGGCCAGACAAATTATGTATGGGTTATAACCGGGGGCTCATTCACTTCCGGTAATACAAGTACCAGTAATGCGGCTATTGTGACCTGGGGTGCTGTTGCAGGATCTTATAGTGTAAAGGTTTCTTATACTGGTGCTACTCAGGCGACTTTGCCAGTAACGGTGAATCCGTTGACGAGTGTATCGATTGGTGCTTCTGCAACGAATGTTGCCCCAGGTACTTCAGTTACTTTCACTGCCACTCCAGCAAATCAGGGGCCAGTTATTTCTTTCCAGTGGAAAGTGAATAGCATCAATATGGGAACAAATAGTCCCACATTTTCTTATACACCCTCAAACGGAGATGTGGTTTATTGTCTCCTGACATCCAATGGTCCATGTTATAACAATACTTTTACTTCCAATGTTATAACTATGACGGTGACAACTCCTCCGGTACTTGTTACAATTTCCACGATATCTGCAATTCCAGGCCAGAAAGTCTATTTTCCCGTGAAACTGAAAGGTGCCAGTGTAACAGGTACGCCAATCAGTGCAGCAGGCATCGAGATCGCATACAATCCTGCTGTTCTTTCGTATGATACCATTCTCAATTTCTATCCTGGAACACCTGTAAGTCAATGGTATTTTTCTGGTAACAACAACAAAGTGGCTGCAAACTGGCAGGAACCCTCCTTACTTACCGTGGCCGTTCCTGACAGCACAACTTTTTTCGAAATCAGGTTTACCTACCTTGGAGGAACTGCTTCGCTTCCTTTTACAGTTTATGATTTTACAGATGCCTCCTATAACCTGATTCCGGCTAACCACCTTGATGGTGGGATCAGCCCTCCACCTGCATCTTTAGCAGGACCGACTGATGTTTGTCAGGGTTCAACGAGCAATGGTTACACAGCAGATCCAGGGCAAACCAATTATTCCTGGTCAGTGACTGGCGGTACGATCACGGCCGGAGGTACCAGCAATGACAATACTGCTTCTGTTGCCTGGAATACTGCAGGTGCTCAAAGTATCAGCGTTTCTTATACAGGTTCCGCTATAGCAACCCTGCCGGTTGCCGTCAACCCGGTTCTCCCTGTCTCTGTTAGCATCGTATCCTCTCTAAATCCTGTGTGTGCCAATTCGCCAGTAACCTTTACCGCTACACCGGTAAATGGCGGTTCTACGCCGGTGTACCAATGGAAAAAGAATGGCAGCAATGTTGGCAGCAACAGCCCGGTATACACCTACTCTCCTGCGAATGCCTTACCGGCTTTCACCGATGTGATTACCTGTACACTTACCTCCAGCCTTGCATGCAAAACGGGATCACCTGCTATCTCAAATACAGTTTTGCAGGCTGTCAATCCACAAACTGCCAGCATTGCGATTTCGGCCTCTGCGAACCCCGTCATGGCAGGAACTCCTGTTACATTTACTGCAACTACTGTCAATGGAGGCTCTTCGCCAACATTCCAATGGAAGGTGAATGGTTTGAATGCGGGAACCAACAGTCCGACTTTAACTTATCCCCCGGCAAATGGCGATGTCATTTTCTGTTTCCTTACATCCAATGCCCCCTGTGTGATCAGCATCTATACCTCAAATACGGTTACCATGACAGTGAATTACCCGGTTGGTGCCCTGCTTGTTACACTTCCTAGTAAAACTGCCACGCCGGGAGATATCCTTTACTACCCGGTTAAATTGAAAGGTGCGACCAGTGCAGGGACGCCAATCAGTGCTGCAAACATTCAAATCACCTATGATCCTGCAGTTCTTCACTATGACACGCTGGTAAACTTCTATTCGAGTATGCCGGCAACCCAGTGGTTCTATTCGGGAAACTTAAATACGGTGGCTGCAAACTGGCTGGAACCAAGTCTGAATACACTTGCAGTTCCTGACAGCACGACCCTGTTTGAGATCAAATTTACCTATTTAGGTGGAACCGGTGCGTTGCCATTTACGGTCAATGAATTTACGAATGCAGTGTATGACCTCATTCCGACGAATCATATCAATGGAGGAGTGACTCCGCTTGTACCGGCAAACAATACTGTTCAGGGTGTCAATGTGGCCGCCGGCCATGATACGTGTTTCAGTGCTAGCCAGGCTATTACGGTTGCCGGCGGCGGAACATCAGTTACTGTTCAGAATGGTGGTTCTGCAACGTTTGTTGCCGGCCAATTGATCAACTTTTTGCCCGGTACTTCGGTTATTTATGGTGGTTATCTTCACGGGTACATAACACTCAACGGACAGTATTGCACACATGTGCAGAGTCCTGCTGCGAGCGCACCTGTATCTGAAGAGCAGACCACCTCTTCCGTTCCTGAATTCGTCAACAATCAGTCAGTTCGCGTTTACCCAAATCCTACTACCGGAACATTTACGGTTGAGGTGAAGGGCGACAGCCAGGCTATGATGACCAAAGCAGAGATCTACAGTATGAATGGTCTAAAAGTTCATACTGAAAACCTAAATAATCAAAGAAAACACGAATTTTCAATGCCTGAACTTACCACAGGGATCTATTTTATTCATGTTTATACAAATGAACGCTCTGAAATACTTAAAGTCGTGAAATTATAAATTCTCTTCCTTTCTTGATTTGGTTTGACTGTCCCGGGTCGCGATATGTATCGTGGCCCGGAAGTCTTTTTAATCCATTATTATGAACATCATCAAAAGCAAATTTGGACTTTGGCTCTTTTTATGCCTTCTTGCCTTTGCTTGCAAACACGATCCCATCGTTCAACTGGAAAAAACGGATCATCTGACCACCTTCCACCGGTTTGGCCTGGCCACCTTATACTATTAAAAATCAGTTAAATGAGATGGTCAGGCTGTTCCGGCGAAGGCTGGTCAAATCGAGCGTTTTTTCCAGATAAATGCTGACCATAAAAAATAAAGATAATTTAGACCAAATATGAATAATGTTTTATATATTTGAATGCGTGTTGGTCAATACAGGGATGATTGCTTGTTGACCTGCAAGAATAAATCATAAATAGCTATAAATCAATAATTAACAATTAAATATATGAAATCAATTATCACATTTTTATTACTTGCTTTGAGCTTGACATTTAGTTCAACGCTATCAGCTCAGGAGAAATCCTATAAAGACGGATCGGTTTGGCAAGTAGGCTTTATTAAGCTTAGTGCCAACATGACCGTTGAATACCTTAATAACCTGAAGGCTAACTGGAAGGCCACACATGATGAAGCAGTCAAGCAGGGGATGATCGTCTCTTACAAGATTCTTTATGGCGCTGCAGCTAATCCCGACGATTGGGACGTCATGCTGATGACGGAGTTCAAGAATCTTTCCGCCATGGAAGGATCGGAAGATAAATGGGAGGCCATCAGTAAAAAAATCATCGGAGGCGAAGAAGCGACGAAGAAATTGAACGAAAGCAGGGTAAGTATGAGGACAATTTATGGAGGGAAATTGTTAAAGGAGGTTATCTATAAATAAAGCTTGGAGTTTCTTGAGGAAGGCTTTGCGAATTTGAAATTGTCATTCCGTGCAACGGCCTTCTTCTTTGGATGACACTGGCATAGTCTAATTGTGGACAAGACGGATCATCTGACCACCTTCCGCCGGTTTGGCCTGACCACCGTATGCGATTAAAAATCAGTCAAATGAGATGGCCGGGCAGCTCCGGCGAAGGCTGGTCAAAGCGACCGTTTTTTCCAATGAAGAGTCACATATTTGATTTCACAGATTCAAACGGAAAATACACACACTCACCAAATCCCCTGTTGTATGATTGTTCACCGGGAATAACCCGTATTGATTTATCGTATCTTAAACGGAACAGAAGTGATTGTTTGATTATTGTTTTCTGCGGCAAAAGTAAATGAAACTAAAAGCCGAAAACTGCCCGTGGACTTGAAAAGGGCGGATGGAACTGAAAATTCATATTTTTCGTGTGGCTTTATAGTGTATATATGGGTTGGACATTTCAACATCATATATGATAATTCCTTGTTTTCCGACCAGCGCCCGTTCACTGATTTCTGATAAGACATCTCAAGATAAAATCCGCACCTCAGAGCTATGACAATATCGGAATCTGTTTTATTAAAGATGGAGGCATTGATGGTGTCTGATTTACCATATGAAGATTTACTGAAAGACAATACAAGAGGCCTTGAAGTGTTTTCCTTGTTTTTCTGATTAATCTGTCCTGAAGGTCTACCCGTTCTGGTCACATTTGTTTGGAAGGAAGTAATTACTAAACTCATCAGTAATATTAAAAAAATTAATCTTTTATAAATCATATTTTGGATCTGTTGTACTATTCAAGGCTATTATTCTGCAATAATTGTGAATGTCTTCGGCGCTTCAATGATCTCCCTGATCTTAAAACCAGTCAGTTTCAGAAACAGTGAAATTTCGTCTTTCGTAAAAGCTCTCAAAGTTGTAATGTCATCATATTCCGTTATTTTCCCGTTTTGTTCGATGATATATTTTGCATACCAGTTATAAGTCCAGCCAGTTGAAAGGTTCATTTTTAACTTGCTGATCCTTTTTATCTTCCTGTCATCGAATTCAAAGGCCTGTTCAAAATCGTTGAAATTATCAAATATCCCGGTTGCCTCGAATACATCAAATATGAACAGTCCCCCATCCTTCAAAGATTTGTGAACCCCATTCAAAGTATCAAGAATGCCTTGATTTTCTGTAACATAGGCAAGAGATCGTCCGGTAATCAAAACCGCATCAAATTGCTTGTTAAATGAAATTTCGCGCATATCGCATTGGATGAATCGGTCTGAATTAACCTCAGAACGGGCAATATCCAGCATTTCCCTGAACAAATCCAACCCAAGATAGTCATACCCGGTTTTAATGAACCTCTTGGCAAGCATCCCGGTTCCACAACCAATCTCCAATATTTTATGGCAGTTGTTTCGTTTTAAAACCGCATCATAAAAATCAAATTCTTTATCGTAATCGAAAATGTGCTGATACATCTCATGATAGATGTTCGCTAATGTGGAGTATAACTGTGTCATCTTGCGGTTAAATGGTTTTGTCCTGTAAATAATTCAACAGTATAACGTTAATCAGTTTTGAATACGTGCCTGCTGTCACGGTACCCCGTATCAATTCTGTTTGAAATTGTTTTCAGATCCCACAGATAGGCCAGGAAAATAAATAACAAGTTAACAATGAGCACGATAGAAGTTCTTAATGCATCATGTTCGCTGAAGAATGGTGGTTCCGCAGCAAAGACCATCCCTGTAAAAGCACCAACCATTAGAAATATGAAAATAAATGAGTAGTTGTTTTTCTTAAGAACCAGCCATCCCGTCACGACCATTGTTATTTCGAGTATATATGCCAGAATCGGATAATTCCAAAGACCGAGACCGACTTTATAACTGCCGAGGAAAATGCCAAGGTCGGGGGTGTGAACAATCAAGTCGATAAACCAATGAGATAGAGTACATAATCCCAAAATCCATGCCCACGATTTCTTATCAAGCACCCAAAAGAGGAAAAATACTAAAACAGATACGATCAATGCCCCGCTCAAAGAATGGGAATAGGGCAAATCCAGGCAGTTCCTGAAGAAAGGATTATCACTGGGCACGTATGATGCCTTTTCAATCCCCAGAAGCACAAGTGTGAAAGCAATGATATCCAGAAGTTGTACCGATGCGAATAAAAGCCAGAGTGGGATGTCTGAAGCCTTTTCCCTGACCATGCATGCAAACCCATAATGTCCGATGAACATGTGCCGGAATTTTAAGATTTTGACTTTTTCTGCTTCTTCTCTTTGGTTTTCTGCTCAGGCAATTCTTCACAGGTGATCCTGATCAGATTGCTGATCCATTCCCGATCCTCAACCCTGTCGTCAATGAGGAAACTTGGTTTTGCCCCTGGATAAGCCGGAGTCTCAAGAGCATTCCCAATAAAGGCTCTTCCACCCTCGGTTGGTTTTATAAAGAACTGGTTGTCGCAAACAAGTGCAACGACCTTTCCGTTACAGTATACGGCATACTCTCCAAACATCTTTTTGAAGGTAACCTGACCAACATGCTCAATTTGATCAACAATGAATTCTACAAAACTCTTATCTGTTGCCATTTTACAAATTATTTTTAATGCACTCCGGTGTTTATGAATGTTCAAACTTTTCAGCAGCGGGCATATAAATCCCACTGATTGTAAAATTCCATTTCGGGGATGAGAGGAAGACCCTCTCCCGGGCGCGAATTCTTCAGTTTGGTTATTTCAGTGCTATGCAAAATTACAGAAAGACATCGTATCGTGTTTATGACTTTTAATTTCATTTGGGTTGGATAAATAAAAAAGGAATATGCCGGAAACAGGACCTTGACGATAAAGCCGTAGATTTTATGATTTCTCGTGAAGCCGAAAGGTCAGCGTTAGATGAGCGTTTTAATAATTCCGTCGTTTCTGAGATGAGGGTGGTTTCATTGATGAAAAGTATTGAAACCGGATAATCAGGGGAAAAGTGTTCTGCCCGATGACACTGAACCCCCTGACATTTTTTTTTGCGTACGAATCACCTATCTTTGCGATGGATGAACCACAGGTTAATGCTAATACGGTCATACATTGAAACATTCACTGGCTAATTCCATACGGGCCGCTATCTGGCCACTTTTTAAGATACTGGTTATCATCGTTGTCATCTCCGCAGCGCTGCTGCTGACCGATAAAATTTCAAGCAGGAACAATACTGCCAGGAAGAGGTTTTCGCTTATCCAGTTCAATGACTCTCCGTTGTCGGATTTGTCAGGGCATGGCATCATTGACGGACTGACCTCCCTGGGCCTTGTCAAAGGCAGAGACTACGATCTTTACATAACGAACGCGCAGGGTGATATGGCCGCACTGAACATGATGCTGGACGAAGCAGTGAACGATCGTCCGGATATACTTTTCATTTCCTCAACACCTACGCTACAGGCCGCCGTGAAAAAGATCAGGGCCCTGCCCGTCATATTTACCGTTGTCGCAGACCCTGTGCTTGCGGGAGCCGGTAAATCTTTTCAGGATCATCTTCCCAACATCACGGGAATTTCAACGCTGGGAGATTATGAAGGGATGATCAGATGGGTGAAAATCATACTGCCCCGTGCAAGACGGATCGGGACATTGTTCTCCCCGGGAGAATCGAATTCGGTAAAAAACATGAATGTACTGAAAGATTTCGCAGAGCAGGCAGGACTGAACTTGATCGCGGTTCCGGTTACCAGCAGCCAGGAGATCACCGATGCGGCAATGTCCCTGGCCGCCCGAAAGCCGGATCTTATTTGCCAGATTGTGGATAATCTGACCTCTGCTTCCGCTGCCAGCATCATCTCGATCGCACGGAATCAGAAAATTCCTGTTTTTGGGTTTGTTAGCGACCAATCCAAAGCAGGGGCAGTGTTTGTTGTATCAAGGGATTACTACCAGGCCGGGGCAGATGCCGCAAGGCTTGCCAAAAGGGTTCTGGACGGCGAAAATCCTGCTGAAATTCCTTTTGAATTTGTGCGCAAAACCGATATCCTGATAAACCCGTCGGCTGCAGCGTTCTTTAAAATCATCCTTCCGAAGGAGATATACTTTCAAAAAAATATGATCATCACAAAATAAGGTCCATGGAGGAGAAACTCGATATTGTCCGGGAGGAGTCCGACGAATATTCGCTCATGAAAATCGAAGGCAGAATTGACGGATACTGGTCCAAACACCTTGATGAATACCTGGGCGACATGCTTAATGCAGGCAGTTACAACGTTGCCCTTGACCTCAGGAAAGTTCAGTACATGAGTTCCCTTGGCCTCAGGATCCTGTTAAAATATGCCAAACTGTACCACCAGGTAAACGGAGGATTCGGGATCATATCAGCGTCGAAGAACGTTGAGGATATCCTGGAGATGGCCGGATTAAAGAGTATTCTTCAATGGAAAGTTACAGCGGCCACATCCCTGGTTGAAGAAGTGGCAAAAACAATTGAGTCGGCAGGTTTTAATTACACCATTTCCACTATACCGGGCAGCCAGCCTATGAAATGCAGGTTCGCTGGAGATCCTGCAAAGATAAGGGAGGGAGGCTTTACGGCCGACGACTGTAAAAACCTGAATTTCGGGAGAAAACACTTTGGCCTGGGGCTGGGGGCGATCGGCCTTGACTTCGATGATTGTAAAAACAGGTTCGGCGAATTCATCGCCCTTGGAGATGCAGTTGTCTATGGCCCCGCCGGAAATTCCAAAAGCCCCGACTACATGTTGAAAACAGGGACGCTAATCCCGGCCATCAAGTTGTTGTATGGCATTTTCTTCGAGGGGGACTTTGACAAAACGGTAAGTTTTTCATCGAATCAGCAGAATGAATCTGTCGGTTTCAGCAGCTTGATCAACGAGTTGTTCCTGATCACCGGATATGAACGGTTTGCCATGGTCATGCTGGCTGAAACGTCGGGACTTGTGGGCCTTTCAATCAACACAGCGGTCACCGCCGGCCAGGACCGTCCGTTAAATCCTTTCACGTTTCCGGAAGCCAGGGAGAGCATCCATTTCACCACCCAGCCCGAGTATAAAAAAATGATGACCATCACGGTGGGGATCGCCTCCGGAACCGGTGATGATTTATTGGAGTTCACCCGGCCGCTTTCACCCGGCAGCAACATCAGGCAACATTTCCACACAGCAGTATTCTCGTATCATCCATTTAAAAGGACCCGCATCGATCTTGATGAAACCATTGCTACGTTGTTTGAACAGGAAAAAATCATGGGAGTTCTGCACCTGATCAACGATGCCCGGGAATTAACCGGGGCAGGGGAGAGCGATTTTAAAAACGGGGTGTGCTGGATCGGCAATATTCATTCATAAAAAGCAACCAGGATGTCACTTCTGATCGGAACTTTTACAATAGGATTGATTCTTGCGCTTTTATCACTCGGGGTTTTTATAAGTTTCAGGATTTTCAATTTTGCTGATATCACCACCGAGGGGTCGATAACACTTGGTGCATCGATTTCAGCTTCGATGATCGTGGCCGGTTATGATCCATGGGTTGCCACCCTGGTTGCCCTGGCCGGGGGGTTCATGGCGGGCGCCCTCACCGGGATTATCCACACAAGGTTTGCAATCAACGGACTGCTCTCGGGAATCCTTGTCATGACCGCCCTCTACTCTGTCAACCTGCATGTGATGGGAAAAAGCAATATACCCCTCATGTCGGACAAGACCATCATCACAAGTGTTGAAAACCTGGGAATGTCGGTGTTTGGCGTGTCGGGCAATGTAACCCTTCTCGGCAGCACTGTGCCTGCAAAAGATGTTTTCACAATGGTTTCTGTATTCTTCATCGTTCTTGCCCTGGGATTTTTGCTGTACCTGTTTCTTAAATCGAACTTCGGAACGGCCATGCGTGCCACAGGGAACAACCAACAGATGATCCGCGCGCTTGGGGTAAATACCAACGTGATGATCATCCTGGGCCTTGCCATTTCCAATGCCCTTATCGCCCTGTCGGGGGCTATACTCGCGCAGTTCCAGGGGTTTGCCGATGTTCAGATGGGAATCGGGATGCTGGTGCTTGGCCTGGCAAGTGTGATCATTGGAGAAGCGTTGATCAGCGACAAATCGCTTGGCTACCTGATTGCCGGCGCCATTTGCGGATCGCTGATATTCAGATTGCTGGTTGCAGTGGCCTTGAGGCTTGGCATGAATCCCAATGATTTAAAACTGATCACGGCGGTATTTGTATTTATCGCACTTGTCCTCCCGATGATGCTGAAGAAATATAAAAAGAGAGGAGTGCATTCACAATGTTAGAAATCAAAAATATAAGCAAAACATTCAATGTGGATACGGTCAGCGAGGTAAAATCGCTCAGTGACGTTTCATGCACGATCGAAGCGGAGAGTTTTGTCGTACTGGTAGGTACCAACGGGTCGGGAAAATCCACCCTGCTGAATGCCATCGCAGGAAATTTTTTTCCCGACCATGGGAAAATCGTGCTCGATGGAATTGACCTTACCAAAATGCCCGAACACAAACGTGCAAAATTTATCGGAAGAGTGTTTCAGAATCCTTTTTCCGGCACTGCGCCTGACATGACCATCGCGGAGAACCTCGCGCTCGCCACAAAAAGGGGACAAGCCAGGAGCCTGGGATGGGCGTTGCCGCCAACCGTCGCCGGGGAGTGCCGTGAACGTGTCAGGCGGCTGAGCATGGAACTTGAAGACCGGCTCGGCAGCCCGATCGGGAAATTGTCGGGCGGGCAACGGCAGGCCCTTACCCTATTGATGGCTTCCTGGATCAAACCAAAATTGCTGCTGCTCGATGAACACACCGCCGCACTCGATCCCAAAACTGCCGACAAAGTCATCCGGATGACCGAGGAGGTGGTGAGCAAGGATCGTCTTACAACGCTGATGGTGACCCACTCCATGCAGCAAGCGGTCAATATGGGAACCCGGATCCTCATGATGCACAAGGGAAGAATCGTATACGACATCAAAGGCCAGGAGAAAAAACGGTTAAAAGTTGCCGATCTGCTCTTCCTGTTTGATGAAATCCGTAAAAAAGAGCAGATCGATCCGGCGGCGGCAGAAATGATCAATCAATTATATGTCTGAGTGAACAGGTTTTTTGATCATCCATGGTCTTAAAAAACTTTATCCATTCTGGCTGACATTGGAAGGAAGAATTCACCGGCTGACGGCCGGGAAAGCGGTTCTGCCTGCTATGGAAACCTTATTCCGCAAAAGCTTGTCAACAGCCTGCTCCCGATGTCAGGACTTTGGGTATCAGTCTGAAGCGAACATCCGGAATGTCCTGTATTATTCTCGACGACATGTTTTGTTCAATCTGTTTGATCTTCTCGAGAGAAATTCCAGGATCAAAAAGTAATTCTATCTCAATAAATTTTTGTTTTCCGCTCTGCCTTGAAAACAACATGCCAAAACTCACTTCACTGATCCTCTTTAAGCCCTTTAGTTCGTCCAGGTTATTCATGAAATGAATGGTTGGTATTGTTGATTAAAAATGAGTCAGACGCTCGTGTTTTCAGATGTTTCGCAGGGTAAAAACCGGTTCTTTTAATGAAAATGCACCAGTGAAAACCAGTGGTGAATATCGGTATAAATTTTTATAATCTGCAGGCCGGTACTGTTTGCCAGTTGATGAATATATGCGGGATCGTATTTGTGTGAGTTCTCGGAATGTATTGTTTCTCCTTTCTTTATGAAGATCTTACCTTTCAAATGAGGCGTGCTGACTTCGAGATTTCTCCGCGCCCGGAGGTGCATTTCAATCCGGGCGTCTGCAATGTTATAAAATGAATAGTGGTCAAACTGGTCAGGATCAAAATTTGTTTCAGCAAAGAGATTTACTGCATTCAGAATATTTTTATTAAAAGCCGCCGTTTTCCCCTGCTCATCATTATATGCTTTTTCCAGGAATGCAATATCTTTCACCATGTCGAATCCAACAAGCAGTTGATCGCCTGGGTTCATCCATGATCTTAAGCCTGACAGGAAAGGTTTTTCCTGCATTCTGTCGAGGTTTCCAAATGTGCTTCCGAAAAAACAGATCAGCTTGTTTCCCTCACAGGGTACTTGATGGCTGTGCTTCATGAAATCGGCGAGGATACCATGAACCCTGATGCCGGGATATTTTTTTGACAGTTTCCCTGCTGATTTTTCAATGGAGTTTTTACTGATATCAACTGGGATGTAAGTGATTTCTGCAATCCTGTCACCGGGTATTGCATCCAGGAGAATGGATATTTTCGAACAATCCCCGCTGCCCAGTTCAACAATATTTTTAATGGCCGGGCCGTGTACAATTTCCGGGGCGGCCTCTTTCAAAATCGATTTTTCCGTTCTTGTCGGATAGTATTCCGGCAACCCGGTAATCTCTTCAAAGAGCAAAGAACCCCTGTCGTCATAAAAAAAACGGCTGGATATGTGTTTTTGGGGAGATGAAAGACCGGTTAAAATTTCAGAGATAATTTCCATATCGCTTTCATTGGCAAGGAAATTACTGATTGCAACTGGAAAAGTTATGCAATGCGGTTTTCCCGGAGGGGTTATTTTATTGGCATGATGGTCAATCTCAGGAATACCGGTTTCGATGGGGTTATCGGGGTTATTGCTCCATTCGAACCATCCTCCGTCGTAAACCGATACTTTCGGCCACCCCATCAGCCAGGCGTTGAACCAGGCTTCGCTTCCCCGCCATCCGGTGCCGCAGTAAAAAGCAAGATGTTTATCGGGTGTGATCCCGCTTTTTTCCCAGTTTTCAGCAATTTCATGGTATTCGCGGCTTGTCTGATCAAAATTCCTGTAATTCTCCATGTGATAGGCATCCGAACCGCAGTCGGCAAAGATGGCCCCGGGGATCCTGCCTTTTTCCCTGATATAGTTGTACCCGCTGACTTCACCTATATATTCCGGCCAGCTTCGCACGCATACCAGTTCCCCAAAGGGAGAGGCGAGGATTTGTTTTGCTTCAGCCATATCGGCAATAAGTTCAGGATGAACCGGGATCTCTGCACCAAATTCAGGAACCGGTTTTTTCGGTTCATCCGTATAAGAAATTTCATACCCCTCGTGCTGCCAGGATTCAAATCCTCCATTCAGCACCCGTACATCTTTTACCCCTGCATACATTAGGATCAAAGCGCATCTGACCGCTCCTATATCGCCGGCAGCACTGCCAGGAAACGGATCCCTGTTATCTGGCGACATGAATTTACCATACATGATTACCGTTGTATCTACGGTAATTCCATGTTCCTGCAAGGCTTTCCGGAGTTCCGGCGGGCTTCTTCTGTTCCAGGTTTCATCCGTTTCCAATGCCATAGTATCCATATCGATCGCACCGGGAATATGCCCGCTCAGGTAGGCATCGCGGTTACGATAATGGGCGTGAATGACAATGAATTTATCGTTTTTGAAATAAAGGGGCTTTCTCCCGGAAATCAGCACGTTTATCCATTGCGCCGGGACCAGATCCTGAAAACGTTCCAGGTGCTGCATGGGCAATTCGGGATCCTCCAACCATTCACTTATAAAACGGTTATAAACAGAAACATGACCATGTCCCGATTTTATAAATCCTGAAGCAACTTTACCCGCGTCCGAATCATCATAACCATAAACAATTACATGATGTTCGGGGTAAATTCGTTTATGCCTCACCATCTCAATCCAGTCAAGATATTTTGTCCATTTTACAGGAAGGTTCTTTGCATTCATAATATGCCCGCCCCGGGCTTCATTTTGCAACGGCCAGCCATTATATGCATCCACAGGCCTTACATCAATGATCCTGGCTTCCTGCTTCTCCAGCATTGCCAGAAGTTCAATGGTTGAGACTTCATTAAAGGAATAACCCATTCCCGGAATTTTTTGTGTAGTGAGGTAAAATTATAAATTAATTTCAAACCAACCTGTCTGTTCCAGGAAATCGACTGTGATCGCTGTCAAGTCAAGATCACCGGGGCCGAACAGAGAACGGCCGGGGATTCTCATGCAACAGCGCAAATGAAAAAGGGCATGCCAAAAGAGAAAATCGGATCCATCCCTGGCCAGGCCAACCCTATTGCCTGATAACATCATATCGTTTCCCTGGTCATTGAAAAGACCCGCCAGATTACAGGAGTACCAATCATGAAAATATCATGTACATTTGAAAGGCAATTCGGGGGACTGACTTTAGTAAACCACCCCATGAATGGGAACATAAAATAACAAGCTGAGAAATGGAAACATTTCAAACCCGGGCAGAACAAAAAACCGATACAGAGCTTGTGGACATTTATCTTCATTCACAAGATTACCAGGAAAATTTCATGAAAGTTGTTGAGGAGGAAATATCTAAAAGAAAAATCCCGCTGGATGCGCTGAAACAAATAAGGTCAGAATCCGAGGAAAGCAGCGATAAAAAATTTGAATTAGGGGAGCAGGGGAATCCACTATGGATTGCGTTAAGTTTTGTAGCGGCACTGCTTGGTGGCCTCATAGGCTTAATTGCCGGCTATATTTATGCATATTCAAAAAGGAAAAACAGTCAGGGGAAGGAAATATATGCCTATAATGAACAAACTGTAAACGGTAAATAACAATGCGAGATTTCGGCAAATAAGAATGCAAGAAATCGGTAAATAAGGATGCAGAAATTCGGTAAATAAGAATGCAGGATTTCGGTAAATAAGCATGCAAGTA
>CAIVAT010000159.1 GCA_903903985.1 uncultured Bacteroidales bacterium | reverse complement strand
TTGTTCGTTGTGTGCGTGGCAATCTTGCGTATGGCGTCAATTTATTCCAGAACAACGGCGACGGAACCATTTCCGATCTGTCTACCGGCCTCATGTGGCAACAGACCGACAACGGTTCGGGAATGGATTGGGAACACGTACTGGCATATGCCCAAACACAAAACACAGCAAATTATCTTGGTCACAACGATTGGCGTTTGCCGAACACTAAAGAACTTCAAAGTATTGTGGACTATACACGTTCTCCTTACGCAACAAACCCGGCCAATGTTGGTCCCGCAATAAATGCTATGTTCAGTTGTACCAGTATTATAAACGCCGGTGGAAAAGCTGATTATCCTTTTTATTGGACAGGTACATCGGCAATTCCAAATGCAAATGGTACGTATGCTTACGCCTGGCATGTGGCTTTTGGACTGGCAGATAATGGAAGCGGCGAAGACATTCATGGTGCCGGCGCTGTGCGTTTCGACAGGAAGACGGGAGTAATCGAAGGAGGTGGATTAAACTATGTGCGATTAGTAAGAAATATTAAATAGCAAACATGAAAAAATACTTTTTGCTTATTTTTCTGTTAATAGCCCTGTCATCTTTTGCCCAAAACAACAGGCAGAAAATACGCGGTGTTATAAATGATAAGCTTTCCCAGGCCACACTTCCCGGTGCCACTGTTCAAACAGTGAACGGAACCGAAAAAAAAGGAGCGGTGACCGATGGAAAAGGGGCATATGTAATTACCGATCTGCCACCGGGTAGGTACGAGATCAAGGTCTCCTTTGTCGGCTACAAAGAATTATTTGTGCCAAACGTGGTTGTTAATTCGGGGAAAGAGACGATCCTGGATTTGTCGATGGAAGAGGATATCAAATCGCTCGGTGAGGTTGTTATCACGGCCAATAGCAAGGACAAAACCATCAACAGCCTGTCAACCATCAGTGGCCGCACTTTTTCAATGGAAGAGGTGAACCGGTTTGCCGGCGGGCGAAGCGATCCGGCACGGCTGGCCGCGAATTTTGCCGGCGTAAGCGCCACCGACGACAGCCGGAACGACATTGTGATCCGCGGAAACTCGCCTGTGGGGGTTTTGTGGCGCATCGATGGAATGGATGCGACCAATCCCAACCATTTTGCATCGGTAGGCACAACAGGCGGCGCGGTGAGCGCCCTGAACACCAACATGCTGAAGAGCTCCGATTTCTTCACCTCGGCCTGGCCGGCAGAATACGGCAATGCGATTTCCGGAGTTTTCGACATCGGTTTCAGAAACGGGAATACACAAAAACGGGAGACCTCTGTCCAGCTTGGGTTGATAACCGGGCTGGAAGCGATGACGGAGGGACCCATCAGCAAATCAAACGGTTCATCGTATTTGATTGGTTACCGCTATTCACTGGCCGGTATTGCCCAGGCCATGGGGATTGACATAGGTACCACCGCTACACCCACCTACCAGGATCTTTCATTCAAAATAAACAGCGGGGAGACAAAACTTGGCAGGTTCA
Source organism: uncultured Bacteroidales bacterium (assembly GCA_903903985.1). Classification (GTDB taxonomy): domain Bacteria; phylum Bacteroidota; class Bacteroidia; order Bacteroidales; family FEN-979; genus CAIVAT01. The sequence continues at coordinate 1,326 of CAIVAT010000159.1, read as the reverse complement.
GCCTTTTTGGTATCCTGGCTGCCAGCAGCATTTCGATAGAGGGAGGTGCTACGAACGAATTATATGGAGGCAGGGACAAGACTGATTTCAGGAGTAAAATTGCCATCGGGGGCTTAAAACACTTCAAGCAGATCAACAACAAATCGTATATAAGTTCTACGATCGGCATCAATTATTCGGGAACCAACCAGTTGAACGATGGGATGGATTCATTGCGGAATTCATACAGCAAAGAGGAAAATAAGGTTGCCAGAACAGGGTACGAATTCATTACCAATTATAATCTGAAAATTAATTCCAGGTTGTTTTTCAAAGCAGGGGTGCAGGCTGAATATATGAATCTTTACCTGTACGACAGGGTTAGAAGGAGTGATCATGAAAATTGGAGCCAGGTCTGGGATTATAACAGTTACACCACGCTGGCCCAGGTTTATGCTCACATCAAATACAGCATCAGCGAAAAACTCACCCTGAATGCAGGCATCCATGCACAGCAGTTCTTCCTGAACAATTCTTTCTCCCTGGAACCCCGGCTGGGATTAAAATATGAATTGAATAACAAAAACAGTTTTAGCTTTGGTTATGGATTGCATTCACAAACTCAACCATTGAATGTCTATTTTTTACAAACGCCCAATGCAGATGGTTCATACAATTATGATAACCTGAACCTGGGCTTTACGAAAAGTCATCATTTTGTCCTGGGATATGATGTGCAGCCATTCAAGGACTGGCGCCTGAAACTTGAAACCTATTACCAGTATCTCTGCAGCGTGCCCGTCAATACATACCCCAGCAGTTACTCCATGCTGAATACCGGGGCAAGTTTTAAAACCGACCTGGAAGACAGTTTGACGAACACCGGCACCGGAAGAAACTACGGTGTTGAGCTAACCGTTGAGAAGTTTTTCAGCAGGGGGTACTATGGCTTATTTACTGCTTCGCTTTACCAGTCAAAATACACCGCCAGTGACGGAATAGAAAGAAATACGGCCTTTAACGGGAGATATGTGGCCAACCTGCTGGCCGGGAAAGAGTGGAAACTTGGACATGAAAAAAGAAATGCCTTTACAACCGACCTGAAAGTTACTTATGCCGGCGGACGATATTATACTCCCATTGATTTACAGGCATCCCGTGCTGTGGGCAGGGAGGTCCTTAAAGGCGATGAATATGTGTATACCAGTACTTATCCGGATTATTTCAGGCTGGATTTCAAGGTTGGATATACCCTGAACAGCCGCACGAAAAAATTATCGCAATCGATATCCCTGGATCTGCAAAATGTAACGAACAATAAAAACGTTTTCTCACAGAGTTACGACG
>CAIVAT010000158.1 GCA_903903985.1 uncultured Bacteroidales bacterium | reverse complement strand
TTTGCCGGGCATGAGTGTTTGTGTAGGACCCAACGGCAGTATTCAGGGAGGAAGCGTTTATACGGTTACCAATTCGGGAAGTTCTTTTGCCTCTACCTATACCTTTTACCGTTCAACAGATGGTGGAGCCACGTTTACGAAAATGTCAAACCAAAACTTTTCGGGTTATGTTGGTACCTATGTTCAAAGCAGGAATTCAGTACAAGGTATGCGTACCCGTCCATATCCCTATATCGCGGCCGACAATAGTTATGGTTCACATCGCGGACGTCTTTACAATGTTTATGCCTCCAATGACCCACCGGGAGATGGCAATAAACCTGATATCTGGTGCAGGTATTCCGATGATTTTGGCGTAACCTGGTCAAATGCCATCCGGGTCAATGATGATGCGAATACCCAATCGCATCATCAATGGCATCCAGCCATCTGGTGTGAAAAACAAACCGGCAGGTTGTATGTAAATTTTATGGATACAAGAGATACTCCTACCAATGACAGCGCCTATATCTATTCAACCTATTCCGACGACGGAGGCACTACATGGGCTGCTAATCAAAGGATTTCCAATAAAAAAATGAAAATCGATTGCGGATCCTGCGGAGGCGGAGGAACACCAAGATACCAGGGTGATTACAATGGAGTTGTATCCAATAAAAAAGTATCAATGTCGGCATGGACAGATTTTCGCAATAATACCTTTATGAGTGTTGCGGCTTATTTTCCTGATTTTGCCATGGCCCTCGATCACAACGCGGATACTCTGTTTTCCCCCATCGATAGTACCACTTTCCAGGTTTCTATTCCGGGTGTAAAACTCTATACCGATACCGTTGTTCTTTCAGCAACAATTTCTCCCACACCTACATCAGGAACACTGGTTTTTCATTTTCCACAGGGAAATAAAATCACCTCTTTTCCGGGAACCAAACCGGTCAATATTGTTCTTACCGGAAATGTTCCTAACAATCTCTATCAGGCCGTTTTCAAAGCCGCCGGTCCCAATGGCACCCCGGTTCACACCAGAACTGCCACCATCCGTGTCATGACAGGAAGCGCTTTTCTTGCCATGGCATCGGCTACCCCTGCAAATATTTGTCTTGGACAAACATCTCAGTTGAATGTCACCCTAATCGGAGGAACTGCTCCGTTCACCTATTCCTGGTCACCCCAGGCAGGATTGAGCAATCCGAACATTGCGAATCCTGTTGCCACTCCAACTGCCACTACCCGTTATCATGTAACGGTTTCCGACAATGCTTCTCATGTTTCCAACGACAGTGTTCTTATTACCGTAGGAACTGCTCCAGCCACCCCGGGACCCATTTCAGGAAACGATCTTGTTTGTTATGGTTCCACCACTAATTACTTGATTTCTGAACTCCCCGGCGCCTCTTCCTATTCCTGGACTGTTCCGGCCGGCGATACCATCACCTTAGGTCAGAATACCAATAGCATTTCGGTTAACTGGAGATCAGCAACATCAGGGAATATTTCGGTTATTGCCGGAAACAATTGTGGTAACAGTACGCCAAGTGTTTATACCGTGGCAGTTCAGCAAGGATTATCAAACCTGGGTTCAATCAGTGGCCAGGTAAAAAATTGCAAGAACACTGCGGCAGCTTATTCGGTTGTTCCTGTTGCGAATGCAGAATCTTACATTTGGACTGTTCCTCAAGGAGTAACCATCACCAATGGTCAAAATTCCGATACCATTCGTGTTGTTTGGGGAATTAAACCGGGCGATATCAGTGTTGTCGCCAAAAATCATTGTGATACCACACCATCTGTTTCCCTATCAGTACATGTTGATTCAATTCCGGAAGCAGCGGGAACCATTACCGGTAAAGATTCTTTATGTCTTGGACACAATGGTTATGTTTTCAGTGTACAGGAAATTCCCGGCGCTCTTAGTTATGAGTGGACACTTCCGAACGGTTTTACGATCAATGGCG
>CAIVAT010000157.1 GCA_903903985.1 uncultured Bacteroidales bacterium | reverse complement strand
CCTGTTACCCTGTTACCCTGATACCCTGTCACCCTATTCCCCTGCCCCCTCTAAATCTCCCTTAAATTCAACTTCCTTAACTTCGGTGCAAACCGGGTAGTAAATCCCACAACCCCCAGGGTCATGATGCCTCCGAAAATCACCGAAGGGATCAGTCCGATGAGTTTGGCCGCGACACCTGATTCGAAGGATCCGATTTCATTGGATGAACCGATAAATATGGCATTCACGGATGCAACGCGGCCCCTCATTTCATCGGGTGTGAGCAATTGCATTGCCGTAGCCCGGATGATGACGCTGATGTTGTCGAACATCCCGCTGAGCATGAGCAGACCCAGGGAAAGGTAAAAATTCCTGGATAATGCAAAGCAGATGATGCTTAATCCGAAACCGGCCACGCCGATCATCAGGTACTTTCCGGCATGTACCAATGGAGGGCGATGCGCCATGACAAGCGACATCGCTACGGCACCCAGCATGGGGGCAGCACGTAAGAATCCAAGTCCCTGTGGCCCGACCATCAGCACCTCGGCCGCGAAGATCGGGAGCATGGCAACCGCTCCGCCAAAAAGCACCGCAAACATGTCGAGCGACATGGCTCCGAGCAGCACCTGGTTGTTAAAAACAAATTTAAGCCCCGAGGAAAGGCGCTGGTACAGGGTTTCACCGGCCGGGGATTGAGGTACCGGCCTGTTTCTAACGAAACCAAGCAGGGATAGGGCAACCAGCAGGAAGAAGAGGACGCTCATGTATGCGATCCGGACCCCGAAAAACCCATAGATCATGCCCCCGAGGGCAGGGCCGGTGATGGCCGCGATGTGCCACATGGTACTGTTCCATGTCGATGCATTGGTATAGAGGTGCCGTGGAATGAGCTGCGACATCATGGCGATGATGGATGGATAAAGAAATGCCCTGGAAACGCCTGAAATCATAACAACCAGGTAAATAGGGAACACTCCCAGGGCAGCAATGATCCCCAGCGATTTGATGGAAAACAAAAACAGCAGGGTTGTCCCGACCAGGAAAAGCAAAGTAAACCAGATGATGATGCGTTTGCGGTTGTAACGGTCGGCCGCATGGCCGGCAAACAGGGCGGTTGCAATATTCGGCAATGCCTCGGCAAGCCCGATCAGCCCCAGTGCCAGCGGATCTTTCGTGAGTTCATACATCTGCCAGCCCACGATAAGGCCCTGCATCTGGAATGCAATGGTTGTAAAAAAACGAAATGTCAGGAACAGCCTGAAATCACCTACCTTTAAAACAGCATAGGCATCATGTTTGCCTGTAGAAACTTCCCCGGTCGGCACGGTTATTCTTCGTCCTTCTCCTGGTCTTCGTATGCCTTCAGCAGCTTGTCCTGGATGTCGCCCGGAACCTGCGAATACTCGGCGAACTTCATGTTGTAGGTTGCTCGGCCGCTGGTGATGGAGCTGAGCGCGGTAGAATACCTGTTCAATTCAGCGAGTGGTACTTTAGCGATGATTTTCTGGTAGTTTCCTTCGCTGTCCATGCCCATGATGACCGCACGACGCCCCTGCAGGTCGGTCATCACTTCGCCCATTTTATCTTCGGGAACAATGACCTCCACGTCGTAAATCGGTTCAAGGATTTTCGGGCCGGCATTTTTAAAGGCTTCACGGAAGGCGTTGCGGCCTGCAAGCTTAAACGAGATTTCATTGGAATCAACCGGGTGCATCTTGCCGTCGTAAACATTCACAACAATGTCGCGGGCGTATGAACCGGTGAGCGGTCCCTCTTCCATTTTCTCCATGAGTCCTTTCATGATGGCCGGTAAAAACCGGGCATCAATCGCGCCCCCGACGATGCAGTTATTCATCTGAAGGCGTCCGCCCCAGTCGAGTTCAACAATATCGCGGCCACGGATGGGGAATTCATTCTGATCTGCCATTCCCTCCTTGTAAGGCTGGATTGACATGTGCACCTCTCCGAACTGTCCTGAACCACCTGATTGTTTTTTATGGCGGTACATTGATTTTGCAGATTTGGTGATGGTTTCACGATAAGGGATCCGGGGTGCATAAAATTCCATGGGGATCTTCTCAAGAACCTCAACATGCCATTTGGCCAGGTTGAGATGAAGTTCCCCCTGTCCCTGTAAGATCATCTGTTTCAGTTCGCGCGAATATCCCATGATCAGCGTCGGATCCATCTTGGCCAGTTCGTGCAGCACGATGTTGATCTTTTCATCGTCGGTGTTGCTTTTGGCCTTCACCGCTGTTCTGAACTTGGGATCGGGGAAAGTGATCGGTTCAATCACATCGTCGGGATTCTTAAGAGAATTCAGTGTGTTGTTGGTGAAGGAATTTTTTAATTTGATGGTGGCACCCAGATCTCCGGCCACCATTTTTTCGACCTTTTCACGGTTCTTTCCATTGATCACGAAAAGTTGAGAAAGGCGTTCTTTCGACTGGCGAATGGGGTTGACCATATCCATGGCCTCGGTAATTTCGCCCGCATAAACCTTAAAGTAGGATATCTCCCCGAGATGCTGTTCAATGGATGTTTTGAAAATAAATGCAGTGGCGGGATCAGTTGATTTACAGGTCAGTACTTTGCCCTCTTTCGTTTTTATTCCGGGCATTTCGTTCGGGGCTGGAACACTGCCGGTGATAAATTCGAGCAGCCGGCCAACGCCCATATCCTGTTTGGCACAGGTACAAAGAACCGGGAAGATCATGCGGTTGATCAGGCCTGTTTTCAGGGCATGCAGCATCTGCTCTTCGGTGAGCGCTCCCGTGTCAAAGAAAATCTCCATCAACGCCTCATCCTTGGAGGCCAGTTCTTCCATCAGTGCAGCATGCATTTCTTCTGCTTTATCTTTTTCTCCTGCAGGAATGTCGGAAATTTCCGGTTTTCCTCCGCCGGATGAAAATTTATACTGCTTCATTTTCAGCAGGTCGATGACGGTATTGAATCCCGATCCCGCATTCACAGGGTATTGGAGCAAAGTGACATTCTTGCCGAACTGAGTCCTCATCTGACGAAGGGTTTCATCGAAATTTGCATTTTCCTGGTCAAGATGATTCACAATAAAAATAACAGGGGTATTTGCGCGATTGGCATACCTCCAGGTAATTTCGGTACCCACTTCAACGCCATTCTGTCCGTTAACCATCATCAGCGCCGTATCAACCACACGAAGCGCAGAAATCACCTCTCCGCAGAAATCATCGAAACCGGGCGTGTCGATGATGTTTATTTTTTTATTGTCGCTCAACGTATAAAGGATCGTTGCAGAAACAGAGTTTTGACGCTCCAGTTCAATCGGACGATAATCGGAAACCGTGTTCTTGTCTTCCACTGATCCCCTGCGGCTGATGACGCCTCCTTCAAACAGCATGGCTTCAGCCAGCGTCGTTTTTCCTGATTTTGCACCCCCGATGAGTGCGATGTTGCGGATTTCGTTGGTTTGGTATACCTTCATGACAGCTAATTAATTATATAAGTGATTGAAAATTATTGTTTTCGTGAAAGGGCCACAAAATTAGGAATTATTCCGCAATTAACCAAGACCCCCCTGATGGAATTATGGAAGAAATGCAGGTTGTGCAAACAATGTAAAAAATGCAGATAATGAAGACAATAGAGATGGGTATGGCTTACCTGACTGACATGCGTCCCGGGTCACGCGTCACATGCCACGCGCAGGATCCTTTAATTCAAGGATAAATGCTTTCCAGAGGTCACGGCCAGTTTCAATGACATAATTGCCGTTCTTTTTTTGACGGAAGATCTGAAACCGTGTCTCGCCCCCCTGATTGAAGAACCCGGGACCTGACACAATATAGGTTCCCTCGGCTACACGGTAAGCTACTCCCTCAAACACCCAGCCGAACCCCCATTTCATGCATGCTGAATTTCCAGTAGCATTTTATTCCACCGGTCCTGGTCCATTTTCGATCCCATGCATTCGATCACGTTGCCGGCAAGCAGTGCACCAATCTCACCGCATTTTTGCAAAGGCAGCCCGATGGAATGCCCGTACAGGAACCCTGACGCATACAGATCGCCGGCTCCGGTCGTATCGATTGTCTGCACCGGGATCACCCCAATTTCGCAATATTCGCTGGCAGTCTTCACCATCGAACCCTGCCTGCCGGTTTTTACGATGGCGATCTCGACAAATTTGGAGATTTCATGTACGGCCTTCTCCGGCGGATGGCCCGTAAAAGCAAGGGCTTCCTCTTCGTTGGCAAAAACGATATCTACATATTTTTCAATAATTTCCTGGAGGAATTCCCTGTTTGCCTCTACCACATTGTAGCTGGCCAGGTCGAGCGAAACAATCAGGCCGTTTAGCTTTGCCAACTCAACGGCACGGCGAATAAGTTCATGGTTCTGAACCAGGTATCCTTCGATGTGAAAATAAGAATAACCACTAAAAAGGCCCGATTTTGCACTTGGCATTTTAATATCTGTATTTTGCATCCCCAGATGCTCTGCCGAAAGCTCAATGGCCGCACCCAGAAAAGTGGCAAAGGTCCGCTCAGAATCAGGCGTCACCAGGGCAATGGCACGCCCGGTTTCCTGCCGGCTGTGGATCATATGGGGGTCAACCCCGGCCTGGATGAGATCGCGCACAAAGAAACCGCCAAGTTCGTCCTCACCAACAACACCGATATATCCTGTATGGGCGCCAAGCATGGCCAGCCCGTGGATGGTGTTGGCCGCTGATCCTCCTGCCGAGTGGGTTTTCCTGTAATCCTTTAATGCCAGCAGAATGGCGTTGCTGCGATCCCTGTCGACCAGTTGCATGCTGCCTTTGGGCAGCGCCAGCAGGTCGAGGATGTTGTCGCTTTCGATGGGGATCATGATGTCAACCAGGGCATTGCCCATTCCGAGGATCTTTTTCATAATTCAAAATGCAAAGTGCAAAGTTAAAAGTTGAAATTTAAGGTATACCGGTGAGGAAAAACTTCTGGAAACCAGGGAGCAAAACTACAATTTTAATTTTATGCGGACAAGGTGACAAGGTGACAGGGGGACAATTTGTCACGCGTCACTATCACGTATCACGTTTTTCAAAATTAACAATTAATTAATCCTGAGCTTTTTGCAGTATGTCCGAAATTTATTGTACCTTTGCACCCCCTTAAAAAACCCAATCAACATGCCATTAAACAAGCTTAGAAATATAGGTATCGCTGCCCACATCGATGCCGGAAAAACCACTGTTACCGAAAGAATCCTGTTTTTTTCCGGGACCAACCGCAAGATGGGAGAGGTCCACGACGGAGCTGCAACCATGGACTTCATGAAGCAGGAGCAGGAGCGCGGGATCACCATTGCATCTGCGGCCATCACCTGTGCGTGGAAAGGCCACCAGATCAATTTGATCGACACCCCGGGACACGTTGACTTCACCATCGAAGTGGAACGGTCCCTGCGCGTCATCGATGGAATGGTTGCCGTTTTTTGCGCCGTAGGCGGTGTGGAACCCCAGAGCGAAACCGTGTGGAACCAGGCCGACCGTTACCGGGTACCCCGCTTTGCCTTCATCAACAAAATGGACCGCACCGGTGCTGATTTTTCTGCGGTTGTAGCGCAGATGAATAAATATCTTGATGCCAATGCGGTTCCGTTCCACCTCCCAATGGGCGCAGAAGAACATTTTTCGGGAATCATCGACATCATTTACCGCAAAGCCTATATGTTCCAGGAAATGGAGCAGATTGAAACCGAAATCCCCGAAGAATATAAACAGAAAACCGAAGAAGCACGTGCCTGGGCCGTTGAAAAACTGGCCGAATTCCACGATGAGATCATGGAACTGTTCATGGAAGACAAAGAGGTCTCACCTGAACTGATGAAGAAGGCCCTTCGCGAATCCACGCTTAAATTGCTGATCACCCCTGTTTTCTGCGGCGCAGCATATAAAAATAAAGGCGTGCAGATGCTCCTCGACGCGGTGGTTGATTACCTTCCTTCTCCCGTGGATGTCGGAGCCGTAACTGGCACCGATCTTGATGATCCGGAAAAGCTTCATACCTGCCACCCCTCGCCGAAAGAACCATTTTCGGCCCTGGCATTTAAACTGATCCACGATCCGTTTGTTGGTCAGCAAACATTCACCCGTATTTTCTCCGGAACCATCCGGAGCGGGATGCAGGTTTATAACGCCTCCAAGGGGAAACACGAACGGATCGGCCGCATCTTCAGGATTCACGCCAAAGACCGGGAAGAAATTTCGGAGGCTGGCCCTGGCGATATCGTTGCCCTCATCGGGATGAAAGTCACCAAAACCGGTGACACCCTGTGCGGTGATGATCACCGGTTGCTGCTCGAATCAATCCACGTACCGCCCAGTGTCATTGAACTCAAGATCAACCCCGCCAAACGTGCCGACCAGTCAAAACTCGGAGAAGCATTGCACAAGCTGACCATGGAAGACCCTTCCTTCAATGTACGCTTTGATGACGAAACGGAAGAAACCGTCATTGCCGGCATGGGTGAATTGCACCTCGAGATCATTGTAGACCGTTTAATGACCGAATTCAAGGTTGAAGCCATCGTGGGTGAACCCGCCGTGGCATTCCGTGAAACCATCACCAGCGAAGTTGAATCGAACTATAAACATTCCAAACAAACCGGGGGCAAGGGACAGTTTGCCCATGTGCTGATGCGCATGGAGCCGAACGAAGGCAAGGGTTACGAATTCATTGAAAAAATCAAGGGGGGCAACATCCCTGCCGAATACATTCCCTCCGTAAACAAGGGGATCATGAAAACCCTCGAACGGGGCGTAATGGCCGGCTACCCTGTTGTTGATGTAAAGGTAGTGCTGCTCGACGGCAGTTTCCACCCGGTCGACAGTTCCGATATGGCTTTCCAGACCTGTGCATCCATCGCGTTCAAGCAGGGATTCATGAAAGCCGACCCTGTGCTGCTCGAACCCATGATGAAGGTGGAGGTAAACACCCCCGACGAATACATCGGCGATGTGGTGGGAAACCTCAACCGCCGCCGCGGAAAAATTGAAGCCATGCGACGCTACCGCAAAGGATCTCAAAAAGTCAATGCATTTGTACCGCTGATGGAAATGTTCGGCTACGCCACCCAGCTGAGAAATATTTCAAGCGGACGTGCCAACTATTCCATGGAATTTTACAAATATACCCCGTTGCCAAAGCTTCTTCAGGAAGAGGTGCTGAAAAAGATTGCCGACGAAAAGAAGGCCGCAAAATAATCCAAAACCCCTATCCCCTTATAAAATGAGGCATTTCAGCGGGAATTTCGAGTGAAAACTCGATGATCCCCCTGAATGCGCCGTTGCTGAACCAGGGAGACTGGTAAATGAACTTTTTCTTCCCCTTTTTCTCAATGGTGTAAACATTCTTCTCCCCCGAGGTCATGATCTCCATGATCTTGTTCCGGGAGGATTCATTGTGGCATTCCAGCAGGTCCCGGCCGATCAGGTTACTGCCTCCGTCTTTCTCATAATGGGCGATCGCCTTTTCATTCATATAGATTATTTTGCCCTGCGCATCGCTAACGATCACATTGCCGTCCAGTTTATCAATCCATTCCATGGGAAGAGTTTTGGACAAAAGTACGGAGGATTTTGGTTGCACGGACGAGGGGACAAACGGACAGCATATACTGCGAAAATCCGCGAATAAAATCCGTGCAAATCTGCGTGAAATGTTTTTTCAGCCAGCCCATCCGGGATAAGGCATGGAGTAAAGTATCGTCCAAAAAATTTTATTTCCGTAGATTTGTAACGCCATTCAAATATCTTCATCTAATCTTCAAATTTCAACTTCATGGAACCTAAAAGATTATATCGTTCAATTAATGACCGCGTTCTGGGCGGTGTTTGTGGTGGATTAGGTAATTTCTTTACCATTGACCCGGTTCTTGTACGGGTTTTGTGGGCTGTTTCATTTTTCGTTGGCGGTGTGGGCTTTCTCGCGTATATCATCGCCTGGATCATCATTCCCGAGGAACGGCATGCCTGATCGTGCTATCGAAAATTCTTCCCGGGCTTTAAAAAATTAATTGTATTTTTATAAGAAAATACAACATGATTGCTTTTGAAGCGCTGTTTAATATTTCCTATGGATTATACATTGTAGGTTCCGGTGATAAAAATCATGGAAATGGTTTTATCTCCAACACGGTTTTCCAGGTAACGGCTGAGCCTCCCCGGTTTGCAGCAAGTTGCAATAAAAACAATTACACGGCAGGGTTTATCTCCAGCACCGGTTTTTTTTCAGTTTCTGTGCTGCGCCAGGATGCTTCCCCCGATCTCTTTGGGCGATTTGGATTCAGGAGCGGAAAAGATATTGACAAACTGGATGGCATGCAGGTAAAATACGGAGAAACAGGTGTTCCCATCATCCTGAACGACAGCATTGCCTGCATGGAATTCACCGTCGTGCAAACAGTAGACGTTGGAACCCATTGGCTGTTCATTGGCGAATTATTGCACGCGGAAGTCCTGGATGACACAAATGTACCGATGACCTATCTGTATTACAGGCAGATGCGCAAGGGAGTCGCGCCCAAAAATGCCCCGACTTACATCGACAGATCAAAACTTGCACCGAAACCACACACATCGGTTTTCAAAAAGTACCAGTGCACGGCTTGCGGGTATGTATACGATGAAGTCATTGAAGAAAAAAAATTTCCTGAACTGCCGGCAGACTGGATTTGTCCTTCCTGCGGGTCGGAAAAGGAGGATTTCGTGGAAATAATCACTTAAAAACCAGATAGCCATGACAAAATCATTGAAAGGTACCCAGACCGAACAGAACCTGCTGAAAGCATTTGCCGGCGAATCACAGGCCCGCAACCGGTATGAATTTTTCGCCAGTGTTGCTAAAAAAGAGGGATATGAACAAATTTCCGCCATTTTCATGGAGACATCGAACCAGGAAAAAGAACACGCCAAGCGGTTCTTTAAATTCCTGGAAGGGGGCATGACCGAAATTACCGCCATGTATCCTGCCGGGATGATCGGAACAACCAGTCAGAATTTAAAAGCTGCAGCCGAAGGTGAACATGAGGAATGGAGCGAATTGTATCCTCATTTTGCTGAAGTCGCCAAAGTGGAGGGGTTCATGGATGTTGCCACTGCCTTTAAAATGATCTCAAAGGTGGAAGCAGAACACGAACGGCGCTATTTAAAGCTGTTGCAGAATATTTCCGAAGACCGGGTTTTCATGAAAGCCGGGAAGGTATGGTGGAAGTGCCTCAACTGCGGGTATGTTTACGAATCGGAAAAGGCGATGGAAAACTGCCCGGCATGCCTGCATCCGAAAGCCTATATGCAAATGAGAGAAGACAACTATTGATCACGAAAGTTTCTTCCTGATTTCAGCAAGCATCACTTCGGTCATGTGGGGCAGGTCGTATTCGCAATGCAGGCCCCAGTCTTTCTTTGCAACATCATCGTTGATGCATGCCGGCCATGAATCGGCGATTGCCTGCCGGAAGTCGGGTTTATAAGTGATCTCGAATTCAGGGATGTGCTTCCTGATCTCCTCTGCGAGAATTTGAGGGGTAAAGCAAATACCTGCCACGTTATAACTTGAGCGAAGACTAAGTTGTGAAGCATTCGCCTGCATCAGGCCAATGGTGGCTTGAATGGCGTCGGGCATGAACATCATTGGAAGCATGGTTTCGGGGCCCAGGAAACATTCATATTTTTTGTGTTTAACCGCTTCATAAAAAATTTCCACGGCATAATCGGTTGTTCCTCCGCCTGCTTCCGTTTTGTAACTGATCAGGCCCGGATAACGCAGGCTGCGGGTATCTACCCCATACTTGTTATAATAGTATTCGATCCATCGTTCACCGGCAAGTTTGCTGATGCCGTAAACTGTATTGGGTTCCATGATGGTGTATTGCGGGGTCCCCATCCTTGGCGTGGACGGGCCGAATACGGCAATGGAGGAGGGCCAGAAGATCTTTGGGATTTTCAGCTCCCTGGCAATTTCCAGCACATTCATCAGGCTGCGCATGTTGATGTCCCAGGAGGCCAGCGGACGTTTTTCTGCATTGCCGGAAAGGATTGCCGCCAGGTGATAAATCTGTGTGATCTTTTCGTGGTCGAGGATGAGTTGAAGTTTGGAGGCATCAAGCACATCGAGGATCTCAAACGGGCCGGTACCTGAAACTTCAGGCGGGGCGGGACGGATATCGGTTGCAATTACTTTTGATTCACCAAAAATTTTGCGCAGTGCGAGGGTGAGTTCCGATCCGATTTGACCCGAACATCCGATTACCAGTATCTTTTCCATGAATGAGTTGAATTTGTGAATTTTTACAAAAATAGTCAGATTTGTTGTGAAAATAATAGCAGATCATCATCCGGGTGCATAATTTTGTCCGGTTGATCACAATTGCACCAGTAAAGGTTGTGATGGCATGGGCTGACATTTTTGTAACCTGGGGAAAAGTAATGTTTCCGATCATTGAAATGACCGCCCCGGACATCTCCGCCCTGAAAGGGCTGAAGATCAGCAAATTCAGCCCATTCAATGTGATACGATGGGGCAATCTCCCGTTCTCCAGGGGAGTGCAATCTTGGCAGCCAGTTGGGAATGAGGAACAATTCGCTCCGTAAGTACGAAATTCTCTCCATAACGAAAAAATGATTTTGCTTTTTGCTTGTTTTGTTTTATATTTGCTGTCCATTCACGTGTTCAGAACACTTGTATGACACCCCTTCCACCACAGGGATGACATGAATAAAATCCTTTTTCCCAAGGTAATTTTCAGCAGATTTCTCTAACCTATCTCTGACTTTCCGCTGGCCTTTCCCTGATTTGCCCTCTTATATCATCCATATCCAGACTAAAGTCGGCGGTCAGGTTGACGCGTTGGATGGATATCCTCATCCGCGGACTTCAGTCCGCGCCTCCCTGCAAGTCTGTCCCCGCCAGGTTTAACCCCATGCTTCAGCATGGGGTGCCTCACGGGATCCGGTACCCCATCTGGCTGCATGAGGTGCCGGATCATATCATGCACCTCGCCAAGCAGCATGGGGTTGGCTGCGTTCCGGCAGCTACTCCCAGGCCCCATGCTGAAGCATGGGGTTATAGACGTCTTTGGTTGGTATCTTGCATCTCGTGGACTAAAGTCCACGGTCAGGTTGACGCGTTGGATGGATATCCTCATCCGCGGACTT
>CAIVAT010000156.1 GCA_903903985.1 uncultured Bacteroidales bacterium | reverse complement strand
ATGGAAAAAATGATCAAACGGGCAGCCCATTTAGGTATTGCCGATAAATTCCACTTTACAGGTTTTCTTCACGGTGACGATGTATTCGACATGTTCCGCATGAGCGATGTGTATGTGATGCCGTCTGTATCTGAACCTTTTGGAATATCACCCCTTGAAGCCATGATGTCGGACGTTCCAACAATCATTTCCAAACAATCGGGTGTGGCCGAAATTCTCACCCATGCCATAAAGGTTGACTTCTGGGATATCAATGCAACGGCAGATGCTATTTATGGAATATTAAAATATCCGGCCTTGTCAAATATGTTCAAAAAGTTTGGTCGTGAAGAGGTGGATAACCTGCAATGGAAACAGTCTGCCGAACACGTTCGCGAAGTATATTTAACCGCATTAAGCAACTCAAATACAAAAGAGATATGAAATCAGTTTGCCTCAATTTTCAACTGCACCAACCGTTCAGGTATCGCAAATACAGATTTTTCGATATTGGGAACGATGCCTACTATTACGATGATTTTGCAAACGAAACCTTCCTCCGTAAGGTAGCCGACCAATGTTATCTTCCTGCAAATAAGATCATTCTTGATCTGATACGCAAAAATAACGGTAAATTCAAGGTAACCTATTCATTGACAGGAGTTGTCATCGACCAGTTCAAACTGTACGCCCCCGAGGTTATCGATTCGTTTAAAGACCTTGCAGCGACCGGATGTGTCGAATTCTTATCCGAGACTTTTACCAATTCAATGGTTTCGATGGCTGATGCCGAGTTATTCGAGTCACAGGTTAAGGCACATGATGACCTTATAGAGGAACTTTTTGGTGTCCGCCCGAGGGTTTTCAGGAATACAGAATTGATTTACTCCGATGAAATTGGAGACCTGGTTCAACGGATGGGCTTTGAGGCAATGATCACGGAGGGTGCAAAACACATTTTAGGATGGAAAAGTCCCAATTATCTATATTGCAATGCATTAAACCCAAGGCTAAAGGTTTTGATGCGTAATTTCAGGTTCAGTGATGACCTTTCATTCCGCTTCTCCAACCACTCCTGGAGCGAATACCCCCTCACTGCTGAAAAATATGCCGGATGGATGGCCGCTCTTCCCAAAGAGGAGGAGGTCGTAACTGTATTTATCAATTACGACACTTTCGGCCAACTTCAGCCTAAAAATACAGGAATATTTGATTTTCTTAAAAAGCTTCCGGAAGCAATTTTAAAAACCGGTGAACTGAAATTCTCCACCCCATCAGAAGTTGTAAAAACGCTTCAGCCTGTCTCTGCGATCCATGTCCCATATCCCATGTCATGGGCAGATGAAGAACGCGACCTTTCTGCATGGTTGGGTAATGAACTTCAAAAAGAAGCTTTTGATAAACTTTATCAGCTTAAGGACCGCATGAAAAATTGTACAGACAAAACAATGCTCAAGGATTGGGACTACCTCCAGACCAACGATCATTTGTATTACATGTGCACAAAGTTTTTCTCCGATGGTGAGGTCCATAAATATTTCAATCCTTACGGTACCCCTTATGAAGCGTTTATCAATTATATGAACGTGTTGAGCGATTTCAAAATAAGGTTAAATGCATTTGTTCCTGTAAGTGCCAAGGATGAAGAAATTGCCCACCTTAAAGAACTCGTAACAGCAAATTCGAAAAAGCTTGAAATGGCAGAGAGGGAACTTAAAAAGGTGCGAAAAGAGATTGCAACAGCTAAGCTGACCCAAAATAAGTTGGCCACACCAGTTAAAGTTGAAACAGCTGCATCTTCCAGGAAGGCAACAATACCCGCAAAAGTTGAAGGGGCAGCACCTGCCAGGAAGACAGTTGCAAAAAAAGCTCCTAAAAAATAACAAATTGACAATCAGATCATTTTTCAATAAAAAAGGCTGTCTTTTCAGACAGCCTTTTTTATTGAAAAACCGACAAAAAGAAGATCCTGTTTAGGTATCCTCTTTTATTATTTTATTCGATTGTCGCCATCAGGGTATTTTTGGGGATACGGTCACCTTTTTTAACTTCAATGGTTTTGATCACACCATCATGGGGCATAGTAACGCGGGTATACATTTTCATTGCATCCAATACGAGTATCACTTCACCGGCCTTTAAACGTTGTCCAGGCTTTACGAAAACTTCGATTATAGAACCCGGAATAAAAGATTTGATCTCATTCGGATCGAGCCGCTGCCATTTCTTTCTCCTATCATATTTCTTTGTTGTCAGTGTGAGATACTTAGCACTGTTAACAACGAAAACCTGATAATTTGAACTGTTTTCTTCTTTCATATTTGAAATATTATAGATCAGAATGGTGGAATGCCATGTTTCTTTGCAGGTCGCGTATCGACCTTACTTCCAGATACTTCCAGCGAGTGAATAAGCCTTGCACGTGTTTCCGACGGTTCAATCACTTCATCAATGTATCCCTTCGATGCAGCTACAAACGGATTGGCAAATTTATCCTTGTATTCCTGGATTTTCTGTTTTCTCATTTCAGCCGGATTCTCTGCCTCCTCAATTTCTTTCTTGAATACAATATTGGCAGCACCTTCCGGTCCCATAACCGCAATTTCAGCAGTTGGCCATGCAAAAACAAAGTCAGCTCCAAGATGGCGGGAGTTCATCGCAATATAACCACCTCCATAAGCCTTACGGATAATGACGGTCACTTTAGGAACAGTTGCTTCACTATACGCATAAAGAAGCTTTGCACCATGCCTGATAACACCGGCATGTTCCTGATCGACTCCAGGTAAATAACCCGGCATATCTTCAAGTGTTACGATTGGGATATTAAACGCATCGCAATAGCGGATAAAACGTGCTGCCTTGTCGGAACTGTCGCAGTCGAGAACTCCGGCCAGGTACATGGGTTGATTGGCAACGAAACCAATCGTATTTCCCTGGATCCGGCCAAATCCTATAACAATGTTACGGGCGAAATATTCCATGATTTCGAAGAAGTCGGAACCATCGGTAACAGCTTTGATAATGTCGCGAATATCATATGGATGATGAGGATCTGTAGGAACAATCTCTTCAATGCTTTTCTTCAACAATGGTTCCTGAACAGGGAATTTTTTTGCTTTTTGTGAATTGTTCCATGGTATAAAAGTGATCAGTTTCTTGATTTGCTCGAAACATTTATCCTCACTTTTGGCAAAGAAATGGGCATTACCTGTTATCTCACTGTGAACCATTGCTCCGCCAAGCTCCTCCATAGAAATTTCTTCCCCAAGCACTGTTTTGATCACTCCGGGGCCGGTAATGAACATTTTGGAAATATTCTCAACTACGAATACAAAGTCGGTGAGTGCCGGGGAATATACTGCGCCACCGGCACAAGGGCCAAGAATGACAGATATCTGAGGGATCACACCTGAAGCGTTTGTATTGCGATAAAAAATCTCCCCATATCCGGCCAACGAGTTAACCCCTTCCTGAATACGTGCTCCACCTGAGTCATTGATGCCAATTAACGGAACACGCATTTTCAGCGCATGGTCCATAATTTTGGTAATCTTGCGTGCATGCATCAGTCCAAGAGACCCTCCAGCCACAGTAAAATCCTGTGCATAAATGGCTACAGGCTGATTGTACATTGTTCCAGTTCCAATTATAACACCATCTCCATGCAAAACCTTGTTCTCCATATTGAAATCACGTCCTGTGTGTTCAACAAAGAGATCGTACTCGTGAAAAGAATTCTCGTCCAGAATGGCTTTTATCCTTTCGCGGGCAGTTTTCTTGCCCATGGCCACCTGCTTTTCGATGGCTGCTTCGCCACCTCCCTGCTGGGCCTCCTTCTTTCTTTTACGGAGGTCAAGGATGTTTCTCTTAAATGACATAAGT
>CAIVAT010000155.1 GCA_903903985.1 uncultured Bacteroidales bacterium | reverse complement strand
AGCATGGGGTTGGCTGCGTTCCGGCAGCTAGTCCCAGGCCCCATGCTGAAGCATGGGGTTATAGACGTCTTTGGTTGGTATCTTGCATCTCGTGGACTAAAGTCCACGGTCAGGTTGACGCGTTGGATGGATATCTTCATCCGCGGACTTCAGTCCGCGCCTCCCTGCAAGCCTGTCCCATCCCAGGCTTAACCCCATGCTTCAGCATGGGGTGCCTCACCGGATCCGGTACCCCATCTGGCTGCATGAGGTGCCGGATCATCTCATGCACCTCGCCAAGCAGCATGGGGTTGGCTGCGTTCCGGCAGCTAGTCCCAGGCCCCATGCTGAAGCATGGGGTTGGACACCTGGTACCATTGCGCTCAATCAATTATTTTGATTTATAACACATATATCATTATCTTTGCCCGGCAATTTTAACAATCAAATGGACGACGGACCTGCGCGAAGCATTCAGATCAATCCACCCCTGTACTGGTAGGGTTCCATCCTGATTTTATCATGGTGTGTCGCTCTCCTTCACAGAGGTTAACCAAAGAAGGAGGCGAACATGACATCTCAAATTACCTTCTATTTAAGCCAGATACTCGGTAAAAATTACATTTCCGACGATGGTACCATTCTTGGGAAAATCAAGGATTTTTTAATTGACCAGAGCTCTTTGCCCGGCAAGGAAGCTGAGCCGGTGCGTCCCCATGTGGTGGCCATCAAAGTAAAAAAGGGGACGGAGATCAGGATCCTTGATTTTTCATCGTTTGAGATAAAAAAATTCAAGCGCAAACTTAAAATCACCTGCCTCGAGGTCCACGACCTCGTTCCCGAAGCATTCCCGAATTGTTTGTGGCTTGCAGAGAACATTTTAGACAAGCAGATTGTCGACATCAACGGGCGTAAACTGGTCAGGGTGAATGATATCCGCATGGTGATGATCCCGGCAGGCACCTATGCCATTGCCGTTGATGTGGGGATGGAGGGTTTGCTTCGCCGTATTGGCATTGACAAACCGATCCAGACGTTGCTCGATCCGTTCAAGGCTGACCTCCCGGGAAAATTTATCCTCTGGGATGACATTGCAGCGGTTGATTTTTCAAATGCCAATATTAAACTGTCGAAATCAATTTCCCGGCTGAATACCCTGCACCCGTCTGACCTGGCAGACATCATTGAAGACCTTGACAAGGCCAGCCGCACCTATATTTTCGCCTTCCTCGATGAAGAGCAGGCGGCCGACGTGCTTGAAGAAATGGAGCCGCACGCCCAGATACAGATCGTGGAGAGCCTGCCCCTGGAGAAAGCTGCAGATGTGCTTGAAAAAATGCCCGCCGATGAGGTTGCCGACCTGCTTGATGCCCTTGCAGAGGACAAAGCTGAGGAACTCCTGGAAGAGATGGAAAAAGAATCTTCCGAAGAGGTCAGGGAATTACTGGAATACCCTGATAAATATGTAGGATCGCTCATGACAACGGATTATTACACGTTTAATGAGGACCTTACCGTTGCAGAAACCCTGGATGAACTGAGAAGGCAACAACCTGAGCCGGCGCATATCTACACCATCATTGTCACCGACCGGAACGAACGGTTCCTCTCATCCGTTTCGTTGGGAGAACTGGTGGTTGCTTCACCTTTCAGCCCTTTGAAAGAAATCATGAACAAATATGCCGTGAGTGTGTTTGACAACGACAAAGTGGATTCACTCGCTGAACTGGTCTCGAAATACAACCTGCTTGCCGTTCCGGTCATAAACAAAGACCGGCAGATGGAAGGCATCGTTGTGGTCGAGGATATTGTAGAGGATTTACTCAGCCGCAGGAAAACCAGGTAATACGGGAAACCACCCAACCCTATGATCACCTCACTCAGACGAAAATCAATTTGGCGCAATATCGCGTTCTTCCTTGCCATCCTTGGGCCGGGAATCATCACCGGCAGTGTCGATAATGATGCAGGCGGAATTACCACCTATTCAGTTGCAGGCGCTTTGTACGGTTACAAGCTGCTTTGGACGCTCATTCCCTCTTTTGTCGTTTTGATCATCGTTCAGGAGATGAATGCACGCATGGGCATCGTGACCGGAAAAGGGCTTGCCGACCTGATCCGTGAGAACGCCGGGGTGAAAGTCACCTTTTTTATTTTCATTGGATTGCTCCTTGCTGATATTGGAAATACCACAACAGAATTTGCAGGAGTGGCCGGAAGCATGGAAGTATTCAGTGTGAGTAAATATATTTCGGTTCCGGTTGTTGGATTCATGATCTGGGTCCTGGTTGTGAAAGGCAATTACAAAATAGCCGAACGCCTTTTCCTGATCTTCAGCGTGTCGCTGCTGATGTATGTCGTTTCGGCACTCATGGGGAAACCTGATTGGAGTGCAATCGGGAAGTCGATCCTCCGGCCGCAGATGGAATTCACCCCGCAGTCGCTCATGGTCATCATCGGGATTATCGGTACCACCATCGCGCCCTGGATGCAGTTTTACATGCAATCGTCGGTGATCGAAAAAGGATTGAAGATCGAAAATTATAAATATACACTGATTGATATTTTCGTTGGATGCACCGCCACCGTTGTCGTGGCATTCTTCATCATTGTGGCCTGTGCCTCCACCTTGCATGCAAAGGGCATTGTCATCAACGAGGCAAAAGACGCTGCCATGGCCCTTGAACCACTGGCAGGAGCGCTTTCATCGCATGTTTTTGCCTTTGGTTTGTTCATCGCCTCCATTTTCTCGGCGACCATTCTTCCGCTGGCCACCGCCTTTTATGTATGCGAAGCCTTTGGTTTTGAAGCGGGCATTGATAAAAAGTGGGAGGAGGCACCTGAATTTTACATCCTGTATACCAGCATCATCATCCTGGGAGTGATTATTATTCTTATTCCCAATGCTCCGCTGATCGCGATTACAATCTGGACTCAAATCATCAACGGGATATTGTTGCCGGTGGTGCTGGTATGCATGATCCTGCTGGTCAACAATAAAAAAATAATGGGGAAATATACAAACCGGCCTTTTCAGAACATCATAGGGTGGGGGACCGTTGTTATTCTCATTGGGTTGTCCCTGACTTTATTGGTATTGCCGATGTTTAAATAGCCTCAGGTTTCACTTCCCGTTCACCATGCGGAGCAGGTCATCCCCCACGTCCATTCCCTTGAGTTGCATGTTGTGAATGATTTGCCTGGATTTTTCCGGCTGGCCATGCTGGAAATAAAGCAGGACCAGGTTGTGGTTGGCCTGGGGATCAATCGGGTTAAGTTCAATGACCTTCTCAAGGTTCACGGCCGCGCTGTCAAAACGGTCCTTTGAAAATGCGATCTGGGCCAGCAGGAAATAAACATCAGGGATCGGGTTGGCTACAAGTTCCTTTCTCAGGTAATATTCAGCACTGTCGGTCTCCTTCCGGTCGAAGAGAACTTTTCCGAGATAGTAGTTCAGGTTTTTCAGGTTTGGGTCCAGCACCTGGGCCTCCTTGAAAAGCCTTTCCCGTTGCGCAGGGTCATCCATTTTGGTGCCAAGCAGGGTCTTTGCATACGCCGAGTGGGGTGAACCGCTCACCGCATGGGTCCAGAAAGTGATGGGGTCGCTGAAGTAGCTTGTGCGGATAAAACTCTGAATGGAAAATATTACCACGATCACCGACACAATGGCGATTTTGATTTTAGGACTGACTGTTACGCTGAAGGGCATAGCCTGGCTCAGCATGATCAGGATCCCGATCACCGGAAGGTAGAGGCGGTGCTCAAAAACCTGGTCATTCAGCGATTTTGGTACGATCAGAACCGGGATCAGGAATACAATGAACCAGAACAAACCGAGGTAAGTCAGGGGCCGCGTATAACTCTTCGAATATACAACGAGGGCAACAAGGAGCGCCAATGCAAGGATGCCCCAGATCAATGTGATATCTTCCGCAACCGGAAAGACGGTGAGGTTCACCGGCAGGAAAATTTTACCCAGATATTGCAGTACGACTTCCATCCTGCCAAAACCTGTACGCAACATTTCGACCGGTGAGATCCAATCTTTTGTCAGCGACGCGGTTGACCTCACAAGCAACCATAGGACAAGGGAACCTGCCCAGCCGGTCAGCGGGAAAACCAGCTTTCGCCATCCGCATTTCAGATAGATCAATGAAAATCCACCGATGATTACCGGGATGATGATGGCGGTTTCTTTGGTAAAAAGGGCGGCGATGAAAAATACCAGGTGAAGAACCAGGAGCGCAGCAGTGGGCTTTTCAAGGTATCTCAGGAAAAGGATGAACGAAGAAAGGAAGAAGATCATCAATAACATGTCGTTTCTCCCGGGAATCCAGGCGACAGCCTGGGTGAGCACAGGATGAACGGCGAAAATAAGGGCGAGGAGAAATGCATCAAGCGGGGGAATTTTAATCCGTTTGAAAAACAGGAACAGTAAAATAACTGAAATGATATGAAAAAGCAGGTTGGTGAAGTGGTAACCTGCAGGGTTGATGCCGAAGAAATGCGACTCGATGATAAAATCGACCAGGAACAGCGGGCGGTAGTAAGCATCTTTGGTAGGGTTGAAAAGTCCCCGCTCAAAAGAAACGCTTATATTTTTAACATCTGCGTTATAGTGGGCATTTTCAACGATAAATATGGAATCGTCAAGTTTTGTATAGTCAAGGAACATCGCCCTGGCATAAACCATAAAAGTAAGGGATGACAGGACCAGTACTGCGAATAAGGTGTTGGAAAACCGCCCTTCAAAGCCTGCAGGTTGCATCTTTCTGGCTTTTTTATCTTTTTTTTTCGCCTGTGCCATGTGCAAATGCTGATTCAGAGGCTATATTTTTACGGCACGCAGCACCTGCTGATGGTTGCCGGTGGTAATGCGAACGAAATAGATTCCCGGAGGAAGTGTATTGAAATTCTCCAGTGAAATGGCAGCGGATGCAGGAATCACGAGATTTTTTGAACTCAGAAGTTGCCCTGTCACGGAAAGCACATCCACGTGGAGTGTTTCAGTCACTTTAAGGTCTCCTTTTAAAACAGGCGCTGAGGAAAATGGCACAGGGAACAATGTAAAGAGATTTTGTGCAACAGGTCCCGGATCGGGGGTGGAAAGTAAAATCCTGGCATTCATCAGGTTTGGAATTCCCCAGCCATACAGCGAGTCCGGTGAACTTGCCCTGGAGGCAGTACTGCGAACGGCCACCCGGATCTGTTCAGCTGAAAAGGAGGGAGTTGATTGCAGTAAACAGGCGAGGGCGCCGGCCATTACAGGCGACGAGAACGATGTTCCACTCCCCTGGGTTACGCCACCCCATCCGGCAACCACGGTGGTACCCGATCCTTGGGCTGTA
This sequence comes from uncultured Bacteroidales bacterium, assembly GCA_903903985.1. Taxonomy (GTDB): domain Bacteria; phylum Bacteroidota; class Bacteroidia; order Bacteroidales; family FEN-979; genus CAIVAT01. The sequence continues at coordinate 44,228 of CAIVAT010000155.1, read as the reverse complement.
ACATCAGGCTTAATGCGGCCGTCGGCGGTTGGACCGGTCGAACTGAAATAGGCATAGCCTCCCAGTGCCCCAACGGCTCCAATGGTGAATACACTGTCGCCGTCAGCCGGTGCCCCGACGTATTGCCAGGATGACCCTCCTTCGTTTCCGGCAGCATTCACCACAAGGATTCCTCGGTATGCCGCCATGTCGGCAGCACGTGTGATGGGTGTCGTGTTCCCGTCGAGGGATGCATAAGTATGATTGAAAACAGGGTTGTCAAACGTGGTATATCCCAGGGAGGAGTTGATCACATCAGCGCCAAGGCTGTCAGCAAATTCAGCACCGGCAGCCCAGTTGTACTCTTCAACCAGGGCTTCATATTCGGCAACTTCGGTGCGGACAAGCCAGAATGACGCGCCGGGGGCCGTGCCGACCATTTCGCCCGGGAGGTTGGCTCCCATGGTAGACAGCACACTGGTGCCGTGCGTATGCATGTCGTCTCCAAATACATTGTTGCCGGGAATATTGAAATCGCGGGTTCCCAGGATGCGGTTGCCGAGCCAGAGGCTGTCGAATGCCGCAATCTGGTCAACATGATAAAACCCGGCATCCAGTACGGCGATCATCATCCCCTGGCCGGTATACCCGAGGTTATGCAACCCGTCAACAGCAATCATATGGGCCTGGTTATATGCCTGGCCGTAACTGATTGACCCGGTGGATTTGACATTTGCAACAGGGCCTGACCGGGATAAAGTATATGGAGGGATTCCGCCGCTTGATTGATAACCCAGACCGCCTGCTTTTTTCAATGGATGGTCTGTCAAAACCTGGTCGATATGATCAACGAAAGGAAGCGCGGCAATGTTTGCCAGGATCAACGGGTCACTTGTTTTAACAACCACTGCATTGAACCACTTCAAGGAGTAAACCACCATGGCCCCGGTCGATGCAATCTGCGTGATATACGATGGCGTCACCGGAAGGTCTTTCATGTCGAGTATTGCATTGTTTTTTGCCCGACGGTCGAGCGACTGCTGGGTTAAAAATGCAGAGGGATTTGTCAGGGAATAGGGATTGTCATTCTTGTCCTTCAGGAAAACCACATGTTTTTGATCCTGTGCAAACAGGCTTACGGAAAAGAGGATGACAAAGGCTATCGGGAGTAAATGTTTCATATTTAAAAGGGGTAAAGGGTTTGTGACTTTTTGCAAAGTTACTGATTATTTTACTACGATTCCCGGCTTTGGCCCCATGCTGAAGATCAGGGTTCCGCCGGCAACAAGATCTGCATGGTCGATGAATGGGGCCTCCAGGGTTTTGCCGTTGAGGGTCATGGATTGAACATAGATGTTTTTATTACTGAATCCGTTTGCTTTGATGGTAAAGATTTTTCCGCCGGGCAATGCAATGGAAGCTGAAGGTACGCAAGGGCTGCCGATGGCATACTGCGTTGTTCCCGGGCAAACGGGATAAAATCCAAGGACGCTGAAAACATACCAGGCACTCATTTGCCCGCAGTCGTCATTCCCGCACAACCCGTCGGGTTTGTTCTGGTACATTGTGTTCACGATCAGGTGGATGCGTTCCTGGGTCTTCCATGGTTTTGTCGTCCAGTCGTACAGGTAGGCTACATGGTGGCTTGGTTCGTTGCCATGAACATAATTGCCGATCAGCCCTGCCCTTGTCACATCTTCGGTTTCAGCAAAGTATTTATCATCAAGGCGCATGGTGAACAGCGAATCGAGCCTGCGGATGAAAGCCGTTTCACCCCCCATCATTGCAATATAATGCGAAACATCATGCGGAACATAAAATGAATAGTTCCATGAATTTCCTTCAATGAATCCCTGGCCGATGGTACTGAGCGGGTCAAACGGGCTTTTCCAGGTGCCATCCGATCTTTTTGATCGTATAAATCCTGTGGAAGGGTCAAACAGGTTGCGGTAATTCAGGGAACGGTCGGTGAAGCGCTGCAGTTGATCCTCTGCGAACTGTTTCTCCGTGTCCGACGGCCCGCTGGCTTTGATGACCGCCCGGGCAAATTGGGCAATGGTATAATCGTCATAGGCATATTCCAGGGTAATTGAAGCGGCATTGCCGTTTTTTTCATCCGGAACGAATCCATATTTCGCATAGTCGCCGAGGCCGTCATAAAATTGATTATCAGCGGTGGTAACACAGGCCCGGTAGGCTTTTCCCGCATCAAATCCCCGGATACCCTTCACGTATGCATCTGCAATGACAGGCACGCTGTGGTAACCGATCATGCACCAGTTTTCATTGCCGTGATGAGACCATACCGGCAGCATGTGTTCGGGGCTTTGGTCGAAATGGGCCAGCATGGAGTTGACCATGTCGGCCGTGCGTTTCGGATACAGCAGGGCCAGCAGGGGATGCTCGGCCCGATAGGTATCCCAGAGCGAGAAAACGGTGTAATTTTCAAACCCGGCGGATTTGTGGATATTCTGATCGATACCGCGGTAGAGGCTGTCGACATCGCCATAGATCACCGGTGACTGCAACACGTGATAAAGTGCTGTGTAAAAATTGATTTTGCGGTCATCCGTTCCCCCGATGATGATCCGGCTGAACTCGTTTTCCCAGGCTGTTTTTGCCTCCATCCGGGTTTTATCAAAATCCCATCCGGGTATTTCGGACTGCAGGTTTTCCAAAGCGCCCGCCATGCTCACCGCCGACAGGCCTATTTTCACTTTGATCTTTTCGTGGTACCTTGTGGAGAAATCAAAGTGGGCCCGGATCTTCTTCCCGGCCATTTCAGGGAAGTTTTCCTGCTGGTTGAATTTCCGCCAGAAGCCTCTGTAAACCGGCTGTTCGTCATTGCGGAACCCGTAACTTTTAAAAGGTTTCGAGAAACTCAGTGCAAAATAGATGTAACGCGTTCGTGCCCATCCGCGGGTGATGCGGTAGCCGGTGATCAGCGTGTCGCTGTGAACCTGCACGCAGGCCCACAAAACTTTGCCGTCGTAATTGTAAATGCCGTGAAGCATGTCGAGGATGATATGCGCACTGTCGCTTTCAGGGAAAGTATACTGATGGAACCCGGCGCGGCTGGTGGCGGTAAGTTCTGCTTCCACATCCGGATCATCGAGGTGAACCTTGTAATAGCCCGGCGATGCCTTTTCAGTCTCTTTACGGAACCGCGAACGGTAACCTGTTTCCGGATGGTCGGCCGTGCCCGGGTTCAACTGCAGCTTACCCACGGATGGCATGATCAGAAAGTCGCCAAGATCTGAATGGCCGGTACCGTTGAAATGGGTATGACTGAAGCCGACAATGGTTTTATCGAGGTACTGGTAGCCGGCACAATAACGATAGACCTCAGGATTGTATTTCCCGTTCTTTTCATAGGGAATGGTGTCGGTGTCGGGGCTCAGCTGCACAAATCCGAAGGGAACGCAGGCTCCGGGGAATGTATGTCCCATTTCCTGTGTTCCGATAAACGGATTGACATAATCGGCAAGGGATTGTGCATTTAAACAAACGATCCCGGAGGCCAGGGAAATGAGTGTCGTCAGGATGATTCTTTTCATTATAACTGAATCAGATTTCTTCCTTGAAATAGAGCTTGTAATAGTTCATCTGTTTACTTTCATCGTAGCCTCTTTCAACCATCTGCCGTTCCCCATGGATATAAATATGGAAGTTCTTGTCCAGCTTGATCACGCTCTTCATAAACCGTGATTGTCTTTTCAAAGCGCTTTCGGATATCTGGAAATTTTCAGGGATATCCAGGTCGTGTTCCTCGCTGAACTTGTTCTTATAATCTGAAAACGAGCTGATCACAGCAGGGACACTGAGTACCTGTTCATTGAATTCCGCTGCATCGAATGAGTCGTTCTCCCTGAGGAACTTCATGGAGCGGTTCAGCATATCGGCCTGGTCGGCCCGGGAAACCTCAAAATCCTGCGGAAGTTTGCCGGTGATGAATTGTTTGCAAAGATCCATCACCGCCCTGGTTTTGTAATAGTCATCGGAACGTGGTTTTACCTGCAGGAAATCATCGCGCCAGTATTGCGCTTCATTGCCCTTGTTCAGGGTATCGACAATGGCTGCCACGTACCCATCCTCTTTGCCGGTATTGAAAATAATACAACCCTTGTCGAGTTTGTTGATGTTGATCCCGTCATCATGTCCGATCTCGAACGAGCCGCTCACCGGGTAGATCTTGAGATAGGTTTCCCTCGATTCGGATTTGAAAAGCCCGACCGCATCGACCATTTCATTGTTGAGGAGACAATTCTCAATGAAAACAACATAGAATTCCCCGTTCCTGATCTTCGGATGGGTTGAATGCCGGTAAAGGTGCCGGGCCAGATCCTGTGACCTTGAAAGCAGGCACTCCGGGTCATCAAAAATGGCAGATACATGATGAAATACTTCGTTCAGTTCGATGTTTGAAGGATGGGTAAGGTTGTACAACTCTTCCGAACGGAAGGGAGATAAAAAATATTGCAGGAGCAGCGGTTCGATCACGGAACTGATCTCAAGCAGTTTTGCTGAAAGTACGATCTCTTCGCCTGCCGATTTGTTGCCGACTTTGTGGAGGGCAAGGTATTTAAGCCCGGATTCGTTAAAATTCATCACTCCTTGGTATTTGGCAGTCAAAATCTGCGAAAATCCGCACGGATAACTGCGGGAATCTGCGTGAAACTAAAAAATTACATATAGAAAAGCAGGAATAAAGCGGGCAAAATAATCCCGATGGCGGTTAGCCAGGCACCCCGGCCCAGGATGCCGTTCCTGCCTCGCAAAACAAACAGACCGGTGATGGCCAGGACGATCAATCCGACAGCATACAGATCAGAAAACCAGGTATACAGCTTTTTCAGGTTATTATAATGCAACATGTTCATTTCCTTGATCACATACCGGGTGGTTTTGCGTTCCATCTCGGTCTCCCCGGTTTTCAGGTCAACATATACATAACCCCGTGTGAGGAATATCTGTACATACCCATCACCGGTGATGTGGCTTTTGTAATGATCTTTTTCATGTACCTGGTCGAGCACTGAATTGATATATGTTTGATCCACCTTGCCGTTCCTGGGAAGTGCAACCTTGAGTTCAGTATATGATTTCCCGTAATCGGGATGCTGGAAATCGCCTGATTTGAAGTGGTTGAGCACGATACCGGAAATGGCATAGATCAGGGTCATGCCAACGCATAAATATCCGATGTCGCGGTGAAGTACATTGTTCCACCGGCGGAGGGTTTTTGCCTGCATGGTTATTTCAATTCAATGAAGTGATCGGCTTCAATGGAGAAGTTCGACAAATGGTCTTTGCCGCTTGCTTTCAGTTCATCACGCAACGCATTGATCTGGTCAAGCTTCTCCTGTACTCCCTGGTCTTCATGGCCTTTGGCGCCGGAATGGACACCAACGGCATGATTTTCTTCGGGTTTTTTCACTTCGGCTTCCCATTCGTTCAGATATTTCGCATCGATGCGCTCTTCCCTCAGGGTGCCGAAAACACGCACGCGGCTGCCGACCAGTGCATCGTCAAACTTTGCAATTTTTGGGCCGGTCGTTACCTCGATGCGTATGCTGTCGGAACCATCAACCAGGAACATCCGTTTCCCGCCATGTTTGCAAAGGTGCAGCACCGTTCCATCGATAATGACCGGTTTGTCGACACAGCTGTCGGCTTGTTTTTCGAAGGTGAGCACGGCCAGCCGGGTTGTGTCATTTTTTATTGCGGAACCGGCTTCTTTGGTTCCATGGTTGCAGGCAGCGATCGTGAAAAGGATCAAGACCAGTAAAGGGAAAAGTCTGTTTGTCATAAGGCTGAGTTTGGTTTGTGATGCAAAGGTCAGCATTGTCCGGCAATTTGCAAAACCTTTATTCAGTTCTTGCAAATCAGGCCCTGGGGAATCCTTTGATGGATTGAGGTATGGTTTAATTGCCTCAACCCCGGCACCCCATCTCCTTCAGGTGAAGGGGACGGGGTTGAGTTAATTATCAATAGCTTGCGACGAGAAGAGAGATATCTTACCAATTTTAAAAAGCCCTGACAGCCCGCACATTATAGGGCATGGCCTTCACATTGTAAGCGATATCTCCATTTGAGAAGTACTGGAGATACGCATAGAGATCAGTGTATTCGGTGGAACTCCAATAGATGACATTCGTAAAGCCACCGATCAGGGTTTTTTGCTGGTACATTAAATTCAGCTCATATTTTGACGGCAGGTACCAATCGCCATAAGTAACATCACCAATTGTAACCGTATATTCGTTGCATACTCTTGCCGCATAGGTTGCGCCATCACCATATCCCTGGCTGGCAATGATGATGGCCGTGTTTGCTTTACCCGCGCCCACTCCGTCAGCCATCGCCATCGTATGGGTATAAGCACCTGCCCACCATCTTACCCCCGCTGGAATTTGGTCCGACAGGGCTGCAATTAACCCGTGCTGTCCGCCATCATAAACATAAAATACTTTACCGCCTCCGTAAACCTCCCCAATGGTATGCACAACAGCCGGGGCATTTGTTGTTCTCATGATCTGGCCTGCGGAATTTACATACACATTTGCCGGGTTGGTTGTGGTGGGGGTGTAGGCTCCCTTGCAGTACAAGGCTGAGATATCTGCATTTCCCAGTCTTATTTCGTTGCTCGAAACGGCAATTGCACCATTGCCGATGGCAGTTGAATTTGTCAGATTGTTGCCCGCAACATCAGCCTGATAACCGACCGAAGTGTTGTATGTGCCCGAGGTATTGTTAAAAAGAGCTCTTTTGCCCAGGGCGGTGTTGTAACTTCCGGTTTTATTTGTATAAAGTGCCATACTTCCGACAGCCGAATTATCCCGGCCGGTGGAATCAGCAGAAAGAGCGCCTGATCCAAATGCTGAATTAGCATCACCGGTTGAATGGGACTGAAGAGCATCCAGCCCAAAGGCTGAATTCTCGTTCCCTGTGGTATTTGATATAAGAGAATACAGTCCAAATGCTGAATTATTCCAGCCGGTCTGATTGGAATAAAGAGAATGCAACCCAAACGCTGAATTGCCGCATCCCGATGTATTTGACAGCAAACTTTTTGACCCGACAGCCGTATTTCTTTGACCGGTGTTGTTCTTGAATAGGGTCGAATCCCCGATCGCAATCAAATGGTCGTAGCCTGCACCTTGATATAATGCCTTGGTTCCGATGGCAATATTGTTTATCCCTGATTGCATGGAATAAAGTGACTGATATCCCAGCGCCAGGTTAAAACTGCCGGATGAATTGGTGTTAAGCGCCTGGTTTCCCAGGGCTGAATTGAAGGCCCCTGTGGTGTTTGAAGTCATGCATTGTGACCCGACAGCCGTATTAAAGGACCCAATGTTGTCATGCAGGGCTTCATAACCGATTGCAACCGAATTACTCTCAAATTTAGTTTCGTACATTGCCCTGGTTCCAATGGCAACATTTTCTGACCCGAACTGATTGTTAAACAGCGCTGACACCCCGATGGCAATGTTTCCGGAACCTGAGTAATTGGAATAAAGTGCATCTGATCCAAAGGCATTGTTTTGATCCCCTGAAAAATTAGTGTAAAGTGAACCTGCCCCGCTGGCCGTGTTTTCACTGCCCTGATGGTTGCTGAACAGGGCATAAGCACCATAGCCCGAATTGTTATGTCCTGAGTTGACATGAAGCGTTTTGGTTCCAAATGCCGAATTCATGGTTCCATGAAAATTATTCATTAGCGCTTCGGTCCCGAAAGCTGAATTATCAGTACCATCGGAATTGGAAAAAAGCGCAAGGCTCCCGAAAGCAGAATTATTTCCTCCGGATGAGACATCGTTGGCAAGAGACTTGTATCCCAAACTGCAGTTGCCGCGAAAAACATCAATCAGTCCCGATCTCCAGCCACCCGCGATAAATGCGAGAGACTGGTTGTCGTTGGTTCCGATGGAATTTAATCCCGGCGTTGTCCCGTAGTTGCCGGTCAGCGACCAGGCGTTTGAATTAGCCAGAATTATCCACGCCGGGGAATGGAAATAACAGAATGCACCCAGGTCGGTATCGTAAACCAGCAATCCTTCGGAAGGGTTTGCGATTGCGATTCTCAGGGCGGTGGTCATGCGTGGGATCAGCAGTCCCTTGTCCGAGCTTTTCACATCCAGCATGGCTGAAGGATCGGGTTGGCTTGCGTCGGTGTTGATGCCTACCTGTGCAAGCATCGAATTGCAGAAAAGGAGAAGTAATGTAATCAGCAGGGTTAGATTTTTCATATTTCATTGGTTTTGGTGGGTTAATATTGAGATGCTCCCGGCTCAGGGTCCAGGCGGGAGAAACAGGTTATATTCCTGGTGATCGTAAATAGTTCTGGAACGTTTGACCAACAAAATAAAAATCCTAAAGCGGGAAACAAATGGGGAAAAAGACATTAAATATCTTGTTTTGAAAATGGTGCCCAAAAGGAAAAAAAGTACAGAATGGTTTAATGACTGACAAAGCTACAATACGAAATGTTAAAAGTCAAGAATATTTTTAAACCGGGAAGCAGGGCAGACATGACTTCTCCGAACTCAATCTATAAATTTATCACCTGTTCATAGGGGGAAAGAGCCTTATTATTTACATTAATAGGTGAAATCCCGGTTTTTATAAGTATCTTTGCACCGGCTTTTGAATATTCAGAGATCCACAAGGCAAGCCACTCAGTCGTTATCACCTCCTCGAAGATGTATCGCCGCCGGTTCCTTCTCGTGATTGAAGCTTAAAATCACCAGCCATCCAGTATTCATTCACAAAACAATTAAATGAAAAACATTTTTGTATCAAATTTGAGTTTCAGGATCAATGATGATGACCTGAAACAGGCGTTTGCTGATTATGGCGCCGTAAATTCAGCTAAAGTTATTAAAGACAACTTTTCAGGAAGATCAAGAGGTTTTGGCTTCGTGGAAATGACAAACGATGAAGAGGCAGATAAGGCAATTGAAGAATTGAACAATGCGGAATTTGATGGTAAAGTTATGACGGTATCGGTAGCACGCCCGAAAACCGACCGTAAACCCGGCGGTTTCAGCGATTCACGCGGTGGCGGCGGACATAGCGACTCCCGTGGTGGCGGCGGCGGTTATGGTGATAAATCGCGCGGCGGATTCAAAAAAAGATATTAACCAACATTTTGCTTTTCCAGCGCTGAATTTGTAAGTGCCCTACTATTTTTTTTCATAATATTGTTTATGGAAAAACCGGGCACTTATGAATAAAGGCGTTTTCTTCCTTTTCCGGATATTAATTAAATGATTAACCTGGCCTCCAGTATGGAGTTGCCGGGTTTTTTGTTTTTAAAATGCAATGACTTATAATTAAAACCTGCGGTTATGAAAAAAATTGCGCTCCCCCTCGTCCTTGGTTGCATTGTGATTTTCAGCGTGACGATGCTTGTCCTTGCCCACCGCAGTAAAAGTCAGCATTTGCCTGCCAGGGTCAATCCCGCCTTTCGTGAGTATGTACAGGGATTTACTTCGGGCGCCATCTCCACCCATGCACCCATTAAAATAAGGCTTGCCGATGATTTTGCCGATTCAGTATCGTTCAACATGCCTGTAACGGAGACCTTTTTTAAATTCAACCCTTCGATTAAGGGGAAAACATACTGGAGCGACAGCCGGACCCTGGAATTTTTACCCGATGAAAGTCTTCCCGCAAACCAGTCATACATCGTGGAGTTCTACTTGTCACGGATTTTAACAGTCCCGGATTCACTGAAAACCCTGGTCTTCGGGTTCCATACCTTGATGCAGGAACTATCTCTAAATGTGGATAATCACAAAGCCTATTCCCACAGCAACCTGTCGAGGGAGCACCTCAACGGCACCCTGCAATCCTCTGATTTTGCTGGTGACCAGCTGGTGGAAAAGACCCTCACTGCCAGCCAGGATGGCCGCGACCTGCCGGTTTCATGGACCCATGATCAGAAAACCCGCACCCACCTTTTTCAGGTGGATTCAATTACCAGGGGAAACGAACCAGGCAAGGTCAAATTGGTTTGGGACGGATCGCCTGTTGATTCAAAAACATCAGGGCAAACGGTCGTTGAAATACCCGCCCTGGGTGATTTCAAAGTCATCTCGGCATCCGGTTTTCCAAATACACAGCTGTGTTTAAGGGTGCAATTCTCTGACCCGCTGAGACCAGATCAGAATCTCGACGGGCTTTTCACGGCAGGGAAATATAATAACCTGCGCTACAATGTTGAAGACAACCTTCTATGGATATACCTCCCTGAAAGCGAAAGTAAAAAAGTAAGCCTGACCCTCGAACCATCCATCAGCAACATCAACCGGGTGCTGCTGGGCAAGAGGGTGGTAGAGCAGGTTGCTATTGACAATACAAAACCCAACGTCAGGTTTACCGGCACCGGGGTGATTCTTCCCAGCTCCAACGGGATGATGCTTCCGTTTGAAGCAGTTAACCTGAATGCGGTGGACATCAAAGTCGTTCGGATCTTCGCCAGCAACATTCTCCAGTTTTTGCAGGTCAACGAACTCAATGATAACTCACAGCTGGCAAGGGTCGGACGGGTTGTCCTGAAAAAAAACATCCCGCTCACCGGGGTGGCTGATTACGGAAAATGGAACCTGTATTCCATTGACCTGTCATCACTTATGCATACCGAGCCAGGGGCTGTCTATTCGGTCAGCCTGCGGTTTAAGAAAGCGTATTCAACCTATCCCTGCGGAGAATCGGATACCCTCGGAACTGGAACCAATGATCTGACGATTGAAGGAGACCCTGACACAGAGAATGACCGGAACTGGGATTATTACAGCAATTACGAAGAAGACGATTACCGCGATGGAGGTTGGCGGAATTACCGTTGGCAGGAGCGTGACAATCCCTGCAAACCATCTTATTTTTTCAATAAATCGGTCAGCCGTAATGTGCTGGCTTCCGACCTGGGAATGATTGCAAAAACCGGGAGTGACGGAAATTATCTCGTTTTTGTAACGGATTTGATCTCGGCAAAATCACTTCCGGGTGTTTCTGTCGAATTTTTCAATTTCCAGTTACAAAGCATAGGCAAGGCCACTACTGATGGTGAGGGCAAAGCGATCGTTCCTGTAAAGAAACGGCCATTCATCCTGGTGGCCCGAACGGGCATGCAAACAGGTTACCTCAAACTTACCGATGGGAACGCCCTCTCGCTCAGCATGTTCGATGTCAGTGGCGAGATCGTGCAAAAAGGCGTCAAAGGGTTTATCTATGGAGAACGAGGCGTGTGGCGCCCCGGCGACTCGATTCACCTGACTTTTGTGCTGGAGGATAAAAAGCACCAGCTTCCCCTGCATCACCCCGTCGGCATGTCGCTGTTTAATCCGGGTGGACAATTGATCAGCCGGATGGTCAGGACAAACCCCGTGAACGATTTTTACAACTTCAGTACCGCCACCCCGGTTGATGCCCCTACCGGCAACTGGATTGTAAAGGTGAATGTTGGCGGTGCGGAATTCCAGAAAATCCTTAAAATTGAGACCGTGAAGCCAAACCGGCTGAAAATTAATTTCGATTTCAAGGCCGACCGGCTGGTGAATGATAAAATTCCATCGGCCATGCTTGAAGCGACCTGGCTGACAGGAGCCACGGCACGCAACCTCAAGGCCAGGGTGATGCTGACATTGTCAAAATCGATCACTGCCTTCAAGAACTTCCCCGGTTACGTGTTTGACAATCCCACAGCAGGTTTTGCGGCAGAAAATATCACCGTATTTGAAGGCAGGCTGGACGCCGGTGGCCGCGCCATGGTCACCCCAAAAATCCATATAACCAATATTGCGCCCGGAGCCCTGAAAGCAAGTTTCGAAACCATGGTCTTTGAAGAGGGCGGCGATTTTAGTGTCGACCGTTTTTCAATCCCCTATTATCCTTACCAGTCATATGCCGGGCTGAGCGTTCCAAAGGGTTCAGGAGGCGACCGCGTGCTGTACACCGATCAAACGTATAACATCAGCCTGTTGAATGTAGATGCAGCTGGCATACCGGTCCCATCAAACCGTTTGAAAGTGGAAGTATTTAAACTTGAATGGCGCTGGTGGTGGGATGATTCCGAGGCAGGTTCAGCCGATTTTATTTCCACTTCCTATATCAGGCCTTCAGATTCCGCCACTATAAAAACTGTGAACGGACGGGCGACCTTTCCATTCAAAGCCGGGTACGACAATTGGGGACGGTACCTGATCAAAGTGACCGACAGAACATCAGGACATGCGGCCGGGAAAGTCGTTTTTGTTGACTGGCCGGGGTATTTCCGCATGCCGGGGGGTGAAAAACAGGCTGCCGCCATGCTCACCCTTACCACCGATAAAAGCCAGTATAAAGTGGGTGACAAAGTTAAACTGACCCTGCCTGCTTCACCCGACGGACGGGCACTGGTTACCATTGAAACAGGATCAGACATCCTGAAATCATTTTGGGTCCCCACGAATAAGGGAACCACCGATATCTCTTTTGAAGCAACCGCGGCCATGTCGCCCAACTGTTTTGCTTATGTAACACTCATTCAGCCGCATGCCCAGACAAAAAATGATCTGCCGATCCGTTTGTATGGAGTGATCCCTGTTACGGTTGAAAACCCGGGGACCCACCTCCAACCGGTGATCAGCATGCCCAACACACTGGAGCCCGGAAAAGAGGTTTCCATCCGGGTTTCCGAGGCAACCGGCAAACCAATGACCTATACGCTGGCCATGGTGGATGAAGGACTGCTTGATCTTACGCGATTTAAAACACCCGATCCATGGAGTGTCTTTTATGCACGGGAGGCTTTGGGGGTAAAAACCTGGGATTTGTTCGACCAGGTGATGGGAGCTTTCAGCGGGGAGTTGCAGCGCATCCTCAGCATCGGAGGCGACCAGGATGCAGTGAACAAAGGGGGCCTGAAAGCAAACCGGTTCAAGCCGATGGTTCGGTTTCTTGGCCCGTTTCAGCTAAATAAGGGACAAAACAAGGTACATACGTTCAAAATGCCTGAGTACATCGGCTCGGTGCGCGTGATGGTCGTAGCCGGACAGGATGGGGCCTACGGAAGGAATGAAAAGACGGTTGCAGTAAAAAAACCGCTGATGGTTCTCGGAACACTTCCGAGGGTGGTAGGCCCTGGTGAAACGGTTAAGCTGCCGGTGACCGTTTTTGCCATGGATAAATCCATTAAAAACGTGAAAGTCGAAGTGATTGTCAATGAAATGTTCTCTGTCACCGGCGGAAATACACGGCAGCTTTCATTCAGCGGAACCGGAGATCAACTGGCCGCTTTCGATTTAAAGGTTGCGCAGGCTACAGGGATCGGCAAAGTGAGCATAATGGCTGTCAGTGGCAATCAAAAAGCAGAGCATACCATTGAAATAGAGGTACGAAACCCGAATTCCCCGGTGACCGATGTGGTGGAAAGATCTGTTCAACCGGGTACCACGTGGACCACTGATTTTCATGCTTCAGGGATTCCAGGAACAAACAAAGGGACCCTGGAAATTTCCACGATTCCACCCTTAAACCTGGATAAGAGGCTCTCTTTCCTGATCCAGTATCCATACGGTTGCATTGAACAAACGGTATCCTCCGCTTTCCCGCAATTATTCCTGACGGATTTTATTGAACTGTCGGAGAAGGCAAAAAAGGAAACGGAACAAAATATCAGGGCGGCTATTTCACGTTTGAAATCTTTTCAAATGTCGAACGGAGGATTGTCATACTGGCCCGGGGCTCAATATGCCGATGATTGGGGATCCAGCTACGCGGGCCATTTTCTGCTCGAAGCAGCTCAAAAAGGGTATGCGCTCCCGGTGAGCTTTTTATCTTCCTGGAAAGAATTTCAGCGCCAGAAAGCAATTTCATGGGACTATAATTCATCGTATTATAACAATGATCTAATGCAGGCCTATCGTTTATACACACTGGCACTGGCTAAAGCCCCGGAGTTGGGTGCGATGAACAAGTTGCTCGAAAAGAAAGATCTTTCTGTTTCTGCCCGGTGGCAACTGGCTGCAGCCTATCACCTTGCCGGGAAACATGAAGTTGCCCTGCAGCTTGTTACAGCGTTAACAACTCAGATAAAACCCTACCGTGAACTTTCAAATTCGTATGGTTCCGACCTCCGCGATAAAGCCATGATCGTGGATGCCTTGTGCCTGCTGGACATGAAAATAAAGGCTGAACCCCTGCTGAAGGAAATCTCGGCCATGTTGTGCGAGGATGAATGGTACAGTACCCAGTCAACCTCTTTTGCCTTGCTGGCCATCGCCAGGTTCACGGGAAGCGGGCATGGCACGGGCATCCTGGCCTCCTGCCGGTTCAATGCGGACCAGGCTGAAGAAATCGATTCCAGGAGTTCTTTGCTGACCAGGGATATCGACGTCCGTTCCGGCCGGAAAGGAGTCATCCAGGTAACCAATAAGGGGAAAAGTATCCTTTTTACCCGGCTTGTCCTTACAGGGACTCCAGCCCAGGGAGACAATACATCCTCGGCCAACAGCCTGAAAATATCGATGGTATTTAAATCGGTGAAAGGAGAGACCATTAACCCGGCGGCAATTGCCCAGGGGACAAATTTTGTAGCGGAGGTGTCTGTAACAAACCCGGGAATGCGTGGTTCATACGAACAACTGGCATTGTCGCAGGTGTTCCCTTCCGGCTGGGAAGTCATCAATTCCCGGAACAGCGACCTGGCGCAATCCAGCACTGCGGCATCTTCATTTACATACCAGGATGTACGCGACGACCGTGTCAATACCTTTTTCAACCTGGAACCGGGACAAACCAAAACCTTCAGGGTGATGCTGATGGCCACTTACCTCGGCAGGTTTTACCTTCCCGCAACAGGTTGCGAAGCCATGTACGACAACACCATTTCCGCAAGGGTTCCCGGGCATTGGGTTGAAGTGGTTCCACCACGATGAGAGAAAAGTGACTAACCCATGGTGAGAAATTCCGGGCCGAACAACAGGCTGACACTCTTCCTGTTATACGTTTTGTTGCTGCTGGTGGCAATTCTTTTCTGGTTTTCGTTGCCACAGCCATTGTTCCGGGATCCGCTTTCCACGGTACTGTATGATCGCAGCGGTAACCTGCTCGGCGCCAAAATTTCTGCCGACCAGCAATGGCGGTTTCCCGAAAGTGAAAAGGTTCCCGAAAAATTCCGGCAGGCCATCATTTATTGTGAGGACCGCTATTTTGCATATCACCCGGGATTTGACCCGATAGCACTTTTCAGGGCTGCCTGGCTTAATCTCAAACACAGTAAAATTGTCAGCGGCGGGAGTACCATCAGCATGCAGGTGATACGCCTGGCCCGGAAAAACAAGGAGCGTACCTATCTTGAAAAATTCAGGGAACTCTTCCTGGCTTACCGGCTTGAATTTACGCACAGCAAAGAGGATATCCTGAGGCTTTACGCTTCGCATGCACCTTTTGGCGGGAATGTGGTGGGACTGGATGCGGCTGCCTGGCGTTTTTTCGGAACGGCAGCAGAACAGCTGTCATGGGCCGAAACGGCTACCCTGGCTGTTTTACCAAATAATCCGGGACTGATCTATCCCGGGCGTAATCCGCGGGCTTTGCTTGCAAGGCGCGACCACCTTCTCAATATATTATTTGCAGGAGGTGTGATTGATGCTGCTGCCTGTGCCCTGGCGAAAAGTGAAAAACTTCCTGCAAAACCATTTCCCTTGCCACAACTGGCTGCGCATTTGCTCGACCATGCAGCCAGGGAGGGAGATAACGGCACCCGGATCAACAGCACCCTGGATATCGCTTTGCAAAACCGGGTGAACGATATCCTGGATATCCATGGCATCCGGCTAGCGGCCAATGAAATAAATAATGCCGCATTGCTGGTGCTTGAAGTTGAAACAGGAAATGTGTTGGCCTATGTGGGCAACATCCGGGGCACAAGTGCAAGGGAACATGGAAACAATGTGGATATCATCACGGCTCCGCGCAGCACCGGCAGTATTCTGAAGCCTTTTCTTTATGCTGCCATGTTGAATGACGGGCTTCTGCTGCCTAACACGCTGGTTCCTGACATCCCGACCCAGATCGGGGGATTCATTCCCGAAAACTACAACCTGACCTATGATGGCGCTGTGCCGGCAAAGATGGCACTGTCTCGTTCCCTGAACATCCCGGCAGTGAAGATGCTGCAAACATACGGATACGAGCAATTTTATGCCCTTCTCCGGAATATCGGTATGACCACGCTTACAAAACAGGCCGACCACTATGGCCTCTCGATCATCCTGGGAGGTGCCGAATCGACCCTTTGGGATCTGGCCGGAATATATGCATCCATGGCACGCACCCTGAGCCACTATTCGGAAAACGGATCAAAGTATAATAAACTGGATTTTCATCCGCCATTTTATAAGTCACGCGATGAAACAAACCGGCAATCATACAGCGATCAATCTTCCTGGTTCGATGCAGGTTCCCTCTGGCTCACGTTTGAAGCAATGGTGGAAGTTTCGCGTCCCGACGCCGAGCTTCAGTGGGAACAGTTTTCATCATCCCATAAAATTGCCTGGAAGACCGGTACCAGTTTTGGCAATCGCGACGCATGGTCCATCGGGGTAACCCCTGAGTATGTTGTTGCGGTGTGGGTCGGCAATGCCTCTGGCGAAGGCAGGCCGGGATTGACCGGTATTGGTGTGGCAGCACCCATCCTTTTCGATATTTTTAAAACTTTGCCGCCAACAAGCTGGTTTAAAATGCCGGTTGCTTCCATGATGCAGGTACCTGTTTGCCGGTACAGCGGCTACCGTGCCATTCCCATTTGTGAGTTCACCGATACGGTATGGATTCAGAAATCGGGGGTAAAAACGGTCCCATGCCCCTTCCATCAGCTCATTCACCTTGATAAAACAGGGCGGTGGCAGGTCAGTTCTGCCTGCGAATCCCCGGGAAACATGCAGCATGTCCCATGGTTTGTCCTTCCCCCGGTACAGGAGTGGTATTTCCGCAATAAAAATCCATTTTATAAGGTGTTGCCACCTTTCCGTCCAGATTGCCTTGCCTGCCAGGAACGGAAAAACATGGACATCATCTATCCCAAAAATAACAGCATCATTTATATCCCGGTCGATCTCGATGGCAAACCGGGAAGCACGGTGTTCAAGGTCGCGCATCGCAATGCTGAAACCAATGTCTACTGGCACCTCGATGGCCAATTCATCGGCACAACGTCGCGGGTTCATCAAATGGCCCTGACGCCCACGCAGGGAAAACACCTGCTTACCCTCGTCGACCAGAACGGAGAAAACCTCACGATCCGGTTTGAAATACTCAGCAAATAGCCCCCCGTCCCCCCGTCCCCTTGTCCCCCCTTTTTTCTACCTTTGCCTCCTCCAAAACCCCGATTTATGATTCTCGTCACCGGCGGTACCGGCCTGTTGGGCTCCCACTTACTTCTCGACCTTGTCAGGTCGGGCAGGCAGGTTCGTGCCATCAAACGCTCCACCAGCAATACCGGTATGGTACGCAAGGTCTTCTCCTATTATGTTTCAAATCCTGATGAACTGGCCGTGAAAATTGAATGGTTCGATGCCGATCTCCTGGATTCTGGCGCCATCGGGGATGCCATGGCCGGGGTAACGGAGATTTACCATGCCGGGGCCGTCGTCTCCTTTTATCCGAAAGACCACAAAAGGATGCTGAAGGTCAACATAGAAGGCACGGCCAACCTCGTAAACCAGGCGATTGAAAGCAGGGTTTCAAAATTCTGTTATGTCAGTTCCGTGGCAACGCTTGGCAGGTCTGAAAACAAAGATGTTTCCACGGAAGAGACTTACTGGATCCCATCGAAAAAGAATTCGGTGTATGGCATCAGCAAATATGGTGCGGAACGGGAAATATGGCGGGCCATGGAAGAGGGATTGAATGCAGTGATCATCAACCCGTCGGTCATCCTCGGTCCGGGATTCTGGCAGGACAACTCCGGACTGTTCCGGTTGGTCTGGGAGGGGCTGAAATATTACACCCGCGGCGTAAATGGATACGTGGATGCACGTGACATCAGCATGGCCATGATCCGTTTGATGGACGAAAACCATTTCGGCCAGCGGTTTATCTGTTCGGCAGAAAACCGCTCGTACCAGGAACTTTTCAGTCTGATGGCCAAATATTTAGGGAAGCCATCCCCTTCGGTGAATGTGCCCCCGGCCCTGACTTCCATTGCCTGGCGTTTGGAGGCAGTACGCGCATTCATTACACGTTCGAAACCGGAAGTGACCCGTGAACTGGCCACAACCACCGCACAGGTGTATGCCTATTCCAATGATAAACTTTGCAAGGCCATAGACTTTAAATTCCGGCCTGTTGAAGACACTGTCCGGGAAATTTGTGGTTTTTTTCTGAACGATCAGCAGGATCGCAACAAATGATCAGTTGAAAATCATGTTCCGACAAGCAGCCATGTTTTCATGAGGCCTTTGCCTTTTACTTCGATCTCCCCGCGCTCGACGGTAATGAAGGTTCCACCCAGTTTCTGCCTGACGCAATCGCTGATCTGCACTTCCCCTTCGAGCCCGAGCGATTCCATGCGGGAGGCCGTATTCACGGCATCACCCCACAGGTCATAGCTGAACCTCTTTTCTCCGATGATCCCGGCGACCACCACCCCGGCATCGATGCCGATGCGAACCCTGATATTCTGACCA
This sequence comes from uncultured Bacteroidales bacterium, assembly GCA_903903985.1. GTDB lineage: Bacteria > Bacteroidota > Bacteroidia > Bacteroidales > FEN-979 > CAIVAT01. Next base: position 25,572 of record CAIVAT010000155.1, on the reverse strand, counting down.
TCCCTGGTTTGATACTGGCGCATCACCTCCCTGGATTCAAGCGCGAACCTGGCAGCACATTCAATGCTTTCGGGGTTTGGTTCCGGCAACCCGCACACGGCCATGTAACGGTCGCCGATGGTCTTGATTTTTTCCATTCCGTGCTTGTCTGACAATGCATCCATCCGGGTGAAAAAATCGGTCAGCACCTCAACGAGGTATTCGGGTGTTTTATCACTGGAGAAGTTTGTAAATCCAACGATATCAATAAATACAATGGCAGCATTGTCGAACCGGTCGGCAATCGGTTTCTCTTTGTTTTTCAGCCTGCGGGCGATTTTCACGGGCAGCATGTTGAGGAGGAGACGTTCTGATTTTCTGCGTGACTGGTAAATGATCAGGATGATGATGATCAGTCCAAGCAGACCACCCGCCAGGGCAATGCGCTGAATATTCGCTTTCTCGAGCCGGGCATTTTGTAAAAGACGTTCCTTCTCCTTGATCTCATTATCCCTTTTGGCATCCAGTTTCGTCATCTGGGTGTTGTTTTCCTGGGTGTAAACCGAATCTTTCGTGATGTAACTCAGTTCAGTATAAAGACATGCTTTTTCCCAGTTTTCAAGCCGCTTATACGCCTGTGATAAATTCAAATACCATCCGATCAATTGTTTTGATGCATTGATTTCCTTTGCGATCTGTACGGCTTTGCCCGAGTAATCAAGGCATAAATACAAGTACGCCTTTTTTTTCTTATCCGGCAGGGAGTTCAGGGTGCTGCGGTAAGCTTCGCCGGTATCGGTGGCCATTTTGTAATAAACTTCACCCATGTTGCCATAGTCAAACATGATGAACCTTCTTTCCCCGGCTTTTTGGGCAATCTTCAACGACCGGCTGAAATGAACCAGGGCGTCAAGGTATTTTGACTGATCGGAATATACCCATCCGATGTTGGCAAGCGTAACGGCAATGCCTCTTTTTTCGCCAACGGCTTCATAATTCTTCAATGCATTGAAATAATATTCCAGGGCCTTCTCATAGATCATCTGCTCCTTGTAGATCGTGCCAATATTCCCTAAATTCCTGGCAATGCCTCTTTTGTCTTTCTGCTCGGCAGAAATTGCCAACGCTTTGTTATAGAATTCAAGCGCTTTGGGATAATTCGTTCTTTCAGCATAAACATTGCCCAGGTTTCCCGATGCCCGTGCAATCCCATTCTTGTCCCCGGTTTTTTCGGCCAGCGTAAGCGCCCTGAGGAGAACTTCGAGCGCAGGCGGATAATCCGCCACCGCCCAATAGCACGCCCCGGTGGAGATCAGGCAGAAAACAAGGCCATGCGGATAATTTAACTTTTCGGCAAGGGCCGCGCCTTTTGTTCCGAATTCGATTCCCTTCCTCGAATCCGTCAGGTAATACTCATAGGCAATCTTGAAGTAAAGGTTAACCATCACCGTATCTTCGGTTTGATGCTGCGCCAGCCTGAGCAAAAGGGAATCAACCCTTTCTTTTCCTGCTGTTTGAGAATAGCAATCCGTGGAATTAACAAGGATGAAAACAAATAACAACCAAAAAAATAACGGTGTTTTTTGCATTGGGAAACATTGCTTTTAATAAGGCACAAGATATGAAAAAAAAACACAGTTTAACCTGCCAGCAATCTTTTTTTTCATCAGGTCGAACTTCCACTGGATTCCAAAACGGATTGTGATTGCAGTTTAAAACGGGCTTTCACTTAAAATAACTGAAACATTGACTGTTTGACTAGAACTGCACTGTCATTTACCTGCCATTCCTGCATTTTCCATAACCCGGTGATGCTGCAGCAATCCGTTTGGTTCTGCATTTGTTACATTATTAACAAAAAAGCTGATTTTACTTGACAAACAGTCCAGGATTCTTTATATTTAGCATCTTGAAATAAGGCTGTTTCAAAAGACATCATAACATTCTTTATCGTCCGGTCGCTGAGGCGCAAAAGATTGAATACCAATATGTATTTTGCGTCTTCGCGTTCCCGCTGTGAAATCTGGCTTTCGAAATACCCTTTCCCTGAACAGATATTTTCATAATCAAAACCCATTCCCATGAAATCCAATTTACTGTTTCCTGTCAACAATCCGGTTATCTTCAACAAAGTCAGGTGGATGATCGTTTCCATCGCCATGTTGTCATCTGTTTTTGCTTTTTCACAGGTGAATATCAGTACGGATGGCCTTCCCCCTCATTCTTCGGCCATGCTTGAGGTGAAATCTGCGAACCGGGGCCTGCTCCTCCCCAGGATGAATTTTGCCAGCCGCCCTGTCGCTCCTGCGACCGGACTTGTAATTTATCAGCTCGATGGCAATCCGGGTATTTATTATTTTGATGGCAGTTCCTGGCAAAAGATGAGCCTGGCCGCATATGATTTCTGGTATCCCAACGGAACCGACATCTATTTCAATACAGGCCGCGTGGCCATCGGGACAACGACCCCTGATTGGAACGGGTTAAACGTTGTCAATTATATGTCTGGCACCGGCGCTGTCCGGGGGGCCGATCAATCCGGCCAGGATATCTATGCAGTGGGATATCTGGGGGTGGTAGATCCACAAGCACTTGGTGTTCCTTCCGGCCAGTTCCCATACAACATTGGTGTACTTGGAATAAAACCAAGTAATGGGGCGATCGGAGCTGCAATTTATGGATGGAACAATGATAACAACGGAACGAATTATGCCGGCCTTTTCTATGCCGATGGTAATTACAATCAGGGAATAAACTATGGCCTGTATTCCGTTTCCGGGAAGGCCCTCTATAATTTTGCCGGCTATTTTAAAGGAAGGGTGCAGGTTGATGGCAACACCGGGCCTTCATTGATCACGGGTTCAATGACCGGATCAGATTCACTGAATACCGTTTTTTCTGCGCGTGTAAAACATACAACTAACAACGATACCCGCGCTGTCGAAGGACTTTCCATTCCCAGGCCGGGTTATGGCATCGGTGTTTATGGAGAAGGAGGTTATTACGGGGTTGAGGGAGTTGCCACTTCTCCCGGTTATACCGGCTCATCCATTGGTGTATATGGAACCGCATCCGGTGCTTCCGGAACCCGGATCGGCATTTATGGAGCTGCCTACGGAGGAGCAACAAACTGGGCAAGTTATTTTGCGGGTTCGAACTACATGTCTGGCGACCTCCGCCTCGGAACGACCAGTGCCGCCACGGGATATATCCTGTCGGTCAATGGTAAGATTGCCTGCACCGAGGTCCTGGTCCAGGCGTTCTCCAGCTGGCCCGATTACGTCTTCAAACCTGATTACAAACTGATGAGCCTCGATGATCTCGAGGAAAGCATACGTGACAATGGCCATTTGCCCGGACTTCCTTCGGCCAAAGAGATCGAAACCGGTGGACTGAAAATCGGTTCCATGCAGAAACAGGTGGTGGAAAAGGTGGAAGAACTGACCTTGTATACTATTGAACAGGGGAAATTATTGAAAGAACAAGGGAAAATGCTCCAGGAATTCAGGAAAGAAATAGATGCACTGAAAGCAGAAAATGCACATCTGAAGAAAATGACCCACAAGAATTAAACATGTTCCGGCCATGAAAAACAACCACCGATATTTATGTTTTGTGCTTTTGCTTTTTACAATGACCTCTTTATTTGGACAGGTAACCATATCCGATCCGAAACGGAGCGCAGAAGAGCAAGCTGTTTTTGAAAAAAGTGTGCCCCTGAATCCGGCAAAGATCCCTGCAAGTTTACTGGCAGATCCCAAACAGGATCTTTCCGGGATTAATATTGTCCCGGTGGTCTGGAAACCTGCTGTCACCCCGGTTGATGACCGAAGGGATGCAGGGTTAACCAGCGGGGTACCGGCTCCTGCATCAGGTGCTCCTTTCCCCGATCCCAATTTGAATAATGTTCAGCCCCAGGCTCCTGTCCCTGTTTCAACAGGGTACCACCACGACATGAAAGGGTCAAAAACGCAACCCGAAGCGCCGGAAGCAACTACAAATCATTACCGGAGGATCCAGGGAACAAACACACAACCTTTGGCAGAAAAGCCCAAACGATAAAACAGAGGAATATGAGAAAATATGTGTTATTAATGGTGATATCCATCCTGGTTGTTGGTTTGGGCCGGTTGACAGGTCAAAACGCGGTTTCCGATCTCTACCTGAATGCCGGAACCAATGACTTTGCCACCATTCAGAAAAATGTCGAGAAATATTTTGAAGGCAGGTACCAGGGAAAAGGTTCCGGTTATAAACAATGGAAACGCTGGGAATATCTTGCAGCGCGAAGACTTACGCCCGACGGCAAGGTCGCCAACTGGACTGTACGGAACTGGGAAGAATATCATGCCTATGCCAGGGCGCATCCCATCACCGATGCTCCTGATGCAACCAATGGCTACTGGACCAGTCTCGGCCCCATCGGATTTACCTGGGGAAACGGCTGGAATGGAGGGGTTGGCAGGATCAACTGCATTGCATTTCATCCCTCCGATGTCAATACCTTTTGGGTAGGAGCACCCGCAGGAGGACTCTGGAAGACTTCCGACGGGGGTTCCTCCTGGACCCCGCTTACAGATGGGATGCCGGTGATCGGCGTGTCCGGAATTGGGGTTGACTACACAAATACAAATATAATATATATACTCACCGGAGATGGAGATGCCGGGGATACCCGTTCAATCGGGGTATTGAAAACCACCGACGGCGGGGAAACATGGTACCCGACGGGGTTTACATATACGATTTATAATAACCTGCGCGGTTATAAGCTCCTGATGCACCCTACAAACAATCTCACTTTATTTACCGTTTCCAATGCCGGGATCCATAAAACAATCAATGGCGGAACCTCATGGACATTGGTTCAATCGGGAAGTTTCAGGGATATTGAATTCAAGCCGGGAGATCCGACCATCATGTATGCTACCGGGAACAGCACGCAATTCTTCAGGTCAACAAATACCGGTGATACCTGGACGCAGGTCACTACCGGGGTGCCAACCAACGCTACCCGCATGGCCATTGGCGTCAGCCCGGCAAATTCCACTTATGTGTACCTCTTCACCGGCCCCGCTTCAAAAATCGATACAGGTACCTTTGTGGGGGTTTACCGTTCTACAACCAGCGGAACCAGCTTCACAACACGGTCCACGGCACCCAATATCCTGGGATATTCTTTTATCGGAGACGATTCAGAACACCAGACAACCTATGACCTCTGCATGACCGTATCCCGAACGGATGTCAACGACATAATGACCGGAGGGATTAATACCTGGGTCTCTACCACCGGCGGCTCCACGTGGTATATCACTTCTATGTGGGACAATTCAGGCGTTGGATCCGGTGTGGGTTATACCCATGCCGATATTCATAACCTTGATATCAATCCATTGAATAACTGTATATACTGTTGCAGCGATGGCGGTATTTTCCGATCCTGTAATTTTGGAAGTAACTGGACCGATCTTACTTATGGAATTGCCAACACGGAATGGTACCGGATTGCCGGCTATGAACCCGATGCAAATCTGATCACAGGGGGAACACAAGATAACGGATCAGACAAATGGACAGGTGGCGCCACCATGCTGCATATCCTTGGCGCTGATGGCATGGATTGCATGATCGATTTCATCAATTCCAATATTCTTTACAATGAAACCCAATATGGCGACCTGGAGAAATCAACCAACGGAGGAAACTCATTCTTCAGTGTCCAGCCTGCAGGAACAAAAGGAAACTGGATCACCCCCATGATCATGGATCCAACCAACCACCTTATTATTTATAGTGGTTATTCAGATGTCTACAAAAGCTTCAATGGAGGTAGTTCATGGACAAACATGGGTGGAGATGGCAGGGACGGTCTGGCGATCGGGACAAATAACCCAAGCCGGCTCTATGCAGCCAGCGGCAGCACCTTGTATACATCAGCAAACGGAGGTTCCACGTGGACCAATATTACTGCAGGATTGCCTGGAATTCAAATCACATTCATTGCTGTAAACCCTGATAATTCCTCGGAAGTTTATGTAACAGTCGGAGGTTATACCGACGGGCAGAAGGTTTATCGTTCCCTGAATGCCTCCACATGGACCAATATCTCCGGGACACTTCCCAACGTACCCGTAAATTGTATTGCCTACAAGGATAACAATGGGTCGCCCAATGAAGCCCTTTATATTGGTACCGATATCGGGGTGTTTTACCGGGATGCCAATCATACCGACTGGATCCCGTTCAGGAATGGCCTGCCCACGGTTCCCGTTTTCGATCTGGAGATAAACAATACAAGCAGCGTGATAACCGCCGGAACTTTTGGCCGTGGATTATGGCGCACGGCAGTCTATAGCGCATGCCCCTCCGATTATCTCCTTACAACAGGCAATGACCCCAGCAACCCGAATTACACCGGATACCAGTTTTATGATGCAAGCAACTCCGTTACCTCCTCCAGGATTATCACCGGGGGTATTGGTACGGATGTAACCTACCAATCAAATAACTATGTGGTGCTCACCACCGGGTTCAATGCCAGGGAGGATAATCTCTTTAAAGCAAAACTTGGCCCATGCGGCATGGGAGCCCCCCTGCTCAATAAAGCAATCAAAGTGCGCGGAACATTCGTTGCAACCGTGAAATGACCGCGTGAAGTCTGTTTTGCAGTGATTGTTAGCGCAAATGCCGGGGCGGGTTCTGAACCCACCCCGGCATTTGCATTAACTGAACCCGCCCCGGCAAACAACTAATTCTTTCGTTTCCACCACGGATATTGATTTTTAATCCGATAGAATCTGTTTTGTTGGGGCTGCTTCATAACCAGCCCCAACGTCTCTGACATTTATTAACAGATAACGTTTGAAAACCCGCGCCATTGTTAAATTCTTCACATTTAAAAAATTGAATATTTTCTTGACTTCGCCTCTCAAATACATTACTTTTACCCGCTCAAATAAAAAAGTACCATGATGCGTAAATAGGCAGAAGTTATTTTTTTATTAAACAGAAAAACGAAGTCATTCACAAAATCAAATCCCATGAAATCAAAATCTATGAACGAAGTTAAAAATCCTTTCTCGCCGGTTAAAGTTAAATGGATTCTTGTGCTCATTTCGATATTTTCAACCTTGCTTGGGTTTTCGCAGGTAAGCATCAGCACGGATGGTCTTCCTCCTCATTCCTCGGCCATGCTCGAAGTGAAATCAGCAAACCGGGGGTTTCTGTTACCCCGTATGAACTTTGCAAGCCGGCCGGCTGCGCCGGCCACCGGGTTGGCAATCTACCAGCTCGATGCCGGTCCCGGTGTGTATTTTTACGATGGCACTGCGTGGCAGAAAATGAGCCTGGCTGCCTATGATTTCTGGAACCCAAACGGTGCAGATATCTATTTCAACGCCGGCAGGGTTGCCATCGGGCTGACCAGCCCTGATAACAACGGCCTCTATGCAAGCAATTATGTCGAAGGACGGGGTGCTGTGCGTGGAACCGATCAGGCAGGTGAAATAGTTTACGCTGATGGCTACCTTGGGGTGCTTGTTCCTGCATCACTGGGGGTTCCGATTCCCGTGACCAATGTCGGTGTACTCGGAATCAAACCGAACAATGGCTGGGGTGGAGCTGCAGTATACGGCTGGAATAACAGCAGCTTTCCCGATTTGAATTATGGGGGCCTTTTTATTGCCGATGGCGCCAACACACAATTTACCAATTATGGTGTTTATTCCGTTTCACAAAATGCCAGCCAAAACCTTGCCGGCTATTTTAAAGGGCGCGTTACCGTTGATGGCAACAATGGTGCTACCTCGGGAAGTGATTCATTGTATACGCTGTTTTCGGCAACGGTCAAACATACCTATTCCACCGATACGCACGCAGTTGAAGGAATATCTCAGCCAAGGCCGGGATACGGTTATGGTTTATATGGACAGGGCGGATACCGGGGTGTTTACGGATGGGCAAATGGCCAGGATTATAACGGGGCTTCATGTATCGGAGTATACGGTGTGGCAAGTGGAACGGCAGGCACAAGGATTGGTGTGTATGGATATGCTTCCGGTGGAACATCCAACTGGGGAAGCTATTTCCTTGGCTCTAACTATATGAGCGGCGATCTTCGTATTGGAACACTCACGGCGGCAACCGGCTACGCGCTCTCCGTCAACGGGAAAGTTGCCTGCACGGAAGTGCTGGTGCAGGATTTGGCTTCCTGGCCCGATTATGTGTTCAAAAGCGATTACAACCTCATGAGCCTGGGTGAACTCGAACAAAGTATCAATGAAAACGGACATCTGCCAGGGCTTCCATCCGCGCAGGAAATCGAAACCCATGGACTCCATATGGGAAATATGCAGAAGCAGGTTGTCGAAAAAGTCGAAGAGCTTACCCTTTACACGATAGAACAGGGGAAAATGCTTCAGGAACTTAAAAAAGAGATCGATGAACTAAAAGCAGAAAACGCTTCCCTGAAAAAAGCCAGTAAAAAATAGTTAGTTTTTGTACGGTTTGCCAAAGACCATACTGTTGATCCTATATTTCACACGGTTTTTGCAAATCCCCAAACAAAGATATGATGATGAAAAAACTTAGTTATTTGTGCCTGCTGTTGTTCCTGCTCGGTATAACCACGACTCGGGGGCAGAATGGCCCTGCAGAAGCAAGACGCACGGCAGAAGAACAGGCGGCTTTTGAGAAAAGTGTGCCTGTCAATCCCGCGAAAATTGCCGTTGAAACCCAGGTTGATCCGGGAAGGGACCCTGTTAAAATGCAGGTAAGTCCGACAAACTGGAAACCGGCAGCAACTCCTGTTGATGACCGGAAAACTGCTGAACCGGGCCAGTCTGATCAAAATATAATGGCCAGGCCGGCAGCAACGGATGTTACCCAAACTCAACCCGGAGGGGCACATCCAGGAGGTAAAACATTGAATTACAGGGAGGTGAAAGGAACAAACACACAACCTGAATCAATGAAAGCAGGACGTACAACAAATTACAGGGACCAAAAAGGTGTACACACACAACCTGAAGGTAAAAAACCCGATTGATAAAATGAATTGTTGGTTTAAGGTTGTAGAGCCGGTCGAAGCAAAGCGTGGTTATCATTAATTTAATATGGATGAACATGAAAAAACATTTATATATTACCCTGGTAGCATATCTTTTTCTCGGTATAGGAATGTCATCAGGTCAAAAGGTCAATGTATCTGATCTTTATCTGAATGCCGGAACCAATGATTTTGCCACCATTCAAAACAGGGTGAGCCAGTACTTTGAGGGAAAAAGCACAGGAAAGGGAACCGGGTTCAAACAATGGAAACGCTGGGAATACCTTGCAGAACGCAGGCTTACATCGGATGGCAAAGTCGTGAATTGGGCCGCCCGGAACTTTGAAGCCTACCAGAATTACCTCGAAACCCACCCCCAGGCCGACAACAGCGATCAAACGGATGTTTCCAGTGGTCATTGGAGTAACCTTGGCCCATATGGATATGTGTGGGGAAATGGTTGGAACGGAGGAGTCGGACGCATCAACTGCATTACCTTTCATCCTACGAATGCAAATATTTTCTGGGTGGGGGCGCCCGCAGGCGGTTTGTGGAAAACAACCAATGGCGGTTCCTCCTGGACCCCGCTTACCGACGGAATGCCAAGCATCGGCGTTTCCGGTATCGCTGTTGACTACACAAATACAAATATTATTTACATCCTCTCCGGTGATGGTGATGGCGGGGATACGCAATCAATCGGCGTATTGAAATCTACCGATGGCGGTGATACATGGCTTGCGACCGGGTTGACCTATGCTGTAACGGATGCTGTGAGGGGATATAAAATCCTCATGCATCCCACCAACCATCTAATCCTGTTTGTGGTTTCCAACGATGGAATTCAAAAAACCACAAACGGCGGTGCTTCCTGGACCCAGGCTAAAACGGGCAGCTTCCAGGATATTGAATTCAAACCGGGAGATCCGACGATTGTTTACGCCTCCTCCGGTACACAATTTTACAGGTCGGCAGATACTGGTGATACCTGGACCGGGATCACTTCAGGCGTCCCGACCTCCGCTTCCAGGATGGCGATCGGGGTTACTCCGGCCGCCACCGGGTATGTTTTCCTCTTTACTGGCCCCTCCGTCGTGGCCGGAACCTATGCAGGAACCTATCTCTCCACCAATAGCGGTGTGAACTTCTCCACACGCTCGACCACCCCAAATATTTTGGGTTATTCTTCTATCGGTGATGATGCCGATGACCAGACAAACTATGATCTGGCCATCGCCGTTTCAAGAACCACCAATTCGAATATAATTTGCGGTGGAATCAATACCTGGACTTCTTCAAACTGGGGAAGCAATTGGACCATCAGCTCCATGTGGGATAATTCAGGAGGTATCGGATATACGCATGCCGACATCCATGGATTGGAAATAAATCCTTTGAATAACTGGGTTTACTGTGTCAGCGACGGCGGAGTATTCCGTTCGACCGATTTCGGGCTCAACTGGACAGACCTTACTGCCGGAATCGCCAACACGCAATTTTACAGAATAGCCGGGTTCGAAGGCAACCCAAGCCTGATCACCGGCGGGGTACAGGACAATGGCTCCAATAAATGGACCGGAGGAACTACGATGCTGCATATGCTCGGCGCCGATGGTATGGATTGCATGATCGACTTCACCAACTCGCTTGTGTTGTACAATATGATCCAATACGGAGAACTACATAAATCGACCAACGGAGGAACCACCTTTACCGGCAGCCTTCAACCTGCCGGATCTTCAGGCAGCTGGGTGACCCCGATCATCATGAACCCTTCCAACAGCAGTATTATTTACGGCGGATACAATGACGTATATAAAAGTACCAATGGCGGCAGTACCTGGACCAACATGGGTGCGGACGGACGCGGGGCCATGGCCATCGGTACAAGCAACACAAACAGGATTTATGCATCCAACGGAGCGACCATTTACAGGTCGGATGATGCCGCGGCAACTTGGTCCAATGTCTCAGCAGGGTTACCCGGGATCATAATCACCTTCATTGCCGTGGATCCCGATAATTCCCTGAGGCTGTTTGTGACACTGGGCGGCTTTACTGCCGGCCAGAAGGTCTATCAAAGCACTGACGGAGGTGCGACCTGGTCAAATCTTTCCGGCTCGCTGCCCAATGTTCCGGTAAATTGCATCGCTTATGAAGACAATAATTATGCACCTGCAGATGCATTGTACATCGGCAATGATTTAGGTGTTTTCTACATTGATGATGACCATACTGATTGGACCCCTTTCCGCAATGGTCTGCCAACCGTGCCTGTGTTTGACCTTGAAATCAATAAAACTTACGGAATAATTACAGCAGGAACCTTCGGCCGCGGATTATGGAGGTCAAACCTCTATTCAAGCTGCTATTGGGGTTGGGCACTCACCACAGGAAATGACCCCAGCAATCCCAATTACACCGGATACCAGTTCTATGAAGCCAGCAACAATGTACAATCTTCGCGTATTATCACCGGAGGTTTGGGCACAAACGTAACCTACAAGGGGGGTAATTACGTACAACTGACCACAGGCTTCCATGCAAAGGAGCACAATCTGTTCCAGGCAAAGCTTGGTCCTTGCAGTCTGGGCGCCCCGATGACAAATACTGCCATCAAAGTGCGCGGAACATTTATAAAAAAAAATAATTAAAAATTGTTGGATTGCATAATTAATTTCGTATCTTTGTTGTGATATAATCTGAAAACTATGAAAAATATTCGATACAAATTACTCAATCGACAGCTGCTGTCCGAACTTTTATTGGTTTGTGCCCTGTTCTTTGCCGCGTCAAACCTGGGATATTCACAAATGACGGTGACCAGTGGCACCAAGGTGGTTGTTAGTTCCGCCGGTTCTCTGAATTCTACCCAGAATGTCGTTCTGGACAATGGAGGGACACTGGATGTGCAGGGAACGCTGATCCTGAAAAAGAATCTGGAAAACAACAATGCCACGGCCAACTCCCTTGGAACCGGCGCCATCGTTTTTTCCGGCACTACTGCCCAGACCATCAGCGGCCAGAACATCATTCAAAATCTTGAACTGGCCAATTCGAACGGATTGACGGTAGCGGGAAATACAAGGGTAAACGGAACGCTAACGCTTACAAACGGATTGGTAACACTTGGCTCATACAGCCTGCTCCTTGGACCGGATGCTTCTGTTTCCGGAACGCTCAATGCATCAAACATGGTGGTAGCACCCGGCCCCGGAGAACTCCGCAAAGAGTTCAAGACCGCTGCGCCCAGCTTTACATTCCCTGTTGGGGATGCAGTTTCAACAGCCGAATATTCACCGGTTACCCTTGCATTTAACAGCGGTGCCACCTTTGGCGCCAATAACTATGCAGGTGTTACCGTTGTCAACGCTACTGCCGGCACGCCGGTAACAAGCTACCTGACACGCTACTGGACTGTTTCCCAGTCCGCAATTACCGGATTTGCATGCAACTCGACCTTTAAATATGTAGATGCAGATGTCCAGGGAACGGAAGCTGATATTTTCTGTTTCAAAGTGGACACGCCTCCCTTTACGGCCTATAATGCAGCAAATACTTCTGCAAATACGATCGATGCCCAGGGCCTCGCTGCTTTTGGCACGTTTACCGGTAACCTCGGCGATGCAAATCCTCCTCCCGCGGTCCGTTCCCTGCAGAACAAAACCATTGCATCCGGAGATGTTAAGTGCGCTGATGCCTCTCAAACATTGCTTATAGCCGGAAACGGAACAACATACCTGGTACAGAACGGTGGCAGCGTGGAGCACCACGCAGGCGTCAACATCGTTTATTATACCGGTACCAAAGTTGAACTTGGCGGATACATGCACGGTTCCATATCACCCTCGGTTTTCTGCTCACCTTATGTCCACCCGATCATCGAAGCACCTGCCATTTCCGGTATCGAAAACCCGGGTATCGGCAACCCGAACAACTCTGTTTTCAAAATCTACCCGAACCCGACTCCCGGAAAATTCACACTTGAATTGAATGGCGATGTTACCAGTGCGAAGGTACATGTTGAGATTTTCGGAGTGCTTGGCGACAGGATCCTTTCAAAGGACATGCAAATTGACCGTAAACAGGAATTTTCTCTGGTTGAAAGGCCTACCGGGGTTTATGTGGTTCATGTTACCTCAGGCGTGAATTCAGAAACCGAAAAGATCATTAAAAAATAAAAGTTAAATTTTTTAATTTTTTTCTTGACTTTATTGATATTAATGTTATTTTTGTATCGTCATCTTTCGAATTGTTAAGAACATGAAGTACTTACACTGGTTTAAAGGTTTCATTTTCATTGCCTTAACCTGCACTCTCTCTGCAGAGGGAAGTACTGTTGAACAATCTTCGATATCTGGCGGTCAGTCGGTCCAGCTTCTTCCGGGAACCAGGATCTCTGCTAACGGATTTACCTATTCTTCATCTGACGGAAAATCGATACAACTTCTTCCCGGAACACGGATTTCTGCCGGAGGGTTTATTTATGCGCCCGCTGAGTCCAACATAAAAGAAGGAAAACAACATAAAAAGGAGATCCGGCTGGTAACGGTTGAGGAACTAAAAACGATCGAAGAACAGGCCAGCCTGTCCGTCGCCTATACCCTTTTCTCTCCCTTCCCCGCACGCACAAAAGGACACCTTCATGCCGGCGATGCAGAACAGGGAAGTTTTACAACATCAGCCAATGTATTATCTGGAGTAGCCCCTGAGCAACAAAGGAAAGCAGCTGTTGAAAGCCGCCTCCTGCCACAGGTTACCCGTAATCCAATCTTAACTGGTTATATCTTCAGTGCGGTCGCTTATGCAACCCGCTCTGAAATAATGATGGTGCTGCGGTTGTGAGAATTTCCCCATCATCGTGCCTCTTATTATAACCAATTTGTTATTTCAATTTAGTTTTAACTTTATAAACTCAAAATATTATGAAAAAATTATTAGCAATTTTAGTTCTGGTTCTTTTCGGAACCATGTCATATGCTCAGAATACATTCCCAGGAACAGGTAATGTTGGTATGGGAACATTAAGTCCTATCTATAACCTCCATGTTACTGCTGGTGCTGCTACTGTAACAGCGATCACTGTTGAAAAAACAGCTGGCGCCGGTGGTGCTGCGTTTGTTATGAAAGATTTGACGACAGCTGGTGAATGGAGATTCAAATCAGCAGCAGGTGGTCAGTTTAAAATCAGGGATCAAGTACATGCTTCTGACGTTCTCGTTTTCGAAGCTGTTCCTGCAGCTGCACCTGTAGCTCTCTATCTGCGTTCCAATGGTAACTTGGGTATTGGTGTATCCAACCCAAGTGCAAAACTGTGTGTCAACGGCGAAGCCAAAGTAAACGGTAAAATATCCTGCACCGAAATCGAAGTAAAAGTTTCAAGTGCTGCTTGGTGGCCGGATTTTGTTTTCAAATCAGACTATCAGTTAATGCCTTTGAACGAAGTTGAAAACTACATCAACGCTAACAGCCACTTACCTGGTGTTCCTAGCGCTGCTGAAGTTGTTGCCAATGGTAACAATCTTGGTCAGATGAATGCTACCCTTCTCCAGAAAGTTGAAGAGTTGACATTATATGTGATCCAACTTCAGAAAAGAGTTGCAACTCTTGAGAAATAACATTACTTTTTAAAAGTTTGTGAATCATCAAGCCAGGATTGCGGGATTTGATCCGGATAATGACGGAAGATGAATTCATAAACAAAGTAGAAATGTTGAAAAATACTCTTCCTGTATTCCACAGGAAGAGTATTTTTTTTGCTTTCATTCAAAGGCTTGTAATCAGGGGTAAGGTAATCAATACCTAAAAAAGTTGTAATCTTCCTTAATTCCCTTTCCATTGTTGCAGAATCAAACAAATGCTCAAAGAACAGAACCAGTATGTTTTCTTTCATGATAATATTTGCCAGGGTTGTAATCGTTCTTTTATAATCTGTCCTTTCGGTGTATTGAAGGTTATCAAGACATTCAATGGCCTTCTCCAGCGCAGAAAAATGCTCAAACCTTCCATCGTGCAGGTTCAGGTGTGACCAGTACCTGTCACAGGGATTTCTTAAAATGAAGATAAATTTTGCATCGGGATATAAATTCAAAATAGCATGAAACCCATCCTCATTCAGCAAAGAATAAGCCGGTGTAATTTCTCCGAATGCCTGGTGTTGAGGCATTAAACGTAAACTGAAATATTCCTTGTATTTTAACGGATCCTCAATCATTTCTATACGGGCCAAAAGACAATTGTATTCAAGTGATTTCTCCAATGTCACCCCTTCCTCATCCATTTTTCGTTTAACTTCCTTTAACTGGGCAGTAAACAGATCTTTGTTGTAAACACTGCTCAGGTCTGGTCTGTAAATGGCATCAAAATAATGCAACTCCTTGATGGCGCTAAAACAAACCTGCGGGTGATGCGTAAAATAATTTGCCAGCCAGGTAGTACCTGTTCGCTGCGCTCCGATACCTACAAAATATTGTGCCGACATAGTGGAATTGGGTTATTTTATTGGGTTAAAGTTATATAAAAGTTTTGGAACGCTTGCAAACTCTAAATAGTTTGAAGAACTTTATATATGCCTGCTTATTTAAAGTGCAATTAATTTGACATTCTTTTAAAAAATTCTCAAATGACGTTAAGCGATCAGAACCGATGGAATGCAACGGAACGGAGCTTCCACATTTTCCGGTATTTTTACTTTGTACAATCGTAATCTGAAAATGACTGCCATTCTTTAATTCAAGGAAAATCTATAAGGCATTTTTAGGAAAATATATCCCTCACATATGTTGTTACTAACAAATGGAAAGTTTAGAAGGTATCAAGTTTTACCAAACACGTGTTGTTGAATCTAATAAATTTCAAAATTTAATGACTTCAGAAACATTAAATCCTCATGATCAAATCCAGATATATCGTGGTTTTTAAATCTCCCAGTCGATGATGCAATTTTTGGTAATTCAGCGCATTTTCTGAAAATGTCTTCATCGACATCAACCTCCAGGAAGGAGAATAATTTTCTGATTTCAGTTTTCGGATCAAGGCATAGCTGATCATAGTTGATCCAGAAGAATCGTTTCGGCCCAAGATTCTCCCATTTTTCCAGCGCCAACCGGTTTGCTTTTACCCAATATCGAAATGAAGCCAATGGTATATCATGATCGGTTTTTGGTAAATCAACCCCAAAAAGAGGACCCCAGTTGAATAATTGTTGTTGGTTTTGACTGAAGGCCATATCAAGACCGTTGCGTGTTGCATAAATATATTTAAAATTTGGGAAAAAGTCATTCATGTAATCGATTAGCAGATGTGAATTTGGTTCTTTCCAACCCCAGCCGGCATAGGTGTGAATATTGAACTGTACGGAATTAAATATTTTAGCTACCCTTTTCATTGGCCATAACCCGGAACCATTTCTTTCCATGTTATGTCCATGTCTAGACATGGAAACAGCGGCATTCAGTATGAATATATATTCTGGAACCGAAAAGCTTCTTCTACCAGTCATCACTTTTTCAAGAATATTCAACCCCCGGTAAATAATTTTCCTGTTATTTCGATTTTTATAAAACCATTTTCGTCGTTTGAATAGCAAAGTATAAATGAGATTATCGACAGAGTCATTTAAATCATTTCCGATGTAAAAATTTAAATTTCTCAATATCTCTGCAATAACCCTGGTACCACTGCCACCGATACCCCCAATAACGACCGGACCATTTTGTATTGAATTGTCCTTCATAAAAATAATTAATAAATAAGACCATTTTTAAATTCCTTAATCACCCATTGTTGATAATATCTCGGCTAACCTCCGGAACTTTCAAAAAAAATCACTGCTGTCCGTTAATAATACAAGTAGGTTGGTCGGTGAAGATCAATGCTTATAGGTTACCACACAACAATGCTTAACCATAGGTAAAAGTACAAAATTTACGAACAGCCGATTCTGAACCAACTGATAATGTTCTTAGCTAATTAAAAAACATGAAAGATAATTCATACAATCAATCTTGTCTGGAATATGAAATACCCGATGATGCTGATTCAAGTGTGCTGAAAGATCGTGGAAGCTAACACTTATCATAGAGAAATTGATGAAAAACAACCATTCACTCTTCCAGCATTCGAACGAATAGGCTTGCTTTTTTAAAATGATTAATACTATTCTGATCATCAATGAGTTTAATTATAAATATTAGCCAGCTCAGGTTTTATCGAACATCTGTAAATTAATATTCCGAAACCTGCAATTCGCATAAAATGCTTAATTTTATGCACAATCACTGATCAGATAAAGTCTATAAGTTTAAAAAAAATATGGAATTCCAACGTATAGCTATTCTGGTTCTGGGAATGCATCGAAGCGGCACTTCAGCATTTGCCGGGATGCTGGCCAAACTTGGAGCAACACCTCCTAAAACAATAATGCCCCCAACGGCAGATAATCCATTAGGGTACTGGGAATCTCTCGAATTTGAAAAATTTCACGGCAAGCTATTGGCTTCGGCTGGCACTAGGTGGCATGAATGGGAATTATTAAATCCCAATTGGTTCAATTCTCATGAGGCAAAAAACTTTGCTGCAGAGTTGCAGAATTTGGTTAAACAAGAATTTGGGAACGCCTCCTCTTTTATCATTAAAGACCCACGTATTTGTCGATTTCTTCCTTTTTGGTTAGAACAACTTGAAAATTTAAAGATAACACCAAAATTGGTTATAACGCTGCGTAACCCTTTGGAGGTTGCAGCATCATTGGAGAAGCGGGATGGTATTTCTTTTACTGATGCACTCCTGATTTGGTTACGTCATATGTTAGACGCAGAAATTGCCAGTCGAAACATACCTAGGAGTATAATACAATACGAGGAACTGTTATTTGATTGGCGAAGTGTGCTTGAAAAGGTAAGTAGCGAGCTTGATCTTCACTGGCCAAAAATGTCAGGAGCAGTTATTAATGAGATTGAGTCTTATGTGACACGGAGCTATCGGCATCATAGCATAACACAACAGCAATTGCTGTTACACAAGGGAGTATCACAGTGGGTTAAAATCGTTTATCCGATATTCATCGCCATCTCTGGATCAGGCCCTGTTGATATGGGTGTTTTTAAGGAACTGGACCGGGTGAAAAAGGAGTTCGATGCAGCCTGTAATGTTTTTCGGCCGCTGATTGCAGAAAGCGAGGCTTCGAGGGATTTATTGAAAATTAAAATGGATGCAGACAACTGGGTATTGACACAGGACATCACCAATAAAGACAATGCCATAGCCGGACTGATAAATAGTTCCATCGACCAGGAGAAAACCAACACTGAATTAATGAATTTTTTAAGTGGCCGTGAGGCTACAATAGCCGAGCAAACCAAAATTATCGAAAACATTGAGGCGAAATTAATTCAACAAACCAATCTCATCAATGACCAATCGTTAAAACTGGTCGAACAAACAAAAACCATCCAAAACATAACTGAAAAGATAGCTGAACAAAATGGCACCATACATTGCCGGGATGCAATGATTACTGAGTTAACTGGTAGAATAGCTAACCAGGACACAATGTTAGCTGAAAAAGAAAAAATCATCGAAGCCAGCGCGGCAAAAACAGGAGCTCAAATATTTATTAACGATAAACTGGAATTAAAGCTGGCAGAAGTCACAAGAAAATCAGATAGCCAGGAAACAAAAATCATTGATTTGCTGGAAGTGATTGCAAATGGCCAGTCACAAATTGCTGAGTTGACATTCAGAAATTCAGTTGCTTCACAAAGATTGCAGGAACTGTTAAATTCACTAAGTTGGCGTGCTACCGGGCCAATTCGTTATATTGTTTCAAAATTCAGTCGATTATCATGAAAACCGGCTGATTTTCTTTTATGTCAGACAAGATTTACTTTCTGATAAAGCAATTCTACCTGGAAGTTATTCTTGCAAAAAAGATTCTTTAGTATAAATTCAAATAGGGGGGGCACTGGTTTCAGGTTTTTTTAAATTAACTACGAAAGTGAAATAAAGCAGAGCGGGTTATTTGATGCCAGATACTATCTGCAAAATTATCCGGACATCCAGGCGGCAGGCGTGGATCCTGTTGTCCATTATCTTCATCATGGTGGTTTTGAAGGGCGTAATCCCGGACCTTGTTTTGACAGTGCATTTTACCTGGCATGCTATCCAGATGTCAGGACTTCTGGTTTGAACCCATTGGTGCATTTTATCCTGCATGGCAAAAAGGAGGGGAGATTATCCCAGCCTGAAATGTCCTTAACTCAAACCCCTGCTTACAAGGAGGGGTTTCCGGATAATAATTTTCCTGTAAAGCCAGAGTTAAATCCTTATGACAATGGCAATATATCGGGTGATCTTTACCTGATAAGCCAAAGTGGTTTATTTGATGCTGATTATTATTTGCGCTCAAATGAGGATATCCGGGCCTCTTCTGTAAATCCGATGGAACACTTTTATTTCCAGGGTTGGAGGGAGGGGAGGAGCCCGAGTCAGGCCTTTGACACGCAGTATTACCTTGCCGCAAATGAAGATGTCAGAGTTTTAGGAATTAATCCATTGGTACACTATATAAATTCCGGGAAAGCGGAAGGTCGTTTGCCCAAAGCCTTCGAATTCAAAGAAGAATTGTGCCTGAATATGTCAGATATCAGTGATTTAGGAAAAACGGAATTAGCACAAACTGATCTGAAAATTGCTGTTGTTTGCCATTTGTTTTATCCGGAGATGGCAGTCGAATTTATACGTTACTTCAAAAATATAACATTCCCGTTTGATTTATATATAACCACAACGCATCTGCATGAAGAAAGTGTCAGAGCGCTGTTTGCGATGGAATTTCCGGATATTGAAACCATGGTTTTGGCGATTAACAACAGGGGGAGAGATATTGCCCCCTTTATTGCCTTGCTGAAGCCACATCTGATGCAGTATGACCTGGTATGCAAGGTTCATTCAAAGCGTAGTGGGCATAATTTAAATCTTCAGGGCTGGAGAACATTCCTTTTGGACCAATTATTGGGCAATTCATTGATTATAAATAGAATTGTTACTGAATTTGTTCAAAATCCGCAATTGGGTATGATCTGGCCTGTGGCGTATCCCTACATTGTTTATTTAGGCCTTGATACGGGTTGGGGGCCACTCCCGAGCTCTGATAATAATTTCAGGGCTGCCTCCGTTTTTTTTTCTGAATTACAATTGGAAGAACTTCAACAGGATTTTGTGTTTCCACTCGGATCCATGTTTTGGTTCAGACCGAAGGCACTGGCATTAATAGTTGAAAAGAATATTGAAATTCATCACTTTGAAGATGAAGAAAACCAAACAGACGGGACTCTGGCACATGCTCTTGAACGATTACTCGGTGTTATTTCACGCAGAGCAGGATTTGAGACCAGAACCGTTTTTTTTCCACAAAAATAAATGCTTTTAATCCGGTCAAGGTTCAGTTTGCCTCTTCGGAAGTTGGTGATAAATTTGATCTTATCCTGATCCGGTTTCTATAAGTTTAAAAACAGGAATATATGATTTCTTTCCTAAATTTGTTCTCATGTAAAGTTCTTCCGGAATGAAGGGGGAGACGGCAAAGATATACAGAAATGACCAAGACACTTGTAATAATTTTAAATCATAATCTTCCGGAGTATACCGATTGGTTGTACAATTCGCTGAATGACTTCAGGGGGGAAACATACGATTTGCTGGTGATGGATAACGGATCAAAACCCGAGTTGATGCCAGCCACGACCCACATCAGGTATGAAACCAACTTGTATTGGGGTGGTGCATTGAATGAGGCGTTTAAACTGGTTTTAAAAGATAATCAGTATGATTCCCTGTTATTTCTCAATAATGACATGGAGGTTACTGCTGAGGTTTTTGTGAATCTTCTCAGGAATGAATTATTCAGCAAGGATTTTGCCATTGTGTCACCATGCATTGCCGGGCGGGAACAACCCTGGAAGCAAATGCAAAACTGGGGGTCTCCTGAGACACGGATTGTTAAATGGGCCGACCTTATGGCACCTCTATTTCATCGAAAGTTTATTGAAGCAGTTGGACAATTTGATCCTGAATTATATTATGGATGGGGGCAGGAACTACTTAGTCATGAAATATGTACGGAAAGGGGATGGAAAATCGGGGTATCCGACCACATCTGCATCCTGCACATCGGTAAGCAAACATTGCTTCAAAATCGACTGTTTTCGAAAAAAACCATTGAAGATGTAGTAACTGAGGAGCCTGTTTCTCTTACTGATTCACACGCAATGGCAATGAATGACTACCGGGCGTATTTTGTCAGTCATCCCATGAAGCACGGTGGCTTTGACGAACTCCGGTCATATGGGGAACATTACGCCTACCAGGAAGGCATGGCGAAAAAACAGGTTGGGATCCATCAGGAACCGAAGCGAACCTTTTTACAACGAATTCTCAGATTATTAAGGGCTGAATAAATGCAAACCGCTTTATCATCTGAGCCAATTATGATAACTTTGTTTATTATAAGTGTAGGGATGCCTGCCCGGGAGATAATAAATGGATTATCTGGTTGCAAATACACATGAACATTATTTTTTCGGGGAAGTGCCTCCCCCGAAGAATCGTAAGATGTTGGAAACCAATTCAAAAAAAAAGTGACCTGATTTCCAGGAATATGATTGATGTATTGAATCGAGCGTATTCGTCAATTCAATCAACTTTTCATGTTGTACCCGGTTGTTGTCTTTCAATGATTTAATTTCCTTTTCCTGGGTGAATAATGAATTTGAAACCGATTGATCATACTTGTAGATAAGGTTAAAAAGGTTTTCAAGAGCTTGGTGATCATTTTTATGATGGAACGAATAATAAAGGTCGATCATCTCATTCCTTGTTCCGGTTTCAAACAACCTTTCTGAAAATTCATACCCGGCAAGATGTAACCTGTCTTTCATCGCAATATATAAACTCTTTCTCAGCATTTCATCCGGAATGTCGGGTTCCGTCGAAAATGTTTGTTTACATTGAAAAACATTTTGTGCAATTTGTGTCACATTCATTTCAAGCATTTGATTGTCAATATCCCAAGAGTAAGATTGTGTAAGGAGGTATCTGTTCATTAAAATGCTGATGTCGGCTTTTTGGGAATCAGTCAGTTTATCCATGTTGTCAGACAATTCCGGCGCAGAAACCCTGCTTTCATGTTCAATATGATGCAAATAATCATTGTTGAAATCTAACCGCCGTAAGCCAGCATTCTCCAGTCTGGTATACAAATCGGTATCGTCATATCCATATAACTTTAAGAGTTCATTATATCCGTTTACACGAAAAAAGTCATTTCTGAATAAATACGTGGTCCCGTTCAGATGTGTTTCATTTGAATTTCTACCCAGGGCCCAGTTGCCCGTGTAAAAAATCCCTTCTGTTAATGGATGGGTATCAAAAAAGCCTGTATAGATTTTTATATCCCCATCGATTTTCATGATTTTATTATTTGTTGAAAACCTTGCACCCAGGTTAAATGCCTTTGTTTGTATCCATCTTTGCTGGTTTTCAACTATCACGAGCACTATCCGGTTATCCCGGAACTCATGGATCATCGGCGCCAATGACTCGTCTGAGTCCCAATCCACGATGATGATCTCATCAACCTGTTCATGGGTTACCCATGTTTTCAGGGCTTCTTCAAGGGTTTCTTTACGGTTTTTTACAGCCGTAATTAAAGAAATCCCTTCCTTGATTTCAGGATTTATTGGATTCAGATCGAGTTTTTGCGTTTTGGCAATGTTGTCCATCAATCCAGTATTAATTGTTTAGCGGAATGGTGAACCGTAACGAATTCAATAAGAATTTTAGTTTCAATTCTGCAATTAATACGATAATTTCCTGAAATTATTTTTTCTTTTGTTAGCATAATTGACATTTTCGACAAAGTTACTGATAAAAATAAATCCATTTTAACCGTTGGGGGAAAGATGCTGAAAATGTGGGCCTCCGTTGTTTTAAAGAAATCCCTTCCTTAATAAAGCCATCTGAAGCATCGAACAAAATTTATAAATTAAATTCACTTTTTGTTTCGCAGATAAATCTGGATCTCCTCGATTTTGCGCAGGATCTCCTTGGTATCGGTATTGATATCGGTTTGAAGGGTTTCAAAGTCTTGCCGGTTATCGGCTTTATGGATCATCAAGTCCTGTTTGAGGTTTGCAATTTCAACATTGACTTCAGCCAGGCTGATTTCCAGATGGATCCAGATGGAAATTACTACCGTGAGGAAGCTGAAAAAACCAACAGCTTGTGGCAGGGGAAGTCCGAATATGGTATGCTTTGTGCTCATGAGATAGATGTTAAGAGATAAAATGGCAAAATGAAAGAACGTCAATTGTAATTCGTTAATCATGTCAATCAAGGGTTGAATGTTTTAAAGAAGGGTTGATATTTTTATAGAATAATAAATTGCAAAGCACCATTAACCACGAAGTGGTGACATTATATGTCATGCCTACGGCATTCAGGGAGTTCATTGGCATTAATTTGCTATAAAAATATCATGCCTTCGGCATTTTAAATAAATATGTTTCAACCCTTGATTCGCATTAATCGTAAATCAAAATAAGAAAGCCAGGGTCGGCTGCTAATACAATTTGGATACTATTCAGGGGAAAGCGATTTTCGATCGTGGATCGTTGAGGTTGGACTATGTCTCTGTGTGAGACGGAGCGTGAGTCTAATTCTCTGTTTGAGTGTGTTTCCGATGTTTTTCATCCATTATCTTGCAGCCGGCCGCTAGGCTATTTCTTGTTAAAGTGTTATCGAAAGTGAAGCGGTATGGCAGGGAATATCCTTTGCCTGGGCAGTGATCACTATACCTGCAAGGCTTGCTATAGCCACTGTAGTGGTATATACCCAGCAATCGGCTAACAGATTTTCCTGGCAAGGCCCCTCTTCGATCAGCATGCCGGAGGCGTCAATGATCTTCACCGTTACACCAGTTACCTTAAAATCATCAGAGGCAACCACATTGATTTTATTACCTGCCTCTCCTGTGTATCCGGATGCGATGATCTCACGAACTTCGGGAGGTCGCAGGTAATTGGTGACAGCCATGATGTAGGGTGTTTTCATCCCGCTTGCCAGTGCAGCGTATTCCGCCAGATTATCGGGGTCCAGCAGGGCCTGTTTTGCCCAACGGCAGGCCATTTTGAACCTCCGGCGCACAGCCAGCTGCGATTCGGCCACGGGTTTCATATTCTTCTTCGGGAGCTTTGCCATGATGCTCATCCCGTCACGGTTGCGAAAAACCATCTGGTCTCCGAATTTTCCCCGATAGGTTTTTGTTAAAACATTTTCAGTTGTGTTTGACATGTTGTTTAATTTTAATGGTGAATAAATACGACCACCGTCGTGGTCTGGTTAACTTTGTTTGAACAAACAATATCCTGTTGCCCCACCCCAAATCCTTCCCAAGACAGGGAGAGACTTTTTTCCCCTTCCCATAGTGGGGAAGGGGTCATGGGGTTGGGGTATAATTGCAAATTTTTCATTTCTTTCATCAGCTTATTTTCCTACTTGGCTCATTTTGAAGAAGCAAAGATAAAGGGGCTCAAAGGCCCCCGGTAGTGTAAAAGGGTGTATACACCCTTGATAACAAAATGAATTACAGCCGTTAACGTCGTTGACGCCGGATGAGGTTCATGATATATTTGTCACATAACCGCAACTCCTCCCGTACGTTTTCAAGCACTTCGGGAGTTGGATTATCGAAGCAGTTCCGGAGGCTATGCGGACTCAGATTCTCTTGCCTGCTGGTGCAACAGGCAGCTGCAATCCGGCGGCATAACTCTGAAACATTAGGATTTTCCACGAGGTTACGGTCGCACAGTATCCGCAGGAAAGCGCTTAAAAAGGCCACCGAACAGGTAAGTTTGAACTTGGTCCCTTGTTTGATGCCGTGGAAGGTCAAAGGTGTGAATTGAATGCCCAGTGCAGCTCCGGCGCAGCATTTGATCCGGTCTTCCAGTTTCTTCAGCACAAGATAATAGGTCAATGCATGACGGCGGGTGTTTACAAGAGCTGCCCTGACGACCTCTGGCTCTTGGGTGTTACGATAATGGTAACGGCAATTTAAAGATCGCCTTGCCCAATATACAGTCATCCCATGATTATCGGTGGGTACCGACGATCGGTTCACCTCGACAGAATGGGAAATTTTACGGACCCGGCGCAACATTTGGTCAAAGAAGGCTTCCATATCGGAAGTTGCGATTTGCGGCAAGGTCTCCCGGAGTTTATTCATGGCTTCGACCCTCAGGTGTTCCATATAATGGAAGAAATGACAGGCTGAAATCATGTCGTTTACAGCGGTAACTCTCAGGATATCACCTTCGGTGGAATTTGTTTTATCAACTGATTGACAGTCGATACGGATCCGTGCAGCAGCTTCGAGATCAGCGAGGATATTGTCGATCAGGTAGGGAAATGATTCAATCGTATTCATGGTTTACAGGTTTTAAGTTTGTAAGGCTTAATCCTGAAACCATAAAAAGGTAGCATCATTT
>CAIVAT010000154.1 GCA_903903985.1 uncultured Bacteroidales bacterium | reverse complement strand
GAGGTTTTCCGGATCATATCGAAAAGCGTCTCAGTCATCTCTTTTCCGTCGATGATGAAAGTACCGTTGAATATCTTGTGCCGGCAATGTTCCGAATTTACCTGCGAGAACCCGAACACCTCGCTATCGGTCAGGGTGCGGCCCAGTTTTTTACTGAGCATTTCAAGATATGTTATCTCTTCACTGCTAAGTGCAAGTCCCTGTTCCTTGTTGTATGATTCAATATCTGAAATGAACAGGACCGGTTCGGCTTTTTTATCAACCCGGAAGACCTGTTGGTTGATTCCTTCATAGCGATGCTGCAGCATGGGATCAAATCCGGATGAACCTGTTTTTTGCTCTTCAAATTCCTCGATTCTGCTGATACCTGTGATTCCCATGATCCGGGCAATCTCAACAGCATTGGTACTCCAGGGTGTGATCATCTCTTTTCTCGGACCAATGAATATACCTTCGATCGAATCCGTCTTCAACAATTCCGCATTGCCGAAGAGCCATGTAAGTTTCCTGATATCATTATTATTAAGCGCTGATTGAACTTCAACCAAATAATGATGACCGGTGGATTTGAAGAAAAGAATCATCGCGAAAAGTCATTCGTTATTCGCATATTCGTCAGTCGCATATTATGAACCAAGAAACCGTTCCGCCTCAATCGCTGCCATGCATCCCGTTCCTGCTGCAGTTACAGCCTGCCGGTAATAATGATCCTGGACATCACCCGCAGCAAAAACACCGTCGATGTTCGTTCGTGTTGATCCCGGTACTGTCTTTATATACCCCATCTCATCCAGTTCCACATGACCTTTGAAAATCTCCGTATTGGGTGAATGTCCTATGGCAACAAAAAGCCCGGTGACTTCCAGCCTCCGTTCTTCTCCCGTCTTCACATTTCTTGTCAATACACCGGTCACACCGGAATCATCACCCAGCACTTCGGCCGGAATGCTTTCCCATACCATTTCAATATTCGGGGTCTGTTTAACCTTATGCTGCATGGCCTTGGATGCACGTAATTCATTCCGGCGATGGATCATGTATACTTTCTTGCACAACTTCGCCAGGTAAGTAGCCTCCTCAGCGGCTGTATCACCACCGCCCACGATTGCAACATCCTGTCCGCGGTAGAAAAAGCCATCACAGGTTGCACATCCTGAAACTCCGCTGCCCATGAACTGTTTCTCCGATTCAAGACCCAGCCATTTTGCTGAAGCCCCGGTTGCAATGATGATCGTTTCAGCAAGGATTGTCTTGTTTTCGTCAATGGTAACTTTGAACGGACGCCGGGAAAAATCCACAGCCGTTGCCCTTCCAAACCTGACATCAGTTCCGAACCGTTCACACTGCTTTTGAAGGTCTTCCATCATTTGCGGGCCCTGGATGCCTCCAGGATAGCCGGGGAAATTATCAACTTCTGTTGTTATGGTAAGCTGACCGCCCGGTTGCATCCCCTGGTAAACTATTGGTTTAAGGTCAGCCCGTGCGGCATAGATAGCCGCAGTATACCCTGCCGGGCCTGAGCCAATGATCAGGCACCTGGTTTTTTCAACTTCTTCGCTCATTTGTTAATAGTTTGGGGCAAAGTTAAAAAAAATACCTGATGCAGGAGGATTAAGGTAAAGCGAAGAACAAGTGTCTCCGTACAGGTTAACCAGTTGATAACCATTTGAAAAAATCATAATTAATCAATAACAATTTGCCCAATTCAATTGTATTTTTATGGTATGTTAAGGAAGGCTGAAACATGAAAGAATCAATTGCAAGGATTTTAAGGTTAGACCAGGTGACCCATGATGTTATCCGGTTCACTGTCGAAAAGCCTGTGGGATATGCCTTCACGGCAGGGCTGGCTACTGAGGTTTCAGTGAATAAGCCAAAATTGAAAATCAAAAAGAGGCCATTTACCTTCACAAACCTCAATGACAACAACTACATCGAATTCACCATCAAGATATACGCCGAACACAAAGGTGTGACGCTTGCTCTTAGCCTTTTAAAGCCAGGAGATGAGCTCATCCTGAGGGATGTGTGGGGTGCAATTCATTACCAGGGGCCCGGGACTTTCATCGCGGGAGGAGCAGGAATCACCCCATTCATCGCCATTTTCAGGCAACTGAACAAGGAAGACCTGGTTGCAGGAAATAATCTGATCTATTCAAATAAAACCGTGAATGACATTACCCTGAAAGATGAGTTTACAAAGCTCCTGGCTAACAACTTCACGAATACACTCACGAGAGAAAAGAAACGTGGATATCATTACGGCAGGATCGACCAGGCGTTCCTGAAAAAGAAAATAATTGATTTTAAGCAACACTTTTATATTTGCGGCCCCGGATCATTTGTGCAGGATGTTAGCAAGCATCTGTTGGCCTTTGGGGCAAGCCCTTCCACTTTAGTTATAGAGAAGTAAAATTCACTTTCAAGATTGATTATTCACGCCTCTAAAGTAAATCACTGCCACATGTTCACCATATTGTAAGCTACCTGAACTTTGGTTAACGAATGTCAAACATCGGATATCGAATATCAGATTTCATATACCCGTCCCTAATTCCGTCCGTTTCATTGAATCGCAGGATCATAAAATAAATCGGGGAAAATTTGAAATTTTATATAAATTTGCACCTTATTCGGGGCGTGGCGCAGTTGGCTAGCGTACTTGCATGGGGTGCAAGGGGTCGGAAGTTCGAGTCTTCTCGCCCCGACAGACAGATCAAATGTAAACTGCAAGGTGCAAAGTGTAATAATCTACACTTTGCACTTTTCGTTTTAGATTTTACACCTGGTATTTACACTTTCCGGGGAACTTCATAAAGGTGCGGTGATGGGCAGCTATACCCTTGATGATCATCTCTCGTGCATTCTGCAAATAAAAATACAAACATCGAAAAAAAACCTCGGTCGATTGTTGTGACCAAGGCTTTCATTTAAGCATTTGCAGTAATATGAATTAACAGCTCTCAAAACGAAATTTTACTGAAAACTGCTGGTTGTAGAAATGCAACACGTCTTTTGCGCTTACATTGGAAAGTTGCTCCTTCACGTAGTCTTCAATTCGTTTTGAACCTGCGATTACCTGTTCTACTTTGATTTTTCCTTCATCAGTCAGTGAGAACGTTACGGAAACTTCGCCGCGCTCTTCCTTGCTGAGAGTAAAGTTTGGGTATTTGACCGCATCTTTAACGATGGTGTTAAGTTTTCCCTTTTCATTGGAATTAAACGATGAGATGGTATGATCTCGGGCAAAAAGTGTCTGGGTTCCCAGAACATTGATAAACATCAGTGTTAAAAGGGAAATACATATAGTTATCTTTTTCATAATTAATTTTCTTTTTTATTAAATTAATTTAGATTAATTCCAGACAAAGGTACTACAATAAAAACTTATGTCAAACTTTTTAACAATTATTGTGATTATAATGATTTTTAGCTTGCCAATATTAGTGTGGCGTTATACGGGCGGGCATGAGTTGCATTTGGTTAATTGAAAAAGTATTTATAAATTTATCCTATTGTTAGGCTACATATTTAATAATTTATATTTATTCTTTACCCCTCAAACAATGAAAGCAAAAATCTTCTTTCTCATTACGCTGTTGCTCTTTTCAACAAGTTTTATTGTATTTGCCCAATCGGGTATGACAATCAGGTCAGGCGGTGCCATTACAGTTAACGGAAACCTGTCCATTACCCCACCTGCATTTACCTGCGGAACTCCTTTGACCGACACCCGTGATGGAAAGATTTACAATACGGTTTTGATTGGAACACAATGCTGGTTTGTTCAGAATTTAAACATCGGCACGAAATTTATTGGCAGCGCTAACCAAACCAACAATGGGATAATCGAGAAGTATTGTTACAATAATGACGATGCTAATTGTGCCATTTATGGCGGATTATATCAATGGGACGAAGCGATGCAATATGTCACAACCTAGGGGACTCAAGGTATTTGCCCTATTGGTTGGCATTTGCCAACAGATGGAGAGTGGACATCACTGACAACCTTTCTGGGTGGCGAAAGCATTGCAGGTGGGAAAATGAAAGAAGCTGGCACAGCGCATTGGTTTGCCCCAAATGCAGGTGCTACCAATAGCAGTGGCTTTACTGCTTTTCCGGGCGGCTTCAGCAGCATTAATACCGGTTTCAACGATTTTGCCGACCACGCCTACTTCTGGTCGTCGTCGATGCGCGACAAAGATTACGCGTGGTACCTGCTCCTTGTCCCCAACTATCCGGGCGCATATCAGGCTTACAACTTCAAGGAAGGCGGCTATTCTATCCGCTGCGTCAAGGATTAGAATCCCCTGACGTTGAAATTTGGCTTTAATCACTTCCCAAATTGGCTCAATCCAACCCGTCCCACTCCCTTAAGAACTGCTCAAGATACAGCTCCATAAACCGGTGTCGTTGCTCCGCCATTTTTCTTCCCGTTTCCGTATTCATTCGATCCTTCAACAACAACAACTTTTCATAAAAGTGGTTGATTGTCGGGGCTGAACTGTTTTGATATTGGTCTTTGGTCATCCTTGTCACCGGCTTTATGGAAGGATTGTAAATTTCCCTTCCTTTAAATCCGCCGTAATTAAACGCCCGGGCAATACCAATGGCCCCCATCGCGTCAAGCCGGTCCGCGTCCTGAACCACGG
>CAIVAT010000153.1 GCA_903903985.1 uncultured Bacteroidales bacterium | reverse complement strand
CTTCAATAATATTACTATCTGTTATACTTTCCTCCACAAAGTACAAAAACATCATTTCATCATTTGGGTTTCTTTCATTGTGTTTAATGAAATGAAAATCAAGATACCCTATAACATTATTTATCATTTCTATATTTACATAGTTTGAAAACGTTACCATACAGTAAAAATCGAGTTTACTGGATAATTGCCCTGGTGTCAATTCATCTTCAATTTTTGGGTATGGAATTGAATAAACTTCATTTGATTGCGTTCCCGGGTCGGTAATTGTCAAATAATGGCTGTACTTCATTTTGTTGCCTGTTTAATGTCTGAACCTTGTTTTTACTGATTGACCGCCTTTTTTCTTGGTCTTTTAACAACCCTCAATGGTTTGATGAAATATTTGTGTTTCGCTAATTTGTCGGCGTTTTGTTCCTGGGTTACTTTGATGTATTTCATAAACGCCCGTTCCGTCCGGTGCCCGGTTATTTTCATTATTGAAATGGTCGGAACGTCTGCCAGAAACATATTTGTACTGAAAGACCGGCGGGCGGTATGTACGGTAATTAATTCCCATTTCTTAAACGTACTTTCAAAACTCAACCCGCCCTTTGTTTTGGTGAGGGTAACCGATTCTTTAATTTTTGCCTTTTCCCCTAACTGTTTAAGGTATTCATTGAATTTCTGGTTACTGATAACCCTGGGTAACTTTCCATCGTATTTATTCAGTATTTCCCGAATAGTCCAATGTAACGGTATTATAACCGTTTCCCCGGTCTTTATGGTCTTAATTTTTAATTGGGTTCCGTTGTTAATTATTTTGTCGGGGGTGACCTGGGACAAGTCCGAAAACCTCAACCCTGTGTAACAACCAATAATAAAAACGTCCCTGATCCGGTCTAACTTTGGAAATTTAGATAAGTCTTTATTGTAAAGTGTTTCGAGTTCCTTGTCATTCAGGTAAATTGTTTCGGCGGTTTCCTCAACCTTTTTAAATTTCCGGTGCCTGTGTCCCAGGTTAGTTGTATATCCTTTGTCATTACAGTAATCCATGAAAACTTTAATTTCTTTGATATGTCCCCCTATGGTGTTTTTGGCAAAGTTTTTATCAAATGTCAGGTAGTTAACGAAATGGTCGTAAAAATCCATGTTGATACTGTCAAAGGTTAACGGTTTCTTTAACGTCCCCTGATAATCCTTCAAAACGTTTAACGTGGTTCCGTAACTTAATTTTGTCCGGGGTGCCTTACTGGTTGTATCAATGTATTCCTGTATTGCACCTAAAAAAGTTTTTTGTTTCGGTTCCTCAATGGGTTTGGGTCGTAATACATTCACCAATTCAGTTTTAAGTTTGTCGGGGTGAATAGTCCCGTTTGCGGTGAGGTGATCCCGAACGGCGTTCATTACGTTTATTTTGTGTGTTTCAAGGCGTGTATTGAGGTTTTTCCCTTCAGGGTTATCAATTGTTTCCCTTGCCTTTCGGGTGTCCTTATTCCAGTATTTCGGGGTAATACGTTCACCGGTTGATACTACAATTTGTGTATCTCCATAATAAAATACCATTAAAATGGGTGTTTGTTTAGTGGCATCCGGTTTCTTTGTCCCTGATTCTTTTGGTTCCGGTTTCTTTGTCCCTGTTTTTTTTATTGTCGGGTTTTTCAAAACGAATGTTACTGATCCTGCCATAAGGAAATTGTTAAAAGGTTTGAACAGGAACAAAGATAGTAAATAAAAACGGGTTGAGGGTAGGGTTGAGGGTAAAAAGTCGTTTATTTAGGTTTTATTGTATTATTCTGGATTTGTGATTTTCTGAAAACCTTATATTTAGTGGGTTTCGTGAAGTGATCCGAAATAATGAAATGCAAATGGTGTTAGTCCCGCCCGGGGTACACTAAAACAGCAATATGACCTGTCAATCAATCGATTACAGGTCGTTTTGTTTTAAAGGTGGCGGGGAAATTGATCTTAAAATAAATAAGCGTTCATTCCTTTATTATCTTTTCCACCTGTATGCCTTTTTCTCCCACGAGTTTCACAAAATAAACACCGCTTCTCAAATTACAGAGGTCAATTTGAGTTTCTGATTCTGTGATTTGACTTATGATGATTTGTTTGCCGTTGAGATTCAGAACGGAAAGGGAGCCTTTGGTGTTGGTTTCGATGGTGATGCTTGTGAATGAGGGATTAGGAAAGACTTTTAATCTATTTTCAGTTGGTACATTTTCCCAGATAGAAAATGGCACTCCATTTTCATTATAAACACTCAATCCCCCATCCCAGGTACCAATCCACTTTGTTCCGCTGCTGTCTATGTTCAGCGAAAGGACAAAGTTGTCAGGTAATCCAGAATTTGACATAGTGAATGTTGCCCAGTTTGTTCCGTCATATTTTGTCAAACCACCAATATTTCCGATCCATTTATTTCTGTTCCCATCTATCGCTATTGAATGGACACTATTGTCAATCGGCAAACCCGAATTTGAACCGTTGAATCTAGTCCAGTTGGTACCTTCATATTTTATCAATCCTCCGAGATACGTTCCAATCCACTTCGTCCCGTCGCCGTCAATAATTATTGACCAGATAAAAATAGTCGGTAAAGGTGAATTTGAAGTGTCGTACGTTGTCCAGTTTGTGCCATCAAACTTTACCAGTCCACCACCCCAGGTTCCGATCCATTTGGTTTCATTGCCATCTAACGCTACTGCGAAGACAGCATTATCAGGCAATCCTGAATTGTTTTTGTTATAAGTTGTCCAGTTTGTCCCGTCAAATTTTGTTAATCCTCCTTCAGAGGTTCCAATCCATTTGTTCCCGCTGCTGTCTATTGCTATTGAAGTTACATTGTAATGAGGTAACCCGGAATTTGAAGTAGTGTAAACTGTCCAGTTCGTCCCATCAAATTTTGCTAATCCGCCAAAAGTTCCAATCCATTTGTTTCCATTTCTATCAATCGCTATTGCTCGGACATTTTTCCCGGGCAAACCCGAATTTGAAGTGTTGTAGGTTGTCCAGTATTTTCCATCGAATTTTGCTAATCCATCATCCGTTCCAATCCACGATGTTACACCATTTTCTATTGCTATTGAATTGATCTTGTTGCCCGGTAAACCCGAATTTGAGGTACCAATGTTTATCCAGTTCAATCCATCGAATTTTACCAGTCCGGCGTCTGTGCCAATCCATTTAAACCCGCCTTCATCAATATCAATTGTGGAAACATATCTATTTGGTAATCCGGAATTTGATGTATTATATGTTATCCAGTTCGTTCCGTCAAATACTGTTAACCCATCGACAGTACCAATCCACTTGGTTCCGTTATTATCAACGGCAATAGAAAAAAGTTCATTTGATGGCAAGCCTGAATTATTAATGTTGTATCCTGTCCAGCTTGTTCCGTCAAATCGAGCTATTCCCCATTCTCTTGTCGCAATCCATTCAATCCCCCCTGTTTCTGTGGCAATTGATACAATATCGTCAGATGGGATGCCCGAATTTGAGGTGTTATAATTTGTCCAGTTGGTTCCGTCAAATTTTGTCAAACCACCACTCCCGATCCACTTGGTTCCGTTTTCATCAATGGCAATCGAAGAAACATAGTTCCAGGGTAATCCCGAATTTGATGTGTTATAAATTATCCAGTTGGTCCCGTCAAATTTTGCCATCCCGTTAACTGTGCCAATCCACAAGTATCCATCATTGTCGGCGACGATTGAAGTGACCCGGTCATCGGGTAACCCCGAATTTGATGTGTTGTAGGTTTTCCAGGATGTCCCGTCAAATTTTATTAATCCGTAACCGACAAACCCATGCCAGGATTGATAAATTCCAATCCACTTGGTCCCGTTATTATCAATGGCTATTGATGAAATTACATTGTAGGGCAAACCCGAATTTCCTTTGTTGTAAAATGTAGCAGAACCCGTGTTTTTATCAAGTTCTACTAATCCACCAGTCGTCCCAACCCACATTCTATCTTGTTCTTCAGCAATAGCACTAATTGATTTACCACAGGAATAATTCCGCCACTTTGGATTTTGAGCATTAATTATGTCAAATAGAAATGTTATTGCAATTAGGAGTAAAAGTGTCTTATTCTTACTTTTTAAATTCATTGTAATTTAATATGAATGCAATATACGAAAAAAGGAGGCAGAGAATAACTCTTCTTTTAAAGATTAGAAACCAACACAAAGGTTAAAGGGTGCACTGCCGCCCAAGCATGACGCATAAATTTTGTGTAACCTCTATTCGGCGGGAAGCGGCCATTTGGTCTTCAACACTTCAAATATTAATTGTATCGTATTGGCTTATGCTGTTTTTGGTGCCGATGGAACGAAAGGAATCTCCTTCAGCCTGAACGAGACTTTTTGAATGCAAACAAAAAGTGAATTGTTACTTATCAATTAGTATTTTTACAGA
The DNA here is from genome assembly GCA_903903985.1 of uncultured Bacteroidales bacterium. Taxonomy (GTDB): domain Bacteria; phylum Bacteroidota; class Bacteroidia; order Bacteroidales; family FEN-979; genus CAIVAT01. The sequence continues at coordinate 118,120 of CAIVAT010000153.1, read as the reverse complement.
AATTAATAGCATTTACCTTTGCTTCATAATTATTGTCAACATGCCAGTTGAGTTTATAACTTTGAAAAGCCAATAAAAAGATATTTTAATCCCTGTCATGCGTCGTACTACTTTCAGGTTTCCTGTTACCACCCTTGCCGGCAGTCCTGTTAAAAACATATCTGCACTACTCAAAGATCACATCGTTGAGCCGAAGTACCGCGGGAAGCTTATCCTATCCTGGGCTACTGCAGGAATTCTTGAGGTTTTTACCCAAACGGAACGGCTGTTGTGGCAAAAGCGCATCCGCAACCTTCGTTTAAAAACCCCTCCTGTTTTCATCATTGGTTTTTGGCGCAGCGGAACCACCCTGCTGCATAACCTCTTGTGCCAGGATCCGGAAGCCGCCTATACCACGACCTTACAGACCGTTTTTCCAAACCTGATCCTCACCCAGTCGTGGTGGTTAAAACCTGTGATCAATTATTTTGTTCCGATCAAGCGGCCATATGACAACGTCAGCATGGACATGGATTTCCCGCAGGAGGAAGACTTCGGCATGATGAACATGCAACCTGCTTCAATCTATAAATTCTTCCTTTTCCCGGCCGAATTCGACAGCATTATCAGCCAGGAACTGTTCACCGGCAATCTTCCCCCCGAGAGAATTTCCCAGTGGAAAGAGGCGTACCATAACATGATCGCAAAAGCGGTGTTCAATACCGGAGGCATCCGGTATATCGGGAAAAATCCATGCCATCTCACGCGTATAGGCTTGCTGAAAGAGATGTTCCCCGATGCTAAATTTATCTTCATTCACCGTGACCCTTACAAGGTGAACGAATCCCTGTACCACTTCATACTGTCAGTATTTCCGGGGGTCCAGCTTCAGGATGTCCCTCCGGGCTTCTCCCGTGAACATGTAGTGGACCTTTATAGGAAGTCGATGGATGCATACTTTCGTGACCGTGAAATAATTCCTTCATCCGATCTCATGGAATTGAAAATGGATGATTTTATCGGGGATATTCCGGGACATTTGAAGGGCATCTATGATAAATTCGGATTGGGTGATTTCAACAGGGTTTTACCTCATTTCGAAAAGTACATGGCTGAAAACACGCAACCTGAGCATAATCCGTATCCTCCATCGGAGGAGACAATCCGCCTGGTGGATAAGTCCGCCTCAGATATCAGGCATCAATTAGGGTATGACGGATCTGCTTCCTTAAACTCATCCGGTGAATACTCCAGGGAGGAGAAGTTCAGCGCCCCTTTGTATTTGTAATTCATATCACAAAATTCAAAACGTCTCCTGCCCCGAGAAGTAGAATCCCTGTGATTTGGATCCGATGGCGAAATCGAGGTTGATGTTTGTCCTGAAATATTTATTGATCATCACTCTGATCCCGAACCCTACAGATGGCTTTATATATTGAAAAAGGGCTACGTTGCGGGCAGGGTTATCGGTGGTTGTGGCATTAACAAAGATCACACCACCGAGGATCTGTGAACATGGGGAGATGGGGAAACGCCATTCAGCTTCTCCATAAACCAGGTTTTTTCCGCGGAAACGGCCATTGACATATCCTCGGCCGGAACGGGCGCGCTGGTCTCCGCCAAGGGCAGGCAGCGTCATATAGGGCAGATCGCCAGTAAGGTTAAAATCACCGAATGCCCAGAAAGCGATCAGGTGCCGTTGCTTCTTTTTCGAAAGACCGACGTATGTCCTGAATTCCATCCAGAGTTCAGATGCATCCTGGTCACTCCCCAGGAGCTTTAAGTTATACCTGTAATTTATGTTCGCGTAAATGCCTTTATACGGATTAGCCTGGTTGTCGCGGCTGTCGTAAACCACGTTGGCGCTCAACCCGGATAAAATGTAATGTACTGTACTGTATTGGTTAGTGTCTGAATATACATAATGCGGTGTTAATTGCGGAGGTGTTGAATCCAGGTGAAGTTTCTCATCCTGTATGGAGTAATAGTCATCAAAATGATACCCCATGCCTACATAGAAATTTTCAACAATTTTCCTGTTTACAATCTCACTGAATTTCACATAATTGTATTTCATCGGGAAGGATAATGAATCTGTCGAACCACCCTCGCCGGCCCAGTGAAAATTGCTCGGTAAATTGCCTGCATCGGGGGCATTGGTGCCCAGGCCGTAGGTGGGCTGGCTGTAAAGGTAAAATCGCCAGTCGCCCTGGAGGAAAAATTTGTCCTCCTTCGTATAGATGTTGGATTTAACAAAAGTGATCAGTTGTTTCTTGGAGGTTATGGCCACGGTGAAAGGAGCAGAGGAAACCCTGGTGTTTTCCCTGGAGCCCATGTACCATCCGAAGGTTCCCCCGATGCCAAGCACAAAGCCGTTGGATGGATTGGAACTGATATTGGGCAAAATGAGTGCCATGAATTTTTTTGGTGGCTTTGGTGTCGTTTCTTTCTTTCTGAACAGGTCGCCAATGGATTGTTGCTGGCAATCCTTTTCGGGTTTTGCTTTAACAGTATCTGCCGTGGTTGTGCTGGTTTTTCCTGTTGAGTCAGCCTGCCGGGCATACAGACCGCCTGTTGCAACCAGGGAAAATAGTAGCAGCAGAAATGCAGGTATTTGTTTTTTCATCTGATTTTTCATTTGGGAAACTGTTAAAAAATCTTATAATGATAACAATGCATTCAAGTCATTTTCCGCATTGCCTGTATTCTTCCTGTCAAACGGGCATGCAGGGTATCAGGAACCCGAACTGGACCGTCTTTGTTCGTTGCCAATGTTTTCAGGGGTAAACATGTCGTTAAAAAAACCAATGCAACAATATAATATCTCATCTTTGCTTATAAGGTTCTCTGACAAATTTAACCTATAAAGCCAGGTTTATAAAACGAACCATACTCTTGCCTGCGTTTGGGTGCGAATATCAGGGAATTGATCATCTGCGATTGAGGAATTATTTTCCCTTTGGGGTGAATTTTATCAGGTTTTGTTTTTGCCAGTCAGCATAGATATTCTGTGCCAGCGTATGGGCAACCTGGTCAACATATTCCGGGTCTGTTACGGAAATTTCACCAGTCCAGAGTGCATCTTTGGACCCTTTTACGTATAATTTGGCAGAAAGGTTAATCATGGTTGATGTGGTCCAATATCCCCCGGTGGTAGCAACCGTGCCGCCATAATACCCGCCGGCATATCCGCCGTAATATCCGCCCCAGTATCCACCACTCCAATAACCGCCATATCCTCCGTATCCTCCGGCATAATATGATGTGGGAGGAATATAGTTTTCAGTTTTGTCCATTCCCTGGTAGGTGAAAATCAGGATGGCATCCACGCCGAGACTATCGCACCGGTGTTTAATGTCATCAATTGCATATTTGATCGTGGGGTTCAGAAATGCCAGGGATCCGATTGCTTTGAGTCCCTTGTTGTTGAAAACCGTTACCATCGTTTGCTCAAAGGGTTTCATGAACTCAATTTTTTCAAACAGAGGCATCACTGCGACTTTTGATATCTGGGCTTTGTTTTCAGGATTCTTCCAGGTAGTTAAAGTAACCGGCGCTCCGCAGGAAGTGAGTAAAAAAGCGCTTGCTGCTATTAAAACTGCCAGAATAAGTTTGTTTGTTTTCATATTCGTTGTTTTAACAAAATTAATTTTTTGCGAAAGATATAACAACCGCGGGTTTTTTCCAATGATTTTAAAAAAAAGCCCGGCAAGAACAGGATATCGCCGGGCTTTTCACGCTGAACAAGAAATAATTTTTTCAAAGCAGTTGTTTTAAGATATAATTATTTTGCTGTTGTTACCAACTGTGGTGTCTGGATAAATGCCTGATCGACTTTGGCGGTAATTTCAGCAGTGGTATGGCTGCCGGTGAGCAGGCCCCTGATATAGGCATTCCAGCAAATGGATGCACGTTGATTAACATTGTCGGCATTTTTCAGATCAATCATTTCAATATTGGCTAATCCGGTGGTGTAGGAAGAATAATAGACCGGATAATAGGGATAATAAGGATAGTACCATCCCCAATTGCCATAGTAATAAGTATAGACAGTAGTGTTCTGGAAATAGGTAACCTCTATCACCAGGTCAGGCTTTGCGGAAGGGGCACTCTTAACAAAGCCCTTTGCCTGCATGTCCTTGTCTATCTGTGCAAGAACAGCATCCGCGGTTGGTCCTGTCATCACAGTCGTGTCTTTGTCGGTAATTTTCGTGATAGAAGGAGCAAGTGAATAGGTCTTGTAGCTGTTGAAATCAGCTTTTGTGTCGTATTGCGTAATAACGGCAAGATCTTCCAGCAACCTGTCTGATGAGGGCGGGTACTTCGAACAGGAGAGGGTTAAGAAAAGCCCCAACCCAAGGATTATATAACCAAGTTTTGTTTTCATGGATTAAAATTAAATACCTAACTGAGTTAATTGATATTAATGGAATTCCTTTAAATGCTGTGAGGTTATTATATTGTAAAAATATTTAAGTTGGTGTTGAAAATCCAACAATAAGGATCCCCGTGAATGAGTATTTTATCATCCTGATTTCCTTAGTGGCTATCCAGGCCATGCAACATATGGATCATATGCATCAATGATGTTGAAATTTCCGCCATGTATTCATTGACAGCCTTTAAACTTCCAGGAAGTGTGAATATCAGCGATTTCCCCATTACACCTGCAACAGAACGGCTCAGAAGCGCCGCAGGTTTATCTGTGCCATATTTTATCCTGATGAATTCCATGATGCCGGGAATCTCCTTGTCAAGCAAGCGGCGCACCACGTCGTGTGTGAAATCACGTGGTCCGATCCCGGTTCCACCGGTTGTAATCACAAGATCGACAAGTTCTTCCTTGGCTTTATGCAGTAACTCTTCCAGTTTAACCGGATCATCTGCGATCAGTGCATAATGGATAAAATGGTGGATATTCAGTGAACTGAAAAATTCCGCAACCAGTTCCCGGATGCGCAACCCGGAACGGTCTTCGTATTCCCCTGCAGAAGCACGGTCGCTCAGGGTGATGACCATGATCCGGAACATTTTCGGATGATATTCCAGTTCCATCCCTGCTTTCAGAATGCCTGGACTCAGCACCCGGCAAAAAATCCCCTCTTTGGGCATAACGCAATTTCCTACCTCTTTGAAAATAGCACAACTGCTGCCATGGCACTCCTTGCCTATTTGTGTGACTTCCAGCTCTATTTCCCCTGAGGTAAACCGATCCAACGGATGTACAGTCCAAAGATCCATGCCTGTTGTGGTAATATTTTCAGCAAATTCACCCGGAACCACTTTCCTCCCTGATTCTTTCTCGAATTTCATGATACTTTCCGTTCCAAGGAGGCTGATCTGCCGGTTCCAGTGGCCGGCATGGGCATCATTCCTGACACCTGAGTGCGTCAGTTCAACCATTTCGACAGCATTCTTAATTGTACCCTTCTGCCCGGAAATGTTAACGGAGTTTATTTTAACCCTTTGCATAATCCATATTATTAGTTCATTTTTCTAGCTTCATTTTTCATTTTTTCAACCGATCTCCCCTTTGGTTTTTTCGATCAGACCGATCTCCCCGATAACCATCATAGTGTCGACAGCCTTGCACATGTCATAGATGGTAAGCAGGGCGATCGAAACGGCTGTTAGCGCCTCCATCTCGATACCGGTCTGGCCGTTGCACCTGGCCAGGCTTTCGACCTTCACGCCGGCTTTATCGGCAGTTGCTTTCACATCAAGTTTTGTGATTTGCAACGGATGACATAAAGGGATCAGGTCACTGGTACGTTTACCGCCCTGGATGCCCGCGATTTCAGCAATGGTAAGCACATCGCCTTTTTTGATCTTATTTTTCCGGATGAGGTCCAGCGTATCCTTCTGGAGGCTGATGTGTCCTGATGCTCTGGCAGTGCGCATCTGGTAAGGTTTTGCACCAACATCAACCATGTTTGCCTTGCCCAGGTCGTCAACATGGGATAAGGTTTGATTTTTACGTTTGGCCATAATGAAAATTTAATTGCCTCATCCCCTGCACCCCTTCTCCTTCAGGGGAAGGGGACGGAGGTTGAGTTGGTTGGGTTACTTCCCCGTCTTGCGACGAGAAGAGAAATATTTTACTAATTTGATACCTCGCCACTCTGCGGCGAGGATGTTCATTATTTGTAGTCAAAGTTGTTTAAAGAAGGCATGTCTTGTCCAGAAGGTTCACCCATCACCATTTCGCTATTTGTATTATCCCCCGATGTGATGAAACCCCCCGCCAGCATTCATACTCCCTTTCTCCGGCTTTCGAGCTGCTGCTTGTTGAAGTGCCTCCGCGATGCCAAGTTCACGTATGTTGAAGGCAATGTCGTTAAACAGGCATGGATGAACCATGCCATTGGCGGTTACCCTGAGACGGTTGCAATTTATACAGTCGCCGCCATGGCCATTTTCCACAATGGTAAACCTTCCGTCGGCCAGGCTCATCTCGTGGATGAACCGTGCTTCAAGGCCATTTTCACGGCAATATTCCCTGATTGCCTGTGCATCGGGTTCCTCCGAGGTATTACGTACCACGCAATTAATTTTTATTGGCGTCAATCCTGCTTTTTTCGCTGCTTCTATCCCTTTAAATACCTGTTGAATGTCGCCACCACGCGTGATGGCACTGAATCTTTCCGGATCAAGGGTGTCAAGGCTGATGTTGATTCGCTGAAGCCCTGCCTTTGCAAGGTCATCTGCAAATAAGGGAAGCAGAATCCCATTGGTGGTGAGGCCGAAATCCTTGATTTCTTTGATGGCTCCGATTTTTTCAATCAAGCTGATGACCCCTTTGCGCACCAGTGGCTCACCCCCTGTAATACGTACTTTGGTGATGCCAAGGCCCACTGCTGTCTTGATTACCTCCACAATTTCTTCGAAACTGAGAATGTCTTTGTGATCGAGCATTTTCACCCCTTCGGCAGGCATGCAGTAAGTGCAGCGGAGGTTGCACCGGTCGGTGATGGAGACACGCAGGTAGTTGATCCGTCGGTTATAGCAGTCGTACATGCACTTGTTCTCCTTGTTTAAGGGTGGTGGTTCCGATCGGTACATTCATGATGCCATTGGCAACCGAATAGGCATTGATGTGGGCAGATCCATGATATTCAACCGGGAAAACAACTCCATCTTTCATGATTACCGGCACCATCGATTTCCGGGCTGAGCTGTGCCGGGAGAAATCAACACCCAGCGGAAGCATGCATTCCAGCGGTTTCCAGGAACTGCCCATCATCAAGTGCAACAGGGGTTTGACCAGCATTTCGAAGATCACGAACGAAGAAACCGGATTGCCTGGTAAACCAAAAATGAAAGTATGATCACGGCGCCCAAAAACGGTCGGTTTACCTGGCTGGATGGCAATACGCTTAAAAAAAATATCGACACCGGCGTCTTTCATAACCGCAGGGACAAAATCAAAATCACCCATGGAAACGCCACCGGTCAGTATCACCAGATCGTTGTTTGCAAGGGCCAGGTCAATGATTTTATAAAGTTCTTCAGATTTATCCGGAGCAATTCCATAATAGGTCGGAAGAGCAGGAACCTGCCTGACCTGTGCTTCCAGCTGAGAGGCATTTGAGTTTCGGATCTGGGCGATTCCGGGGATTGTTCCGGGTTCCACTAGTTCATCCCCGGTGGAGAAGATACCCACTCTTGGAAGCGTTGATACCAAAGGATCCGTGGCGCCGACACTGGCCAGAACTGCCATATGGGCGGGGGTGATCCGGATGCCTTTTTGCAGAACCAGCTCCCCTTTCCTGATATCCTCTCCCTGGTAACAAATATTTTTTGCCGTGTTTTCCAGGGTAAACCTGACAAGGTTCTCGCCTGCCGATTCTGTGTCTTCAACCATAATTACACAATCAGCCCCGCGGGGAACCATGGCGCCGGTCATTATCTTGGAACATCGGCCGGGCACGATGGCTTGTTTTGGAATTGTCCCGGCCGATATGGTTTCAACCACAAGCAATGGCTTCTCATTCGGCACCGCAATAATTTGTGCCCGGTCAATTGACGGGGTTATGCCTTGCGATGTTCCGGTTGTCATCTGGCAGGCGTAACCATCCACGGCCGATTTGTCAAATGGCGGCATATCCATATCGGAAAAAATATCCCCGGCAAGAATTCTGCCACAGGCTTCAGACAAAGCAACCCTTTCAACCCCGGGTTTAAAGTCCTGGCTCAGAACGATTTTTAATGCATCTTCGAATAAAACCATTTCGATTTTCGATTAACAATTTACGATTTCACTGCCTTGCTATTTGCTTATGAATCTCACTGCAGTTGCTTTACAATGCATCCAACAGGTTTTTCCTGCCACCAGGTCCAGTTTTTCAAGAGACTCCCGGGTAATGAGGGCGTGCAGTTCAATACCTGCATCAATCGCTACATCAACGCCTGTTTTGTTTGGTACGATCTCTATTACAATTCCTTTGAAAGTGTTGGCAGCACTTGTTTCAACGGGTTGGTTCGATAAAAATATATCTTCCCCCCGGATGAGGATGAACCCGTCTCCATCGGGGATGTCTGTAACAATCCGCACCTGGAAATTGTTATGTGTAAACGCATAGGAAACCTGATTTGTTGTAAGAAGTTTCGCTTCAAAAAAGTTCTTTACCCCGATAAAATGAGCAACGAACTCTGATTTCGGATGCAGGAATACTTCGGCCGGGGTTCCCGACTGAATGATCCTTCCCTGGTGAATGACAGCGATTTTCGTTGCAAGTGAAAGGGCCTCCTCATAATCGTGGGTGACATGCAGGATGGTTTGACCCTTGCGGTGAATAGCCCGGAGTAAACGGCGGAGGTCTCCCTTGAGCCTGGTGTCAAGCGAAGAAAGGGGTTCATCCAGCAACAAGACGGTGGGTTGCTGAACAAGCGTGCGACCCAGCGCCACCCTTTGAAGTTCACCGCCTGATAAAGTTCCCGGTTTGCGATTCAACAACTCCTTTATCCCCAGTTCGTTCGCAATGGAGATGACTTTTTCTTGTTTCTCATCTTTCGTTAATGCATTGCCATGCAGCGAATAAACAATGTTTTCAGCTACAGTGAGATGAGGAAAAACAGCATGATCCTGGAACACCAGCCCGATCTTTCTGTGCTGGATTTTAAAAGGGGTAATATCCTGCCCATCAAGCGATACGGTACCAGAATCAGGAGTGATCAACCCGGCAATGGTCTCGAGTACCATTGATTTCCCGGCGCCTGACTCCCCTAAAAGAATGAAATAGTCGCCTTCCCCGACAGAGAAGGTGACCTCTTCCAAACAGAAATCGGCAAACCGCTTCGTGATATTTATTAATTCCAGCATCATTTAATTTTCGCTATTTTGCTATTTCGCCATTTCACTGGTTTTTTCCTTCGCCAGCCACCTCAAGACAATGAACAGGGCAAGTGAAATCAGGATGAAAAGAACCGACACCGGACGTGCATATTTCAGTCCGAAGGCCCCGAATCGTTCATAGATAAGAACAGGCGTGATCATCGGGTGATAGGCCACCACGATCACGGCACCGAACTCACTCATCCCGCGGGCAAACATCAGGATCAGACCTGATAAAATATTCCTCCATGCCAGCGGCATGGAGACGGTAAAAAACACCCTGTATGGAGATGCTCCTAGCGTCAGCGCCGCTTTTTCAAGTCGTACCGGGACTCCTGCAAATCCATCACGGGATGCATTGATGAGGTATGGAATGCTTACAAATGCCATTGCTATGGCAATTCCTGCAGGATGACCAACGAAATTAAGGCCAACGGCCGAACCTATTTTTCCCAGGGCCGATTCACGGGAAACAAACCCAAGCAACGCAATTCCGGCGGCAGAGTGGGGAATTACCACCGGCAAATCGATGATGCCGGTAACCAGCTTTTTCATCGGGAATTTTTTCCTGGCCAGCAAATATGCCAGTGGAATGGCTGCCAGTGAAAAAATCAGTGTGCCGGCAAAGGATGTATATATTGTAAGCCAGATGCTGTTCCTTACTTCCGATTCCCGGGCAGTTTCAAACACCTGGCCGGGAGTGGTATTGAGAAACATTCCTGTCAGCGGTGCCAAAATGAAAAGCAAAACCAGCGAACCCAGCATAACGAAAACTAATTGTATCGATGAGATGCGATTTTTCAATTCATTTTAAATTTTGCATTTATACTTTTACAATTTTCATTTTGCCTTTTGCATTTTTCATCGTCTCTCAAACCGTATTTCCGACAACGCCTTCACAGCACGATCGGAGAAAAAGTCACATGACGGAAAGATCCGGAATTTTCCACCGTCTTTCTCCCCGGGACAGGGGACCAACAGGACCTCGGCCTGGTCGTTGCGGTTCATGATCTCGCTGAATGTATACACCGAGCGGTATCCGTCGATGCCGGCGCAAATAACCAATCCTTTGCGCAGATTTTCACGGTTGAATTGAATTTTTCCTGCCAGGTAGTCCTTCAGGTAGACTCCTGAGAAAGGCTGGGTACTGTGAATTCCCCGTCCTTTCCCATAGAAAATTGTATGCAGGGTTTCCGTTTGCATCTTATCGGGAGTTGCCGAGAAACTGTCTGTTTGGGCCTCACCTGAGAACACATCCACCTTTTCTGAAACAAGCGGACTGATATCACGATTAACCATGTAGTTTCGCCGGTAGGAGATGATCGTGATCTTTACCGGGCTGGAAATATTCCTTTCGGAGATAAGATCCTGCCCGACAATCAACTTGCTTTCTGCGGGCAATGGCCAGAGATCCTTGGTTTTACTGGGGACAATGCGCATAACCTCTGTAGCGATGATAATATTGTGAAGTGAGTTTGGGTAATAGATCTCCCCCCAGCTTAAAACGACTTTTTCCCCTTTGTCATTTTCAATTTCAACAAACAAATCGATGATTGGCCGGAAATCTGCCGCATTTTTTTTCTTCAGGCGCCGGTCACAAAGGATGTCAAACAATGAATAACCATCATAACGGTAGGCTCCGACAAATTGGTTGGCGGTATCCTGTTTCAACAGGGCCTCCTTAACGATTACCGATCGTTTTACCAGTTTCGAGAAGTCAACTTTACCCGGATTTTCTATCTCTCCTGCAATGATGAGTTCCTTCACCGGCAAGGAGTAGGTTTCCTCATTGTCATAGAAATTGTTGTTCCGGTCTGTCTTGTCCGGAATAACCTGTGATGCAGCTTTCAGGTCGGAATTGTTTTTCAAAGGATCTTCTGGTTTCTGGGCAAAGCCTGATGACAAAAGTAAAGTTAATAAAACAATGCTAGCGGGTTTTTTCATGACAATTTTATTTAAATAAATGATTAAAACGTTGCAGTAATTTCCAGTGTGATCATTCTGCCCAGACTTTGCTGCAGCCGGTCGTCGATGAACATGGTATTAAATATGTTTTCAACATTCAGGCCGGTAGTGAGGTGTTTGAAGAAGGTATGCCAGGCCCTGGCACCGAAAGTCTGGTATGCGGGATATTTACTTGTCAGCAGATAGGGATCCTGTTCGTTTACATCGTTGATATATCGTTCACCAGTATATTTCCACAGAATGTTCACGTTTACAACTTTGCTTTTAATGGTGAATCCGGCAGAGGCTTTGTGCATGGGAACATCCGTGAGATACTTGCCATTTAAATCTCTGTCCACGGCTGTATCCTTTGATTCAAATCTGCTGATAACGGAATGGTTGAAAGTGTAGTTGGCGAAAACAGACAGCCACGAAAACGGTTCAATGTCTGTGTCGAATTCAAACCCGGCAATATCAACCTGGCTGATATTTTGCTTCATGAAAACAGGCGTTCGTTTATAGCCCATATTGACAGAATCCCCGTTACTCACATAATACATGAAATCACGGCCGATGGAGTAATAAAAGGAAGCTGCCACATGCAGTTTTTTAAACAGCAGCAGGTCTGTTCCAACTTCAAAATTGTCCAGTACTTCAGGCTTCAGTGCCGGATTTGCAATTTTGAATCCTTTGGAAATTTTTCCTGTACGGCAGAGATCATCCAGGTTTGGTGCACGGAAACCCTGAGCCGCAGAAAAATAGATCCGTGACCGGGGAGTGAACCGGTACTGCAAAGATATTTTAGGGTCGATCTGGTACCACTGGTTTCGGGGGAATAAACTGTCCTGGTAATCAACAAGATACTGAATGGAATAGGAGGGGTTGTCGATCCTGAAACTTCCATCATGGAAGATGGCGGTATTCAAACGGAGACCCAGGTTGATCTGAAGTTTTTTTTCTACCAGTCCGATCTCATCCTGCAAAAACACAGCCCAGGTATCCATTTTTCCTGAATTGGAAATAAGGTCGGTGGAAGTATAGTAAATATCCTGGCCATTTACACTGCCGAACTGGTAATCAAACCCTGCAGTAAAGACATGTGCCCGGCCACCGGGAATGGTTGCGTTGAGGCTGGCTCCGCCATCAACCCTGTTTGATTTAACCAGGTAGAGGCTGTATTCGGCTTCCTTTATGGATTCGTTAAGCCGCTCGAAGTATTCAACCTGGTTATAGGCAAGGGCACTCCAACGGATAGACCCTTTGCCGCCTTTGTATCGTCCATTTGCCTGCCAGGTATTATGCCGTTCAAAGGCTCCGTCAACCTCATAGATTTCGACGCCACGGCCACGTTTGTCATTGAAAAAATTGGTACTGATCTCGATCATGTTCAATGAATTGAACTGGTATCCTGATTTCGCGCCTAAAGCAGCCTCTCTCAGGTAGTTATTTACATAAAAAGTGTCACTTTTTTCAAGGTATTGAGGTATTTCAGGATTATAGCCATCACTCCGGCGATAAAATCCGTTGAGCCCATAGTAAAATCCTTTGCCTGTCATTTCGGGTTTAAACGTTCCAGCCAACTGGTAACGAAAACCAGCCGTATGAAACGTGCCATAATCGATGGTGGCCAGCCCGGAAAAACGTCTTTCGGGCTTTTTAGTCTGAATATTGATCACTCCTCCCATCGCACTGCTTCCGTATTTGGCAGGGCCGGGGCCCTTCAGCACTTCAATACGCTCGACATTGTCGCGATTGATCAGGTTCCAGTTCACACTTCCGGCATCTGCCTTATTCATCGGAACATCATCCAGCAACACCAGCGTTCTGCCCTGGTCATTCCCACTGAGTCCGCGCAGCGTAACCACGGTATTGTTTGAGAAAATACCCATGGTTGATGAAAGATTTACCCCTGAAATAAAATCAAGAACGGATACAATGTTTTGCCCGGGAGTATTTGCGATCGTTTGAGCCGATATGATATCCATGCGAACCGGTACCTCCTGGGGAGTACGTTCCGGTTTCACCGACAGAATTTCAACTTCCGGGGCATCAAGGGCATCTGTTTCAAGGTTGAAGTCGACCCGGAAACTTTGCCCGTTTTTTATCGTTATCGTTTTTGTTTTGGTTTTAAAACCGATAAATGAAACCCGGACAACTATTTTACCGATACTGACATCGGCAAACTTGAAGGAGCCTGATAAATCAGTAAAAGATATTTTATTTTGTTGTTCCAGGATCACATGGGCGCCGGCGAGCGGGCTGCTGGAAGGTCCTCCGGTTACTTTCCCGTATATACATCCTCCTGCACAAACCAAAGAAAATGGAAAGAGAGCAAGAATACAGGTCAGCCATGTAAGGTTGCTGCCGGGTATCCTTGCCCTCAAAACATAAAAAAAGTTCTTATTCAACAACAAAGCGGGTTGAGACTTCCTGATCACTTCCTTTGAACCGGACTTTCAACAGGTAAACGCCTGGTTTTGCATCAGGGATTGCAATTGATTGCTGTTGTAATGGGTTGGCAGTTTTACATATTGTATTACCATTAATATCTGTAACGATCATGAAATCAATTGGCTCAGTTGATGAAATGGTGAATGCCCCTTTGTTCGGAGAAGGATAAACCTTCAGGCGGTTGGTATAGATGATTTCTTCTTGACCCAGAGAACTTACCCCGGTAACCAGGATGTCATCAATCATCGACTGTCCGGCAGCAGTTACTGTACTGCCATTGATGTTGGTATTTGATGCCATGATCCAGCGAATGTAGATCGAACTGGTACCCTGTCCGGTAATTGGGATCGGAAGGTTTGTAACTACCCCCGTCGTCCAGTCGGCCCCAAGGGTAACTGTTCCGCCAGCGACATCCACGTATGTGCCACTGCTTAACCGCCACTGCAGTTTAAAATCGCGTGGCCCTGCATTGGTGGCATCACTTTTTTGCTTTGATGACAACTTGAAATTGGAATAATTGTTGGCCTTGAATTTAATGGACCAGAACTTGATGCCGGAACCATCCGCCCAGCCTGTAGTTGCTGCAGCATACGTTGTGGCTCCATTGACAAAAGTTACGGTGTTTAACGTGGAATCGGTGGTTGGGGTTAAAACCCATTGGAAACGGATATCATACGTTTTGTTTTGGGTGGTCCCGAGATTTGCATTCAGGCTGTCGGATCCCGAATTTGCCGGAAAGTTCCAGCCTGTAAGTGTTTCCTGGGCAAAAAGTGAACCGGAAATGATTGCCAGAAGGGCAAAGAGTAATTTTTTTTTCATAATTTGTAGTTTAGATTTAGAGAATAGATTGAATGATGCATATGCTTGTTATTGTTGAATTTTCATAGCAAAGTTGATCATCCCCGCAGGATCATTTTCAACAGAAATTACACGGATCATCCCCTTTTTCCCGGAGGCGGTTAAAAAAGGGATGACGACGCCAGGATTGGCCCATTTGAATTTTCGTTTGCCCCATACATCATTGTATCTGACAATCAGCAGGCTGTCGTTATGACAGGCATCGAAAGCAGAAACCGGAACAGGATCAGTATCAACACTGATATCCCACTTCGTATAGTTCTTTATTGCCCACTGGCTGATTGCCGGGTAATAATCAACTATTCCCCCACCTGTTTCGCCTGCCGATGAAAAGGTAGGAGAAGGAGTGCCATCGACGTAGTAGTATGTAATAATATCAATCAGGCTCTGGTTGATTGAAGCCGAATCCGCAAAGTATACTTTTCCGGTGGAAGGGATCAGAAACTGGCCGTGGGTCGTACTGTTCTGAAATCCCATCACAATGGAAGGATACTCCAATATCCCGCCCCATGCCGAGGCCGGATCTTTGAATAATGTGATCGCAGTGGTTGCAAATTGCCGGTTTTTATCCATCACCTGGAAGGTCCATCGCGCTTCGGCTTCAACACCCTGATAGAAAGTTTCGCTGACCGTAAAACCGGTTGAGTTTAAACCGGAGTCAAGCATTACCTTGACTGAACCGTCAGGCATGATTTTCTTTACGACAAAGTTTGTGATGTTGGCGCCATTGGCTGCAGCAGTAATCCCAAACCTGAGTTTTCCTCCAACAGCAATAATGGAGCCTGCCGGCGTATATCCGGAGCCGGTTAATAACCCGATCGCCGGTGGGGAAGGGTTTTCATCCTTTTTACATGCCTCTGCAAACACAAGAATGAATGCAGTAATAAAAATCAGGAGAATCCATGAATTTTTCATAGGTGTTTTTTTTCGATATGTCGAATGATGCCTATCGGTATTATGTTCTTAGAACAATTTGTTTTCTGTTGAAAAGTTTCCGGCCTATTTAACCGCGAAAGGCTTCAGGGTTGCCGGAATATTGTCGAAATTCGGGTTTTGCTGGGGGATCACCGACGGCTGCCCGTTTTTTTCAAGGATGCTCATTCCCTTTTCCTTCGACAGCATGAATTGAAGGAATGCAAGTGCGACCGGCTTGTTTGGCGCGGCATTGATCAGGGTGACCCCATAGATCATGGGTTCGCCTTTGACCGTAACCTTTTGCCCGGGTTCCTTGCCATTGATCGTTACCACGGCCGTGTTGTAAAGATCGGTGAATTTCGGATCCTTCAGGTTCACCTCCAAAGGAAGCACGAGGTATTTCAGGTTGTGCTGGATCGCCACCGATTTGTAGAGAAAAATATAATCGACCGATTGAGATTCAAGAAGTGCCAGCAGGTCGACTTCTTTAGGGCGCATGTAGTTCACATCCTTGGCAGTTAAAAGATTCGTCAGGCCTGGTTTCTTATAGAATTTCTCCGCCAGTTGCATGGTCATTACCGAGCGGTAGCCGCACGGGTCGGCGTTCGGATCTGCGCGTCCAAAGGCAACTTCCTTCTTCTGCAGGATTTCGAACCAGTTTTTAACATTGATTTGCTTGACAAACCTCGATTTTTCAGTGTAAACAATGCACATCTCGTTGGATACGAATTTGATGTTCCACGCTGCATATTTAGGGATCAGCATATTGTCAATGACCTTGTAATCGGAGGAGGCAAGGATGTCACATGGCTTGTTCAGGTCGGTGACTTTCCGGGCGCATTCAACACTGCCGGCCGATTCCATCATGATGTTGACCTCCGGATGAAGTTCTTTGAAGGCTGCCGAAATTTCCTTCATCGGAACTGATAAACTGCCGGCATGGAAAATCACCAGGTCGCCTGAAAGCGGTTGCTGTGGTTTTTGAGCATGGCCAGAGTGAAAGGCGAAAAAACCTAAGCAAAGAATAACTACTTGTCTGTACATATGAAGTGTGTTTGGAATGTTATTTGTTTAAACCCTGGATAAATGTTTCAAAGCCTTGTTGTATCTGGGTGTCGATGGTGTTGTGGAACGTATCGAAGGCCCTGACGAGGCGTTTTCCCTCTTCAGTCAGGGTTGTATGCCCGCCGTCACTGCCACCACGCTGCTTTTCCAGCAAGGGAAACCCGAAGAACTTCTCAATTTTTTTTAAATTTCCCCAGGTTCGGCGATAGGTGTACCCCAGTTCGTCACAGGCTGCCTTCATCGATCCTTTCTCCTCGATCAGTTTGAGCATCTGCCATTTTCCATCCCCCATGATCCCGGTATCGTGGTCGTCAGACATCCATATTTTGTAATGCAGGCGGATGTCTGATAACTTATTGCTGAATTTTGTTTCCATGAAAATTTAGATATCCACAAAAATAAACATTTTGGCGATATGCACCGTTCGACCTATCCGAAAATAATTTCCGGATAGGCCAATATGATTACTTTTGCACCCTCATTCAACATACACATCTTCATTTGTCCACCCGTTCGTACGCACGTATTCTTGTCCGCTCGTCAACCCAATAAAATATGACCCAACTGAAAAATAACACCTCCATCCTGATTCTTCTTTTCATTGGCGTCCTGATGGGTGCCCTGGATATTTCGATCGTAGGGCCTGCCATTCCTTCCATCGAAAAAAGCATGCATGTCGGCGGGCGTGACCTGAGCTGGATCTATTCCATTTATATCCTCTTCAACCTTGTCGGGATTTCCCTGATGGCCAGGATGTCGGATACCTTTGGGCGACGCTGGATTTACATCATTGCCGTGGGTATTTTCGGGCTGGGATCGCTGGTGGTCTCCCTTTCTCATGAAATAACTTTTTTACTCATCGGAAGGGCCATCCAGGGTTTTGGTTCAAGTGGTATTTTTCCCGTCGCCAATGCCGTGGTGGGTGATATTTTCCCCATTGAAAAGCGGGGAAGGGCACTCGGTCTGATTGGCGCTGTTTTTGGCTTTGCATTTATCCTGGGTCCGTTCATTGCCGGGTTCATGCTCCTTTATTTCGACTGGAATGCCTTATTCCTAATTAACATCCCTGTTGCCATTCTGCTGATGTTAGCCGCCTTCAGGATGCTGCCGTCCATCCGGCCTGCAAAAAAGCCTTCTGTCGATTATTCCGGGATCATCCTTCTTGCATTGATCCTTACCAGTCTCACCCTTGCGCTGAATAACCTTGATACGCAACATTTGACGGAGAGCCTGGTTTCAGGAAAGGTACTGCCGTTTGTACTGATGACCCTGTTCCTTACTCCCTTCCTGATATTTCTGGAAAGAAGACAGACTGATCCAATCCTGAATATAAAACTATTTTCATCGACACAGGTTCGCATTGTCGGGTTTGTTGCTTTTGGCCTCGGCCTCTTTCAATCAACCATTGTCTTTCTTCCCAAGATGGCCGTTGATCTTTTCAATGTTGTTCCCTCCCGGGCCAGTTTCATGCTCCTGCCTGTTGTAGTGGCTACCGCGGTGGGTTCACCGCTGGGAGGGCGCCTGGTGGATAAAGTCGGCTCGAAAATTATCATTGTTTCGGGTTTGATCATCTCCTCCATTGCATTGTTAATCCTCAGCTTCCTTACCGAAAACCTGGTGCTCTACTATACTGCCGAGGCGTTCCTCGGGTTTGGGCTTGCCATGCGATCTTCCCTGAGCTACATCATGCTCAACGAGGTTCCGGCAAAGGAACGGGCTTCAACCCAAGGAATTTTATTGATATTTATTTCGATCGGCCAACTTACCGGTGCTGCGCTGATAGGTGCAATCGCTGCTGCCACCCCCGGAAAACCCATTGGTTTTGGCATCGCATTCCTGGTCATGACCCTGCTCTCGGCCATCCTCATCATACTCTCATTATTCCTGAAGAACAGGAAGCGGGAACTCGCGGGACAGCAATTAATTTAGAACAATTCCAAATAATATATTATCTTTGCAGCCGGATGGAGATAATCGATATGCAAAAAACAGCATATCGGTATATTTCTTAATTTTACATAAAAAAATTCACATGAATAATGCGATATTTAATCTGGAGCGTCCGCAGAATGAGCATACGCTTACCTATGCCCCCGGCTGCAAGGAAAGAAAATCATTAAATGCCGAACTGGACCGTCTGAGTTCAGAAGTGCAGGATATCCCTTTGATCATCGGCGGAAAAGAAGTTCGTACCGGCAAGACAGGGAAAGTGGTAATGCCGCATGACCACCAGCATGTCCTTGCCAGTTATCATATGGCAGGCGAACCTGAAATCCGCATGGCGATTGACGCGGCACTCAAGGCACACAAGGAATGGGAGTCGTTTCCCTGGGTCGACCGGGTTTCAATCACCCTGAAGGCAGCTGAACTGATTTCGAAAAAGTACCGCTTTCTCATCAATGCCGCCACCATGCTTGGCCAGGGGAAAAGCGCCTACCAGGCTGAGATTGATGCCGCCTGTGAAACCATCGATTTCCTCAATTTCAATGCCCACTTCATCACGGAGATTTACAAAGAGCAGCCTCATTCCCAGCCAGGGATCATCAACAGGATCGAGTACCGGCCGCTGGAAGGGTTTGTGCTGACGATCAGCCCGTTCAACTTTACCGCCATCGCTTCCAACCTGAACATGGCGCCTGCGCTCATGGGGAACACTTCCGTATGGAAGCCCGCAACCACCTCCCTGCTTTCAAATTATTTCCTGATGAAGATATTCCAGGAGGCGGGCCTTCCCGATGGAGTGATCAATTTTATCCCCGGACCCGGAAGCCTGATAGGGAAGACAGCCCTGGGACACCGCGACATGACCGGGATCCACTTTACCGGGTCGAACAATACATTCAACAGCCTGTGGCAGATGGCCGCCCAGAACATGGCCAACTACCGTTCTTATCCACGGATCGTAGGCGAGACCGGCGGCAAGGATTTTATTTTTGTCCATCCCTCCTCCGATCCGCAGGAGGTGTCGGTTGCCATTGTACGTGGGGCGTTCGAATACCAGGGACAGAAATGTTCTGCTGCATCCCGGGCATACATCCCGGAGTCGATGTGGCCTGATGTGAAATCGCGCATCGGAGGCATGATTGAAATGATCACCGTGGGAGATGTGCGTGAATTCAGCCATTTCATGAATGCAGTGATCGATGAGGCCTCCTTCGACAACATCATGGGATATATTGATCATGCAAAAAAATCGGCTGATGCCGAGGTTGTTTTCGGCGGAACAGGAGATAAATCGAAAGGGTATTTTGTTCAGCCCACGGTGATTAAAACAACCAATCCCCATTTTAAAACCATGGAAGAGGAGATCTTTGGACCGGTAATGACGATCTATGTATACAAGGATAAAGAATTCGAAGAGACCCTGCAGATCTGCGACCAGACTTCCCCCTATGGCCTCACCGGCTCGGTGTTTTCAAAGGATCGCGAAGCCATCAACAAGGCCTGCCGCATCCTGCGCTATGCCGCCGGAAATTTCTATTTCAACGATAAGCCTTCGGGGGCGGTGGTCGGCCAGCAGCCATTCGGCGGTGCACGCGGATCGGGAACAAACGATAAATCAGGAAGCCATCTCAACCTGCTGCGCTGGACCAATCCCCGCACCATCAAAGAAACCCTGATGCCATCTACGGAATTTACCTATCCCTATATGAAGGTGGATAAATGCCATTGAGATTTACGATTGGAGGTTGGCAAATGAATTGTCGTCTGTTTGTCCGCTTTTTTACAGGTTAACCTTCACTCCGAACACCAGCCCGACATTTCCGAATGGCTGGTTTACTTTGTTGACTTGCCGTGGTTGATCATCGGGGAGGTTAGTATTGTCAACCTCTTTAACGAAGTTCCATTCATTCTGATTGACAGTCCGTGAAGCGAGTTTGTCCACACCATTTTCAATATATTCGGTATATTTTCCATGCGTCGGGGCCCAGCTGATCCCGTCAACCTGGATTTCACCGAAAAGTGACATATGTTTGCTCAGGATAAAATCAGTTCCTATTGCGGTTTGAACACCAACGGCCAACCCGCCATAATCCTTGATTGTTGCTTCAACTACATTGTTTATTTGGTACTCATCATGAGGCTTGATGACCATGCTGTTCCAAACTCCGAGTTTAAGGCCGATGCGGGCATATGGTTTAAATTTAGCAAAGGGAAGGGACATCACGAAGGCCGGAACGATGCTGAGCATCTGGCCACGGGATTTTGAACCATAGCTATAACTATTGCCCGACCAGCTTTGTTTGTTAAAAAAACCATAGAAATAATCAACTCCCAGTTCAAATCCAAAATTTTTATTGATGTTGTATCCTGCCGCCAGCACAAAGGGCAACCCGGTGCCAATTCCCTGTTTTTTAGAAGTTGAGATGGAAGAACCGGATGAATTGACGCTGCCATTGGTGACATAATCGGCGGCAGTGCTTGCTGCCACGCCCAGGCCGCCCCGGATGTAAATCTTTTGCGCCTGTGCGCTCAGTCCAAAGAGAAAAAGACCAAGGAAAATGAGATTGAATGTTTTCATGGTGTCGGGTTTGGTTGCGGAGAAGAAAAAGGGAAATGCTATGATTTAAACGCTGAAATAACAGCTTTATTTTTTAACTCCTCCCTTTTCTTTCTGTATAGCACCACCGGGAAATCACCGGGGATAAGGTTTTCGTGCATCCTGAACGAAGTGGCTTGTGGCTGATGGGTTTCAACTACACGCCGGTCCTGGTGAAGGATCACCCGGTTATATTTTCCGGTCATCCAGAGAAAGATGTTCCTGAGAACCGGGATGGTCACCATTTTCTGGTAAGTGCGCAGGTATAATATCGTATTGGTCTCATCCACAGGCACAAAGGCAATAACTACCCGCAGTTTGTCCATGATGTGGTTTTGCCAGATATTCGGGAACAGAAATGTCAAAAAGGTATCCTTGTTCGCAGGTTCCGGCATTTGATCGGGGCGCAGCGGCGTTTGACCATGGTCCTGTTCGTTTTTTGGCCAGTAACTCAATCCGTTCTCAAAAACCTTGATATAGGGCCCGTTCACTACTGGTCCGATTCCGCGTCCAATGGTGGTGCGGTGGATGAAGGGCACATGAACCACATCGAGCTGGTTTTCAATGACCCTGGAATAATGCGCTTTCCAGTGGTCTTTCATCTCTGACCATGCCAGGGAAGGATCCATGTCATCGAACCATGGCAATGGGGGAAAGTTCGCGACCCTCACGGGATCATCCGTATACCAGAGGTAGATAAACCCGTTGGCTTCATTTACCGTGTAAGCCGCTGCCCTGATGTGCTCAGGAACAGCAGCAGCCTTGCCGTTGGCCGGGATGAGTTTGCATTCGCCCGCCTGGTTATATTCAAATCCGTGGAACGGGCATTGAAGATGATCGTCCTTGATTTTACCCAGGCTGAGTTTTATGCCGCGATGGGGGCACTGATCCCTGGCCGCCCCCGGATTGCCTTGGCTATCGCGCCAAATTACAAGATTTTCCCCAAAACGTTTGATCCCGATAACCTGGTTTTTCTTAACCTCTTTTGACCAGAGGATCACATACCATTGATTGTATATCATTTCACCCGGAATTGTTATTAAAAACATCTCTGCGGTTCTCCGTGCTTTTTCTCCGTGGTTCTCTGTGCAATTATTTTCACAGAGAACCACAGAGAAGGCACAGATCGCTATAGAGACAAAGATAGACAATCAGGCTTTGCGGAATCTATTGTACTTGCAGGTTTTTTGCAAAATATTCATCATAGGCACCCATATCCAGCAAACCATGGCCTGAAAAATTGAAGAGAATGGTCTTTGCAACGCCTTCCTCCCTGGCAATCATCGCTTCTTTGATAGCCTGTGCAATGGCGTGTGATGTTTCCGGGGCAGGGATCATTCCTTCAGCGCGTGCAAAGGTGACAGCCGCTTCAAAACTTTCGGTTTGTTCAACCGAACGGGCTTCGATCAGTTTATCTTTCAACAGCTGGCTTACGATCGCCCCGGCCCCGTGGTAACGGAGTCCGCCTGCATGAATTGCCGGAGGAATAAATTTATGACCGAGTGTATACATGGGAATCAGCGGAGTCATGCCTGCAGTATCTCCAAAATCATACTCAAATTTACCTTTTGTCAATTTGGGACAGGAAGTTGATTCAACAGCAATGCAACGTGTTTTTTTCCCTTCAGTAAAATTATATCGTAAAAAAGGAAAAGATAACCCGCCGAAGTTAGAACCACCACCAAAAGGCCCGATCACCAGGTCGGGGAAATCACCCGTCATCTCCAGCTGTTTAACAGCTTCAAGCCCGATGATCGTTTGATGAAGCAATACATGGTTCAAGACGCTTCCCAGGGAATACTTGGTGTCTTCATTCGTCGCAGCAACTTCAATCGCCTCTGAAATGGCAACGCCAAGGCTTCCCGGATGGTTAGGATCTTCGGCGAGAAAGGCACGGCCGGCGTTGGTTTCATTGCTGGGGGAGGGAATGACGGAACCATTCCATAGGTTCATCATCGATTTCCGGTAAGGTTTCTGTTGATAGCTTACTTTAACCATAAAGACCTTGCATTCAATTCCAAAGAAATTAGTGGCAAAGCTCAAGGCACTGCCCCACTGGCCGGCACCGGTTTCGGTCGTCATTTTTTTTACACCCTCCTTGTAATTGTAAAATGCCTGGGGAATCGCCGTGTTTGGTTTATGAGATCCGGGAGGGCTGACACTTTCATTTTTGTAATAGATCTTCGCCGGCGTGTCAAGCATTTTTTCAAGGTTATATGCACGGTGAAGCGGAGTTGGACGATAAAGCCGGTAAAGATCCTGTACCTCTTCGGGAATATCGATGTACCGTTCAGTTGAAACTTCCTGTTCGATCAGCGCACGGGCGAACAAGGGTTCGAGGTCGGCTGCCTGTATTGGCTGTTTCGTGCCGGGATGCAGGAGCGGAAGCAACGGATTTGGCATATCTGCCTGGATATTATACCATTGTGTCGGCATTTCGCGCTCATTCAATTGAATTCTTCTGATTTTTGTCATGATTTTGGAATTTTAAGGTTTATAAAAAAAAGCGGCCTGCCTTTTTAACCTGGCAAGCCGTTTCGTTTCTATAAATCTAAAAAGGCCTGCCGTTGTAAACAGCAAGCCTTTCAGATATTCGTTCAGATAAGGAAAAAGTTGATGTTTACGTTCTGTTGATTATAGAGCGCCACCACCAAAAATTAAGATTCGTATTGATTTTGTTATTCATTGAAAATTTTATTTTGCCAAACAGGTTGCAAACATAAACAATTTTTTAATTCACAAAAAAAAATTTTCTCACGCAGATTTTCGCAGATTTTTCACGCAGATTTTCGCGGAAAAGATTTTACATCAGCAGAAATCTGCGTTCATCTGCGAATAGAATCCGCGAAAATCTGCGTGAAATACCTGCGTGAAAAAAATAGCTGTCCTGGTGGTGACTATCAGTTATTGCAGCGGTGTCACGACCTCCAGCAGTTCCGGGAGATCCATGCCGAGTTTTTTCAGATGTTCGATCTTGGGCACTCCGTTTTTGGTCCATCCACGGCGTTCATAAACCGCATCAAGCAATTGTTCGTAACGGTTTTCGCGATACTGGCGCAACACCTTCATCTTTTCTTCCGTGGTTTTTCCGGCAGGATCGAAATTAACCTGTTCAAGTAGTTGCTTGTCGTAGCGATCGGCGCGTGATTCATATTCTTCCTTGGTCACAGGGCCACATGCACGATAAGGCTGTGCATCATGTTTGCGAAGGCCATATCCACGGCGAATGTTGAAGATGCGCTGGAAGTTATACACACGTTCCGACATCCTGATTATCTCTTGCTTGTCGATACTCGATCCTGTCACAGCATTGAAAATAGTCACATAATTATCGACATGCTGCGGAACTTTTGCCGGTTCGGCAGTCTGTGCGTTGTCTTCTGGTTCCACATCATTCCATGGCAACTTGCAGAACCCGGCAAGGCCAAACCAGGTGCGGAACATCGGAAAATAGTGCAACGCTTCTGCCTTTTTTTCAAAAGTTGGGATCTGGTTGTTTACCATATCCATGAAGATCAGCCATGCTTCATCATGTTGCGGGCCCTTGTTGGTCATTGCATAGCCACCCTGCTGCGCCAGTGATTCCTTTGACACGTATTGTGAATACTCCAGTCCCTTGTTCTCCATTCCGATATCCTGCATGAAACCTGGATCGCCCCAGCCGTTTTTGGCGAACAATTCCTTCATTTTCCTTACACCCTGGCCGGCTATGAGGCCAAATCCTACTCCCTTTGAAACCATATGCAGGAGTTCCATGGCAGTGTCAGCATTACCGAAGTTGAGTTTCAGCCCGCCGGTGCGCTCTTCGTTCAGGATGCCGTTTTCATAACACTCCATCACAAACCCGAGAATGCTTCCCCAGCTGATGGTGCAGATGCCATAGGTATCGCAATAGAAGTTGGCTTCGATGGTGAAATCAGGGTTGAAGATCCCGGCGATGGAACCCAGCGAAGAGGTCGTTTCATATTCAGGCCCGTCAACGATGACTTTATCTCCCTTGTAAGGACCGGAGCGGAGCTCATAATTATCGACTCCTTTTGCACAGGCCATGTTGCAGCCAACCCAGCAACCATCAGGGATATTTTGGGTGAAAAAGGATTTCCATACATCACCGCTGATTTTAACGGCATCCGGGTGACTTCCGAACTTGAAATTATTAACGGGAAGCAGATCATAGTCGTTCATCACAAGCGTAAGGTGGGCTGTTCCCTTTGAACGCATTTCGCACTGTTTGTCGTCGAGTTCGCGCATTTCTTTATTGAAAGTGCGGCCCCTTTCCTGGATGGCTTCCATGTTCACCACATTGTTGCGGTTTCCACCGATGGTTTTGACATGGGCCACCATCGCTTTCACCTTTTTATCGCGGAGCACGGTTCCGATTCCGCCGCGTCCGGCCTGCTTCAGGCGGACTTTCTTTCGTTTAATATCATAAAAACTGAAGTTCAGCATCCCGATAAGCGAGTGCTCGGCTGCAGTGCCGGCAGAGACAACAGAAACATTGTATTTATCTTTTTCATTGCCTGGAATGGCCATCATATCATGCAACTCCTCCGCAAGAACATGGCTGTCGGAAGGCAGATCAGCGGCTTCGTAAATTTCAATCACTTCACGTTCTTCCTCAAACACAATAAGGATTTCCTGATCCGATTTTCCCTGTATTTCCAAAGCATCAAAACCGCAGAATTTAAGGAATGGTCCAAAGAATCCACCCACATTTGAATCAACAATAATATCAGTTTGCGGACTGATGGCGCAACATATGGCTTTTCCGCTTCCCGAATACTGGGTAATACCACAACACGGTCCGCCGGAAATAACGATCTCATTTTCAGGATCATTCCATTTTGTGTCGGGTTTGGTTGCATCCCACAGGAGCCGTAAATCAAATCCTTTGCCCCCGGTGAATTTCTCTTTCATCGAGGAGGTAACCGGTTTCTCCGTAAACTTTCGGTCACCCACGTTGATATGCAGTGTGCGGTTGTTGTAACCTCGTTCGATGGGGGCCCAGGTATACTTGTACTGTGCCAGCAACTTGTGTGTTTTCCTGAAATCGTCGAATGTCATATGAATAGATGGTTTGTGAATTAAATAACCAAACAAAAATAATAAATATTCAGTTTGTAAATACCCGATAATCAAAAAGTTCGATAGGTTTTCTTTTGCATATCGGGAAAGTGCTGAGACCGAGTGGACAATTGGGCAGGTTACGTCATCCCCGGCCCTTCTCCTCAGGGAGAAGGGAGTACTCCTCCGCCACGGGGGGAGGCTGGGAGGAGGCTGGGAGGAGGCTATGAACCCTACGACCTCCCCAGGTCTTCCTCTTCCGGAAACGAAACCTCGTGCCAGGAATAGAGCCCCTGCATCAGCCGGTCACGTTTTTCCTGGGGACTCAGCCGTTCATACTTCTCACGCGCTTCGCGGGCTTTGCGCCGTTTCTCTTCTTCGATATGGTGAATGTTCTCGGTGTATTTTTCTTCGACGGATGTTTGAAGAAAATCGCGTGCAACTGTTGGAAACAATTCAAGCAACAGCTCATCCTTTTCATTATCGGCCAGTTTCATGTCTCCATATTCCTCGAAGACGGTATTTTCCTGTTTTTTATAATTTTTTGTATCGTAAGGTGTTTCTTCTCTGACGCCGGTAAGCTCTTCCCTGAAGTCCGGATCAACAGGGATGGGCGTTCTTCCGTAAATGCCTTTCACCAGGTTTACAAATTGAATCGATTTTGTAGTGAAATAGGGGAGATCCTTATTTTCGTCGATCACACAATTGACTGCCTGCACTCCTACGATCTGGCTTGTTGGTGTTACCAGCGGAGGGCAGCCTGATTTAATGCGCACAAGCGGAACAAGTTCGAGTACCCGGGGGAGTAAATGGTCAAGTTTCAGTTGCTTGAGCTGTGCGTGCATGTTGGTATACATACCCCCTGGGATCTCTGCTTTTTTAACCGCTTCGTCGGGTTCGGGGAAATTGAAAAAAGTCTCTATTTCAAGGCAGGTGGCGAGTAAATCCTCCTCCCGGTCGTGTTTTGCAAGATAAATGGCCTTGACAAATAATTTGTTAATCTCCTTCGGAAGTTTATCTTTGGTGAAATCAAATTCACTTGGAAACGATTTGCAGGTGTCAAATTCGGCCAGTTCCTGCCGGATGACCCTCAACTCTTTGTTGATTGCCGATACTGCTTTGGGATTCACCCCGGTATCGATGCCCAGTTTTTCACAAAAAATATGGATCAGTTCATAGGCCGGGGCAGCAGGACCGCCGGCGAAATTCCAGATGTTGGTATCAACGATGTCGACCCCGTTCACAATGGCCGACAGCACTGAAGCAAGTCCATATCCGGGAGTACAGTGGGTGTGAAAATCAATTGGTACATGCACCTCCGATTTCAGCCGGCGGATCAGTTTCCCGGTTTGCGATGGCGATATAAGACCTGCCATGTCCTTGATGCTGATCATATCAGCACCCAAAGCCTCCAGTTGACGAGATTTTTCTACAAAATAGTCGATGGTGAAAATATCATGGGGCAATGCTTTGAAATGTATCCATGAACGAACTTTTTGCCGGGTCGAAAATTTAGGGTCAACCGTGAAACTGATGGCGCAATCGGCAATACCACCATTTTGCTTTACATATTTTATCGTTGATTTCATGTTTTCAACGTCGTTGAGGGCGTCAAAAATTCTCATGATGCCGATACCCGATTTCACGGCCTGGCGGTTAAAACCTTCGATCACCTCTTCGGGATATGGATTGTATCCAAAAAGGTTGCGCCCCCGTGAAAGCGCAGTCAGCAGCGAAACATCACCCACAGCCTCCTTGATCTTTTCCAACCGTTGCCAGGGATTTTCTGAAAGATACCGCATGATCGAATCGGGGACAGCGCCACCCCATACTTCCATGGCATAAAAATGAGCATCCTTGTAAAATGGCAGAACCCGGTCAACCTGTTCCTGGGTCATTCGTGTAGCAAAGAGTGATTGCTGGCCATCACGCAGGGTAAGGTCCCTGATTTTAAGAGAATGTTTTGACATGTTGCGCTCGGATTTGTTAATTATTTAACAATAGCGCAAAAATAGTAATTTCAGCGATTCAAATGGAGCTATTTTTCATCCGGATCTGAGTTTTTTTGCAGTCCGCTCCTGTTATCCCGGTGATGGTGGCTGTGGCGGTGACTTCTTCTCCCGGTACCAGAGCTTTTTGAAAGATATATGATTGCAGGAATACCCGAGGCAAGCAATGCAAGGGCCCCGGAAATAATGGCAGCATCCTGTGTGTTCAGGTGGGTCAGCGACTGAACTTTCAGTAT
Source organism: uncultured Bacteroidales bacterium (assembly GCA_903903985.1). GTDB lineage: Bacteria > Bacteroidota > Bacteroidia > Bacteroidales > FEN-979 > CAIVAT01. The sequence goes on along the minus strand of CAIVAT010000153.1, from coordinate 89,725 downwards.
TCCAAAGGCGATCATCCAAAACAGTAAAAGGAATAAAAGAAAATAGAAAAGCAGTTTAAAAAATATCACATATGATTTTTTTCCGAACCAATGTCGGGCCATCGTTGGTTGGATCGCTTTGAACTGCCTGTGATACACCCACATCAGTACCGTCAGGATCAGGCCCTCCATCAGTCCGCTCCTGAACAAGAAGGGGTTTAAGGTGACTTCAGACGAAATAACAGCCACAAAATAACCGGTAACCCAATGCCAGGCAAAAACAATTGCCATGAAGGAGATACAAACTATCGACACAAAAACTCCTGCACTCAATTTTAAATTTTTAGAAACTGCCAGCATGGTCAATCCCAAAGCTCCCAGGGTTGGTGCCAATAAGCTTAGGTGCAAAAGTTTTGCTACGATGATCAGGACAATTGCACCTGTAAAATAAAGCACTGGTTCCAGGTAGCTGGCCTGGATTTGTTGAAGGGAGGAATGTTGATGTTTCCGGGAGCGGTGAAGATGTGATGACCTGGAATGATCTGGCATGAATTCAATTTTTATGGTTGTAAGCGCTATTTATCAGGCTCTTCCAACCGGTTTTGTAATTCGTTCTTCTCAATTTCAAGGCTTTTGATCTGCCGGTGCTTCAGTTCGATACTGCGCAGTGCGGAGGCGATTCTGGACTGTACACCTGAAATGATCTCCCGGTCTTTACCGGCTGACACTATAATTTCCAATTGGTCTTCCAATTCTTTCAGGTTGGCCTGCTCTTTTTCAAGAGCTGTTTGCAGTTCAAAAATATCTGCTGAAAACCTGGAAAGGGTAAACTGCATTTTGACTTCCCAGTTCTTTTTTTTGTACCTAAAAAAATCATCAAGCCGTTTACCCAGAACATCAAACGCCGTTTGAAGCCGGGAATATAGCTCTTCCCGCTGTTCATGGACCATCTTAATGCCTTTGAACTCGGATTGAATTTTTTTAAGAAATTCCCTGGTCTCCTTATACTCGTGTGTCTCTTCGGCCTGAATAAGGCCTTTTTCCACCAGGGATTTTAACCGGGTGTAGTTTGCTTGTGCCTCACGGTCAAAGACCTGGTGTTCTTCCTCCCGGCGGATTTTAATCATGTTAAATGCGTCCTGCAAACCGTTAAATAATTCCTCACGATGTTCCCGCAATAGCTTTGATCCTTTCACCCGTGATTGAATTCCGAGCAACAGCTCCCATGATGCCCTCAGATCATCCGAATGGAATGCCTGATCTGAGGCCCCGGCAACCGCAGGTTTTAAATCCGCGTAATTTGCCAGTGCTTCATACTCAAATTGAAAGCGCTCCTCTTCAATTTTTTTATTTAAAACGGTGAAAGCTTCCTGCAATTTTCCATAAAGTTCTTCACGATCTTCCCGCCGGAGCCTCAATCCTTTGAAATGGCTCTGAACTTCAATAAGGAATCCTTTTGCCTCGTGTAAATTGTCACACCGGCCGGCATTGAGCAAGCCGGTTTCAAGTACCAACTTCAGGTCCTCATAATTTTGAAGTGCTTCATCCTCCGACCATTTCTCGGGCTCCATCCGGGTAAAATTTGGGAAATCGGTAAATCGTATTTGAAAATGTAAAATTACTGCAGATTGAGATACCCCGCAAATTTAATTGACAGGTGGCCGTATAAACCCGGAATTCCCTATTTTTACCAAATAATACGAATCAAGGGTTGAAACGTGTTTTAACAAAATTCAACTCTTGTTCGACATAAATAATTATGTTTTATGGAGGTTATTGGTAAAAAAGTGTTGGTTACCGGGGGAGCTGGGTTTATTGGGAGCCACCTGACGGAGAAATTGCTGGAAATGGGTTGTAATGTCAGGGTTTTTATCCACTATAATTCATTTAACCGATGGGGATGGCTTGACTATTTTCCCGAAGAGAAAAAGAAAAAAATCGAGGTTTTCACCGGTGATATCCGCGATCCGAACGGTGTGCGGGAGGCCATGAAGGGCTGCGAGATCGTATTTCACCTGGCCGCGCTGATCGGGATCCCTTACTCGTACCATTCTCCCGATACTTACGTGGATACCAATGTAAAAGGGACGTTAAACGTTCTTCAGGCAGCGCGCCAGCTTGGCGTAAGCCGCATCGTTCATACCTCCACCTCTGAGGTTTATGGAACCGCGCAATTTGTGCCCATCACCGAAGAGCATCCGGTCAATCCGCAATCGCCGTATGCTGCCACCAAAGCTTCCGCCGATTTCCTGGCTCTGACCTTCTACCGGTCTTTCAATACCCCCGTTACCGTGGTCAGGCCATTCAATACTTACGGCCCCAGGCAGTCGGCCCGTGCAATCATTCCCACCATTATAACCCAGCTGCTTACCGGGAATGGAACGGTCACGCTCGGTTCCACATCGCCCACACGCGATCTGAGTTTTGTGGAAGATACGGCAAAAGGCTTTATCCAGGCTGCCGAAAGTGAACAAGTCCTTGGCGAAGTGATCAACCTGGGGAATAATGCTGAAATTGCAATGGGGGACCTGGCACTGAAGATCGCATCACTCATGGGGAAAAATATTTTAATCGATGCCGCTGATGAACGGAAGCGTCCTGAAAAAAGCGAGGTAGAGCGGCTCTTGGCCGAAAATCGCAAAGCGAAGGACCTGCTTGGCTGGCAACCTGGCTTCGGCCTTGAAGCCGGCTTGAAATTGACCATTGATTGGTTCTCCCGGCCCGAAAACCTTGAATTCTATAAAGCCGGCCGGTACACGGTCTGATATAAAGCTTTACCAATGAAAAAAATAGTTATCATTCTGACTTTCATAGGATTATGCTTTTCCGGATCTTCCCAGGTTGTATATGAGGATATAACCAATACCGGGATTTATGATTTTCTGGATGAACTGGCCAATTTAAAGTTTATCACCCTGAATTCTGCCATAAAGCCCTATTCCAGGAGTTATATTGCACAGAAATTAAATGAAGCCAACACCACCGATACACTTTTTAATTATAATTACGATGGTTCAGACCATCAACTCAACAAACGTCAGCGGAAAGAGCTGGATTTTTACCTGCAGGACTATCAGCTTGAAGAACCGTTGCGCATCATGCCTCACGTGTCGCGCATGGCCGATGAATACAACCACAAACTCGCTTTCCTCCTCCCTGGCCAGGCAAACATGGTGGTTGCCCTGAACCCCCTCGGATATCATTACAAAGACTCCTTGTTCACCTTCTCCGTCCGTCCAATTTTAGGCATTCAATGGATGACAAATGAAAACGGTGCTGAATATCACCGGTGGTGGGGAGGCAGCATGTTCGGCTATGTCGGGAAGAATTTTGGATTTTATGCAAACCTGCGCGATAACAACGAAAGCGTTCCAACGGCAATGCCCGAATATTTTACCCTGGAACCGGGAGCGGTTTACAAGGATTCGAAGAATAATTCAGCTGACTACAGCGAAATGCGCGGAGGGATTGTAGCTTCGGTGAAATGGGGATCGATCGGGATCATGAACGACCGGGTGGTTTGGGGAGATAACAATCATGGGGCGAATATCTTATCGGGGAAGGCACCTGCGTTTCCATACATCCAGCTTCACCTGAATCCCGTCAGGTGGTTCGATTTTAATTACATGCATGGCTGGCTGAACTCGAACATCGTCGACAGCAGCCGTTCCTACTATGATGGGGATGTTTACCGCATCGTTTACCGCAACAAGTATATTGCGGCAAATATGTTCACATTCATACCCTGGCGCGGATTGAACCTTTCCTTTGGCAATTCGATCATTTACAGCGACATCAATGTCAACCCGCTTTACCTGATCCCGTTTCTGTTCTTCAATTCCGTGGATGCCACAAAGAACAATTACAACAATGATGCAGGCTCCAACTCCCAGCTCTTTTTCAATATTTCAAGCCGGCAGATCAGGTACCTGCACCTTTTCATCTCCCTTTACATTGATGAGTGGAAAATGTCGCGCCTGATGGACCCTGACAAACATAATTTTACCAGCCTTAAAGCCGGTTTTCAACTGAGTAATTTCCCTTTGAGGAACCTTGCGTTCACCGCCGAATATACACGAACGCAGCCGATGACTTACGATCACTATATTTCCACCACCACTTTTTCCTCAAACAGCTATGTTTTGGGAAGTTATATGAGAGAGAATTCCCAGGAGATCTTTTTGTCACTCTCATGGCGTCCGCTGCGCGGTGTGATGATCAACACTTCCTACACCGTTGCCCAGCATGGCGATGATGTTCCGTACCAGTACAATGCCGGTTATGCGGTCGACGAGGTACCCTTTTTACAAAACATAACCTGGCAGAATCACGCTTTTGAGCTCTCTGCCAGGTATGAATTTGTGAACAACGGTTATTTCTTTATCCGGTACCTGCATTCCAACCGGGAAGGCGAAACACGCTACCAGCCCGAAATGATGGACGGAACGACCAATACGTTTTTAACGGGGATTAATGTGGGGTTTTAAGCGGGTTATACCACCCTTTTCTTTCTTGATGACAGATAGATGGGAATAAAGGAGAGAATGGTTGCTATTCCCACCAGGACAAGGATAAGCCAGAAAACGGTGAGGTCTTTAAGGATAATTGAAATTCCGATAAAAAGAACACCGGTAATGGTGAGAATAAGTGTGGCCTTCCCATGTGAAAAGCCCAGATCGAGCAGGTAGTGATGGATATGGGTTTTATCAGGACTGAACGGCTGTTTATTCCTGACGATACGGGTAATAAAAACCCTGAGCGTATCAAAGATCGGAACCATGAGGAATCCTATGGAGACAGCCGGTGCAGCCTGAACCGCATATACACCAGATATTCCGACACTGCTTTCATTGAATTTAATCGCGATAATGGAAATGATAAATCCCAGGAACAGGGAGCCGGTATCTCCCATGAATATCTTATTCCTGTTGCTGAAAAGATTGAAATATAAAAATGCTGATGTAGCACCTATAATGCCTGCTGTAAGGATGACCCAATCATACTGGCCGGTGAGGTAGAACCAGGTTCCGAAAGCGGCGCATGCCAGAATGGCAAGACTGGCACACAACCCATCGATACCATCCATCAGGTTGAAACAGTTGGTTATCCCGATGATCGTGATGATGGATAGAACCAGGCCGAAGTTATATGTAATCGGGTAAATATAAAATAAACCATGCAGGTTTGTCAGGAGGATCCTTCCGAATTCGATGACGATGAGCGCTGCAAAAACCTGTCCAAGGAATTTTTTATAGGGTGAGATCCCGATGATGTCATCCTTGAACCCGATGAAAAAGATTATGAGAACACTGGCAATAATGTACTGGAAAGAAGGAATTGCGGTAACTTTGATAAACATCAGAAAGGCAATGATGCTGCCTATAAAGATTGCAATTCCGCCCATTGTAGGCGTGGAGTGCTGATGCGAGGTCCTCCCGTTGGGAGTGACCACGTAAGATTTTGCACGTGCTATATCGATTAGGGAAGGGATCAGGACAAGGCTGATGAATAGTGATAAAAAAAAGCTTAAGACTATTCTTAAATCATCGGTGAATATAAAATATCTCATGGGTAAATACCAAGTTTATTATGATAATTGAACCTGTGGATTGTCAAACAACAAACTTCTCCTCCCAAAACAGCCAGAGGAGAAAAAAAACGCCAAAGAAAAACCAGCGGGAAAAATGTTCGTGGAAAGTATTATAATGATCGGGGGAAAGTGCAAGGGTAATAGATAAAATAACAAGATGAAATATTGCTGCAATAAGCAAAATAATCCACCCGGAGGGTATGTACCATATTTTCTTTCTCCATGGGCCCGGATAGAATGCCATGATTATGGAAAACTGAATAACCTGTTTCAGTCCGCTGCATAAAGGGTCTTCTATCAGGCTGTATCCGTTCTCGAATTTAATGGTGTCAATATTAAATGTTGATTCAATTGAAAAGACGGTCGAAACAAAAAAATAATTTATCGGGCTTTCAATAAGAATTAGAGTTTTATTTAACGGTAAAAGAAAATCCCACAGTATTTTATCAAGATTAACAACTTTCCACAGGGTGACAACAAGGAATGAAAGAAACAAAAAAAGAAGTAACCCTTTTATTGGTTCAATGAGTTGCAAAAAGGGTTTGCTCACTTTTATCATGAAAAAACAATGAATTACAGGTCTGTCAGCAACGACTTCACGGAATTGATTATTTGTTCTTTATTGAACAGACTGGCCGACAAGGCTTTTGTGTTTTCAGCAAATGTAGTAAAGTCGGTTTCATTTAATTTGGTGAAAGCGCTAAATCCCTCGGCAATGTTCATAATATCGGCAGGATCGGAAACAACCCCGACATTGTATTGAATGGTGAGTCTCTTCACTTCACCTGAAATCACTGCAAAAATAGGTTTGCCAACAGATAAATATGCCGGGAATTTGAGTGGAATGTACATCTCAAAAAGAGGGTCGGGCTTTAATGAAATCAAAAGCACATCGCTTTGAGTCAGTACCGCATGCATTTGAGATTGGGGCAGTCTGCCCCAAAAAACGACATTTTCAATTTTCTGGTCAGCAACCAGCCTCTTAAGGCTTTCGAGATTATTACCATCTCCAAAAAGATTTAAAATCAGCTCATGGTTGTCTGTTTGGGCGATTTGAAATCCCAGCAAAATCCGTTCGAGATTCTGTGAAGTGCCGATGTTTCCTGCAAACGAAATATTCAGTGCATTTGGGTCAAGTTTCACAGAACAAGTCTCATTGTTCGCTTTAATCTCTGACCATTGCGGAATGAAATGGATTCTTTTGGCAGGCGAATATTCCATAATCCGGTCTTTGAACGCAGCGCTTGAAACAGCAATTGCATCCATGTTTGAGTAAACGCTTTTCACTATGAAACTGAGCAGTGATGTCAGGATAGAATTCTTTTTAAATCCATAAGCGTAGACAGCATCAGGCCATAGATCGAGCGTCCAGATCATTAGTTTGTTCTTGTAGATTTTTTTTGATAACACCGCAGGGAGGGCTTGTGTCAGCGGACCCGTTTGTGTAATAAAAATCTTACCATAAGTTCTTCCTTTTATCAGCATTACCATGGAACACATCATGGCAAAATGGAAATAATGCAGGATTTTGAGAAATACACTTTTCTTATAACCCTGGATGGTGAATATCCGGTATACAGTAATTCCGTTCCACCGGGTCCTGGTGAAAATTTTATTTTTAAACCCTTTGAATTGTTTAACGTTGCCGGAAGGATAACTTGGCTGCTGCGTCAATACATCCATGATGAACCCTGCTTGCTGCAGTTCCAAAACAAGGTCATTGATGATGAACTCCTCGGGGAAGAACCTGTCGGTAAGGATCAATACACGGTTATTTCTTTCTTTGTCCAATTTAATATGCGGTGTATTTATTTGTTTCTCACTGCACTACTCATACCGGGCTTGAAATCCGCGAGGTTGTCAATCAGGTCCCAGTTATCCCTGAACCACTCAATGGTCGTCAGCAGTCCGTTTTCAAAATCCATGACCGGTTTATATCCGATTAGCTTATTTGCCTTTTCAATCGAAGCAAGCAACCTCATTTTGGTATCCCACTTACGGGTAGGTTTTAGCTCAATATCACTGGTGCTTCCGGTCAGGCGTTTCACCGTTTGAACCATGTTCAGGATGCTCATTTCTGAAGAAGAAGCCAGGTTGAAATTTTCACCGATTGCCTTCGGGTTGATGGCGCCTTTTACAAGACCCTGAACCAGGTCGAGAACATAGGTAAAGTCCCGGGTAGCTTCCCCTGTTCCGGTTATTGGCAATGGTTTATTCTGCAAAGCCCAATAAATAAAGTTAGGGATCACATTCCGGTATTGTCCTGGGACTTCACCTGGTCCGTAGGAGTTGAAGAAACGGCAATTGACAACAGGCAGTTCATAATGGTGGTGATAAAAGTTGCAGTACATCTCTCCTGTCATCTTGTTGATCTGGTATGGAGTCGTAAGATGCATCGAGATGAAATCCTCCTTGAGAGGCATTTGCCCGTATGAACCATAAATGGCACATCCACTGGATGCATAGATGAACCGTTCAATTTTTGCAAGCCGGGAATATTCCAGTAACCGGATCATTCCCAGGATGTCGACATCTGCAGAGATCTCCGGGTAATCGACTGAATTCTGGTTGGCGAAAAAAGCGGCCAGATGATAAACAATGGAGATATCCTCCTTAAACACCCTTTTAAGATCTATATCCGACCTTACATCCCCTTCAATGAACATGATGTTCCCGAGCGGGGCGACGTTCCAGGGGTTTTTTATTTTTATGGAACTCAGGTTATCAAGCACAACGATCTTCCCGCTGCTCCCGACCAGTGAAGATAGTGCGATGATCAGGTTGCTTCCGATTGCTCCCGCACCCCCGGTAACGAGTATGTTTTTCCCGGAAAAAGAGGTTTTGGTCTCGTCATTCAGGCCGCTATTCACAAGGTAATGCTCTACCGTTTCAATTCGTTTCTGATAATTTGCCATACAGTTTTTGTTTTAAAAATTCGACAATTCTGGGAGCGGCTTTTCCATCGCCGTAAGGATTATGGGCGAGGCTCATGGCCTCATAAGCATCATTTCGAGTCAATAAAATATCTGTTTCCCGAAAAATCTTTTCAGGATCTGTTCCTACCAGTTTGACGGTCCCTGCATCTACTGCTTCCGGCCTTTCGGTAGTATCCCGCATTACGAGGACCGGCTTACCCAGCGAGGGGGCTTCCTCCTGGATTCCGCCGCTGTCGGTCAGGATCAGGTAGGAGAGTTGCATCAACCTGACAAATGGGGCATAATCCAGTGGTTCAATGAGAAAAATGTTCTGAATGTTCCTAAGAATATCATTGACTGGTTTCCTCACATTGGGATTCAGGTGTACGGGATAGACGATATCACAATCGGGGTGTTTCAGTGCAATATTTTTCAGCGCATTGCATACATTGATAAATCCTTCGCCGAAGTTCTCCCGGCGATGCCCGGTGACTAAGATTAATCTCCTGGCATCGAGTAAATCTCTCGAATCAACCGGGTACCCATGAGCGATCAATTCTTCAGAGAGTTTGTTTTTCAGCGAGGGGTCATTATTTATTTTCCCGACCATAAAGTGCAAAGCATCGATCACTGTATTGCCGGTTACACAAATGTTTTCGTCAGGGAGACCTTCATCCAGCAGGTTCTGCCTGCTTAATGCGGTAGGAGCCAGGAAATAGGTGGTAATCCTGTCAGTCACCTGTCGGTTCATTTCTTCAGGCCAGGGCGATTGAAGATTATATGTCCGGAGGCCGGCTTCAACATGTGCCACCGGGATGCACAGGTAGAATCCCGCAAGTGAAACTGCCATCGATGTTGTGGTGTCGCCATGTACAAAAACCACATCCGGATGATATGTCAATATGATTTCCCGCATACCCGTTAACACCCCGGAAGTTATATCAAACAGATCCTGGTTGGGTTTCATCAGGTTCAGGTCGTAGTCAGGATTGATGTGGAAGATCCTGAGCACCTGGTCGAGCATTTCCCGGTGCTGTGCGGTTACACAAACCTTCATGTCGAAGTGCTCCTGATTACGCTGGAATTCATGCACCACCGGTGCCATTTTAATGGCCTCCGGCCTGGTACCGAAAACAAGGAGAATTCTTTTCTTTTTCAATGGTTGAGGGTAAATGGTCATTAAATCCTGTAATAATTTTTCATCCAGGCAACCGTGCGACGGATTCCTTCGGCAGGATCTATTTTTGGATCATGTCTCAAATCCTTGATTATTTTTGAGAAATCCATTGTTTTAACCTGGGTGGTATGGGCTTCCTGGCCTTTAAAGGTAATCAGTGATGCCGGGGCACCGGTTGCTTTCAGAATAAGGTCTGCATACTCCTCTACCGCCATTTCCCATTCAACACGGCCGCCAACGTTGTAGGCCATCCCCGGTATAAAATTCTCCGTGATATTGGCTACGGTAAAACAGGTGTCCTCCACGTAATCAATAATGCGCTTATGCCCTTTATGCACCACAAAAGGCTTTTGAAACAGGCAATGATAGATGAACTTCGGGATGAAACCACGATAAGGGGTGTACTCTTCATGCGGGCCGTAACAATTGACCGGACGTATGCGAACAATTTCACTCCTGAACATTTTAGTGGAGTTCAGGCACATTAATTCACCAGCCCATTTTGTAATGGCGTAATCGTTCATTTGATAGGTGTCGCCCACCGGGTTTTCAATCATAACCTCTTCAGTCATGATGCCATCATAATCGCCATAAACTTCTGCCGAAGAAAAAAAGATCATCCTGAATTTTCTTTCTTCCTGGAAGCGAAGCAGGTTCTTGGTGCCAATCGCGTTGGTCATCCAAAGGTTTTCATAATATGCCTCGCCGTTCCAGCGGCCATATTCGGCAGCAAGATGGTATACAAAGTCAAACGGGCCGTATTGATTGAAAACCTGTTCGATCTGGCGGTAATTCCTAACATCACAACGGATGTAATCATCCCGTTCTGTATTGTAGAGATCACAGGCAATCACCCTGTTCCCGCGCGACCTTAATTCGTTGCAGAGATTCGTTCCGATGAACCCTGCCCCTCCGGTTACAAGAATTTTTTTCATGGTTGAATGATTAATTTAATAATTGATTAGCTTAAATTTTAATTACTCCAAATCGCCGGTTTCCTCCATCCATTCGATGGTTATGCGAACGCCCTCCTCCAGCGCAAATGGCAACGGACCGCACAGGTGCATGGTGTTTTCAAGCGGATAATTGCCGCCGGTCAGCATATTGTTGAGCCTGAAACTGGTGATTGGCGGATCTTCCCAACCGGCTGATTTCAGTAAATCGCCCGCATATCCAACGATCCTGAGAACCCACACAGGAACGGGCCTGATGCGATGCACTTTCATCTCCTGCTGAATGACATCCGCCCATTGCCTTGTTGTGAAAAACGGATAATCAGAAAGATAAAATGTTTTTGCATGCACCTCGTGCTTGGCACCGAACAAAATTTTCATCATCATAAACACCGTATTGCCCGTAAAACTACTCGGTTTGATGATCGAAGTTTTACCCAGATGAAAGTAGTGCCCTTTGTAAATTGTTTTAAAAAAACTTCTATAGGAGTAGGCAAACCACGGACCCCATATGGAGGTGGGCCTCACAATGCTCCAGGTGAAATGAGGGTTCTGAAAACCCCGCACTGCCTTTTCCCCGATCATTTTACTCTCTCCATATAAGTTGGGAGGGCAATAATCAACATCGGATTCTGGAATATACCCGTTTTTGCAGACAAGCAAACTTGAAGTAAAAACGATATGTTCCAGGGAAGGACATTGCTGGGCTGATTCCAGCAGATTCTTTACCCCATCGGTATTGGCGGAAAAAAGTGAGATATCCTTTACATCCATACCAAGCTTGGCAGCCAGGTGCAGGACATGAGTCGGTGCAAAATCGATCAGCTCTTTCTCAAGCAAAGCCTTGTCACGGATATCAACATTTCTCCAATATTGATGATGTTCCGGCTTTTTTGGCGGATTGATGTCAAAGTTTATGATGTTATCATTGAGGCTTGAAAAATAGTCAACGGCGTTGGTACCGATAAACCCCGACCCACCTGTAATAAGAATTCTTTTTTCTGTCATTAAACTTTTTGTTTCAGGTCATCCATGATAAAACCATCATGGCAGGCATTTTTAACCCCTCTTGCCAGCTTTAATCATCCCGGCATAGTGCGCTGAGAAAAAGTGAGCAACGTAATCCTTGAAATATTTTTCCCAGACCCTCCCGCAGTTAATTGATTTTTCATCAATCAGGACTTGTTGTTTTTGCAATAATAGCAATAAAGATGTTAAATCTTCCTTGCTGTCATGAATTGCAAAACCAGTGTCGTATTTTATTACTTTATCTCCAACAGCTGTGTTCGCACTGGTTATTAATGGTTTCTTCAGCATCAGGGATTCGTAAAACTTATTGGGTGCTGCATAATAATGGTTCCGGTTGGTTGCACAATACATTCCGATCAGCAGATCGGAGTACCTCATAACAGCAAGTGCTTTTTTATAGCTGATTCTTCCCAGATATAAAATATTCGAGTTTTTTACAGCATTTTGTCTGCAGGCTTCTTCAATCTCACGGTCGCCATAACCACCCATGATCAAGATCACCCCGTCAAGTCCTGCAATGGTTTCCATGATCTCCGTCAAGAACCTGCCATGATAGAACGCTCCTACATAAGAGAGTATAAGTTTTCCCTCGTGTTTTGCGGCATCGATTCCATCCGGCGTGAAGTCGAAAGTTTCCGGGTCAGGTTCAATGGGAATATTCGGCAGAACAAACGTACAGGGATTTCTGAATGCGGGCCAGATTTGGTTTATTCTTTCTTCCTCACATATAATGACATAGCTGGAAAGCCGGACACTTACATTTTCCAATAAACCGATCAGGAAGTCGACAATTTTATTTGTCCTGATGGTATAGCTGAACATATCAAAGATGTCGAAAATAACCCGCTTTCCGAGAAATATGAAAGGCAATGCAGGAAGCACCGTGTCAAAATCGCAGGCATGAATTACGTTACATTGTTTACGAAGATGAAAAATTTTCCTGAAAATGAATAAACCCCAGGAAATTCTCGAAAGGATTGCTTTTTTGCCAAGATTGTATTCAACTTGTTTATTGTAAACGATATAGTTGGAAGGGTATTCAATATTTTTTTTCGACCGGTTCCAGCATATCACCAAATAGCTGATGTCATTTTCGCGGTAATAATCCAGGTATTTAAGTGCCCTCGGATCGGAGGTTAAATCATTTGCTCGCAGAAATATGACCATTGAAAGAATTGTTTGTTCGCAAGAAAACCCGCCTGTTGAGCCCGTAGAAAATGATTACCTGGAAGGCAACCTTGGCCAGAAATACTTCACCCATCAGAAGAATAAGAAGGATGATAAAAAGTATGACCTGAATCTCTTTTCTTGATTCAATAAATTGCACAAAATTTCCCAAGCCCCAGAGTAAAATTGTTAGAAATGGTATCCCGAAAAGAGCTAACAGGTATGTCAAAGAATTTGTGCCGCCTTCCCATGTTTCCACGACACCTTTCATCGAAAGGGTGATGCCTTTTTTTGTAAAATAATCATGATATCCCACCCCGAAAACCGGACTGGATTTTACCATGTCAATCTCCACAAAAACATCGGAAATCCTTCTCTCCCCTGAGGTTGACCATATGCCTTCCTGGTTGAATTTTTGAAATATTACATTGCTCAGGATTACCCTGTCAAAGGCCATATAGAAAATAATTCCGGCGATTATTGTCAATGGAAGCAACTTGATGTTCTTCATCGTATAGGCACCAAATAATAAAAAGAGGACAATATAACCCGTTGTTGAAAAAGTTGTCAGGGTCGCAATTGTAAAAATAAGAATATATAACAATTGTTTTTTATTGCTGAAAAACTGATCCTTTGAGAAGAAAAGCATAACCAATGCAAGTGTTATAAATCCCTGGAAGGCCCCTGGTTCCCAGAAGATCGAGCAGTTGCGATCCATACCCCACTGCTCCTTGTTGTGAATATAAACAATGAAATTGTAATTTGACTTGATGATATTCAAGGAAGGCAGACTCGTGATCAAACCTGGATTTATTAAAAATGACGCGTAGAAAATGATGGAGATAAGGGATAAAGCAAAAATTATATTGATAAAATGACGGGAATAGATCTTATAGTCCATAGAGCTGGCAATCAGCATCGAAATCCATAGCTTTGCAAGAAAACCCAGGTCGAAATTGAGCAAGCTCATGGAAAAGTGGTCAATATCCATGCTGATATTTATTAAAATAAGGATGCTCAATAATCCGATTGAAACAAGCGACCGGGTTTGAATTTTAGTATTGATCCCCTTCTGCATGAAAAAAATAAGGTAAAGCACAAACAATACAATCACATGCATCGTTTCATTATAACCGATGATCTCAGCTCCTGAACTCAATACCATCCACAGGACAATAATAAATGCGAGACTGTTTACCGCATTTTTATTCATGGTTTAATGATTTAATAATTTTGTGCTTCAGGCAACTAAGGTCGAGATAAAAGGAATAAAACATGCTTGTCAGCAATGGATAATGGTTTTTTATGACAGATTTAAGTTCGGAATGCAACCGGCCGACGTTTGCTCCGCTAATGCCATCAATGCTGTAATCGGAAATGGTTTCATTTATATATTTAAATTGAACTTTGTTTTCAACACAGGTTAAAATCCAATCAAAATCACCTGCAATTTTGTATGATTCAGAAAACCGGGTTTGCCGGAAAACCCTCTTGTTTACGATCAATGATTGCTGGCATATTCCCCTGGACCGCAGTAAAGTTCTTTTTGAGATTCTTTTTGGCGGACATTGAATAGAATTAAAATCAGGACCCCTTTCAGAAAACTTTAAAATGTTCCCATAAAAGATGTCTGCATGAGGATCGAGTTTAGCTGCCAGCATGGTAAAAACTTCAGAATTATGCAGCCGGTCACCGGCACCAAGAATTATGATCCATGGATTTTTTGCAATGGCTGTTCCCTTATTTTGAGCATCGTAAATGCCTTTATCCGAAGATGAGAATATTTGTATAGGAAACCTGCCTGAACCATTGAAGGTATTAATGGTGTCAATCGTATTATCAGAGGAGCAATTATCGATAACAATAATTTCATAATTCTGCCACGATTGGTCTGTAACAGATTGAAGTGTTGAGGCAATGAAATCCCCCGCATTGAAGGTTGGTATGATGATTGAAAACATATTAATAAACGGATTTAACTAGAAACATGCAGGGTTATTTTCTTGCTTCCATGAATAGCGCTGTTGGATCATAAGCCAATCCGTCTTTTACATCCAATTCATACAAATTCCAATCTGGAATTACACTTTCATAGGCATTGGTTTGCCTGATGTCCTTAAATCCAACCTGGTTCAATAATCTTGCTAATGAAAATCTGTCATACATCCACATATGAATTTCCCCGCCCAGCCTGAAATCTCCCAGTTTAAATTTCCCGCCTAACAGCAGGTTAGCAAGTTTTCGTTTTATGAAACGCGGGGTTTTCCTGATGATCCATTTAATCCTGTTGATGTCAATCCGATTCGATACGACATGGGTTGCTGATGATTTTTCGTTTCGGGTGGAACGCCCAACAAAGCCAATCCGATTGAACAGATATTGTTCATCCAGAAGAGTATCTTGTTTCAGGAATTTTGCCATGTCTCCACCACCCTGGTTGCGAACGGTCTGGTCGAACATCTCAAGCATGATCCAATCATATTTCTCTTCTGCCTGCTTATTCGGACTTTCTGAATTTTCAATTAAATATTTTTTATACTCATCCACGATGTTTTCTAAATCCGGAACCGCAACCCTGATAATGCCATTGGTCTTTAATACCCGGTAACATTCTTTCATGAAAGAAAACGCTTTTTCCTTTGGAAAATGCTCTAATACCTGCGAATGGTACAGGACTTCAAATGTTTCATCCGGGAAAGGGATTCCTTTCAACAGGTTGCCTGATGTTACCGCCGGACTATTTGATTCTATATCAACATTGACCCAATCACGATGATATTTCGATCCACAACCAACATTAAGATAATTCAGTTTTTCTTTCATATCCTGAAGATAAAGCAGGAGGATTTATTCGGGAAAATTCTTCGCCGTATTCATTATAAAACCGATTTCTTCGGGAGTAAGTTCATAGAACACGGGTAATCGAAGCAGGCAATCCGTATATTCATCAGCATGTGGTAAATCATCACCATGATACCTGGAACGGTAGAACTTACTTTTATGCAAACTTAAATAGTGAAACACTGCATAAACGCCATTGTTCTTTAAATGAGTGATAAGATGATCCCGTTGCAGTGCAGATTCACAGACCAGGTAAAACATGTGGCCATTATTTTGCGCATAATCAGGTATTTTTGGTAGCCTGATCCCTTTCTTTTGTGCCCAATCACTTAGTCCGAGAAAATATTGCTCCCATATTTCAATTCGTTTTTTTTGAATGTCATCCAGGTTTTCCAGCTGAGCCCAAAGATAGGCTGCAGTGAGTTCAGAAGGCAGAAAGGAGGAGCCGACATCGACCCAGCCATATTTGTCAACTTCACCTCTGAAAAATTCAGCCCTGTTGGTGCCTTTTTCCCAGATTATCTCTGCCCTGGTCACGAAACGCTGGTCGTTTATGGCAAGCAATCCTCCTTCGCCTGAATTGATATTTTTGGTTTCATGAAAAGAGAAAGCCGCCAGATGGCCAATACTGCCCAATGACCGGCCCTTATAACAGGAGTCAATCGCCTGGGCGGCATCCTCAATAACCAACAGATTATATTTTTCGGCCAGGTGCATTATTTTATCCATGTCGCATGCAACACCGGCATAATGAACAGGAACAATCGCTTTGGTTTTTGGTGTTATCAATGCTTCTAACTTATCTTCATCAACCCCAGGATGATCGATGCGGCTTTCGGCAAAAACAATTTTGGCTCCCTGCCTTACAAAGGCCAGGGCAGAGGAGACAAAGGTGTATGAAGGCACAATCACTTCATCGTCCTGTTTGATGTTGGCCAGCATTGCGCACATTTCAAGAGCGTCGGTGCAGGAGGTTGTCAGAAGTGCTTTTTTAAAGCCATATCGTTCTTCAAAGAATTTCTGGCATTTTTGCGTAAAGGTGCCGTTCCCTGAAATTTTCCCCGACGACACGGCCTGGTGCATGTAATCCATCTCCTTCCCTGTCAGATATGGTTTATTAAAGGGGATCATCCGCTAAACAGTATTTCGTAAATGATAAATGAATTTTGTTTCTACTATCCTTTTAAAGCCATTTTTAATGTGAAAATGAAAGGATTCTGAATTTTGAAATGAAAAGGGACTTTTAACCGATTCTATTTCACTTTCATTTGCCCAATATGCAAACGACTGCATCCATAATTTATCACCAATTCCCATTCTTTTATAATTAGGATCCACACCGGTCAAGGTAAAATAACCGATTTTATTGAGCCGGTCTGTTTTTATCAAATGAATTCCGTTGACTGAATTGGCTTCTTTATTAACAAACAGGCCGTCTGAAAAGGACTTATTCAGTGCATTGTCGATCCATTTTCTATATAATTGCTTTGTTTTTACCGGCCCGATTTTATCCTCCTGGTAAAACCTTGAAACAACGGCTGTTTCTTCGGCGATCCCGTAACAGTCTTGTTTTTCATCGGAGGTAAGGTGGGTCCTGAAATCATAGGAAATTATTTGAACATCATCCTTGTTGAATTTTCGTTCCATGGTGAGTTGAATATCAACAAGGTCAAGCTGTGTTTCTTGAACCGTTTTCCATGAAAGCATTTTCCGAAGCTTAAAAACGTAGATCAGCTCAAATTTTTCATTACATGCTTCCTCTTTAAATGCACGCCAGTCAAATTCACTTTCCCTGATGATGGTGACTTTGCCAATTTTTAATCCAAAAAATTCGCTGTCCCAATTAAGTTTTTCAATGATCATTAAGACTTAATTAATTTGAATGAAGGATGTTAAGCAATTTTTCGATTTGTTTTTGCGAATGGCATAATCGGAGACCCAGGTTTCTGCAATTCTCACTCATTATCAGGTGTTCTTTCTCTCCTAAATCTAAAATAAATTTTATTCCCGTTGCCAATTGTTCGGCGTTGACAAGTGTTGAGCGGTAGCCTGTCTGACCGGTAATTACAAGGTCCAATGCAACTCCGGTCTCAAATGAAACAACGGGCGTACCGCACATAACAGATTGGTTGATCATCAACGGGCCTGAATCTTCCAATGAAGGAGATACAAATACATCAGCAGCCTGGAAGGCTTTAATCAAGTCCGATTCAGAAAGGTACCCGATTTTCCTGACGGGAATTTTTAATTCCGGAATAACATATTCCTCTTTTCTGCCTGCTATTAATAGGACGACATCGCCGAAACCCGTTCCGTCTTCCTGGATTTTATTTTGTAAATAATGAAGCGCTTCAAGGAACAGGATACCTCCTTTTCTAAGGTCTGACAGGGAAATTGATCCAAAAAAAATCACTTTAACCGCCGGGTCAATTCCCCAGAATGATTTTGCCTCTTTTTTATTTCCCGGCTTGAATTTATTTTCATCAAGTGGGAACAGTAGTTCATAAACTCGCTTTGTTTTGAAGGCGGAGGATCTTAAAGCCCTTGTATAATCATTTTCAGAGCAGGTTATCAAGGCCAGATCGGGTGGTAAGTTTGTGATTTTATGTTCTAAATTTATCTGAGCCAGTTTTTTTTTTGTAACCGTAAGAATAGCAGGGCAATTCGAGCAGTCAAACTCAAATCCATTACAATCCCATGGGTAGTGGCATCCCCCTGAAATAGGTGCATTGTCCATCATGATCCAGAATAGTTTCGCTTTCGTAAGTTCCTGGAGTTCATGTATCATTTTTGAATTTATAAAATTGGAAATCCAATGTAAAATTATTATGTCAGGATTAAAGGGGGAGTGTTTGAGAATTTCTTTGGCGGTGAAGTGCTGTTTGTGTTCGAAAACATTTCTGAAGCAGTATTTTAAATCCAGGGGACCCACCCGGATTTGCAAATATTTGCTGTAAATCCGGGAAGAGATCTTTTGTAAAATAACTTTCACGGAGTATTTTGAGGACCAGTCTTGTAACGCAACAACATTTTCCTTTTTCGAATTTGAGCGCTTTACAACAAGTACAGAATTGTGCCCTGCTTTAATCAATAAATCGTTGAGATATTGAGAAGCAATAGCTGAACCGCCCCAGTCTTCCGTTGCAAGATTTAAAATTTTTAATTTATTCATTCCAGATGCCTGATGCTTTTTGGTTCAATAACCTGGCTACCTGAACAGGGGCATAGATGGCTGAAATCAGGTTTAAAAGAAAAGCGGATAATACAACTCCTTCAATGCCATATTTACGCCCAAGAAAAATTGCCAAAGGAATATTTATAACGGTTCCGACAACCGAAAAGTAAAGCTGAAGTTTTATTTTCCCCATGCCGTTTAGAAGCAAAGAGTTAAGGGTGTTCCAGATATTGGTTATCGCATACAATGCTACCATGATGGATACTGTAATTCTAATCGTGACAACATTTCCAATCCATAATTTATAGGCTGCAGGGGAAACCAGAAGCATCAGAAATACGATGAATATTATGGTTATCGCTAATTTCTGCAGCAATGAAACTGATTTTTTCATCCAGGAGTAATCCTTTGAAAAAAAAGCATCGGTAAAGGCCGACCAGAATGGAGTCATGATGATGGTAAATACCATGGTGGCTATACCGAAATATTTCATTGCAATATTATAGATGGTGACATCATTGGGCTGACAAACCTGTGCAATTATGATATTACTTGTTTGATAGATAACGATAACGGCAATTTGTATGATGAAAAATTTTAATCCAAGCTTCATTATTCCTTTTGCAAAGGAAAAATTCACATATTTTAAAGAAGGTGCAATGTAATTATATGATCTGCTGTAAAACCAGACCGAAGTAATCAGCAATACCAGTACCGGGATAAAGCCGAGGGCCAAGCCAAGATAAAGCAGGGATCCCTGTGTGGTTTTAGTTAATATATAGATGATGATCAATGCCAGCAACTGACTTAAGGTGTCGAAAAAAGCCGCTTTTGCAGGTTTCTGGTCGGCAATCAGGATGGTGTTTATCGTTTTCAGCACTATTTGTAAACAGAAAAAACTGAAAACGATCAGTGCCAATTTGGTGAGTTCACCAACCATTTCCGACGGGGCATTTAATATTTTGCTCCAATCGACAAAAATATTCACGATAAGAAACACGAGCCAGACAACTGAAAAAATGATTGTTAAAACAGCATAGGTCGTGCTTACATAAATGCGAGCATTCACAAGGTTCCCTGAGGCTTTGGCCTCGGTAAACCTGTTCCGCAGTCCATTTCCAAAACCAATATCAAAAAAACTGAACCATGCTACAATGGAGGATAAAGTGAGCCAAATTCCATATTGTGTGGGATTCACATAATTCATCGTCAGCGGAACAATTGCCAGGCTGATTATTATGCTTAATCCCTTGATCACAAAAGAAGCTGCGATGTTCTTCCTTGCTTCAATGCTGCGTTTATGACCGGAGGTAAAAAATCTCATTTTCCCGGGACCGGGTAGCATTAAATTTGAATTTTCATCAGGTGTTCCGCGATGATTGAACTGGCATCACCCGGGTTAAAAGCTGAGCGTAACAACGGACCCTTCTTTTTACCTGTAAAAAGATTGTCTATCACAGATATGATTTTTTCAAGGTCAAAATCAACAGGAACATTTGTACCGTATTCTTCTGTGAATTTTCGTTCCGAAGATTTCTGAAGGGATATACATGGCACATTAAAAAATGAAGCTTCCTCCTGGATGTTGCAACTGTCGGTTAAAATGAAAGATGCGTTTTTCAACATTGCAAGATAAGCAGGGTATTCAATACGCCCGGTGATTTTTACATCCTTAATCCCATGTTGATCTACCAATTTTTCAACCCAGCTTCCGGATTCGGCAGAATGGGCAGTAAAGATAATTTGATGGGTCTGAGAAATATGTTTAACAACCTCGATAATGGTTTTATTTCTTTGATCATCAAATGATTTCTCGTTGGTATATAAATAGGCTAAAACATAGTTGTCTTTTGTAATAAAAGGCTCCATGGTCTGCATATCTAAAAATGGTTCGATCTCATTAAAAAAGTCGTACATGACATTTTTTGTCATAAACGTATTGGGGCAGCTGATATGTTCGTTTTTCAGGTTGACGAGACTATTTTCTTCAGTGATAAAAAGAATTGAAGCAAGTGAATCTATAACACCCCTATAGTTACTGAGTGGCTGTAATTCTTCGGAATTTCGCAAACCGCCATCCAACAGGCAGATGGGTATGTCATATCGATCGCCCACAGTTGCATAGGCAATACCGAGATAATAGTAAGACGGGATGATTATCAGTGCCGGATCTGTTTTCCCGACGGTTTCTTCAAATGATACGGAGAGGCTTGCAACCTGATCGTTATAATTCCTGCCCCTGACTTTATAGCAGAAATCCGGCTCAGGCACCTCTAATTGTTCGTATAGGGGCCGAAAGCGGTTGTAATTAATTTGTGGCCCGCAATAGCATATTCTGTAAGGAATCCGGTTGTTTTCCTTCCTGAGTTTTTTTATAATTGGGATGATACGGAATAAGTCCTTTTTGACTGAGCAGGCAAAAATGATTGTTTTCATTAATTTAAAAATTATCCAATTTCTTGTTGGGAAGACCATATTCACTATACACCGAGGCAATTCCTTCAGGTAATGAATAGGACGGCTTCCATCCCAGGCTGAAAAGACGCGAAACCTCCAGCAATTTTTTCAAAGTCCCGTCAGGGTTGGTATGATCCCACAGGATCTCGCCGGTAAAACCAACGACCGACTTGACCATGGCGGCAATTTCGGCGATGGTCTGATCTTCGCCTGTGCCGATGTTGAGAAAAGCAGTGACGGGTGACGTGTTATGCGTAACAAGATCTTCGGTGTTGATTTCTTCGATGATTTTCAAGCAGGCAGCTGCCATGTCGTCGACATGCAGGAATTCCCGGTAAACCTGGCCGGTTCCCCAGAGGGTCAGGGTGACATGAGACGAGGGATGTGCGACGTTGGACGTGACAGGTGACGCGTGACGGGTGATAAAAGGATCAAGGTGGATGCCGTATTTATTGAGAATTGAAATGATTTCCTGTTCGGAAGCGTTCCCGTTTATTCCTTCGATGGGGCGTTTGGCCAGGTCGGAACGGATGGCTTGCCAATCGGCTCTTTCGAGACAGTGCGCCAGGTGCATCTTCCGGATAATTGCTGGCAGTACATGGGAGGTTTCGAGGTTGTAATTGTCGTTGGGGCCATAAAGGTTGGTCGGCATCACCGAGATGAAATTGCAGCCATACTGGCGGTGGTAACTTTCGCACAACTTGATGCCGGCAATCTTGGCAATTGCATACGGTTCGTTGGTCTGCTCGAGTTCCCCGGTGAGGAGGTATTCCTCTTTCAGGGGTTGAGGGGCATTCTTAGGGTAAATGCAGGAACTACCGAGAAAGAGCAGTTTTTTTACCCCAAGAAGATAGGCATGGTGGATGATGTTGGCCTCGATCATCAGGTTTTCATAAATAAACTGTGCCCGGTAAATATTGTTTGCCTTGATGCCGCCTACTTTGGCTGCTGCAAGGACAACAACCTCCGGTTTCTCAGTTTCAAAAAAGGCTGATACATCCTGTTGATTGGTAAGATCAAGTTCCTCCATCGTGCGGCCGATGATGTTTGTATAACCTTTTTGGCGCAGTCTGCGGGTGATGGCTGATCCGACCATCCCGGTGTGGCCGGCAACATAAAATTTTGTTTTTTTATCCATTACTCGAAATAATTGAGTGTATTGAATCCATTTTCCTTCAGGAACTTTTCCTTCTGCATCAACCTGAAATCTGATTTCATCATCTCTTTGATCAACGCATCCAGGTCATATTGCGGAACCCAGTTTAAAACGGTTCTCGCTTTGGTTGCATCCCCAACCAAAAGATCGACTTCGGTGGGCCTGAAATACCTTGGATCAATGGAGACGACCTCACGCCCGATCAGATTTTTAAATTCATTTTTTTCACTTTCGCAGATTGTCCCTTTTTCATCGGCACCAACTCCGGTAAATTCAAGGATAAGCCCGAGTTCCTGGAATGATTTCCGAATGAATTCCCTTACCGTTGTAGTAACTCCGGTAGCAATCACATAATCATCGGGTTTATCGTGCTGCAAAATCAACCACATGGCTTTGATATAATCTTTTGCATGGCCCCAGTCACGCTGAGAGGATAAATTTCCGATGAAAAGTTTATCCTGCAGCCCCAGGGCGATCCTGGCCGCAGCTCTTGTTATCTTTCTTGTTACAAATGTTTCGCCCCTGATGGGTGATTCATGGTTGAAGAGAATTCCATTGCATGCAAAGAGATGATATGCTTCGCGGTAGTTTACGGTGATCCAGTAAGCATAAAGTTTGGCAACGCCATACGGGCTTCGCGGATAGAAAGGGGTTTTCTCCGTTTGCGGGATTTCCTGCGCTTTGCCATACAATTCAGATGTGGAAGCCTGGTAAATCCGGGTTTTATCGGTTAGCCCCAACAGCCTGATGGCTTCCAGAATTCTCAGGGTACCTGTTCCATCTGCATTGGCAGTGTATTCAGGTGTGTCGAAACTGACCATCACATGACTCATGGCAGCCAGGTTGTAAATTTCGTCGGGTTGGGTTTCCTGGATTATCCTTGTAATATTGAGGGAATCGGTGAGATCTCCATAATGCAAAAACAGGTGCTGGTTCTGGGTGTGCGGATCCTGGTACAAATGATCAATCCTGTCGGTATTAAACAACGAGGACCGTCTTTTCAGACCATGAACGAGGTATCCTTTCTTTAGAAGGAACTCCGCTAAATAGGCGCCATCCTGACCAGTGATACCGGTGATGAGGGCTGTTTTCTGGGAAGTCATTGCTGAATTGTTAACTGGTTATTTATTCGTGACACGTGATGCGTGACAACGTTTCACGTCTCACAGGCTCCAATAATTCATTGTAACGATTTTTTTCCGGAATATTCCCTTCACATCGATGATGATACCGTTTTCCGAAGTGATCGACCTGAAGTATGCTTCCGTTAAATCATGATAAGGTTGATGATTTACTGCCACGATCACGGCATCATAATCATGCAGAATGTCACTCGTCAGTCCAAAACCATATTCGTGTAGCAATTCATCATGGCTGGCAAACGGATCGGAAACATCAACACGGATGCTGTATTGCTTCAGTTCATTTACGAGGTCAGCAACGCGGGAGTTCCGGATGTCGCTTACGTTCTCTTTAAAAGTGGCTCCCATTACCAGTACCTTTGCACCAAGTACGTTTTTACCCGCTTTAATGAGCTTTTTTACGCATTGTTTGGCAACGTAGAACCCCATGCTGTCATTCACATATCGGCCGGCATTGATCACCCTGGGGTGGTAGCGGTACTCTTCTGCTTTGTATGTCAGGTAATAGGGATCAACGCCGATGCAATGTCCTCCGACGAGACCCGGATAAAATTTCAGGAAATTCCATTTTGTGCCTGCAGCTTCCAGTACATCATAGATGTTGATGTTCATTCGGCCAAAGATGATCGAAAGTTCGTTCATGAAGGCGATGTTGACATCGCGTTGTGCATTTTCAATGATTTTGGCTGCTTCGGCCACCTTGATGGTTGGCGCCCTGTGAACTCCGGGATTCACGATAAGTTCATAAACTTTTGCGATCTGATCGAGGGATTCATCGTCGCAACCCGAAACGATTTTAACAACCGTGGTGAGGGTATGTTCCTTGTCACCCGGGTTAATCCGTTCAGGAGAGAAACCAACCTTGAAGTCTTCAATGAATTTCAGTCCCGACAAGCTTTCCAGAATGGGAACACAATCCTCCTCGGTCGCTCCCGGGTAAACGGTTGATTCATATACAACGTAATCTCCCTTTTTCAAAACTTTTGCCACCGTCCTGGTCGCAGCAAGCAAGGGGGTGAGGTCAGGCAGGTTGTGTTTATCAACCGGCGTGGGCACGGCCACAATGTGAAAGGTGCATGATTTCAGGTTTTCCGGATCGGCAGTGATAAGGATGTCGGTGTTTTCAAAAGTTTCAGACGGCAATTCGCCACTGGGATCAATTTTATTCTTCATCATTTCCACCCGGTCGGGTTTGATATCGAAACCCACTACTTTAATTTTCCTGGCAAATTCAAGGGCGATGGGCAAACCGACGTAACCCAGGCCAATGACGGAAAGGGAGGTCTCTTTTTTTAACAGGTTTTCGTAAACAGACATGACTTAACTATATTAAAATTCAAAGATCAAATATCAAAGTTGAGGGCTGGCTTCATTTTTTCCAGATCAGCAATGCATCCCGGTTGGATTTAAGAAATATTTGTTCGTCCTCACCTGGCAGGGTTGTGCAACAGATATCCCGTTTGATGAGGGCCGTTGTTTTTTTTGTCAGGGATAACAGATATTTCTGGTCGATCGGTTCACCGAAAATAAACAGCTCCAATGACGAATTATCGAGACCTTTTGCCATCATACCAGTCAGATATGCGGATTCAATATTTCCGAGGTGGTTGATGACATTATTGATGATGGTGTCAATCCCGGTATGTTTTCGGAGGATGCTCCGGATGTCGGCAAACAACGGGTATTTTTGGTTTGCAGAAAACATTTTCTTGTTTTTATCTTCCCAGCTGATCAGCAGGCCGGCTGCTTCGAATCGGTTTAATTCGATCCTGATCGCATTGGTCGACTCCCCGAATTCCTCCTCCAGACCGCGCAGATATGATTTGGCGTTCGGATTCAGGAAGAATCTCAATAAAAGTTTTACGCGGGTTTTATTGGAGATTAAGGTGTCGAGCAAAGGATTTACGATTTACGAATTACGATTTGAGTTGATACAGCTTCGCCCTTTCGGTCACAGGAACCATGGGGTTATTTTAAAAATATAAATGCAAAATGCAAAACCATTTTGCTACCTTGCTACCTTGTTTTTTCGACCATTGTCGGTGAGATAGAGAGGGTAATTACCTGTTTAAGGTGATCGATACGGATGATCACCTTTTTTTTATTGGATATACTGACCAGTTCACCTGTGAGTCCTTGCAACGGCCCGGCAGTTACATTCACCTGAATCCCAGGCTGAAATGTATCGGGCAGGCATTCGATTTCAACATTGGATTGAGTGATGGACTTCAGTGTTTCAATTTGCCTATCAGGGATGGATGCAGGTTTCCCTGAGAACCAAACATAGCGGACCGCTCCCGGTGTATTCAGCACCTCCTTATAAAGGGGAGGATCAACCTTTACAAAACAATAGGAGCGGATAATCGGTTCCTCCACCATCTTCTTCCGGTCGCTCCATTGCTTTAAGACTTTCCGAACAGGCACATACGCTTCGATGCCTTTTGCTGTCAACAGTTCCATCAGGTGTTTTTCTGAACGCGACCGCGTATAAACTGCGTACCAAAGCATCGCCTGAAGCTGAATCGCTGATTTATTGCCGACCGGTGACCTTCCCTCCATGAAATAATGTTGATGATGCAAAAAGGATGTCCGGAATGCAAAAAGGCTGATAAGATCATCCAAATTTTTCGGGCATACTTTGAGTAGCAAAGATACTCATATTATTATTTTACCAATCAATCAATTTTATCCAAAAAGCGCCTGCAGCAGGTGTTAGGGAAAGACCATAGCAGATTGGGTGTAAGGCAGAATAGGAGTGAACAATGGGCGGACAGGCGAACAGGCGGACGGGTGGACAACCGGAGGGGTTGGCCATAGATGTAATCATCAGTTATTCAGCGAATTAAACCAATAAAACGTTAAACCACAATTGCATTTTTGTTAATTAAATTGATTAACCTTATCTTTGCACCCTTTGTAAGAAAACATTCTGAAAATGAGTTTAAGAGCAAAAACCACGGAATTAAAGAGGCGAATGCAGGAAGCCTTTAAAGGGGGCGGCGAACAGGCCCTTGAAAAGCAAAAAGCTTCTGGAAAAATGACCGCCCGGGAACGAATACTTGCATTGCTTGATCCCAATTCCTTTCATGAATATGATCTTTTTGTAAAACATGCCGGACAGGATTTCGACATGGATAAAAAATATTTGCCGGGAGACGGGGTCATCACCGGAACGGGCTCGATCAGTGCCTGGCCTGTTTGTATTTTCGCTCAGGATTTTACCGTTGCCGGAGGCTCCCTGGGTTTGATGCACGCAAAAAAGATTACCAAAATCATGGACCATGCCATGAAGATGAAGGTTCCATTAATCGGGATCAATGACAGCGGGGGCGCCCGTATTCAGGAAGGGGTCAATTCCCTGGCAGGTTATGGCGAGATTTTTTACCGGAATACCCAGGCGTCCGGTGTAATTCCGCAAATCTCGGTCATTCTCGGGCCGTGTGCCGGCGGAGCTGTTTACAGTCCTGCCTTGACTGATTTTGTTTTTGTTGTTGATAAAATCTCCAAGATGTTTATCACCGGGCCAGAGGTCATCAAAACGGTGCTTGGTGAAGAAATTTCGATGGAGGATCTCGGAGGTGCCCGTGTTCACGCAGAAATTACCGGGAATGCGCATTTTTTTGCTGAAAGTGAAATAGAATGTTTTGAACAGATTAAGCGATTGGTGAGCTACATTCCGTGGAACAATGAAAAAAAAGCGGAAGTTTTCCCTAAAAAGGCGCCAAAATCAAGGCAATATAAACTGGATAGTATTTTTCCAACCAACCCGATGCAACCGTACGATGTACGTGATGTGATAAGGGCAATAGCCGATGACAGCGATTTTTTTGAAGTACATGAGATGTGGGCTGCCAACATTGTCATCGGATTTGGACGCCTTGATGGCCAGACAGTTGGTTTCGTGGCCAATCAACCGATGGTACTTGCCGGCGTTCTCGATTGCGATTCAAGCGATAAAGCTGCACGGTTCATCCGTTATTGCGATGCCTTCAATGTGCCGCTGGTTACCCTGGTTGATTTACCCGGTTATCTGCCCGGCGTCGACCAGGAACATGCGGGTGTCATACGTCATGGGGCAAAGGTTCTATATGCCTACAGTGAAGCAAGTGTTCCCAAGATAACCGTCATCCTGCGCAAAGCCTATGGCGGGGGATACATTGCCATGTGTTCGAATCACCTTCGTGCCGATTTTGTGTTTGCCTGGCCTACTGCCGAAATTGCTGTAATGGGACCGGAGGGAGCCGCTAATATTATATTCCGCAGTGAGATCAAAGCCAGCGATAATCCTGATGAAACGCGCAAACGCCTCATCGAAGAGTACCGTCAGAAATTTGCCAATCCATATGTAGCTGCGGCATACGGATATGTGGATGCTGTCATTGAGCCCAATGAAACCCGCAATTACCTTACACATTCATTGACCCTTGCGCAAGGGAAAATGGAGGTTACACCTAAAAAGAAACATGGGGTTCCACCTTTCTAAGCAGAAAAACAGCAAGGCAGCGAGGTAGCGAAATTTCCTGCCAGGCTGCGTTGGTATTTACTTTTGCACTTTGCACCTTACAGTTTGCGTTTTATTTTAGCTCTTATGGACGAAAATATAGAATTCATCGATTTTAAGTACGAGGAAATTTCTTACAAGACCACGCTGACGAAAAAGTTCGCCAACCGAACCACCTACACTCCTCCGGATTCGCGCAAGGTAGTGGCTTTTATCCCGGGGACCATCCTCAAAGTGCTTGTCAAAGAAGGCCATAAAGTTAAAAAAGGAGATACGCTTCTTGTGCTTCAGGCAATGAAAATGGATAACCACCTGCTTGCAACAAGGAATGGCACAGTAAAAAAAGTTTATGTCAAACAGGGGGAAGTTGTTCCCAAACGGCATCTGCTGATTGAATTAAAATAGCTGACCTTCCACGCAACCATCCGGTTGTTTCTCTTGTCAATAAGAAAAACAACTGGCTATGAAAACCCCCAAAATTGATTTTAAAAAGATATCGGGAATGCTCCGGGAGCGTTGCCCGTTCATCCATTTTGCCATGCTTAGCGGCTTTGATGAGGAAGGGCAGCCTGTATGCCAGGAAAACCGTGTATTATATGCATTCATTGCTGTTGATACCGGATCCTGGAAAGCGCTGGAGCAAATCCTTCAGGTTGTCGCTGCAACGCTGCCGGACGGGTTTTGCGAAGTAACCCTTCTGAACAGGGTGGATGCCGCAATCCGCTTCAGGGCGATTCACGGAATATGCCTGTTTGTGCAGGAAGACAAGATGCAACATTACCGGCAGTTTGTGCAGCGCGCAAATCTCGATTACCGGATCATGCGGGCCCTGGGAAGGAGAATGGGATCCATTGAAAATGACTGATGCATTCACCTCGTGTTCTCAATTTCCAGCAAGGCCTCTTCAATGGTCGACAGCACTTCATCCCGCCCAAGCCTGGTTTCCGCTGAGGTTGGAAGAATTGCCGGAAGTTCAACCCAATGGGCGGAAAGGGCTTTTTGATACGCTGCCAGGTTTGTGCTTAGCTGCGTTTTCGAGAGTTTGTCGGTTTTCGTAAAAAGGATAACGAATCCTACTTCATTGTCGCCCAGCCAGTTCATGAACTCGATATCGATTTTCTGAGGTTCAAGGCGTGAGTCAATCAATAGAAAAGTCAATGCCAGGTTTTCCCGGTTTTGAAGATATGACTGGATCAATCCCTCAAACTTTGCTTTTGCTGTCTTTGATAATTTTGCAAAGCCATAACCGGGAAGATCGACAAGGAACCAGAAAAGGGGATTCTGGATGCGCCCGGCCTGCCGTTCACTATTAGCTGTGATGCCTTTGGCAAACGTGGACTCAACTTTAAAATGATTCAGTAGCCGGGTTTTCCCAGGTGTTCCTGATACTTTTGCAAGCCCTTTATGGGCTGCGAGCATGTTGATCAGGGATGATTTTCCAACATTTGAACGGCCGATGAAGGCAAATTCCGGTAGTTCCTCCTTCGGGCAGAATTTCAGGGAAGGGCTGCTGCAAACAAACTCGATCGATTCGATTTTCACTATCTTTGGTATTTATTCCAAATATATGCAAATTATTGCAAAGCCCACCCTGTTGGTTCAACTTTGGGAATCAAGGGAGATTGATTTTGTTGAAATGATGAAGATCGTTGTTGATATCCAGCAGGAAATTCTGGCAATTGATGGCGATATGCATGCAGATCTGGAAAAATTGATGCTTGAAAACGGTTCTCATCAGCAGGATCTATGGGGGGCCAATGTTTATCCGATGAAAGATACTTGTGATCGGATCGAATTTACCTCATTTATCAATATCAGGCCATCTCAGGGCAACCGGAATATGGAAGTACAGAATGATGGTATCAAATCGTTGATCCGGTCTGTTGTAGACAAACTTCTTGTTTAATTTAACCGACTTGAATTGTATAAATTAATTTTTCATAAAAGCATGACCACCGAGAAGTGGTTTGCATATAGGGGTTTTCAGCAGTTGCTGATGATTTCCAATGAACTTAACCGGGCTCAGAATGCTCTTGAAAATGAGGATATTGCGCATGCAATTTGTGCCTGGGAACGCGCTTTCGAATTGACGGATCTCACCGTAGAGGATAAAAAAAATGAACGGTTGCTGACAGAGTTGCTTAGATTCCGTGAAATGCTTGGTGAGACTTTCATTACACATGACAAAGAAATGAACAGGTCATTGATGAAAGAACTGATCAGGCTTGATCCGGAGGCATACCGTTTAATGTGCTGAGGCCATAAACTTTTTCCTGCACCCAGGCTGCCCACTGGGCATCGGTTTTGGATTTATCGAAGGTGGAATAGGGGATTGGATCACCGACCATGATGGTGATCGTCTTGTTAAATTGCCTGGCCATTTCGTCTACCAGGTAAAGCATTTCAATATTGGCTTTGATCCCAAGACGTTTACGCCACATGGCCAGGTTATAAAACCAGTTGGAATTCCGCCCTTCAACAAAGACAGGGATGATGTCGCGCTGGTATTTCTTCGCTTTTTTAATAAACGTATTCTTCCACTCCAAATCACGGATCATATAGGATCCGTCGATCCTTTGTTTACGGGAGACAAGGCCGGCAGGGAAATAAAGGATCATTTTTTCAGAAGCAAATGTTTCGTTGATCAATTGGGCATTTTCCGTATTGCGACCGTGTTTGTTGATGGGAATGAACAGGGGGCGTAAGCCGGGAACGTTCATCAGCAGGTCATTTACCGGAAAGACAATATCACTCCTCATTCTACCCAGTGCCTGCATCAGGGCCATTCCGTCAAGACCTCCAAGCGGATGGTTGGCCGCAGCAATGAATCTGCCCTGTGATGGGATCATACCCTGCGGAAGATCAATATTCGCTGAAACAGTATCTTGAATAGTGCGTTTATCCTGTATTTCGACATTCACGCCAAATTCCTTTAAAATGGCATCAACAAATGGCAACCCGGTCTTGGAACGGTTGCGATAGATGTACCCGTTCACCTCTTCCTGGTGGATGATCCGCTTCAGGTATGACAGAACAAATTTGGGGATTACCCGCAGCAGTTGGGGGTTTTTTGCCCGGAAAAGTGATTCGAGGTCGATCAGGTGTTCGGGAACTTCTTCTGTTTCTGGCTGTGACATGATGCAAATTTACGAAAATGCTTTGCATTTTTATTAAGATGCAGGATACAACACATATCTTTGCATGATAATTCATTCAATATTCCGTCACATGGAACCCATCATTGCCCCGGTCGACAAAAAACTGCTTGAATCTGAATTAAGCGACAGTACTTTTCTTCGGAATACCAATAATGGACACAATAAGATTTATGTTTTTACCGCACATGATTCGCCATATCTGATGAGTGAGGTGGGGCGATTGCGTGAAATCACCTTCCGTGATGCCGGTGGCGGAACGGGAAAAAGTACCGATATTGATGAATTTGACACCATGGAGATCCCGTTTCATCAGCTAATTGTATGGGATCCAATAGAGTGTGAGATTACAGGGGGATACAGATTCATCCATGGCCGTGATATTCAATGCGAAAAGACGGGCTGTATTCACAGTGCTACTGCTGAACTTTTCAACTTTTCCAATAAGTTCATCCGCGACTATCTACCGGTAAGCATTGAACTGGGAAGATCGTTTGTACAGCCTAACTATCAGCCACTTGTTAACTTCCGTAAGGGAATGTACTCTTTGGATAACCTTTGGGACGGGCTAGGCGCGATGATTATTGAAAATCCGGATGTGAAATATTTTTTTGGCAAGATGACGATGTATCCCGAATATAACAAGACTGCCCGGGATATTGTCCTGTATTTCCTGCGCAAGTATTTCCCTGATACTGAAACGTTGATGCTGCCTTTGTTTCCTGTGGTTTGTTATACCCCCGATGCTACGATAGCTGATTTGTTTTCTGCAACAACCTTTGAAGAAAATTATAAAATCCTGATTCAGGCAGTACGGCGCCATGGAGAACACGTTCCTCCGCTGGTCAATGCCTATATGAACTTATCTCCTACCATGAGAACGTTCGGAACATCAATTAATCAGAGCTTTG
This sequence comes from uncultured Bacteroidales bacterium, assembly GCA_903903985.1. Lineage (GTDB taxonomy): Bacteria > Bacteroidota > Bacteroidia > Bacteroidales > FEN-979 > CAIVAT01. The sequence goes on along the minus strand of CAIVAT010000153.1, from coordinate 57,577 downwards.
GTGAAGTTGAAGAGACAGGGATCCTGATACATATTGAAGATATCTATCCCAGAAAGAAGGAACGTCATCTTAAGTCCTATATTCAGAGACTGTCATCACTGAAAAGTCTGAGATGGAGGAGAAAGAGGTAAGTTGATTATTTTGCAACGGGGGCTGATGCCGTATTGACTTTGCGCATCAGCTTGCTTTTCAGGTTTGCAGCCTTATTCTTGTGAATCACATTTTTCTTGGCCAGTTTATCGATTTGGGAAACTACTTTGGATATATCCTTTACAAGAGCTTCCTGTTCTTCGGTTTCCCGTAATTTTTTGACCGCATTGCGTACGGTGCGTCCCTGATAACGGTTTTGGGTACGTTTGGTTTTCGCGTTGCGAATGCGTTTTTCTGCGCTTTTGTGATTGGCCATGATGATGATATATTTTCAAATTGGGGTGCAAAGATACAAATTTTTGATAAAAACTCAAAGTCTTGTAAAAAAAACACAGGCAGCCATTTATACGCATGGCAGCCTGCATTGATCGGGAGTTAAAGATTCATTAAGGTTTTGGCAATTCAGGTTGTTTGACAGCTTTGGCGGTGGTTTTTTTAGCTCCTTTTTTAACCGCGGTTTTTTTTACGGGTTTTACAACAGGAGGTGCAACCGTTTCAGCAGTGGCTTTCTTTTCTTTCTTTGGTCTGCCAGCTTTTTTTACAGGTTTTTTAACCGGTTTTTCTTTTGCAATCTCTCTTTCAATAACACCTAATTTTTTTAAAATATTTTTAATTTCTCCGACATAGTTTTCGGCATCCAATAGTTCAAGCTCATAATGATTTTGTAAAAAATCGAGCTCAGCTTCTGTAAATTTAATTGCTTTCATAATGAATGTTTTAAGTAAAAAAACGAGCAAAAGTAAATAATTAATTTCAAAATGCCTCAGGGGAAGTTCTGAATACAAAAAAAATGGTACTTAACGGAATGACACAACCGTTATTCCCGCACCCCCGTTCTCAATAGCCGCATCGCGTGCCGATTTTACTTCTTTCTGGCTTCGCAGGTACTCGCGTGTTACCTGTCGTAAAATGCCATTTCCCTTCCCGTGTAATATTTGCACCTCGGGGATGGAGCACAGAATGGCATCGTCGATGTACCGCTGAAGGAGTGCCAGTGCTTCGTCCACCCTGTTTCCTCTCAGATCAAGGGTTAAAGAAAAGTTGGTGAGTTTTTTGTTGAGGTCATCGAAGTACGATTGAAAACGATGAGGTTTCGCTTGACTGCCTAAAACAACGGATTTTCGATTTTCTATTTCCGATTTCGGATTTGAATTTTCAGGGGCTGCCTCCTGCAATTTGCCATTTGCATTTTGCATTTCTGGTTTCGGATCCTGAAGCAAAGCGGCTTTTACTTTTAAAAGTTCCGCCCTGATCTCTTTGGTCTGTGATTTTTCTGCCTGCGATTCGCGTATTTCCCTGATCGTTTTTTCAATAATTTTATTGGAATTATCCAATAAAACCCGGGCCTCATCTTTTGCCTTTCCGAGAATTTCCTGCTTTTTCGACTCTAGATCGGCATTCAGTTTTTCATATTTCTTTATGAGTTCGGCGAGAAAGTCATCCGCAACTTTTAATTCACTGTTTTTTTGATTGATCTCCTGCTTTTCGACTTCAAGATTTTGCAATTCCCGATCGAAATCAAGCTGGCTCTTTCCTGTTTTTAACCGGGCACCGTTCAGAACATCATTGGGAAATCCGATGTCATGGGCAATTTCGAATGCAAAGGAACTTCCCGGCTGGCCGATTTTTAACTGGTACAGCGGTTTTAATTTTTTAAGATCATACAGCATTGCGGCATTCACGATGCCGGATTCGCGGGCGGCGAGCAATTTGAGGTTGGAATAGTGGGTGGTCACAATCCCCATGGCCGATTTGGCATTCAGCGCTTCCAGAGTGGCTTCGGCAATAGCACCTCCAAGTGAAGGATCCGTGCCCGTTCCCATTTCATCGATCAGGAAAAGAGAATGATCATCAATATTTTCAAGAAAATATTTCAGGTTGATGAGTTTGGAAGAATAAGTGCTGAGGTCATTATCGATGGATTGTTCATCACCGATGTCAATAAAAATTTTATTGAAAATGCAAAATTCTGAATCCTCTTTTACGGGCGGCAATAATCCACACTGAAACATGTATTGTACCAATCCGATGGTTTTTAAGCAAACGGATTTGCCTCCTGCATTCGGTCCCGAGATGATTAAGATCCGTTGGGCAGGATTCAAGGAGATGTTCAACGGGGTGACCTCTTTTTTCTGTTTCTGATGGGAGAGGAACAGCAGCGGATGGATTGCCTGGCGCCAGAAAAATGAAACGGGCCGGTTGTGATCCGGGGGAGGATGATGGATTGGATTTGCAGCATTTACAGAGATTGCAAACCTTGCTTTGGCACGAATGAAATCAATCTTCCCGAGGAAATGGTAATCATGGATCAGCAGGTCGATTTCGGGCCTGATCATCCTGGCGAATTCGATCAGGATGCGAACGATTTCACGGCGTTCGGCATAGTCGAGTTCCCGTATTTCATTGTTGGTTTCGAATATCTCTGCCGGTTCAACATAAACGGTATGGCCTGTTGCAGATTCATCGTGAACGAAACCCTGGATCTTGCGTTTGTGTGTGTTGATCATGGGAATGACCAACCGTCCGTTCCGGATTGTCACTTCGGCATCGTCGGTCGTCCAGCCGTTCTGGCGGGCCATTTTAAAGCTCTGTACAATTTTGTTTTCTACCGATGACTGAAGTTTGACCTTTTCTTTCCTGATCCTGTTCAATTCGGGTGAGGCCGAATCCCTCACCTCCGATTTGTCGTCAATAATCCGTTCAACCTGTTTCACAATCGATTTAAGCAACTGGGTTGTTGCGATGGGAGAACTGCCAGACCCGGGTTCACCGGCATCGCCTGCCAGCAAAAATAAAGCCGGGAATTTTTCTTTTCGTTCTTCAAGAAATGAAAGGAGGTCAGCGATGGTGGCAGCGGAAAGTTTAAGTTCTGAGAGTTGTTCCGTCTCCATATAGGTACCTGGGATACGGATACGCAGTAATTCGGGGATCAGGTCATAATAGTCCTGGGAAGGGAATTGTTCTTCAAATTGCAAAATCGATTTAAGTTCTGATGTTTGTTGAAGGGTGGTGTGAATTTCCGATGCATCCGTTGAGAATGACATTTTTCTGACCCAGGTTGGTCCAAGAGTGGAGAGACAATAGTCGTTGAGCATTTGACGAATGGCATCAAATCCCAGTTTTTGTTCAAAATTTGAAGGGAAATTAGAACTCATCCGTATCGATTACTTGCTTTTTTTTGGAGCCTTTGACAGGGACCGGCGTGTTTTCATCGCCGCAATCCAATTGAACGTTCAGCGGTTTTTTAGGATAGTCGAAGTCGCGTTTGGAGTAATGAAGACTGTAGTCGCTGTATATATGTTGCATGTAAATCCCCCAGATAGGAAGGGCCATGTTGGCCCCCTGGCCAAGGGTAATGCTCCTGAAATGTGCTGCACGATCTTCGCATCCCACCCAGATGCCGGTTACCAGGTCGGGGGTAATGCCCATGAACCATCCATCGCTTTGGTTCTGCGTGGTTCCTGTTTTTCCGGCAATCGGCGCATCAAGACCATATTTATAACGCAATCTCACACCGGTTCCTCCGTCAACGACACCTTTCATTAACTGGATCATCAGGAATGCGGTTTCTTCACTGATGACTTCCTGTGATTTGGCGGTATATGTTTGAAGGACATTGCCGTTTTTATCTTCAATGCGGGTGATGAAACTGGGTTCAATAAACACTCCTTTATTTGCAAATACACTCATCGCACCAACCATCTCGTATAGGCTGATGTCGCAGGATCCAAGGGCGATGGAATAAACAACCGGGATATCGCTTGTAACGCCCATTTTATGTGCCATCGCCACGACCGCTTTGGGTGAATATTTCCGGATAAGCTGTCCGGAGACCCAGTTGTTTGAGTTGGCCAGGGCCCATTTGAGGGTGACCTGTTGCCCAAGCCGTTCATCGCTGGCATTTTCTGGAGCCCACACTTCGCCATTTCCCAGGTCGATTACCGGTTGAACATTGGGATACAGGGAACAGGGTGATTCGCCTTCCTGCATCGCCAGCGTGTATAAGAATGGTTTAAAGGTCGAACCAACCTGCCGTTTACTGAGTTTCACGTGGTCGTATTGAAAGAAACGATAATCGATTCCTCCAACATAGGCTTTAACCTGGCCAGTATGCGGGTCCATTGACATGATGCCGGATTGCAGGAAAAATTTATAATAACGGATCGAATCCATTGGTGTCATCACCGTATCAATTTCACCATGGTATGAAAAAACTTTCATTTTTACAGGAACCTTGAATTCCTGGACGATTTCGGGATCGTTTTTCCCTTTAGTTTTGGAGTGGAAATACCTGTCTGTTCTGCGCATTGCAGAAAACAACAGGTTGTCGGTTTCTTTTTTTGCCGTAGGACCTTCAAAAGCAAAAGGAGCATTCGGCACGCCTTTCCAGTGTTTGAAGAAAGCAGGTTGCAGCTCCTTGCCCAGGTATTCCTGCATGGCTGATTCGGCATATTCCTGCATTTTGTAATTGATGGTGGTATATATTTTCAGCCCATCGCGATAGAGGTTATAAGGAGTGCCATCTTCTTTAGGGTTTTGTACGCACCATTCAGCCAACACCATGCGAAGGTATTCGCGGAAATAGGTTGCAATGCCGGTGGTATGGTCCTGAAGCCGGTAGTTTGTCATATCAGCAGGAAGGGATTTCAACGAATCAAATTCCCGGGAGGTGAGGTAATCGTATTTCATCATCTGGTGCATCACGGTATTGCGGCGTTCAAATGCGCGGGCGGGATTACGTACCGGACTGAACCAGGTAGGGGCTTTTAATATTCCAATCAGCATGGCAGCCTCTTCAACATTTAACTGGGCTGGTTCTTTGTTAAAATAGGTTTTAGCGGCAGATTTAATTCCATATGACTGGCTCCCGAAGTCAACGGTGTTCAGATACATGGCCAGGATTTCATCTTTGGAATAATTGCGTTCAAGTTTTACAGCGGTAATCCACTCTTTGAATTTTATCAGCACTGTTTCCATGAATGACCGGTCCTGTTTACGGGGAAACAGGTTTTTGGCAAGTTGCTGGGTAAGTGTTGAGCCACCTCCTTTAGATGAGCCGGAGGCCATCCCCCAGAAAACCCTGAAAATAGCGATCGCGTCAATCCCGGAATGATCTTCAAAACGTGCGTCTTCCGTGGCGATCAGTGCATTGATGACATTCGGCGAAAGCTCCTGGTAATGGGTGTTGGAGCGGTTTTCGATGTAGTATTTGCCCAATAGTTTACCGTCAGAAGAGATTACTTCTGTGGCAAGGTTGCTTTTCGGATTTTCGAGTTCTTCAAATGTGGGCATTTTACCAAACAAGCCGAATGCAACCGCGATAAAGAAAAGTGCAATCAGCATGACCAGGATGAGGTAAGAAACCCAGAATCTCTTCAGGTATTTTTTTATTTGCGGGCTATTGGCTGAAGGAACAGACATTTGTTGAAAATCAGGAATTGTAAAGAAGCATTGGTCATTGTTTCTCGATCCGTAAACCGATATCATGTATCCCGTTCAATTCATGAACACGCATTGCTTGTTCAAAGCTAAAGTGATATGTTCCTGCCTGTTTGAACTGGACATTTTTTTGAAATAAAAACCGGCTGAATTTCACACTTCCCATCCCTGATCCCAACCATCGCCCGTCGTAATCGGCAAGGGTAAGTTCAATGGTGTCGCGGGCGATATGCCCATCGGGGAATACAGTATTCATGAACATAAAAATATTGCTGTAAGGATATTCAGGTCCATTGCGAACATTCAGGTAAACGTTATAACGTGAGAGCAGGTCAGAAATTGCGACACTGAACTTAAGCTCGTTTTTCACATTCCAAACTCCTTTTTCCAGCGGAATATGCTCTTCGAATACTCTTTTTGAATCACAGGAGATCAGCGCCATGGTTAGCAAAAGCAGCAGCAGGAGTGTTATTGTTTCAAGGTTCCGGACCATGATTTCAGGGATAGAAAAGGAGATTTTACAAATGGTCGAAGCGGGTTAAGTCATCTTGCACAGCGCCACTCTCGAATGCGGTTTTTTTCTCAATAACCTGTGAAAAGTCTTCCAGTTTTTCGGGGGTGTTCCCTTTTTTATTCTCTTCCACGATGAAGTTTACGTTGTCAACGGAAATCGCGATCAGGTTCCCCGGATCGGTAATGTAGGAGTACCAAAGGAGTTTCTGGAAAATATCTGTTTTTTGATGGAAGGCCTCCCCACGTTTTGTTTTTAACCGCAGTTCTGTGTTTGGCATACTTTTCAAGGCATCTACATAGGTGTCGTACTCATAGTTCAGGCAACATTTCAGTTTGCCGCATTGACCTGCAAGTTTTTGCGGGTTCAATGAAAGTTGCTGGACTCTTGCAGAATTCGTAGTTACCGATTTGAAATCACTCATCCATGTTGCGCAGCAAAGTTCCCTTCCGCAGGATCCGATGCCTCCCAGACGGCTGGCTTCCTGCCTGGCACCGATCTGCCTCATTTCGATGCGTACTTTGAACTCCTCTGCAAGGAGTTTGATCAATTCCCTGAAATCAACCCGGTCTTCCGCCGTATAGTAAAAGATCGATTTTGTATTGTCGCCTTGTATCTCCACATCATTGATCTTCATCATCAACCCAAGATTTTCGGCGATGCTTCGTGCACGGAACATGTTGGTTGTTTCCGATTCCACGGCAGCAATCCATTTTTCAATGTCGGTAAGCCGGGCTTTGCGGTAGACCTTTTTAATGTCTTCAGAGGATGGCAGGATGTTTTTCCTGTGCAGCTGATACCGGACCATTTCCCCTACCATGCTCACGATCCCGATGTCGTGCCCGGGCGAGGCTTCCACAGCAACAATATCTCCGATTTCAAGATCCAGGTCGGCAGGAGTTCTGAAAAAATCTTTCCGGCTGTTTTTGAAGCGTACTTCAATGATATCCGTTTTGACTATCTCCGGCGGGAGAGGAACGTCTTTCAGCCAGTCATAAGAATCGAATTTACTGCAACGATGCTGGAATACCATTTCATTTTTATGATAAACCTTTGGAGACTGGCAACACCCGCGGCTTAAAAAAGGGTTGTGTGGCAACCTGGTTTGCCTGAATTCGAAGATGTCAGTGTCATCAGCAGTTTTTTCAGTTAAATGGTTTTCACCGGGCTCGACCGGTATGCTCTCGTTGTTCTCCATATCCTTTAAAAATCCTTACAAAGATACAAAATTAGGGTTCAAAGCCGTGACTATTTTAAGTGATCACAAAACCCTTTGCCTTCTCTAATGCAGCCATGATTCCTGCCGGGTTTTTGCCTCCCGCCGTGGCAATGTGAGGCTGTCCGCCGCCACCTCCCTGTATCTCTTTGGCCAGTTCACGAATGATGTCAGCGGCATTCAGTTTACGCTCCTTCACCAGGTTTTCAGATAGCATCACCGTCAGGGTCGCCTTGCCATCGGTTTCTGTTGCCAGGACTAAAAAAAGATCAGGGATGGATGCGTTCAGTTCGTGAGCCAGGTTTTTCACTGTTTCTGCATCAAGGTCAACCTTGGCGGTAAGGAAATTAATCCCGTTGTAATGTTTCACCTGGGCGGCGAACTCCTCTTTGAGTTGCCTGGCCTTTAGTTTGTCGAGTTCTGCCACCTGTTTCTTAAGGTCAACGTTTTCATTGAGTAAATTATTTACTCCTTTTAGCAGGTCTTTTGGATTTTTCAGCAGGTCGCTGATTTCGGTGAGGAGCGATTCCCTGGAATGCCAGTATTCGTCGGCTTTTTTTCCCGAGATGGCTTCAATACGACGGATGCCGGCAGCGATGGCACCTTCGGAAATGATTTTAAACTGGCCGATCTGACCTGTTGCCGGAACATGGGTGCCACCGCACAATTCAACTGAATAGCCGGGATCGAAGGTGATTACACGGACATGGTCGCCGTATTTTTCACCAAACAGGGCCATGGCACCCAGGGCTTTGGCCTGCGCAATGGGAAGTGAACGTGCTTCTTTCAACTGGATGTTTTCCCGGATCTTTTCATTCACAAGGGTTTCAACCCGGGCAATTTCATCTTTACTTAATTTGGCAAAATGAGTAAAGTCAAAGCGGAGCCTGTTTTCGTCAACCAATGACCCTTTTTGTTCTACATGTGTGCCAAGCACTTTTCGGAGGGCAGCATGCATGAGGTGGGTTGCCGAATGATTGTTTGCAACGTTTGTGCGGATTTCGCGGTTGACCCGGGCAATGATCTTTTGCGAAGGTACAGATGGCAATGATCTGGAAAGATGGATGATCAGTTCATTCTCTTTAATGGTATTGATGATCTCAATTTTTTCATCCCCCGAAATCAGCCAGCCTTTATCTCCAACCTGCCCGCCCGATTCGGCATAAAAGGGAGTTTGTGCAAATACGAAGTGAAAAAGTTCCTCTCCTTTACTTACTACTTTTCTGTATTTTGTGATCCAGGTGTCGGCCTGGAGCAGATCGTAACCAACAAATTCAGGCATTCCTGCATCTTCAACAAGGGTGACCCAGTCGGAAGTATCTACGATGGCATCCTGCCGTGAGCGGTTTTTCTGTGCTGCCAGTCCGGTGGTAAAGCCTTCCATATCGACTGTCCAGCCAATTTCCCGTGCCATGAGTTCAGTCAGATCGATCGGAAAACCATAGGTGTCGTAAAGTTCAAAAGCAAAAGAGCCGTCGATGACTTGTGACACGTGACGCGTGACACATGACAGTGTATCAGTCGGGGTTGCCTCAGCGATTTCAACTCCTGCTCCTCCCTTTTTGGGTAGGGGTTGGGGAGGGGTTATGTATGCATTGAATCGTTGAATCCCTGTCGAAAGGGTCCGTAAAAACGCAGCTTCTTCTTCGCGGATCACATTGGTGATCAGGTCTTTTTGTGCGACAAGTTCCGGGAAGACCTGTCCCATCTGGGCAATCAGCACCGGTATCAGGTCATGTATAAATGGTTCTCTGAACCCAAGGAAGGCATAGCCATACCGGACCGCACGGCGCAATATCCGGCGAATAACATACCCGGCCTTTACATTCGAAGGAAGTTGACCATCGGCAATGGCGAAGGCAATGGCGCGCAGATGATCGGCGATGACACGCATGGCGATGTCGGTCGTGGGTTCGTCCCCATATTTAATCCCGGCTTTCTGTGCGATCACATGGATAATTGGCTGGAAAACATCGGTATCATAATTGGATTTTTTTCCCTGCAACACCATGCACAGCCGTTCAAATCCCATCCCGGTATCCACATGTTTAGCCGGAAGCTCAACGAGTTGCCCTCCGGCCATCCGGTTGTACTGGATAAAAACCAGGTTCCAGATTTCGATGACATGAGGGTCTCCCTTATTTACCAGGTCTCTCCCGGGAATCTTCGCTTTCTCAGCCTCGGAGCGTATATCGGCATGAATTTCTGAACAGGGGCCGCAAGGGCCGGTATCACCCATTTCCCAGAAATTATCTTTTTTGGATCCCAGCAGGATCCGCTCTTCCGGGAGGTGCTGTTTCCAGAATTCAATGGCTTCGTTATCCCTGGCCAGGCCTTCCTTGTCATCACCTTCAAAAACAGTGACATAGAGACAATTTTTATCGATTTTCAACACCCCGGTAAGCAACTCCCAACCCCATGCAATGGCCTCCTTTTTAAAATAATCTCCAAATGACCAGTTGCCAAGCATCTCGAACATGGTATGGTGATAAGTGTCATGGCCAACTTCCTCAAGGTCATTATGTTTTCCTGAAACGCGCAGGCACTTTTGCGTATCGGCTACACGTTTGAACTTACCCTCCTGGTTGCCAAGAAAAATATCTTTAAACTGGTTCATGCCGGCATTGGTAAACATCAGCGTAGGGTCGTTTTTAACCACCATGGGTGCCGACGGGACTATTGCATGTTCTTTGGATTGAAAGAAGTTAAGAAAAGCCTGGCGGATATCGGTATTGTTCATGTAATTATAAGATTAACAATATGTTAACAATCTTTAACAATTTTTAGATCTTGAAAACGGCTGCAAAGTTAATTATTTACTTAATTTTGTAGCTGTTAGCCTGCCTGTTTTGAATTATTCTTTATAACCTGTTGATGAGCAAGGTAAAGTACAAATTCAATAAAAAGTCTTTAACCTTCGATCGGGTACATACAACGATGCGGAAGCGGTTGTTGTATTTTTTCTCACACTTGTCCACCGGGGTTGTATTTGCTGCCGTGGTATTGATCCTTGCATACAATTTCCTCGATTCTCCCAAGGAGAAGGCACAGAAGCGGGAAATCGACCAGATGAAGTTGCAGTATCAGATATTAAATGATCAGCTGGATAAAGTCACCAAGATCCTGGCCGACCTCCAGGACAGGGATGATAACATTTACCGGGTGATTTTCGAAGCCGAACCCATTCCAAATGCCATCCGGTCGGCCGGGATAGGTGGCATCGACCGGTATGAGGCCCTGAAAGGATATTCAAATTCTGATCTGATCATTGAGACTGAAAAAAACATGGACCGGATTTTAGGGAAGCTGTATGTTCAGTCAAAATCATTTGATGAAGTCTTTAATCTGGCCAAAAACAAAGAGAAGATGCTGGTTTCCATTCCGGCAATACAGCCCGTCAATAACAAGGATCTGAAAAGGATCGGTTCCTATTTCGGCGCCAGGATGGACCCTTTTTACAAGGTGCGGAAGTTTCATGAGGGTATGGATTTTTCAGCGACCGTGGGCACGGAGGTATATGCTACGGGGAATGGAACCGTAATTTTGGCAGGTCGCGATGTTGAAGGTGGTTATGGCAATGAAATAAGGATAGATCACGGGTATAATTACCAAACCGGGTATGCCCATCTTTCGAGAATATTTGTCAAACCAGGTCAGAAGATCTTACGCGGGCAGATTATCGGATATGTTGGAAATACAGGGAAATCAACCTCTCCCCATTTGCACTATGAAGTCAGGAAAAATGGGGTGCCCGTGAACCCGATCTATTTCTTTTTCAATGATCTAACACCGGAGCAATTTAAAATGATGCTGGAACTATCGGCACTCCCGTCACAAACCATGGACTAGTCAAGTTATAGATGTTAAAGAAAAAAATTAAAATTGAGAAGGTCTATTATTCAATTGGCGAAGTGGCTGATTTATTTGAGGTAAACGCTTCGCTGATCAGATTCTGGGAAAAAGAATTTGATATTCTTAAACCCATGAAGAATAAAAAAGGTAACCGTCTTTTTACCCAAAAGGACCTTGATAACCTTCGGATCATTTATCACCTGGTAAAGGAACGGGGATTTACTTTGCAGGGCGCCAAAGACAAGCTCAGGGACAACAAAGAGGATATTGTAAACAACGTAGAGGCCATCGATTCACTCAACAGGATCAAGGGATTTCTGCTCGAAATCAAGGAGCAGATGTAATGGCGGGCCGGTTGAAGAAAAAATCCGATTCATTTTTTGAGAATGTGTATGATGTTGTGCGGATGATTCCGGCAGGCCGGGTGACCTCTTACGGAGCAATCGCTGAATACCTTGGAACGCGTGGATCGGCAAGGATGGTGGGCTGGGCAATGAACGCGGCACACACACAGGTAAATGATGTTCCCGCACACCGCGTGGTCAATCGCAATGGCTTTCTGACTGGCAGGCATCATTTCGGAGGTCCGGTCATTATGAAGCAACTTCTTGAGAGTGAAGGAGTCAGCGTGGAAAATGACCGGGTAGTCCGGTTTGAAGAGTTGTTCTGGAACCCCGGGAAGGAGTTGTAGAATGCAAAATGCAAAATCAAAAATCGACAATCAAAAATCAAATAATGGCTATTGAAAAAAATCAAATAATTGATGCCCTCAGGCATGTGGATGACCCTGACCTGAGAAAGGACCTGGTTACGTTGAATATGATTGAAAACATCATCATTGACGGGGAAAAAGTAACCTTTGATGTAGTCCTGACCACCCCGGCATGCCCGCTGAAGAATCAGATCAGGCAGGCATGCGTCGACGCGATCCACCAGTATGTAGCTCAGGGTGTTGACGTAGAGATCAACATGACTTCGAGCGTAACAACCCGGCGCAGGGAGACGGATGCCATGTTGAAGGAAGTGAAAAACATCATTGCCGTTGGATCGGGAAAAGGAGGTGTTGGTAAATCCACGGTAGCAGTGAACCTTGCCATTGCCCTGGCAAAAACCGGTGCAAAGGTTGGCCTGATCGATGCTGACATTTACGGACCTTCGATCCCGATGATGTTTGGCATGGTCAATGAACGGCCGACAGGTTACGACAAAGATGGTAAAACCTACGTCTATCCGTTTGAAAAATTCGGAATAAAGGTACTGTCTATCGGGTTTTTTGTTGACCAATCGAAAGCGCTGATCTGGCGGGGGCCGATGGCTTCGATGGCTCTCCGGCAGCTCTTCACTGATGCCGAATGGGGGTCGCTTGATTACATGGTGATCGATCTTCCGCCCGGCACTGGCGACATTCCGCTGACACTGATACAGGATTTCCCGCTAACCGGTGCCATCATTGTCAGCACACCCCAACAGGTTGCAATTGCCGATGTGCGAAAAGCCGCAGATATGTTTCGCAACGACAAAATTAACATTCCGATCCTCGGGCTGGTTGAAAATATGTCCTATTTCTCACCCCCAGAATCCCCGGAGAAAAAATATTATATCTTTGGACAAAGCGGATGTGGTAAATTTGCCCGGGAACTGAACATTCCCTTGCTTGGACAAATTCCGATTGTTTCTGCCATTTCAGAATCAGGTGATGCCGGGATTCCCATGGCGGTTAACGATGATTCAATAGCCGCCACTGCCTTCAAAAAGTTATCTGAGAACGTGGCACAGCAGATTGCCATCAGCAATTCCGTCAGGGAGATTTTTGGGAGTGCCGGACGACCGGACAATGTAAAATAAAATCAATTAATCATTCAATAATCTTTTCTCATGATTGCAAACGTAGAACTTGAATCGAAAGTTAAAAATGTCCTGGAACAGATCCGGCCCTATCTCCAGGCTGATGGAGGTGATGTTGAATATATCAACCTGACCGACGACAATATCGTTAATATCCGTTTACTGGGTATGTGCGGGAATTGCCCCCACAGCCAGATGACCTTGAAAAATGGTATTGAAACAGCCATGATCAGGGCAATTCCGGAGATCAAAGCGGTTGAATCGGTTACCACTGAATAATTACGATAAATATTTCGCTACGATGGGCATCCGGCGTCCCATTCCGAATGCTTTGGGCGATACGCGGAGTATCGGCGGATTCTGGTAACGCTTGTATTCGCTGGTATTGACCAGTTTCAGAACAGTATTGACAACCTTTTCATCAAACCCTTCCGCGATCAATTCCAGCGGGCCGGTGTGCTGTTCTATATATTTGAAGAGTACCTGGTCGAGGATATCATAATCAGGCAAAGAATCTGAATCTTTCTGCCCCGGCCGTAATTCGGCAGATGGCGGTTTCGAAATTGAATTCAGGGGAATGATCTCCCGGTTTTTATTGATGAGGCGTGCCAGTTCGTAAACCTGCGTTTTATACACATCCCCTAAAATTGATAAGCCGCCGCACATATCTCCATAAAGGGTGCCATACCCTACGGCAGCCTCACTTTTATTCGAGGTGTTCAAAAGGATGTACCCGAATTTATTGGATAATGCCATGAGAATGACGGCCCGGATCCTGGCCTGGATGTTCTCTTCGGCAAGGTTGAATGGCAGCCCGGCAAATTGAGGCTGAAGGGTTTTTTCGAACGATTGGAAAGTCTCTTCTATCGGGATGATGTCGTAAGAAACCGAAAGATTTTCAGCAAGCAAAACAGCGTCGGAAATGCTATGGTCTGATGAGAACTGCGACGGGAGTAAGATAGCCCGAATGTTTTCACTGCCAAGTGCATAGGCAGCCAGCACCAGGGTGACTGCCGAGTCAATTCCGCCCGACAGTCCCAGGATCGCTCTTGAAAAACCCATTTTCCCGAAATAATCTTTAATTCCCAGCAGGAGGGCAGCATAAATTAACCGGATGGTATCAGGCGAAGCCAATGATTTGAAACTGTGCAGATGTGCTGGTTGGGCAAGGCCAGGTTTTGGATTTTGGATTTTGCACCTTGCATTTTGCAATTCAAAAGTGAAAAAATCCTCTTCAAATTCCTTCAGTACCGCTACAACATCTCCATTGTCATCAACAACCATCGATCCTCCATCGAAGATCAGCTCCGTTTGTCCGCCAACCTGGTTTACGTATATCACTGGCAGATTGTATGTTTGTGCGTTCCTGACCAGGATACTTCTTCGGAATTCCTGCTGGTGGTAATTGAATGGCGATGCGGCAATGTTGACGACGACATCGGGGTTCAGCTGCACCAGTTCATCCATCGGGTTGCGGATATAAAGCGGATCATCCGCAATATTCCACAGATCTTCGCAAATGGTCAATGCAATGCGATGTCCTTTGTATGTTACTATGGAATACGGCAACCTGTTTGGTTCAAAATACCTGTATTCGTCAAAAACATCGTAATTGGGAAGCAGCGTTTTATTTGCTTTGGCAAGAATTTTTCCGTCGGCCAGAAAATATGCGCTGTTATAAAGCGGCTTCCCTTTGGGTGCCGGATTGAGCGACGGAGCGCCAACGATGGCTGCAATGCCATGGCATTTGCTTGCGATCAATACAACTGCTTCATCGCACCTGCGGATGAAGTCATTGAATTCGAGAAAATCACGCGGAGGGTAACCGCAAACGGAGAGTTCGGCAAAAACAACCAAACCGGCCTGCAGGGATTTTGCTTTTTCAATGGTTTCGGTAATGAGTGAAACATTGTGCCCGAAATCACCGACACGATAGTTCAATTGAGCCAAGGCAATTTTCATCACGGAAGATTAAAAAAGGAATCCAATATTGAGTTCTGCAAAGTTCAGTTGACTTTTTTCAATCTGGTTTGTTTTATAATTCACACCGGTGAGGACATTGTTGAGGGCGTTGGAATATGACAAGCCGATCATGATCGTTGAAGACTCATCAACATGATATTCAAAACCAATGCCAACGAGAACTGCCTCCCGGATAAGCGTGGTGCCATTGTTGAATTCATACTGCTGGTCAACCGGAACCCCTGCTGTGGGTTGAAAATGTTCCTTGACAGTTGCTTTGACCCGGAAACCGGTCCCAATTCCGATCTGCCCGAAATAGGAAATTTTTCCGAAAGTTTTGGTTTTCATTTTAATCATGACCGGGATTTCGAGGTACAGGAAGTTGTATTTCCTGGAAACATCCCCGTCAGTAAGTGTATTGTTATTCCCGATCAACAGGGAATCCTCGTAATTCAATTTTCCATTGATGAACTGAAAATTAAACCCTGTGGAAAGGGCATAATTTTCAGCAAAATAAAAATCGCTCACAAATCCAATGGTTGCTCCAAGCCTGGCACCATCACTGGAATATCCTTTGGTGCCCGGGCTCATCCAACCGATGTTCGGAGCAATTTTCAGCCCCAGTTTCATCGGGATTTTTGCCTGGCAGAAGGTAACGCCAGGAACACCGAATACAAGGATAATGAGTAAAAGGGCTGAGCGTTTTCTCATATTGGCCATTTATATAATATTATGAAGTATTTCAAGGCAAAAATAGCTATTAATCATCCAGTCATTCATCGATTCTTTATATTTTTATCCAAAAATAATCAACCGGGAAACACGTTTCTTTCATCAGGCACCTATTTCAGTATGGTATACCAGGAAATACAGAGATTTAACCGGACATGGATATGGCTCGGATTAATCCCTTCGGCAATAGCCATCGCTGGTTTGTTTGGAATTGGAATCTATAAACAATTGGTCAAGGGACAAAAATTTGGCGACCATCCGATGAGCGATACTGCGCTGGTCATTGTTTTTATTTCGGTAATGGCTCTTTTTATCCTGGTTGCATTGTTGTTTGGATTTGCCAAACTGGTTACCCGAATTGATAAAAACGGGATCAGTTTTAAGTTTTTCCCTTTTCATTTTAAATTTCAACGCATGAACTGGGAACAAATTGAAAATTGCGAGGTCATTACATATCATCCAATCCGTGATTACGGCGGTTGGGGGATTAAATCCAATGCTACCGGAAAGGCTTACAGCGTTTCAGGGGACAAAGGTTTACAGATATATTTAAAGACCGGGAAAATTGTACTGATCGGCACCCGGAACGAAAAAGAACTGACGGATTTTATCACTCTCCAGGCATCTTCGCTGTGAAAAAACTATATTTTACAAACTCATGAAATGTTTTATGGCCCGAAAGATAAGTAAAAGTGGAATTTATTTTGTTTTAACCCTGGTGATCCTGTCGGGTTGTGGCCATGGGAAAGGGCGGCTCGATGTGGATGTTTCAAAGGTCAGCCTTGCTGATTTAAAGGTTCACAGGTACGATATTGACCTGTTCAAAGTCAATCCTGATCAGCTTCAGCAGGGGCTTGAGGGGTTGAAACCGGCTTACCGGTTTTTTCTCGACACCGACCTGGGCGATCCGGCAAAGCTTTCTGAAATGAAGGCCTACCTTGAAAGCCCCCGGAACCGGATTTTCCAGGCAGCCGTTGATAGTCAATACAGGCAAATCGCAGGACTGGAAGGGGATTTGACCATGGCTTTGAAGCATTATCTTTATTATTACCCTGGGTTTAAAGTCCCCAGGATATACAGCTATGTTTCAGGAGGAGATTATGATTACCCGGTTCAGTTTGCCGACAGCGTATTGCTCATCGGGTTGGACAATTATCTTGGAAAGGATTTCAAACCATATGTTTCTGATGGGTTGCCTGCTTACCGCATCTCCCGGATGACGGCCATGCACCTGGTCCCCGACTGCATGAAGGTGCTTGGAAGGATCTCATACCCGACGCAGTTTCCCGGCAATACGCTGCTCGAACAAATGACAGAAGCCGGGAAACGGTTGTTATTCCTGGATGCCATGATTCCGCAGACGGAAGACAGATTGAAGATCGGGTATTCAAAAGAGCAGTATGACTGGATCATTAAGAACGAGGTTCATGTTTGGGCTGCCATCATTGAGAACAGGATTCTTTTTACCACGGATGGGAAACTGATCCGTTCCTTTATGGCCGATGGTCCCTTCACAGCCGAATTTTCAAAAGATGCACCGCCCAGGCTGGGCGAATGGCTTGGATGGCAGATCGTCAGAAAATACCTGGAAAACCAGCCTGACCTCACCTTCCAGCAAGTCATGAATGAAACAGATGCTCAAAAGATACTGAGCAATTCGCATTTTAAACCGGAAAAGTAATTGCAATTTTCGATTTACTCTGTTACCCTGTTACCCTGTTACCCTGTTACCCTGTTACCCTGTTACCCTGTTACTTTGTCACTTTGTTACCCTGTCACTTTGTTAATAACTTTCCCATTTTCCTGCATCACTTTTACCTGATTTTCTGATTAAGCTGGAAACCCAGCCTGATTATGCTTGTAAAAACGTTTGGCAGCGCTGTTTTTGGTATCAGGGCCATTACAGTTGCGGTGGAGGTATACATGGACCAGGGAATCCAGTTCTTCATGGTCGGTTTGCCCGATAATGCAGTGAAGGAGAGCCACCAGCGCATCGAATCAGCCTTGCGCAACAACGGGCAGCGGATTCCCGGGAAAAAGATCATCATCAATATGGCGCCTGCCGATATCCGCAAGGAAGGATCATCCTATGATCTGACCATTGCCATTGGAATTCTTGCAGCGAATGAGGTCGTCAAAACGGATAAACTTGAAAAATACATGATCATGGGGGAACTTTCGCTCGATGGCGGATTGATGCCAATAAAAGGCGCGCTCCCCATTGCGATAGAGGCACGTGAAAAAGGTTTCAAGGGGATTCTTTTACCGGTTCAGAATGCCAGGGAAGCATCCATTGTCGGCGAACTTGAGGTATATGGCATCACTTCGATCAGGGAGGTGATCGGGTTTTTCAATGATGAGATCCAGTTGGTCCCGACCATTTTGGATGCCAGGGACGAATTCTCCTGCCAGGTTTCACACTATGAGTATGATTTCGCCGATGTGCGGGGTCAGGAAAATATCAAAAGGGCTTTGGAAATCGGTGCTGCAGGAGGACACAATGTCATTTTAATCGGTCCGCCCGGGGCAGGCAAGACCATGTTGGCGAAACGAATTCCATCCATTCTGCCCCCTTTAAACCTGGAGGAGGCCCTGGAGACTACTAAAATCCATTCGGTAGCCGGTAAGCTGGGAACCCATCGGTCGTTGATTGCATTAAGGCCATTCAGGGCGCCGCACCATACCATTTCGAACTCCGCACTCGTCGGGGGTGGAAGCATCCCTCAGCCGGGTGAAATATCACTTTCTCATAACGGTGTTTTGTTTCTGGATGAATTGCCGGAATTTAAACGTACTGTTCTGGAGGTACTTAGGCAACCCATGGAGGACCGGGTGGTAACCATTTCCAGGGCAAAAATGACCCTGGAATTCCCGGCCAGTTTCATGCTGATCGCGGCGATGAACCCTTGTCCGTGCGGTTATTACAACCACCCCACGACGGCCTGCCAGTGCAAATCGGGGGAGGTGCAGAAATATATCAACCGGATTTCGGGGCCGTTGTTTGATCGCATCGACATTCATATTGAAGTGGTGCCGGTTGATTTTAAACGATTGAGCGATAACCGGCAAACGGAGCACAGCGAGGCAATCAGGGAGAGGGTCATCCGTGCCAGGAAAATACAGGAGAAGCGGTTTGAAGGAATGGAAGGGGTTCACAGCAATTCACAAATCCCCTCACGGATGTTGAGGGAGGTCTGCCGGATCAATGACACCGGGAACCAGTTATTGAAAACCGCCATGGAAAAACTTGGACTGTCAGCACGGGCTTATGACAGGATTCTGAAGGTTTCCCGCACCATCGCCGACCTGGATCATGCCGCAGATATCCGGACGGAACACCTGGCCGAGGCGATCAATTACCGTTCGCTGGACCGGGACAGTTGGGGACGATGAAAAATTAACCGCAAAGGCGTGCATCCTTCTTCGCCTTTGTGGTTAAGAAAAAATGCCTTGAAAACACTGATTGTTGCTAATCGCGGTAAAACGCTCTGCCACAGAAGAAAAGAAAGATAAAAATTTGTGTTATCGAGATGTTCAGCAGATTCACTGGTGATCTTTAATTATCCCGGAGACATCTGACCGGCAGGAATGATGTTCCGGGCTGAACGGTATAAGCGGCACGGCCGCTTTCAACATTCATAATGAAGCAACCTGAATCTTCAGGGTATCCTGTTGACGACCACCACTGAGCTGTATAACCTCGTGGTGTAAAATAACCCTCCAGCATGCCGACGGCATTTTCCTCCCCACCGAGCGAGTTGCACAGGGAGGTCCATTCGGTCTGTGAAGGGACGTGCCAACCTGCGGGGCAAATATTTCGCACATCGGCAACAGCAGACCAGTTATAGTGGATTTCATTTGTTAATTTCCTGGTTGAGGTTACTGGTATTTCAATGCTGTCGCGGAAGCGGGTCACCTTCAGGTTTTCCGCCATCCATACCTGCCCACCGAGTGCGAGGAGGTGATATACATTCCCATCGATATCGGTGAGTGTATCACGGAGATGTGAAAATGATCCGGCACCAGGCTTGTTGGGGTAAGGTTGTTTTTTGATGGAATACCTTTCCAGCCGCGACCTGTTTCGCTCCAGTTCTGCCTGGTTTCCGTTAATCCGGATCTTTATTTTCGCGCCGCCCACCATGCCACCGATGCCTGCGCCAACACCTGCGCAAAGAAGCGGAAAAACAATCATTTTCCCGGTTTGGAAGTCCTCATTCAGGTTTTTATTGCTACCAGGGCTAGCCACCAATAACCCTACGAGCAACCCGATAACCGCCCCGGCACTGCAGCCGATCAGTACTGCTGTTCCTTCGGCTCCCTTCCTCTTGAGATCGATCTGCCTGATGTGTTTTGACCAAACCTCGGTAGCGTTAATGCTGCCCGAATTGTAAATGTTTTTCAGTGACGTGTTGGAGACCACCACGGAAGAATCCCTGGTTTCATATAAAATTCCTTCAATGTTACGGGCATGCTTCATCGGAATTACCCATACGCGGTAAGGCTTCAGGACGACGGAATCGGTTTGCGCCGGCAACTGCAGGAGAAAGCTGGGGATCAAAAGCAGGATCAGGATGGTCGTTTTCATGGTTTTGATTTTTGTCAGTGGATGAAATGCATGGAATTTTTAAAGTTGAGTGCATTGGTAAAATTAACTCCCCCGCGATTGTTTTCAAAATGATTTTCAACACCCTGACACCCGATTGTTGAATTATTCCATATTGAATGATGAATTCAAGAGGTACTCCGGCATCATTTCAAATTCAGGGAATTGAAACCAGGTGTTTTTATGGATTTCTGCAATATTAAAGTTTTTGATTTGCGGAAAATCACCAAAATTCAATTCTCAACAACCTGTTTCATCCAGGTGTACTGAGCTCAATCTTCATCGTTGATTTTTAAAAGACATCCCTGGTCCTTCAGATTGTCCAGCTGAGTTTCTGCCGGATCGGACAAGGCATTGATCTCTATTGATGAGCGGCAAAACGGACAGGGATGAGCATGCCCGAGGCTGTCAATATAGAGATACCTGTTTCCAGCACCCAGGCAGCCTAACCTTCTGGAAAAGTATCCATCATAAACAATAATAGGAAATTGTGAATAGAGCGGGTCACGATTCATTTGTAGATAGAACTCTTCGAGGATGTTCAGCCCCTGGCTATCAATCGTCACATTTTTCCCTGCATATCTTCCTGCAGCCATTGGTTCGAGAATGTTGACAAAGTTCACATGGCATGAAGCAGCCAGGGCCGTATAGGTAAGTAATTTTTGCAAATCAATCAATTCCGGAGTCAGACACAGTGACCAGCAGCTCAGTAACCCGGCATCAACTGCGTTTTGCGTGGCATTCATAGCCCAGTCAAAGGCTTGTTCATGCCCGCGGATGGCATTGTGCTTTTGCTGGTCAAAATGATCAATGCTGATCATGACCCCTGTCAATCCGGCCTCCTTAAGAATGGAAACTTTTTCCTTGTCGAGTTGATATCCGCAGGTTGAAAACCATGTTTCCGATTTTCCATCGATATACCGGACGAGTTTTACCAGGTCATCGAACCGTACCATCGGCTCGCCTCCAAGAAAAAAAACCTGACTGATTCCTTTCTCGAGGTATTTTGATATGATCGTTTGAAGTTCTGTTACAGAAAGTGTATCATCCTGTTGTCCAGGAGCCCAGTCATAGCAATGCCTGCATTTCAGCGGACATCTCCTGGTGATTCCAAGGAACAGGATTGCCAGGCGGTTGTGTAAAGAACGGACGGGTATTGTTCTGTTCATCGCGCCAAGGAAATGCTGATCGAATATGATTGACGGAAACCCCGGCAAATGCATGTTCCAGTAAAACCGCCCATTGGCCCCGATCATTTTGGTGGTATGGTTTTCACCGGCAAATTTTTTTCTCAGCGTTAACATTGCGTGAAGTGTCTTCAGGACATCTTTATAAGAGCGGTACTCATCCAGGGCAATCCTGAAAAGGTGAATCCACATCCGGAGGGCAATCCATCTGATTTTAATTCCGGTAATGGTTGCAGGTGAATTCCCGTGAGTCATCTTTATTTTTTAGGAGATGAAGGATATTTTGCGCTGAACCTGCTCTTTGTTTCCGAAAAACGGTCAAAAGAAAACTGGCTGAGTCGTCCCGGAATGCGGAATGTTTCAAGAGCAGAGATGTCGGGCGGGTTTTGATAATTCCTGACATGCACATAATACCCTTTTGAATGAAGGAAAATACTCCGATTCCCATCCTGCGTAATGTCGGGTGAGGTAAAATCAAGGATAACTTCATTGCCGGTTTCCGGTTGATTATAATACTGGTCATCATCTGCAGCAAGCAGTTTTTCCACCTTCTTTCCTGATTCATTGACAGCAGAAGATGGTTTAATGGCATTCATCCTGACCGGAAGATCCTGGGAAAAGTCCATTGATGCATAATCCAGCTCCCAGAACATGAATCCGGTCTCGATTTTTATTCTGACCTGGTTTCCCTGACCAGAATGACCCTTCATGGCTGTTGAAAGATCGATCGGCATTACCATATCACGGAAGGCAAGGGGGCCTGCCAGGTCAAAAAAGTCAACAAATTGCCAACCGTCGTTGGTTTCAAGATAGACCATCAAGGGAAGCACCTGGTCCTTTTTCCACATTAATGGTTTATCCGGAGCGGTTTTACCCTGTTTCCTAACCCATGCACCATATTTATTGCCGAATTGTTTGGAGAATTCACCAAAAATATAATCCCCCCAGACAGAATTTTTAGCATGGAGGATCAATTTCCCGGAATGACTGTCAGGCGGCACCCTGAATGTCAGGCAAAGACTGTTTCTTGCACAGGTATCAAGCGTTACTGAAGGATCTTCGTCAAATATAAAAGAATGATCATCAACTGTGGTCAAAAGGTTTAACTGATCCCGGTTTCCGGCAGAAATGGCTGATTCCGGGGATCGCGGGGCGGAAAAAGTATGAATGACCCCGTGTTTATCGACCAGTACCCCGGTGTTCACCGGGTGCTGAACAACCCAAAGTTCTGAAAGATTAATGTGTTGAATTTCAGGAAGTTTATTGGCTATTTTCACCAGGTATTTTCCATTGGCCGGTTCGAATCCTGGCAAGGGGAGATAATCATTCCGCTCCAGCGACGGGTATACGGCCCCGCTGAAAATCTCCCCGGCAAATACAAAGTTGTCATTGGTATAAATATAGACATACGGACAGGACGATTTCGTCAGCAAAATGATCAGACCAACCAGTCCGGCAGCTGCAGGAAGGGCAAGGACTGAAGGCAAAACATGTGATAAAGTTGAATGTCCGGGTGAATAGCGGTATATTTCCATTTTGGTTATCGATGAAAAATCGACCAGGACAATGCTATTGTTTGTCTTTTTCATCGCGGAAGCGTACAGGTGTACTTCGTTGAGAACATCTCCCTGGGAATGTGCAAGGCTTTTTTTTCTGAAGCGGTTATCCCGGTTTGGATTCGTTGTCAGGTACATGGTATGGTTATCAGGAAGGGCCGAGACGCTGCATGTCATCACTGCAGAATCGACATTTTTTAAAACCATGTGCATGGCTGAATCTCGAAAATGAAGAATAAGGTATTTATCGTTGAAATCCTCCCAACGGATATCTTCAGGAGTGAGTTTTGTTTTTGTCGACACACCATAATAATAACACCCGGTTAAACAGTCAAAAGAAACAAGGATCAGGATCAAACAACCTGTTTTCAGGATCCGTTGCATTTTTGTTTTGTAAGAAGACATTTTCACTGGTTTAATTTTTACCTGTATTGCAACCCAATCCCGATGTTGATCCTTAAACTGTTGTTTTTATAAATCCTGGATTGTTCAAAATAGTACGGGTCTGGTCCTGTATCAAGGGAAGTATACTTTACTATTCCCCCTTCATGACAATATTCCAATGATGTAATAACCTGGATGAATTTGGATATTGCAATCCTCAGGCCTGCACCAAAGGATAAATGGAGTCCCCCATTCGTTACCTGCGATGCAGAGCGGCTGTATTGAGGGTAAGTATCGATTATATTTTCGGAAGTCTTTTTTGTGAGCAAAATGGAATATCCTATATCGAAATTGAAAAAAGGCGCAACCCTTTTATCTGATAAATTGACACGCAGATCCATGAATACAGGAAGAGCGGAAACATTTTCAATTCCAACAGCGTAAGGACTGTTATAAACTTTTGAAGAAGGAATATCGAAATGATTATACGAAAGACCAGCGCCGATGCAGAAACCCTGGGCAACTTGGTAACCGGCTACCGCAGTGATCGTGCTGAACCAGGTGAAAGTTTCCATCCATTGAAGATTAATTGTTGAAACCTGCACGATCGTATAAATATAATTCTTAAGCAGGAAATAAACCGGTTTCCCGGCAATCCTTTCGGCTGTCGGCTGCCATTTCAGCATGTTGTTCCTGTACCGGATCGAATCCGTGCCCGGCATGATCTCCACTACTTTATGCCTGTAAACCGCTATGTTTCTTTCCAGGGATAATGGGGGACTGACGTATTTTATCTTGTAAATTGCCGGATTGACATTGATCACAAAAATGGTGTCATTTCCCTTTATTTCCGTCAGTATGTGATCATTCATGTAGAATGTTCCCCTCACTGCCGGTGTAAGAACAATGATCCCTTTGGACTTATCAAAATCAGCTGAGGGATCCGGTTTTAATATCGGCTGGGCAAAACAAAGGTGCGCATTTGAAAATAATACACAGGAAACAATAATGGCACAAACTTTCTTTGAGACCATATACAATCTTTTCCGGAAATGAACACACGAATGTACTACAAATGATATGATTTGTCAAGTTTTTTATCAACAATATGCCAGCTGCTTGCTTAGGATGCATGCGGAATAAGCGGGATGGTTATCATCCTGAGCCTTTTTTGGGTGTTGGGCCACATCAAAGAAAAAAGATCAGTACCTGGTCCGGGGCCAAAGCCAAGACTACAGGTTCCCTGCCGGGGATCTGAAGCAGCATGCCGTCAGAAAGGATTGGCTTTACCCAAGGAACAGGTCGGCGATGACAAAGCAGGCAAAGATGACGGACGCCATCCCGTTCATGGTGGCAAAGGCAAGGTTAACGCGTGATATATCGGTTGGTTTTACAATTAAATGTTCATAGCACAACAGGATCGCAAAAACTGCCGCACCAATCCAGTAGAGGAGGTGAAAGTTGCCAAGGATTCCGCCGGCAGCGACCAGGATGAGTGCAAAGAGATGAAATACAGAAGAAAGGATGAGTGCATTCACCCGGCCTAACCTGGCAGGCAGTGACATCAATCGTTCCGAGCGGTCAAACTCAATGTCCTGCAAGGCATATAAAATGTCGAAACCGGCTACCCAAAAAATTACGACAAAAGAATAGATGAGCGGAAGCACGTCGAACCGGGCAGCTACCGCCAGGTAGGCGCCAATGGGTGCAAGTGCAAGCCCGATCCCGAGGAATACATGCGACAAATAGGTGAACCGCTTGGTGAGGCTGTACCCCATTACTACAAGCAGCGCTATTGGGGAGAGTAAAAAGCATAAAAAATTCAACTGATAACTTGCCAAAACAAAGAGCATAGCGTTGATGATCACAAAAACAAGGGCCGACCTGGGAGAAATCACCTCACTTGGAATTTCGCGCATGGCAGTGCGGGGATTCTTTTTATCAAACTCCCTGTCTGCATAACGGTTGAACCCCATGGCTGCATTGCGTGCAAAAAGAACACAGAGCACCACCAGCAGGAATAACCGGGCATCCAGGCCCTGATCCCGTGTTTTTACAGCAAGGGCGAAGCCAATACAGGCAAATGGCAATGAAAATATGGTATGGTTGATTTTGACGAGCGAAAAATAGTTTGCAATACTGGATAATTTCACAAAAGGCATTATGGCTGGTTTTGACGGCAAAGTTAGTAAAACGGATTTGTCGGATCCGTTACCAATTGTAACTATTTCTTGTCGTGATCGTCCAACTTGTCAATCTGTGGAATTTACCCTAAATTTGTAGTTTCAAATAAAAATTATGAGCAGGCAGGTCGAAGCCGTGGTTGGTTTTCTGAAACATGCGGTGAGAGCGCAATCGAAGTATCATTTACACTCTCCGTTTGTTTTTAGTTTTTACCAGAATGTTTTAAAAAACGATCATGCCTATGTTCAATACAGGGTTGTCAACCGGTTGCGTAAGGAACTTGAAACGGCAAACCGGTTTATCAAGCGTAAGGATTTAGGTGCCAGATGCAAGGATTTTCCTTGCGATCAGCGGTTTGTGAGGGTAAAGGATATCATTCATCATTCCTCGGTGAACCGCAAAAAAGGTGAATTCCTTTTCCGGTTGATTCATGAGTACAAACCGGCAACCATTCTTGAATTGGGCACTTCACTGGGCATCAGCGCCATTTATTTCGGGCTTGCAGCCCCGGATAGCCAGATCATCACCATTGAAGGCTGCCTTGACTCGGCAAATCTGGCCCGTGAGAATTTTGAAAAGGTGGGGCTTAATAACATTCAGGTCCTCACCGGTCATTTTGAGGAAAAACTTGCCATGGCCCTGGCAGACATGCCTGTCCCGGATCTTGTTTTTTTTGACGGAAATCATAAAAAGGAACCAACGCTGGCTTATTTTAAGCAATGCATGGCACATATGCATCCGGGTTCGATTTTCATTTTCGACGACATACATTGGTCGGCAGGAATGGAAGAGGCCTGGAATATCATCCGGGATCATCCCCAGGTAAAGGTGAGCATTGATATGTACCACATGGGCATCCTGTTTTTCAAAGAAGAATTAAGCAAAGAAGATTTTACCATACGTTTTTAATATATTTGATCCATGAACGATGAAGTTATTCGCCTCGAGAACATTGTAAAAAACTACAAGATCGGCACTATTCTGGTACAAGCCCTGCGTTCAGTCTCCCTGGTGATCAGGAAAAACGAATTTGTCGCACTGATGGGCCCTTCCGGCTCGGGAAAATCAACCCTGATGAATATCCTGGGATGCCTGGATACACCAACGAGCGGGAGTTACCTTTTAAACGGGGAGGATGTGAGTAAAATGGACGACAACGCCCTGGCCGAGATAAGAAACCGCCAGATTGGCTTTGTGTTTCAAACCTTTAATTTATTGCCACGGTCAACCGCACTTGAAAACGTGATGCTTCCCCTGATCTATGCCGGGATTGGCAAAGCAAAGCGGACGGACCTTGCAAAACAGACCCTGGAAGAGGTCAAATTGGGTGACCGCATGGCGCACAGGCCGAATGAATTATCAGGAGGACAGCGTCAACGGGTCGCCATTGCACGGGCGCTGGTCAATCACCCCGCAATTATCCTGGCGGATGAACCCACAGGGAATCTCGATTCAAAAACCTCGGTTGAAATTCTTGGTCTCCTGGAAGAGATCCACAAGGTTGGCAACACGGTGATCATCGTCACCCATGAGGAAGACATCGCACAGCATGCCCACCGGATCATCCGGTTGATGGATGGCGAGATCCATATCGATGAGGCCAACAATAAAATCAAAACCATTGCTGATTATCATTTTACTGAGGCCGGGCAATGATTCTTTCCGGTTTTCTTATTGAAAAATCAATAACCGATGCATAAAGAGGGCAATTACAGGAAACTTTTTGAAGATTTCAACCATCTTAACATCATGATCATCGGGGATGTAATGGTTGATTCGTATCTGTGGGGTAAGGTTGAGCGCATTTCACCGGAAGCCCCGATACCGATCGTTGCCTTGAGGAAACGTGAGAACCGGATGGGTGGCGCAGCCAATGTGGCAATGAACATCAGGTCCATGGGCGCCAACCCCATCCTGTGTTCGGTGATTGGCACAGATGATAAGGGGGATCAATTTCTTGAACTGCTGAAAAAGGAAAAGATCACCGACGACGGGATCGTGCGCAGCACCCGCCGCATCACCACCACGAAATTCAGAATATTCGGTAATTCCTACCAGATGTTGCGGGTTGATGAGGAAATGGACAACAACCTGGTTCAGGGTGACTTTCTTACCTTGTTGCGCGTCATTGACCATATCCTGGCGAAAACCAGGATCGACTGCATCATTTTCCAGGATTATGATAAGGGCGTCATCACCCAAAAGTTAATTGAAGAGGTTGTGAAACGGGCGCACACAGCAAAAATACCCGTTACCGTTGATCCGAAAAAGAAAAATTTCATGTCGTACCAGCAGGTGACCTTGTTTAAACCCAATTTGAAGGAGATGAAAGATGGGCTAAACCTTGACGAAGAACTGGTCGACACCCAGGCGGTTATTGAAGCGGCACAGAAACTGCGATCCCTGCTTGGTTGCCGGTATGTTCTTACGACCATGTCGGATAAAGGTGTTTTAATGAGCATGAAAGACCGCAATGAAGAGCGGAATATCTTCATTCCCGCGCACATGCGGATGATTTCCGATGTTTCCGGTGCAGGAGATACCGTGATCAGCCTGGCATCGTTGTGCCTGGCATTGAACCGGAACCCCAATGAGGTTGCCTATATTTCGAACCTGGCAGGAGGCCTTGTTTGCGAAGAAGTAGGTGTTGTTCCCATCAGCAAAGAGAAATTGCTGAGGGAGGTAATGGGGCTCATTTAGCCAATGACAACCGATGCCGATGTAATCATTGCCGGAGCCGGGCCGGCCGGTTCTCTTGCCGCCTTTGAACTCGCCAGGCAGGGGGTATCCGTCCTGATTCTTGAAAAATCAATGTTTCCCCGGTATAAGGTTTGCGGTGCAGGGTTGACGTATAAAATCCTGCGGGAAATCCCATTTGATGTTTCACCTGTTCTTGAAACCCGGATCCATTCCATTATTTTTTCAAGCGGGTTCCGGGAGGGATTTACCCGAACATCGGATGAACCGATGCTTTTCTGCTCCAACCGGGATGTATTTGATGATTTTCTCCTGAAAAAAGCTTTGGAAGCAGGAGCAAGGGTGATACACGGTAAAAAAGTAATGGGAGTGTCCCAGGGAAATGAGTTTGTAACGGCTGTAACCCGTAGTGGGACCTATCGATCAAAACTGTTGATCGGTGCGGATGGGGCTTCAAGTGCCGTAGCCCGGTCGGCGGGGTTGCACGACCATATTCTGCCGGGATTGGCATGGGAAGCTGAAATCAAAGTTGACCCGGAGGTGGTCAAAGCTTTTTCTCAAACCGTTTTTCTGGATTGGGGCTCCTTCCCCGGCGGATATGGCTGGGTTTTCCCGAAGGGAGATCATTTCTCGATAGGTGTGGGAGGCCCGTCAAACCTGTCGAAATGGATGATGCCGTATTATAAAAAATTATTGGAGTACCTTGAAACGGGGTTCGGGATCAAGGTTCTTGAAACCATTTCCCTTAAATCGTGGCCGATCCCCGTAAGGGTAAAAAGGAGCCTGTTTCATAATGGACGCATTCTTGTGGCAGGTGATGCAGCCGGACTGGCAGATCCGCTCACGGGCGAGGGTATCTATTATGCCGTCAGGAGCGGCATTCTTGCTGCAAGGAGTTGCCATGCTTATCTGCAGAATGAGTTTTCATCATTGGAGCCCTATACAAAAGCTGTAAATGATGAACTCATGTGTGAATTGCTGGAAGCAAACCGGATTAAATATTTATTCAATGCAGTCCCGATGAAAATTCACAAATTCGTACGCGACAATGACCGCGCGTGGAGGGCTTTTGTCAGGATATTGCGTGGGGAGCGTTGGTACGAAGATGTACCGGCGGGTTTTGGCAGATGGAAAGTGCTGTGGGGTGCGGCTTGTTATTTTTCAGAATGGATTTCGGATATTAAAGAACGCAGGTTTTTGAGAAAAGGTTTTAATAAAATCTGATGGAGAAAGTTGTTCTGATTACAGGAGCGGCCCATGGATTGGGCCGAGCGTTGGCACAAGAATTTCTTTCAAACGGATGGCATGTGATTGCAACCGACATCGATGACCTGTCGATGGCCTGGATGCTAGGGCAAATGGCTGCCATGGTCATCAACATGGATATCACTTCTGATGACTCAGTGAAACAAGCTTTTACGATACTCAGGCATGAGGGAATCGTGCTTGACCTGATTGTCAACAATGCCGGGATTGACCGGTATTTCCCATTGTCAGAAGCTCCTGTTGACCAGTTCAGGCATCTTTTTGAAATTAATGTCTTTGGCGGATACAGGGTTAATCAGACTTTTTTACCGATGGTGCGAAAGCCGGGTGGCAGGATACTTCATATCAGCAGTGAAAGTTTGAACCTGACGGTTCCCTTTATGCCTTATCCCTTATCGAAGAAACTCGTGGAGTCGTATGCCCAAATCCTCCGGATTGAGCTCCGGTTTTCGGGGATAGATGTGGTTGTAGTCCGTCCGGGGGCCATCAAAACCAGGTTGCTTGAGACAGTTTCAACGCTACATCCGGCAGAAGGTAAATGGAACCTGGAGAAACAGTTTAAACGGTTTGCCGCAACTGCTTCCAAACAAATTGGAAAAACTATCACACCTGAACTGGCTGCGGCTTATATCCATACCATATCTTGCGTTCCGAACCCTGCACCGGTATACAGGATCAACAACATGCTGAAACTTCGCATGATGGCGTGGTTGCCGTTTCGCTGGATGGAAGGGATTATTTACAGGAAACTGGAAAAGGAATGACAAATAGAAATGCTTTTCTGTAACCCTTTTTCCCTGTCACTTTGTTACCCTGTTACCCTGTTACCCTGTTACCCTGTTACCCTGTTACCTTGTTACTTTATAACTCTGCAAATCAACCCATCAACAAACGCTTGACGATTACCGAGATCATCTTATTGTCGGCTTTGCCGGCGAGTTCCTTCGATGCGGCGCCCATTACTTTCCCCATGTCTTTAATGGATGTGGCACCGGTTTGGGAAACAATATTTTTGATGACGGCTGTCACTTCATCTTCTGACATTTGCCGGGGAAGGTAGGTTTCAATGATCGCAGCATCGAATAACTCTTTCCGGGCAAGGTCAGGACGATTGGCCTGCTGGTATATGTCGGCTGATTCACGGCGTTGTTTGACCAGTTTCTGAAGGATTTTCAGTTCAGCTTCTTCATCAACGTTCCCGGTAGCACCTTCTTTGGCTTTTTCGAGCAGCAGGGCTGCCTTGACGGCTCGTAAGGCTTCCAGTTTTTCAGCATTCCGGGCCAGCATGGTGGCCTTGATGTCATCGTTGATTTTTAGTTCAAGGCTCATTTAATCGACGGATTTATTTAAAAATTTATTCTCGCTTCTGAGTTCAATCGTCTTGTCAGAATTTTCGGATACCATATAGTTCGAAATCTGGGACTCGGACGATGGGGTTACATCGCTCAATTCGACATTGCGTCTTTTATATGCCGGGATATTTTCTATTTCATAGAGGTTCTGTTCAATGGGCAGGTGTGTTTTTAATTTTTCACTGAGCTGACGCAGTTTTGAAACCCGTTCGATCGATTTTTTTGTCTGGAAATCGCTGAGGTCAGGTTCGGAAGGTTGAATAGGAGGGGGGGCTGTCTGGGAACGGTATATGATCTGCGGTTCATTCAGGCTAGCATTGATGGTGGGTTGAAATTCATCCACGAGTTCAGCGGATGGTTCAGGCTGGAAATCAGCTTCGGAATTGTTGAAATTGAACTCGATGTTTCTCAACGGATCAACAGGGTCAGCATTCACTTCCGGTGAATACAGCACCGGAGCGGGAATAACAGGAGTTATCACTGGGAGTACCCTGGAATCAACCAATTCGGAAATTTCCTGTTCCGGGGCGTAGATGCGTTTTTCGATTTTTGGCGCAGTGTTATCATAAAGTCCGAAGACTTTAACAGTTTCGGGTTCACTTGGGCCTTTTACCTGATGGTCTTCATCGAATCCTGTCACGACAATGGTCACACTGATCTTGTCATCAAGGTTTTCATCAAAACCATTTCCCCATATGATATCGCCGGTTGCTTTGGTTTTTTGCTGGATATAATCGGTAATTTCAGTGACCTCATCCATGGTGATCTCATTTTTCCCGGAAGAGATATAGAGCAGGAGATTGCCGGCGCCGTTGATGTCGTTGTTATCAAGAAGGGGTGAATTAAGCGCTTCTTCCACGGCCAGTTGTGCACGGTTAGGGCCGTTTGCGATGCCTGTTCCCATGATGGCAACACCGCTGTTTTTCATCACGGTTTTAACATCTTCAAAGTCAACATTGATATAGCCTGCCACGGTGATAATTTCGGCAATTCCTTTTGCCGCTGTTGTCAGCACATTGTCGGCGCGGGTAAAAGCTTCCGACAATGGAAGGTCGCCGCACAGGAGTCTCAGTTTATCATTGCTGATGATGAGCAGGGCATCCACATGCTGTTTGAGCTGGCGGATGCCATCTTCCGCTGATTGACGGCGTTTCCTGCCTTCAAAGGAAAAAGGGATGGTTACAATACCCACGGTAAGAATGTCCAGTTCCCTGGAAATCTGGGCAATCACCGGTGCGGCGCCTGTGCCGGTCCCACCACCAAGGCCGGCGGTGATGAAGAGCATTTTTGTTCCCTTATCGAGGACTGCCCTGATGTCGTCTGAATTTTCGAGGGCGGCATTACGGCCCACGGAAGGAGCGGCCCCGGCACCCAGTCCTCCGGTAAGGTTGGCACCCAGCTGGATCCTGACAGGAACCGGGCTCGATTCCATGGCCTGGGCATCAGTATTGCATATGATAAAATCCACACCCTTGATTCCTTGCAGGAACATGTGGTTTACAGCATTGCTGCCACCACCGCCAACACCGATAACTTTTATGATAGAGGACTGATTTTTAGGTGATTCGAATTTTAACATTCCGGCCATGGTCTTGGATTTTATTTGGTTTAAAAGTATTAAGAAAGAAAATTGAAAAACGGGGTTCCATGTTTATTTATTAACGAATGATTGTTAATAAAGAATTATTCAACATCTTCCTCGAAAATGTTCCTGATTTTATCAAGGAAAATTTCGGGGAAGCGCTTGGTTGATTTTGACAAATCTTTGGTCTTTTTCTCTTTGCTCTTTTTCCCCTTATCGGGTATTTCTGCTATCTCCGTTAGAATAACTGGGCCCTCCGGTTTCATTTTTTCAACCTCTTTCTGATACCGGCCGATTCCTTCAATCACCAGGCCTACTCCCGTGGCAAACATGGGGCTTGCCATTTCCGGGACCACATCTGTTGAAAGGTGTTCATTCGGGTAACCGATCCGGGTATCGAGACCGGTCATAAATTCGGTAAGCTGGGCAATATGTTTTAACTGGGCCCCTCCTCCGGTAAGGACAATTCCTCCGATCAGTTTTTTCTCATATCCTGAGTTTTTGATTTCATAATAGATATGTTCAATGATCTCCTCCATGCGTGCCTGGATGATTGAAGCGAGGTTTTTAAGGCTGATTTCCTTGGGTGTTCTCCCACGTAATCCGGGTATGGCGACAATCTCTTCTTCACGGTTTTCCCGGGCGAGGGCCGAACCGAATTTCACCTTAAGCTCTTCGGCGTGTTTTTTAATGATGGAACAGCCTTCCTTGATATCTTCACTGATAATTTCGCCGCCCAGGGGAATTACGGCAGTATGGCGGATGATGCCGGCATGAAAAATGGCGATGTCGGAAGTCCCTCCGCCGATATCGACCAGCACGACACCCGCCTCCTTTTCTTCTTCACTGAGAACGGCTTCCGCCGAGGCCATGGGCTCAATGATGAGTTCCACCACTTCAAGCCCGGCTTTGCGTACACATTTGTAAATGTTTTTGGCAGCGGCGGTTTGCCCGATGATGATGTGGAAATTGGCTTCCAGTGAACTGCCGATCATGCCTTTGGGGGTCATGATGCCATGTTCCCCGTCGATACTGAATTCCTGCGGGATCACATCCAGAATTTCTTCCCCGGGGTTCATGTTCAGGTTGTACATGCTGTTGCAAAGCTTGTCTATATCCTGCTGGCTGATCTCCAATTCACTGTCCTCACGGATCATACTGCCCCGGTGCTGCAAGCTTTTTATATGCTGCCCGGCAATCCCGACGTTGACATATTTGATGTCGACCCCCGATTTGGTGGCGGCTTCAGTTACAGCGTCTTTGATTGATTGTACCGTATTGTCAATGTTGGCGACAACACCTCGTTTCACCCCGATGGACGGTACTTTGCCATATCCGAGTATATCAATTTTCCCATATTCGTTTTTACGGCCGACAATCACCGCAATTTTGGTTGTACCGATGTCGAGTCCGACAATGATGCCTGATTTTTCCATGCTTCGTTAAATTTTAGAACAAATCACTTGATTCTTGTATTTTATATTGATGATGTTGTATTTATTCCATCCGATTTTATTGAGTCCAAACCTGTAGAAGGCGTATAGCCTTCTGAATTTTTCATCGAGATCCTCCGCTTTACCAAGCAGGATAACATGGTTCCCGAGGCGTGGAATAAGTTCAAACTCACTGGATTCGTTCACGTAGATCTGTGCGATCTGCGCCTTCAGAAAATTGTCATGGGAAATATACATGGTCAATTTGTAAAGGTTGGTCAGCAACGAATCGTAGAAAACCGAGTCGGATAGTGCAAGGATGTTGACCCGGTAGTTCGGATTTTTTATATACGAATCATTGATGGCTCCGTTTGCTACCAGTACCCTTGCCGAAAAATTCGGATTCACCGGAAGCAGGGCGCCGGATTCGTCCAGATAAAAACTTTCATATTTCCTGTTGATGATACGAAGCAATGGCTCACGCTGGCGTATTTTAACGAACAGCCTGCCTTCGTTATTTTCAAAGACAGATACTTTTGCCACGTAGGGCTGGTTACGGATTGCCTTTTCAATGGAGCCGGCATTGATATATCCCAACGGCTTGCCCTTCAGCATGCCTGCTGTTTTTAGTATGATTGAGTCAATGTCCTTTTTTGTGACCAACACATCCGCAGCGCCGTAACTGATCCGGATGTCCACACTTTTGCAGGCCCTGCTGTATTGCTGAACCTCTACAAAACCGACCAATACACCGGCACCGGCGACCGCAAGGACCCACATTACAATCTGTAGTATTTTTAAGAATTTCTTCATCTTTCAGTTTGGTTCCTTCAACAATTGGGTGATCGGTTCAACAAACCGGTCGATATCCCCGGCACCCATTGTGAGTAAAACTTCGGGTTTACAATCCCGTATCTCGTGAACAAGGTTGCTTGCCTGAACCAATTTCTTTTTTTTGAGATTCACCCGGTCGAGCAGCATTTGAGAGGTTATCCCGGGAAGAGGTTGTTCACGGGCGGGATAAATTTCGAGTAAAATCAATTCGTCGAGCAGTTCAAGGCTCCTGGCAAAACCATCGGCCAGATCGCGGGTACGTGAAAAGAGGTGCGGCTGGAACACCCCTGTGATTTTTTTCTGCGGGAAGAGGTCGCGGGTCGCACAGATGCAGGCACGGAGCTCTTCAGGATGATGTGCATAATCATCAATGTATACCAATCCCGGACGGCGGATCCTGAATTCAAACCGGCGCTGCACACCCTGGTAGGTTTGCAGCGCAGTCCGGAGATGCTGTTCCTCCAGGCCAAGCAGGTATCCAACGGTAAGTGTGGCGATTGCATTTTCAAGGTTGAATTTACCCGGAACACCCAGGATGAAACCGGAAATCGTACCTGTTGGGTTTACAAAATCAAAGTGGAACAATCCCTCTTCGATCCTGACATTCGTTGCGTAGAAGGCAGCTTTCGCGGAAAGGGCGTAATCATAAACTTTATAATCGCTTGTTTTTACCGGGTTGACCATTGTTCCGGCTTTCATGACCAGTGAACCACCTTGTGAAATTTTGGAGGTAAACTCAGCGAAGGTCTTTTTCAAATCATCATGGCTGCCGTATACCTCGAGGTGATCGGCATCTGCCGAGGTTATTACAGCGATATAGGGCGTGAGTTTCAGGAAAGACTTGTCATATTCATCTGCCTCAACCACACAGAATGAACGGTTAGTTGCATGCTGAGACCCTGTTTCCCGGTCCATTCGTCCACCAGGGTTCTTGGTACTTTCTGAACTGATCAAAAAATTTGACCCGTAGTTTTTCGATATCCCGCCCAGGAACGCAAGGCTTTCCACTCCTGCAGTGCGAAGCATGTGTGCGATCATGGTCGACGTGGTGGTTTTTCCATGTGTTCCCGCAACTGCAATGGTTTTATAATTTCCGGAGATCATGCCCAGCACTTCGGCTCTCTTTTTCATCGGAATGGCATGTTCCTTAAAATATTGATACTCCAGGTGATCTGCCGGAACTGCCGGCGTATAAATTACAAGGCCGGGACTGACAGGCAACTGGCCGACATCTTCGGTAAAATGGATATGCATTCCTTCACGGATCAGTTGATCGGTAAGTGCGGTGGGTGTTTTATCATAACCCGAAACCGGTACTCCCAGTGATGAATAATATCTCGCCAGTGCGCTCATGCCAATGCCCCCGATGCCGAGAAGGTAAACGGATTTGGGATTTTCAATTTTCGATTTTTCAATGGCGGGCTCATCATTGGAAAATTGAAAATCGTCCTTCGTTAATATCAAAGAAAGTGCAACTGCTGCGATTTTTTCTGCAGCCCCGGTTATGCCCAATGGGGCAATATTCTTCTTCAGGTCTGCCTGAATTTTATCATTTTTAAACGTTTCGATGATCGTTTTTCCCAGTCTTTCAACGGCTTGTACATCGGGAACAACGATGGCTGCCTGCCGGGATTCAAGCGCATGAGCATTCTTGGTTTGATGATCTTCTGAAACATTGGGTGATGGAACCAGGATGACCGGTTTGCCAACAACACAGAGTTCGGAGATGGCAATGGCGCCCGCCCTCGAAATAATAAGGTCGGCCGCAGCATAGGCCAGGTCCATGCGGTCGATAAAAGGCAGGATAACGATATGTTGGATTTTGGATTCCGGGAAACAGGCTGAGATGTTCCCGTAATAGTACTTCCCGGTTTGCCAGAGGATTTGGAAATCAAGGTCATCGCCGGTTTCTTTAACGAATTTCAGCATGGCCTGGTTGATGGTTCCGGAACCCAGGCTCCCACCCATGATCAGCAAAGTTTTTATTCCCTGGGTCAGTCCGAAGTATTGAATTGCTTCTTCACGTTTTCCGGCAATATTGATTACTTCTTCCCGGATAGGGTTGCCTGTAAAAACAATTTTATTTTCGGGAAAATATTTTTCCATTCCGTCATAGGCAACGCATATTTTTTGAACCCTGTTTCCAAGGAGCCTGTTTGTAACGCCCGGATATGAATTCTGCTCCTGAATGAGTGACGGGATTTTTTTTAAAGTCGCCATGCGCAGGGTTGGCCCGCTGGCATATCCGCCTACCCCGATCACGACATCAGGGTTGAATTTCGCGATGACTGAGCGTGCTTTTAACAGGCTGCCCCCGAGTTTAAATGGGAATGTGAGGTTTTTCCAGGTCAGTCTTCGTTGAAAGCCACTGATGGTAAGCCCTTCAATCGGGTATCCTGCAGCCGGTACTTTTTCCATCTCCATCCGCCCCTTGGCGCCAATGAAGAGGATTTCAACATCCTTCAGCTTTGCCTTGAGGGCGTTGGCGATGGCGATGGCCGGGAATATATGCCCGCCGGTACCTCCTCCGCTGATGATGATTCTTTTCATGTTGCAGGTACCGTTAATTTGTTAATACCTCGTGCAGGCTCCTGCAGAATTTCAATCTCGGTGCCGTCTTTGGTTTCGATTTCGGAGGTTCGGCTTACACTCAGGACGATTCCCAGGGAGATGCTGGTGAACCAGATAGAGGTACCGCCCATGCTCACAAGGGGGAGTGTTTGACCGGTAACCGGGAAAAGGTTGACCGCGACGGCCATGTTGATGAGTGCCTGGAAAACCAGGCTGAATCCAATGCCAATACTCAGCAGCGACCCGAAATTTCCCGGACATCGGCTGGCAATACGTATTACCCGGAAGAAGAGGATCAAGTATAAAAGCAACACAAAGGTGCCGCCAACCAGTCCGTACTCTTCAATGATAATGGCAAAAATAAAATCGGAATAGGGATGAGGCAGGAAATTACGCTGGGTGCTTTTGCCTGGAGACTTCCCCAGTATTCCACCCTGAACGATGGCGATTTTGGCTTGGTCAACCTGGTAGGTGGCATCGGGATCGGCCTCCTGTTTGTTGATAAAATGGTCGATCCGCCCAACCCAGGTGGTTCCGCGGGGAAACAGCGTTGGAAACGATTTGGATAAGAGGAAAATCATTACAATACCCACGGCACCAAGTGCAGCGAGGGATATCATGTATTTCATGCTTATTCTGCCGATGAACATTAAAACGATGCATGTCACAAATAAAATAGCGGCGGTCGAAAAGTTTGCAGGGAGGATCAGGACCGTTACCGCAATCACCGGGATAATCACCGGTAAAAATCCTTTTCGGAAATCCTGTACCAGGTCCTGTTTCTTGCTGAGGACACGAGCAAGATACATGATGAGAAAGAGTTTGGCAACATCGGAACTCTGGAAAGTAAGGTTCACGATGGGAACGGTAAGCCAGCGGTTTGCATCGTTGAGGTTTGTTCCCGAAATAAGTGTGACAAGCAGCAAAGGAAATGTGAGGAAAAGGCCGATCTGGGATATGCGTGAAAAGTAGGTGTATTTTACCATATGGGTAATGTACATCAGCCCGAGGCCGAAAGCAAGGATCATGAAATGCTTGAACAGGTAATATTCGGTGTTTCCATGCTGTTTTTTATACGCGAGTGTACCCGTAGAGCTGTAAACGGCCAGCAAAGAAAAAATGCAAAGGATCACTACCACGATCCAGATCACCTTGTCACCCTTGATATCTTTTGCGACTTTCAGCATATGGGTAGAGTCTTATAAATTTTTAACGGCTTTGCGGAATGCGTTGCCGCGTTCTTCATAGTTGTCATAAAGATCGAAGGATGGACAGGCGGGGGAAAGGAGAACCGCATCCCCACTGCTTCCTGAGTAATAGGCGGCCTGTACGGCTTCATCCATCGACAAGGCATCGATCATCGGGATGTCGAGTTCTTCAAACGCATCGTGAATGCGGGCGGTATCCAATCCCAGGCAAACGATACCTATTACTTTGGTTCGTACAAGATGGCGCAGGGTTGTATAATCGTTTCCGCATTCCACACCGCCCAGGATCCAGATGATCGGTCTCGATGTGCTTTCAAGGGCAAACCAGGTCGAATTGAGTGTTGATGATTTGGAATCATTGATAAACTCCATGCCTTTGATAAGGGCAACCGTCTCCATACGATGCTCTACCTGCTGAAAACCACATAAGCTTTCTTTGATGGCAGCTTTGCGGATTTCACGGATTTTCGGACCGATGGAGGAGACCAGTGAACCGTACAATGCAGTTTGTCCCTGATTGGCTAATGTTTCAAATGTCATGGGTTCTATCTTAGTTTGAGTGTGACAATGGTTAAAACGGCCAACATGATGCCAACAATCAGAAATCGCATCACGATCTTTGATTCATGGTAGCCCAGTTTCTGAAAATGATGATGAAGGGGAGACATTTTGAAGATCCTTCGTCCCTCACCATACTTGTGTCTTGTATATTTAAACCAGCTGACCTGCATCACCACCGAGAGGGTTTCGGCAAGGAAAACCCCACAGAAAATCGGGATGAGGATCTCTTTTCTGATCATGATGGCGAATACGGCAATGATCCCGCCAAGGGCGAGGCTTCCGGTATCTCCCATGAAAACCTGGGCCGGATAGGAGTTATACCAGAGAAACCCGATGCATGCTCCCACGAAAGCCGAGATATAAATAGTTAATTCCCCTGTATTTGGAATATACATGATATTCAAATAGTTGGCAAAAATGCTGTTGCCGGAAACATAGGCCAGCACTCCAAGTGTGAGCCCGATGATTGCTGACGACCCGGTGGCCAGGCCGTCTAAACCATCCGTGAGATTGGCCCCGTTGGACACTGCAATGATGATAAAGATCACGATGGGAATAAAGACAAGCCATGTCCATTTTTTCGCCCCTTCACCCATCCAGGAAACCAGCGAACTATAGTCAAACTCGTTGTTCTTTACAAATGGGATGGTCGTTTTTGTGGATTTCGTGGTGGTTTTGGAAAAGATCTTGCTTTTATCCGTGGTTGATTCCATTGCGAAAACATCCGTTGTGGGAACATAAGCCGATTGCCGCACCCGCTCCTTGATCACAATGTTATCATTGAAGTACATGGTGAGCCCGACAATCAGCCCCAGCCCGATCTGCCCCAGGATTTTTAATTTTCCCGGCAACCCCTTTTTGTCTTTCTTGAATACCTTGATATAGTCATCGAGAAATCCGATAAAACCCAGCCATACGGTGGCAATCAAAACCAGGATGATATACATGTTGTTCAGCCTGGCAAACAGCAGTGACGGGACCAGGATCGCCGCCAGGATGATGAGCCCGCCCATGGTCGGAGTTCCCTGTTTCATGGTCTGTCCTTCAAGCCCGAGGTCGCGCACTGTTTCACCGACCTGTTTCGCACGCAGGTAGTCAATAAGCCTTTTGCCGATGATCATCGAAATGAAAAGAGAGGTGATGAGCGCCGCAGCTGCCCGGAATGAAATGTATTGAAACACTCCCGTTCCTGGGATGTTGAATGATTCATGCAGCCACTTGAAAAGAGAGTATAACATGGGCTTATCTGTTTACTTTGTTTTCGTTTCCGAATATTTCCCGAAGCACCTCTTTGTCGTCAAAATGGTGCCTGATTCCGTTGATTTCCTGGTAGTTTTCATGCCCTTTCCCGGCAACAAGGATGATGTCGCCGGGCTTGGCAAGGGCACAGGCAGTTTTAATGGCTTCCAGGCGGTTTACGATGACGAGTATCTTGCTGGCATGATGCAGTTCCACCCCTGATCGCATTTCATCCAGGATGGCCTGTGGATCTTCATTGCGTGGATTATCGGAGGTAAGGATCACCCGGTCGCTGAGGTTGGCCGCAATCTTTGCCATGATAGGCCGTTTTGTCGCATCACGGTTTCCCCCGGCGCCAACCACCGTGATCAGTTGTTCGTGATGGGCACGGATTTCATGGATGGTTTCCAGTACGTTTTTCAGCGCATCCGGCGTGTGGGCATAATCGACAATGCCTGTGACATCGGATGCCGATACCACATAATTAAAGCGGCCGGAAACAGGTTCCATCCGGCTGAGATGGGTGAGTACTTCTGTTTTATCCTGTCCCAGCAATAACGCTGCAGCATATACGCTAAGCAGGTTGTAGGCATTGAACGTCCCGATGAGTTTGAACCACGCTTGCTGTCCATCGATGACCAAATGCATTCCATGGAACTGGTTTTCAAGAATCCTGCAGCGATAATCTGCCATTGACTGCAGGCTGTAGGTGTACCTGGTTGCTGAAGTGTTTTGGACCATCACCCGGCCATTTTTATCATCTTTGTTCACCAGCGCAAAGGCTGACGCCGGAAGATGGTCGAAAAAAGATTTCTTTGCCTGCAAATAGGCATCAAATGTTTTGTGATAATCGAGGTGGTCGTGGGTAAGGTTGGTGAA
Source organism: uncultured Bacteroidales bacterium (assembly GCA_903903985.1). GTDB lineage: Bacteria > Bacteroidota > Bacteroidia > Bacteroidales > FEN-979 > CAIVAT01. The sequence continues at coordinate 16,334 of CAIVAT010000153.1, read as the reverse complement.
AATGCCCCCGGAGAATGTCAGTCCTGCTATCCGTTGCTGATCTGCTGCATGTGAAGAGACCTCCATGAAACAGTATTCACAACCCTCCTTCACCATGTTGGCAAGCAATTCGTTGAGCTGTACCGGATCGGGGGTGGTATGTGTTGCGGGAACATCAGTCTGGTTCACTTTATTCTGTATGGTGGAGATCAGGCCTGAGCCGAACCCGAGTTCGAAAAACAGCCTGTAGAGGAGCGTGGCCGTAGTGGTTTTTCCGTTGGTACCCGTGATGCCGATCAGTTTCAGTTTTTCTGAAGGATCACCGAAGAACCTGGAGGCAATCACCCCCAGTGCTTTCTTGCTGTCATCGGTTAACACAAAGGTGATCCCATCCTGGATTTCAGAAGGCAGTTGTTCGCAAACGACCGCAACGGCCCCTTTTTCAATAGCTGTACCGATGAATTCATGTCCATCGGAAGTTGTTCCCCGAACGGCAAAGAACATATTTCCGGGCATGACCCTGCGTGAGTCGAACTGTATCCCGCTGATGGGAATATCGGTTCTGCCGGTGATCCCGGTAACCAGGTCTTTGCCAATGAGGTCACTGAGCATCATCCTGCCTGGGTTTTTGGTTTATCCAATCTGAGTTTCAGTTCAATAACAACAGGCATCCCTTTGGATATCTGCATTCCCGGGGCGATGGATTGCTTCACCACGGTTCCCTTGCCATTCACCAGCACATTCAATCCTTGTTGTTCCAACAGGTAAAGTGCATCTTTCAATCCCATTCCACCCACATCGGGCATGGTCCCTTTTACAATGGATGGTCCGGCTGTCTGGTGTACCGGCATTCCGAGGCCGGAATACACCTGTGAAAGGTCTTTCACCTGGCCAGACTGGGCGATGGGAAAGGGTGAGGAAGTTGTATCGACGGGCAGCGGGATGAGGATGTCGGGCCGTATTGCGTAAAGTTTGTCGGATAATTCACGGAAAACAGGTGCGGCTACGGCTCCGCCATAATACTTGCCCTTTCTTGGATTGACAATGACCACGATCAGGGAGTATTTTGGATCATCGGCGGGAAAATATCCTACGAACGAACCTTTATACTGAACCTGCTTGGTTCCCTGGCGATATCCTTTGTTTCCTGCAGCAATCTGGCAGGTACCTGTTTTCCCGGCGATTTTGTAATTAGGTGATTTGATGCTCGCTCCGGTACCTTCCGTAACGACCCCTTCGAGCAACAGTTTTGCCTGTTGAATGGCCCAGGGAGAAACGATCTGCGGGTTGATCACAACAGGCTTGAACCGCTGAACCAGCTGGCCGTTTTTCCGGATTTCCCTGACAAAGAGCGGCTTCACCATCACCCCGTTATTTGCCACGGCATTGTAAAGGGAAAGGAGATGAATCGGAGCCAGTGCTATTTCGTAGCCGATCGACATCCATGGCAAAGAAAGCGCCGACCAGTATTTGCTTTTGGTGGTTTTAATATAAGGCCTTCCTTCTCCGGCAATCTGCAGTCCCAACGGACGGTTGATGCCGATGCGGTAAAGGCCGTCAATATAATTCTGGGCCGAATCTGCATAGTAAGTGTAAATCATCCGGGAAGTTCCCACATTCGATGATTTCTCGAATACCTGCAAGGCTGTGAGTAAGCCGAGACCATGGTGGGAGTCCTCCATTTTACGGCCGGAATAATAGGTAATACCGCCGGAACAATTGACTGGCGTGGTCAGATTGATTTTATGGTCATCAAGTGCAACCAGGAATGATGCCAGTTTAAATGTTGAACCGGTTTCCTGGCTTTCGCCGATCGCATAGTTGAAAATCTCCTCGTAGGTTCCTTTCTTTGTCAGGCCAAGGTTGGCCATGGCCCTCAGGTAACCTGTTTTCACCTCCATCAGGATCACGCATCCATGATCGGCGCTGTCGGCAATGAGTTCTTTGCGAAGGGATGATTCCGCCAAATCCTGCAGGTTCACATCAAGGGTGGTGATGATGTCGTTGCCGTTTTGAGGTTCTACCTCGCTTTCCGGATCCACAGGCACCCAGGCCTGCCCGCCAATCCGGCGCATGAGCCGCTGTCCGTTGACACCCTGCAGGTTTTTCGTAAAGGATCCTTCCAGGCCGACATACACTTTATTTGTCCCTTCACCGCTTTCATAGCCGATGATGCGCCGTGCGAGTGATTTGTATGGCAGTTCACGTTCATACTGAGGAATGACGATCAACCCGCCTTTGAACTTTCCACGTTTGAAGATCGGGAAATGCCGCATTTTGTTCAGGTCGGGATAGGTAACATCACGCTGGATCAGCATGTAGCGGATATGGTTTCTCCTGCCTTCCCAGAGCATGTCCCGGTAGGATGACGGGGTACGGTCTTTAAACAGCCGTGAAAGACTTACAGCAAGGGAATCAACGTTGTTACGGAATATCTCATCGGTGATGGAATCGGTCATTACATCCATGCGCACTTCGAAAATAGGAACTGAAACGGCGAGCAGGCTGCCATCGTCGGCAAGGATATTGCCGCGGATCGCCACTGTTTCGAACAGGTGGATCTCCTGTTTTTTAGCCATTTCCATGAATTCTTTCTTTTCAAATTGCTGGATCATCACTACCCTGGCAATAATGAACACCCCGAAAAGCAAAACGCCCAGATAAACCAGGTAAACACGGATCAATATGCCTTTTTTGATCTCTTTCATTTCCTCACTTTTTCTTTGATTGAAGAGATTCGCCTGAATAAAGAATTTTAAATGGCGGCATTTTTGCTTCCTTCAGCCCCTGGATCACGGCACGCTTCGAAATTTCTGATTGCCGCCCCTGGAACATCAGGACTGATTTGGTGGTGATGTATTCGTACCGGAGTTCTTTCAGCTCATTTTTGGTTCGTTCGATCGTGTTGAATTTTTTTTCCGTGTAGTATGTATTGGCGATATAGATCATGGCAAGAAACGCTACATAAAGGATATAGCTCAGGTTCCCGGTCACCCACTCCTTCGACAGGTAGTCGCCTCCGAGGAAATCCTGAACCGCTTTGCGGCTTTTATTGGCCTTTTTCACAGGTTTGACCGGCTCTTTTGCGGGCCCGGGAGTTTCATACCCCAAGTCCTCTTCCGCCGGGGAATCCCCCGGCGTCAGAGGACTATTTACCCCAAGATCCTGATCATTATATTTCAGATTTTCCTTCAACTTTATATTTTTTCAGCCACCCTCAGTTTTGCACTACGGGAACGGCTGTTTTCTTCAATTTCATCAGCACTTGGAACGATTGCTTTTCGTGTGATCACTTTCAGCGGGACAATCACATTGCCATAAAAGTCTTTCTCAACGTTCCCTTCGAAATTCCCGGATCGGAAATAGTTTTTCACCAATTTATCTTCCAGTGAATGGTAGGAGATTACAACCAGTCTGCCTCCCGGTTTGAGTGCTTTTGTGGCCTGACCGAGGAATTCACGCAGTGACTCCATCTCCTGGTTGACCTCAATCCGCAGTGCCTGGAAGAGCTGTGCCTGGTATTTGAACTCTTTGCCGCGTTCGGCGCAGGTATTCGCAATTTCTTTGAGTTCGCCGGTCGTTTCTATGGCATTCGTTTTTCTGGACTCCACGATGCGGGAGGCCAGTTTCCTGGAATTCCTGATTTCCCCATAGGTGAAGAAGAGGTTTGCAAGGTGCTCCTCGCTGTAATGGTTGACAATATCCCTGGCAGTCTGCTTTTTCTTTTGGTCCATGCGCATGTCGAGAAAGCCATCGAACCTGGTTGAAAACCCCCGGCCGGGCTGATCGATCTGGTGTGATGAAATGCCGAGGTCGGCAAGGATTCCGTCAACGGGCGTCGCATGATGCAGTTTCAAAAAATTCCGGAGGAAACGGAAGTTGTTGTTGACCATGATCAACCGAGGATCATCGAACCGGTTTGCAATGGCCTCCTCATCCTGGTCGAATGCGATAAGCTTTCCTCCCTGCATCTTGCCGAGGATGGCTTTTGCATGTCCGCCCCCGCCGTACGTGGCATCCACATAAATGCCTCCGGGCCTGATTGCCAGGGCCTCTACACTCTCATCAAGCAGAACACTCCTATGATATGTCATCGCCTGTGTTGATAAGATTTGAGTTCCCCATAACTTTTTCAGCCAGTTGTGCAAAATCCCCGGGTTCATTGGACACCAGCTCCAGATAGGATTTTTTATTCCATACCTCAATCCGGTCGGAATAGGCAAACAAAATAATCTCCCTGTCAATAGCGGCATAATCCAGCAATGGCTTCGGCAATAGCAGCCTGTTCTGGCTATCGAGTGATAACGGGGTAGCCCCGTTGTTGAATGCGCGTACAAACCGCCGGTGGTCTTTTACGAAAAGGTTCAGCTTGTTCATCCTGGCGGTTGTTTCCTCCCAGACATTCTGCGGGTAGAGTACGAGACACCCTTCGAATCCACGGTTGATAACGAACTTATCGTGGGCTTCCGGGCTGATCTGTTTTTTTAGCGCAGACGGAAGAATGATGCGGCTTTTGTCATCAAGCCTGCATTCAAATTCACCGATCAAGTTTGTTGCCGACATCTGCATCATTTTTTCGAGTGTAAATATAGATAATAAATCTCCACTTTCCTCCACTTCCCTCCACTGTTAATAACTTTTTTTTAATGGAGGCGGTTATTAAGGGAAAAGAAAGGCGGAAAACCGGACAGGCAAGGCACCGGGTTTGTCGGGGTGATGATGAATCTCAGCAGGAGTAATCCAGGGAAATAAAAGGTGATCAGGGCCGGCGGATGATCAGTTTGGCGGTATATTCTTCCAGCCGGATGAGATAAATTCCGGGCGCAAGGGCTGAAACAGAGATGGTTGTCAATCCATTGAAAGGGATGTCAATGATTTTTTGACCATAAACATTGTGGATGCTGACCCTTGCCGATGATTTGCCGCCAGCAAGACCCGATTTCCTGGTTTGGAATCCCGGATAAGCAATGGTAACCCGCTGGTCGGAAGGGTTGGGATAGATTTTCAGGGAGACGGTTTGCTGTGGCATTATTTTCGGGATGCCCTGGATGATTTCGCCGGGGGACCGTTTAGTGATGTAATTCAACCCCCCGGAAAAATTACCGGTGATCATGTCAAATCCTTCAGCATCGCTGAGATGGCCGATTGCCGGCGAGGTTTGCCAGCCCATGATGGTGTCGTTTGGTGTTGAAGAAAACCATGAAAACACGGTGTCAGCACTGGTGAATTTCCCACCCAGGTTTTGATCAATATCTTTGAATAAACGGATGCGGCCTTCATCGGATCCTGCGACGAGGAAAGTTGTTCCATCCGTCATCCTGGAAAAACACGGGGTGCTGAATCCATTGTATGAAAGATTGTAATTGGTCACGTTCACCTTGCCCAGGCTGTCTGTCACAAGAGAAAAAACAGGATTCGCGGCTGTTCCTGAATTTTTATAAAGATTCAGGTTCCCGTTTTGTTCTCCGACGATGAGTTCAGCGACATTGTCCTTGTCAAGATCAAACAACTGCGGTGTACTGTAATCTCCCACATCAATGCCTTGCCAGTTCAGAACAGGGGGATCAAACACAGGGATGGATGAACTCCCGCCCTGGTTCTTGAAAAAGATCAATTTTCCGTCGCTGCTTCCAACGAGAAGATCGGGGAGCCCGTCGCCATTGAGGTCTCCCAGGGCTGGATAGGCGCCACGCAAGCCCATCCCTTGAATTCCGGCCAGTTCATCTGTTACAAAATGGAATACGGGAGCAGAAAGGGTGCCGGTATTTTGAAAATAGGTGATATTTGATCGATAGACTGAATGCAATACTGCATTTTCGTAATAGGAACCGGCGTAATACCCGTCATTGCCCACAAACAGATCCTGCAGGCCATCACCATCGAAATCATAAAGCACCGGATGTGATGCTGATCCGAAGTCCATCATTTCGTTCCTGAACAGTTGTTCCGGCTGTAATTCAAAATGAGGCTGTGCGACCGAACCGGTATTTTTATAGAACCATACACAGTTGTAATTGTCGGAATTGAAAAGGGCTGGATCGAAAGGAGATGCCAGCAGGTCGGGGAGACCATCGTTGTCGACATCCAGTAAGGAAACCGCCGGAAACGAGAACAGATGAACTGGCGTTGAATATGCCGGGAAAGCGGTATCCTGGGCGATCATCCTGGCGGTGTCGTAAGTGCCGCCATTGAAAAGGGCCACCAGTCCCGGGTAATCAACATCACCAAGGATCAGGTCTTTGAGCCCGTCATTGTTAAGGTCGACGGCAAGCATGGTAGAACCGGTATGCCGCGATTGACGACTTCGGGAAAGGGAATCGTAAATCGCAGATCGGCCATCCAGGTATGGGCAATCGGCATTTAACGTTATTTTGTTTCCGCCTTCGCTTTCTTTAAACTTGCCCCAGCAGGGATCAGCAAGCCTGAAATCAAGACTGTCGGAATTTCCATACTTTTCCATCGACAGGTTCTGGTGGTATTCCACCCAGGAACCCAGGCCAAAAAAGGTCAGCAGGTCAAGGTCTCCGTCGTTGTCGATATCGGCCAGGGCCGGGTAATCTACACTGGTTACCAGGATGCCCACCTTGCCGGTATAATAGAATGACTCCAGCAAGCCGGTGATCAGCCTGAATTTGAGCGAGGTGTCAGAAATGTTTTCGAAAACCCGCACTCCTCCCAACCCATAGGTGAAAATATCCATTTTCCCGTCGTGGTTGTAATCCGCTGTGATCACCCAGTCATGCAGATCGGGTAACAGGAGCGCGTATTCTGGGGCAAATGTATAATCGACCGCACCAGGCTGACCGTGGTTGATGAAAGTCAACCTGCGGTTCCCATGCCGGTCAAAAATCAGCAGGTCCCTGATCCCGTCGTTGTTGAGATCGATGGCGCAAAACTGGCAGGAATTCAAACCCCCGGCCCAGGGGAATTTTAATGGTTGTCCGGAGGAAAATTCCTGGGAATTTCCGAAACGGATGATGCCCAGTAAAAGAATAATCAGCAGGGAACGGAATGGACAGCCGGTAGCAGAATTTTGATTTTGCATTGTTTTACAAAGTTATCCAAACTTTACCTACCTTTGAATCAATCTTCATTCAAATCTAAAATCCTAATGTCCCGTATCCTGGTCATTGATGACGAAAAAAACATCCGGAACACCTTAAGGGAGATCCTGGAATATGAGAAGTATGGAGTTGATGATGCTCCCGACGGGGAAGCGGGATTGCAGAAGATCAGTGAATGCAAGTATGATGCCATCCTGTGCGACATCAAGATGCCAAAAATGGATGGCATTGAGGTACTTGGCAGAATATTTGAGGTGACCGATACCCCGGTCATTATGATTTCCGGCCATGGAACCATCGACACCGCGGTGGAAGCCATCAAAAAAGGGGCCTATGATTACATTTCCAAACCCATTGACCTGAACCGGTTGCTGGTTGCCTTGCGCAATGCGCTTGACCGCACAAGGCTGGTTGACGAAACCCGTTTCCTGAAACGCAGGATCGGGGTCAATTATGAGATGATCGGCCTCAGTGAAGCCATGATGCAGATCCGGTCGATGATTGCGAAAGTGGCACCTACCGAAGCACGTGTGCTGGTTACAGGTGAAAACGGTACCGGCAAGGAGTTGGTTGCACGACATTTGCATGCTTTAAGCAACCGGTCCAACGGCCCTTTTATCGAGGTAAATTGCGCTGCAATACCAGCCGAACTCATCGAGAGCAACCTTTTTGGCCACGAAAAAGGTTCTTTTACCTCTGCCATCAAACAGCACAAGGGAGATTTTGAGCAGGCAAGCGGAGGAACCCTTTTTCTGGATGAGATCGGTGATATGAGCCTTTCAGCGCAGTCGAAAGTGCTTCGCGCCCTGCAGGAAAATAAAATCACACGCGTGGGTGGAGAAAAAGAGATCGCGGTTGATGTCAGGGTGATCGCTGCCACCAATAAAAATCTGAGGGAGGAAATAAAAAACAAAACTTTCCGTGAAGACCTTTACCACCGGCTGAGCGTGATTGTGATTGATGTTCCTCCATTGCACAGGAGGGTTGATGACATTCCATTGCTGGCCGGGCAATTTCTTGCCGATTTTTGCACCGCGATGGGCAAACCCCTGATGGAAATTGTTCCCGAAGCCATGGATGCATTGAAAGAGATTCGCTGGACCGGCAACATCCGGGAGCTGAAAAACGTCGTGGAACGCCTGGCAATCCTTTGCGATGGAATGATTACAGCTGATGATGTGAAACGGTTTACTGTTGTTCAGTAATTATTTTTGGTTTTCCGAATACCATGATCCATGTCCCTCAACAATGAACGCATCGATGAGTTAGTTCAGGAAAACACCATCCTGAAAAAGAAAGTCGATAAGCTTATCAGCGAGCTTGCGAAGCAACTGGAGACTAATTTTGATAATTTCCTCGCCATGAGGGAAAAGGATCAGAATATAGCAGAAACTTCCCAGGCGCATAACCTCCTGCAGGGTGCCGGCAAGATGCTGGAGGAAAGATACATGCTGATGGCTGAAAATATTAACAAGATTGTCACCATTGTTGACCTGAAGGGAAAATACATCTATGTGAATCACAAGGCAGCGGAATTTCATGGCAAAAATGCGGAAGACATGATCGGAAAGTCCATCTTCGGGATGTATGACAGGGCTGCCAGGGAGAAATACCGCCGTGAAATATTCAAGCCAGTCACGGAAGAAAACAGGGAATGCATATCCAGCAATACTTTTAAAAATAAAAACGGGAAGGTATACGTTGAAGCACATGGCATGCCCATCCATGATGGTCAGGGGAAGGTGATCGGGTTACTTAATATTGTGCATGATGTTACTGCAGATAAAAAAAAATCCGCGTATATTTCCATTGAACAAAGCATCAATTTAATAACTTCATTTTCGGGCGGGCTGGAAAAAACAATCACAGATGTCTTTGTTAAATTATACCAGGCCGATTGCATTTTCGCCGGGGGTCTGTACTTGTTAAATGAAGACCGGCAGATGCTGGAGCTCACCTGTCATTACAATTTACCGGATAACTTTATCAGCAATAACAGGTCCTTTGAAGCGGATACCCTTCAGTTTGAAATTGTCATGAGGGGAAAGCCCCAGTATGATATTTTACCCGAACTTCCCGATGAAATAAGGCGGGAAATTGAAAGAATGGATCAGAAAACCATCTCGGTCATCCCACTGGTTCACGAAAATCAAGTTCTGGGCTGCCTTAATCTGATCCTCAACGATTTTGAAAATATTACCAGTGATGATAAATCGTTTATTGAAGCCATCGTTTGGCGGATCGCCAGGATGATCGATCTGCATGATGCCCAGGTAAAACTGAACCGTACCGTTGAGCAGTTGAATCAAACCATCAGCGATTTAAAGATCAAACAGCAAATGCTTATCCATAAATCAAAGATGGAGTCGCTCGGTGAACTATCGGCAGGGATGGCTCATGAAATAAACCAGCCACTCGTCATCATCTCCTTGTCGATCGAGAACATCATGCAAAAAATGATCATGGGAAGAAAGGACCTTTCGACGGCATACCTGCAACGAAAATTTCAATCGATGCTGCTGAATGTCAATCGTATTCAACAGGTTGTCGACAATATGCGCATTTTTGCCCAGGACCATCATGACATTGTTTTTAAAAAGGTGAACATCAGGGAGCTGGTTTCAAAAACACTGGAAATGGTCAGTGTGCAATTCAGGGCCGAAGGCATCAAAATCGTATCGGCCGATATTGACAGCAAGGCACATATTGTCGGGAATATTTTCAAGATGGAACAGGTACTCCTTAATTTAATGACCAATTCCAGGTATGCAGTGATCGAAAAATTCAAGAAAACCAACGATCCGGGATTTCAAAAGCAGATAGAGATTAAAGCAACAAAGTCTGCGAATTCCGTCATTCTGGATGTTTCCGATAATGGGATCGGTATTTCTGAAGAACATATTGAAAAGTTGTTTACACCTTTTTTTACAACCAAAAGAGAAGGGGCGGGATCAGGTCTGGGTTTGTCCATTGTATATGGAATTGTGAAGGAAATGAACGGTTCGATCACCGTTACGAGTGATCCCGGTGAATATACCAATGTCAGGATTGTTTTGCCGGCCGTTTGATTAATTTTCCATAAAACATATGTAAATGTTTGGTTCATTGAAAAGAATAGACTTACTTTGTAAATCCTGTTAATACAGATGACCTTATTTTCATATGGGAAAGTTACATGTACTCATCCTTGATGATGAACCAGAAATAAGGGATGAAATAGAGGAATTTCTGAGGGAGTTGAATTTTGAAGTATTCAAGGCGGGATTGCCTTCCGAAGCGTTCGCTTTGCTGGATGAACATCCTGTTGATGTGGCAATTGTGGATATCCGGTTACCGGAAATGGATGGAATAGAGGTATTGGAAAAAATACGAAAATTTTATCCGCAAACCGAAGTCATCATGATCACTGCACATGGAGAGATGGACAGTGTGATCCGCAGCATGAGGCTCGGCGCCTTTGATTTCTTCAATAAACCCTTCAGTATCAAAGAACTTACCCGGGCAATTCAGAAAACAAAATCCTTTCTTGATTTTCGGAAAAACATGCAAAATGGCAGCAGTGATGTCGACTGCGTTTCTGATCAATTATTGCCGGCAATCGGGCATAAAATCGTTGGAGACAGCCGCCAGATGCAGGAAGTGATCAGGTTTATGTGCAATGTGGCTGCATCACAGAACACAACAGTTTTGATCACCGGGGAGAGCGGAACCGGCAAGGAATTGGTTGCCAAGGGGATCCATTACCTGAGCCAACGTAAAAAACATCCGTACCATGCGATCAATTGTGCCTCCATTGCAGAAGAGCTTTTTGAGAGCGAATTTTTTGGCCACACCAAAGGAGCTTTCACCGGGGCAGTTGGCGAAAAAGCAGGATGGTTTGAAGCTACCCATCGCGGAACATTATTTATGGATGAGATCGGTGACCTGAAATTGAGCCTTCAACCCAAGTTCCTGCGCGTTCTTGATGATCTCACCATCACGCGGCTGGGCTCCAAGCAAATGGTAAAAGTTGATGTCAGGATCATTGCAGCGACCAATCACAGTCTCGAAAAATTGGTGGAAGAAAGGCTCTTTCGCCCTGACCTTTTTTACAGGCTGAATTCATTTACCATACACTTGCCCCCGCTCAGGGAACGAAAAGAGGATATCCCTCCCCTGTTCCAGTATTTCCTGCAAACCTATGCGACATCCATCAAAAAACCAATTCATGATGTGGATCCGCGGGTTTTTGAATGGTTGCTGGAATACAATTTCCCGGGCAACGTCAGGGAATTCAAACACATGGTGGAGCGGGCCATCATCCTTTGCAACGGAACCACCATCAACCTTAGCCATTTCATCAATTCGGGAAAGAAAATAAGCACTTACCTCACTTCAAAAGTTGCAGGGGAGATGATCAACCTGCATGAGTTGGAAAAACAAACCATCATCCAGTCGCTGAGAAAGGCGAAATTTGTAAAATCCCATGCTGCCCGCCTGCTCAATATTTCCCGCCAGGCCCTTGATCGCAAGATCGAAAAATTCAATATCCCGGCAGACAGAAAGTGATCTCTCCCTGTAAACATTTACCCTGTCCCTCGTGTAATTTGCACGCCTCATCGTATTTATAATTATTGATAATGAGGTAATTACAGATCTTTATATGCTGACTTCCTGCGGAATCCCGCAGTCGCAGATTATGGTTTTTCCGTATTGCAAGATAAAGGATTTGTTGGTAATTATGCACTGCAAAGTACCCTGCCTGTTCAGCTGATGACAGGGTTGCCCAGACTTCTGTAAAATGAATCATCCGCACGAATCCATTGAGACACTTATCCGCAAAGGGACCAGTCTTACGTTAAAGATTGGAATGATTACCCGGGACCTGGAGTACAAAGCGAATGATCACCATGAAAACCGGGTGCTTGCGGCTGACGGGAAAGGCGATCTCACCAGGCATTTGGCGAATCATATCAATTTCCTTACGGTACTGCCCGACGGCCTGGAAAAATCAATCCTGGATATTTTTTCTCTGGTATGCAGTTTCCATCATGTTGAGTATGGCGGAATTTATATTTTTAACCGGCAACAGCGGCGGCTCGACCTGGTTTGCCATTATAACCTGCCGGATGAAAGCCTTGCCAAAATGATCACCTTTCGCCGCAATTCATGGCAGGTGAAGGCGCTTTTTGATGGAAAGACCGATTTCAATTGTCTTGAAAAGATCCCGCTTCATGATAAAATTGCTTACGAAATACATGATATTCAATCAGTTGCTATAATTCCGCTAATTTACCAGGGACAGGTTGTGGGCTGTATGAAACTTTCTTCACAGAAAAAAGAGATTGCAAATGCCTTCGAACAAGTGTTGATTGAAGCATTAGCCGTGCGGATTTCAAGAACCGTTGCCTTGCAGCTTGCACAGGTAAGGCTCAATTCAGCAATGGAGGAACTATGCAGGATTTCGCTGCATCTGGAATCAAAATTTCAGATCCTAAGCAGACAAACTGTAAACGGACCTTTAGCCGGTTTCTTCTTTGGCATGAAAGAGGAAATAGAAGGACTCAGCCGGGCTATATTCCTGGTGACGGAAAAAATAATGCAAAAACTGACAGATGGACAACGGAGCGGCAAGTTCCCGTTTATACAGAAAAAAGTTGACACCATGCTGGGTGACATTGATTTCATCATAGGGATCATTTCCCGGTTGCGTGTTTTTTTCATCAGTCATTCGGCGACCATTGAACAGGGAATACAGCCAAATGCAGAAGTCCGCGACGGATCATTCCTGGATTTCATGGTGGAACTCAATCATGCCCTTGAAGTCCTGGTCATGGAGGAGAAAAAGCAGAAACACGCAGTTACTGCTTTTATTGCCGGTCAATATAAACCTCTTCAAAGACCTGTGAAACTTGCAGACCTGAATTTCAGGATTGACCGGCTTAATCAGAATTGACCGGACTTTTACAGTGTACTTTTCATAAGATCAACCTTCGTTTGACTTCCAGTTTATTTTGTCTTGACCAGTTTAAAGGTTTCTGCATATCCATCTGCGACAACCCTGACAAAGTACAATCCATGCTGCACGCGTGAAATGTCACATACATGTTTCTTTGCTCCGGCAAATGTTTCAGACAGGAGCTGTTCTCCACGCATCCCGTAAACTTCAACCGTTACGGTTTCGAATGTTTTATTATCTTTTTGTTCAACAGTAAATTTTGCGGATGTCGGGTTAGGATAAATGAAGAATGACGGGGAAACGGATACCTTATGGGTCTCCTCATCCCCTGTTGTTGTCAAAGATGGCAAAGCCGGTAATTTTTGCCCGCAATACTGGCTGTTGACCGAAATGGTCCCGTGCATATAGCCACCAGCCAGAATTGAAGTGCCGGGCAGGTAACGAATGTTTTGCCCTGCGATCATCAATGCACTCCCGCCGGGCTGAACAATAAATACGGTTCCGTTTCCTGCGACATTCAGGGTTTGTTCAGCGTTGAAGCATTTGGTTTTTCCATTATCAATAATGCCACTGGCTCTGATGGTAGAAGGAATGCCATGAACCTCCACGATCACTGTGGCGGATGTAGCCGGATTCCCCGAAACGCAATACCCGTTGGAGGTAAGGACGCAGGTTACCTCATCTTCATTGACTGGAATATATGTGAATGTTGCGCTGTTTGTTCCAGCATTCAGCCCGTTTACCATCCACTGGTAGGAGGGTGAGGTACCTCCGTTGGTAGGCGAAGCAGTAAAGGTGATTGCCTCTCCTGCCGGGATTGGATCCGTACCGGAAGGTTGAATTGCAACGCCAACAGGTACCGGCTGATCGATCCATATATACGCGCAGGAAGCCATGAAATTGGTACAATGCGTCGTTGTATTTTCAGCTAATACGGAATATAGTCCGGCAATCTTTTGGTAGCCAGGGAAGGTGATTGCGCCACCGGTTCCCGGGACGGTTGTTCCCACAACGTTGCAGCAACCAAACCAGAGGGTATAATTAACACCGGTTTGTGAACCATCGAGGCCGATTGCCCGCCCAGCGCCGCCGGCGCAGTAACTGCCACTGCCGGTAGCATTAAACAAGGCAGGCAAAGGAAGTATCGTTACCGTTACCGGCATGATGGAAGAGCATCTCGGCAAAGTTGCTTTAATGTAATAATGTCCATTGCCCGCTGTAACTGGATGTGTCATAGGGATCGTGGCATTTTCATCCATCCAGTAGCTCAGGGTGGCTCCATATAATGTGCTGCCTGCTGTGACGGAAGAGGCGGTCAGGTCAACCTTGTTGGGTACACATGTCTCCTGCGGGTTGGTGACCAGGATAGGACAAACATAGAAATCAAGTATGACAACGGCAGGAGATGGGTCCTGCATCCCTGCGATATCAATAAAAGCATATTCAAAGACAGAGATTACATCACCATCAGCAGGATTGTCCGTGAGTGACGAAGGGTTATAATTATGAATAACCTGGTTCAGGAATACGGGAATTCCATTGTAATATAATGTTCCATTTGTAGCCAGAGCGGTGATCTTCAATGTTGCATGGGTGCCCAGCAATCCATCCTCGGGGTCGGTTCCTATGAGCGATGGAACTGTAACCGTGTTATATCCTCCAGGGTTGACGTATGAAGCCGATGCGCTGAAGGAATTTGGCAATTGATCAAGGCCAAAGTTAGCATTTGATCTTGTTTCACTGGTGAAAACGGAAAGCAGCCCATCAATCAGGCCATCATTGCCTGAACTCAACCCGAGAATCTCCCCGGTTGACACCCAGTTTGGCGGGTAGCTTGCAGTATTCAACGTCATATCTCCCTCCGTTTGAAGCGAATTGGTCAAAATGAGGGTGTAGTTCACATTAAAATCAACGCCATCCTCAATGACGAAACAATAGGTGCCATCGGTGTTGACCAATTTCGAGGTAAGTACCCCTTTTTCAGCACTCACAAGGTTTATGAATATGTTGCTGCTTGAGCCGTTGACCGGGCTGCCGGATATCTGGCTGTTGTTCATTCCGTTTGCATCGTCATAGATATTCCCTGAAATGGTCAGGTAATTCTGGGTATCGGTATCCGTTGCGGTCACCGTCACGGCCTGAGGAGCGGTGGCTGTAACGGTAGCTGTGTTGGTAAAGGTACCGGCGACTGTGTCAGGCTGTATCAACGTATAAACAGCAGTAAACGTGCTGATATCAGTTTCACCCGGCGCCAGCATTGCGATGGGGCCTCCCGTAACCGTTGCGGCCAGGTCGGTGATCATGACATTGGTCAGTATGGTATTGCCAGTATTGGTGACTTTAAACTGGTAGGTGATCTGGTCTCCCACGTTTGCGATTGCATCCGGCATCACTGTATTCAAATGCAATGTGCCGGTCTTTTCCAGGGTGATCGACGGGGCATGTATGATTACATCAAAAGAACAGGAAGACGTATTTTCGCAGGCATCGACCGCTGTCCAGGTTACGGCAGTAGTCCCTGACTGAAACTCAAATCCATCCAGTGTTGATGATCCGTTCAGGTTATTTGTTGCAGATACTGCAATACAATTGTCACTTAAATTCGTGTAATCAAACTCATTCCCAATGGTCTTATAGGATATCAATCCTCCGGTTATGGTTCTTGTTTGTGGAGTAGACGGACATGAAATCGTTGGAGGAATGTTGTCATTGATGTCAATAGTCCTTGATACTGAGGACAGTGGTCTATCGCAAATGTCAGTTGCAGTCCAGGTTTCTATTACCTGGCCATGGCAGTAACCGGGTACTGTCGTTGTAAATGTTGATAAATTTGATGTTCCGGTGATTAAACAGCCCTCCGGAAGTTCATTGCTAAACGGGAGTTTGGTGGGTTCAGGCAAACCGGTGCAAGTCACTACAATGTTGCCGGGAGCCGTCATAACAGGTTTTTCAGCGGGGCTGACGTGAATGATACTGGAAGTCGTGATGGTATTTCCACAAACGACGGCCGTCCAGGTCTCGGTGACATCACCGCCGCAGGCACCGGGGATGGTTCCCAGGGAAGAGGTGACCGTGCCGGTCAGGCGACAATCACCCGGTAAGCCATTGTCATAAGTCAGATCGTGGGTGGCAGCCTCTCCGCAAGACACGTTAATGGGCAATTGTGGCTGGAACCATGGTGTCAACGCAGGACTGACGTGGATGATCCTGGAAGTTGTGATGGTATTTCCGCAAACGACGGCCGTCCAGGTTTCGGTAACATCTCCTCCGCAGGCACCGGGAATGGTTCCCAGGGAAGAGGTGACCGTACCGGTCAGGCGGCAATCACCCGGTAAACCATTGTCATAAGTCAG